>JBMYRO010000001.1:0-173789 GCA_049602435.1 Hyphomicrobiales bacterium
GAAAATTAATAAGAAAATTACTATATCTCCATACTTTGCAGCTCAATACTCTCAAAAACATCAGAATGGCTTTACAGAAACTGGTGTCGATTTACCAATTACTTATAATGATATTACTGACACTTCATTAACTGCGATAACTGGAATTAAATATAATTATGAAATTAATAGTGATAATAGTATTTTTGGGGCATCAGGTTTTGAATATGATATATTCCATAATACATCAGCGTTGACCCCTACTGGTGTTTCAGGTTTAACAAGCATTGACTTAACAAAAAATTATAACCCTACCAGACCCATAATAACATTTGGGCTTAACCATAATTTTTCTTCTGATCAAACAATTGAGGCAAAATTTCAATATCAAGAATTATCTTTTAAAGATATGAGTGAAACAAATCTTTATATAAACTATAAATATTCTTTTTGAGCTGTCTTACTAATCAATTTAACTCAGACAAAACATTTTTTAGATTTTCCAAATGTAATAGGTGGTATAACTAATGACATGCTTGGTTATATTTTTTTAGTCTCCAATAGTTGTATGGCCAAGGGGTTAAAAAACCAACCAGTAACATTATTGGTATGACCCACCAGGTTAATTTTGCACCACCTGTCAGAGCAACATCAACTATATTCATAGCAGCTTCCATTGATATCATTGAAATAAAACTCATCCCCAATGCCGTCTTCAATGCAGACATAAATATTATATTTTGTCGCATAAGAATAATAGTCTCTAAAATTATACTTGTTAAGAGGCCATTACATATTGCAAGAAGCATAATAGACATAGTTGACCATGGGATTCCTGTATATTGGAAATATGCAATTGTTCCAAAGTCACCTATTGAACATCCAATTAGACACCATTTTGTATTGTTAGCACTTCTTCTCCACGTGTGCTTGCATTTCCAATCAAATTTGGAAACAGAGCTTTCTATTGTCATTATTACTGCCTTGTGAAATTTGTAATATTAATTATATATGTATATATTATTTTTAAGCAATAATTAATAAGGGAATAAAGATGTCCAATTCAGATATTGTTTCACCGTGTATAAATGTATGCAAAGAAGACCCAATTACAGGTTACTGTTATGGGTGCGGCAGAACTGAAGAAGAAAAAAATATTTGGCGCGATGAAAATACGTCCGATGAATGGAAAACAAAAAATTTATCCGACATAGAACAACGGCTCAATGGCTGGCAAAAAACTGCATTTCAGGAGTCCTATAAAAATAAACAAGTAACTGGGAACTCTCTAATAAAAGAGAGAAAAATAGCACAATAAAGCTCAAGGTATTTGCCAGTTAACTTCTTTCTTATTATTTGATTTCAGATATTCATTTGCTTTTGAAAACGGCTTTGATCCAAAGAACCCACTATTTGCAGAATAAGGCGATGGATGTGGGCTTTGTATAACTAAATTAGAGTCCTGATCTATAAACCTACACTTTTCTTGTGCTTTCTTCCCCCATAAGATATATACAATGCCACTTTTGTTGTTATTTAGTAATTCTAAAATCGTATCTGTAAATTTTTCCCATCCCATATTTGAGTGAGAAGCGGGTTTACCCTGCTCAACGGTCAAAATACTATTCAGCAGAAGTACACCCTGTTTACACCAACTTGATAAATTACCATTATTTGATATTGGGATATCCAAATCATTATTTAATTCTTTGTAAATATTTTGAAGAGATGGCGGCAACTTAATCCCGTCTTGAACTGAAAAACTTAATCCATGTGCTTGACCGTTTCCATGGTATGGATCTTGTCCCAATATTACAATCTTAACATCATCGAATTTTGTCAGTTCAAATGCATTAAAAATTAAATGACTGGGTGGATAAATCGTTTTATTTTTACTTTTTTCTTGCCTCAAAAAAGTGCTCAAATCTCGCATGTAAGGCTCAGAAAACTCATCTATTAGGCGCTCCTTCCATGAGTTTTCAATCCTTACGTCTGTCATAACGGTATGCGTATTAGTTAATTAACCAATTACTTCGTCATTGCTTGCAGCTTCACCATAAACTTCTGGATTAAGAACATCAAACGGACGTTTTCCATCAAGAAATCTCTCTATATTGTGAACAGCTCTTAGTGCCATCTCATCTCTTGTCTCCCTTGCTGCAGAGCCAATGTGCGGTGTCATAACTACATTTTCTAATTCATAAAGACCTTTTCTTGGTCCAGGATTTGGTTCAGGAACCTCAATCTCATAAACATCTAGTCCAGCACCTAGTATTTGACCGGACCTAAGAGCATTTTCAAGTGCTTCCTCATCAAGGATTGGTCCTCTTGATGTGTTTATTAAGATAGATGTTGGTTTCATGAGTGAGAGTAAATATTCGCCAACTAGTCCTTTTGTATCATTAGTTAACGATGTACATAAGACAACAAAATCGGACTCCATGAATAAATCCTCAATTGCTCTATATTCAGCATTTCCAAGTACTAACTCCTCTGCTGCTGATAATCTTTGCCTCTTATGATAAATAACTTTCATATCACATGCAGCTGCTCTTTTTGCAACACCTGTGCCCACTGCGCCCATACCAACTATCCCAATAGTTTTCCCATATAAACGTGATCCTAAAAATGATGTTGATTGGTTTTGTGTCCATTTCCCATCTTGAAGATATCTTTGTGCTTCAGGTAATCTCCAAGCCGTGGACATCAATAGAGCAAACGTAAACTCTGCAGTAGTCTTACTAACAAAGTTTGGAATACCACATAATGGTACTTTTCTCTCTGAGCAGGCCTTTTTATCAACAAATGTAGCCTTCATATGCATTGCTGACACTAATTTTAGGGGCTTAGCCGCCATTATAATCTCTCTATCAAACTCCACTTCACCAAGTGCATACAATATATCTTTGTCTGTTACTTCTTTTAAGATTTCATCATGTGGCATTGGTCCATCAGTGCCTGTATACATTGTAACATCTCCAATAGTCTTTAGCTTCTCATACGCCACTTTTGAAATTTCTTGAGGAATAAATATCTTTACCATCTCTTTCTCCTTATTTTTTTTAACCAAAAGGTCTCATATTAGCAAAATCTTGATCTTTTGATGTGTTGATCTGTATTAATGCAGTTTTACCATCGTCATTCTTATCTTTTGCATCAAGTATAGCTTTTGCGATATCATCTGGGTCATTAACAACAGTTGACCAAGCTCCCAGAGATTTAGCTATTTCTGCATAATCTCCATCTAAATCACGCGCCTTATATTTTTCGTGACTAACTTTCATATGATTAGTTTCTATTGCCATAGTCTCATTTCTGAGAACAATTGTAGTAATTGGTAAGCCTGACCTGGCAGATGTCTCAAGATCTAATCCAGTCATACCAAATGCCGCATCACCCATGAAATTGACACAAAATTTATCAGGAGACGCTAACTTTGCTCCAATTGCAAGTCCCAATCCTGTACCCAGCTGATGTGATTTTCCCCATCCAATATAGGATCTTGGTGTATCAGATTGATAAAAAGGCATCATTTGATATCTCGGGCTACCTGCGTCATGTGTCACAATTGCATCACTAGGATCAATATTTTTCATGAATTCCGAAATCACTCTGTATGGACTTATTGGAGTATTTTTTGAGCTTAAATGTTGATCCCAATTATTTAAAAAATTATCTCTAATTCGTCTTATTTCTGATGCAACATCATTTTGGATTACTTTATTACCAAGATAATCTTTACAGGAGTCGATTAATTGTTGAATTACAAGCTTAGTATCGCCTAATAAAGGAAAGTCAATATTATAATTTTTATATAAATCGATGGGATCGTTTGTATTATGAATTATTATCTTTCCTGGTGGTATAGTTGTGACCATTGGATGTCTTGTTAAGCTTGTACCAAGTGCAATCACTACGTCGGCATTTTTCATAAAATGAACCACAGGATCGCTCATAACACCGGATCCACTTCCAAGCGCCAATGGATTATGCCGTTCTGAAATAGCGCTCTTCCCTTCCATAGTTGTCATTACTGGAATTTGCAATATTGATGCTAGCTCTTCAAGTTCCTTTGAAGCTTCGGAGTAAAGTACGCCTGCACCTGCAATAATAATAGGGTTTTTTGCGTCTAAAATTATTTTTGAAACTATACTTATATCTGCATCGTTTGCTTTTGATCGTACAAAATCTACACATTTGTATTGTTCAATTAAGCTTTCTTCAATTTCTTTATTGAGAATGTCCTCAGGTATTTCAACCATTGCTGGACCTGGCCTTCCAATTCGAGTGCTTGATATTGCTCGTCGGATAACATCAATAGTTTTTTCTGGTGTTGTTATTTGCTCAATATATTTTGTTATACTTTCATAAGATTTTAGACTTGAGTATAAAGGGAAAACTCTATCTCTGCTTAATGGATGCCCCAGTGGCAATATCAACATAGGTGTTGAATCACTAAATGCAGTCGCAACACCTGGGTATGCATTCTCGGCACCGGGACCATATTGCATTGCAAATACTGATAGTTTTTTTCCATTTGTTATACGACTGTATCCATCGGATATACCAAGTCCAACTCTCTCTTGACGACAAATTATTGGACGAATATCAGCTTGAGCAGCTGCTTCTATAACTGGTGTAGTAGGAAAACAACTAAGATAATCAATTCCTTCTTTTTTTAGCACCTGAATTATTGCATCAACAACTCTCATGGATAGCCCTAACCTTTTTTGATTATGAGTTTCTATTGATTTCTAATCTTCTATCAACCTCAGTAATTATTGGGTCAATAATACTAGTATCTTTACCCATTTGAGTAGCAATGAGTTTCATTAATTTATCAACCCTCTCAATATTCTTCGCACCAGAAAATAATGCTCGAGCAGCCGATGATGGCCTGATTAGACTTTCTGCTGCTGCTGCATATTTTTCAAATGGGACTTGGTCTGTTTCAATTGCACCTAACTCTATTGCAATACTGCTGACCCATTGATAAATCTTTTTTGAAAGGTCAATGTCTGCATGCACCGCTTCCTTTATTGGAACGGCATTCTCAGGCTTTACACATCTATAGTTCCCAGCTAAAAGCATACTCCATTTAGCGAGAGGTACAAATATTGACTCATGAACCTTCAGCTTCACAGGTAATTCTATCATTTCACCTTCGTGATTATATTTGATATTTTCAATATCAGCCTGAAGGCTTCTTAAAATTTCTGTTTGTCCATCAGATGGGAACCGAGCAACCTTAAAATTAGTTGGAAGACCAACTTGCAGAACATTTATTTTTTCATCTGGTGGTCTAAATGCCTGTGGGTCTGGACTACATAAGGTCATAAAATTTGGATCAAAATATTGCCACACATCGGGTTTGGTATATGCACCATGTAATTTGCTGGTATCCAAATCTTCAATTCTTGCTATGTATGGTAATGGAGGCATATTCATTATGGACATACACGGTAATTTACTCTGCCCAATATCTTTTAATAATTTTGCTATTTCGTCAGAACCATATTGCGGTTCTTGCATGGCTAAAGCTATAAGATCATATTTTTTTAAATCCACATCATTAGGTCCAAGAGCAGACAAAATACCATCACAATCTTTAGACCTCAATTCAACAACTGTATTCCTGTCACGGATTGGTAATCTTACAACTGCACCCTCTTGATTAATTAGTTCAACCTCTTCTGGTAGACATACTAAATCTACGTTGTGTCCTGCTAGTGCTAATTTAATTCCCAATAATGAGCCATATGATGCCCCTAATATTAAGATCTCATATTTTTTTACCATAATTAATCCCCCCTAAATTTTGAATGTTTTGTTGAAATATTTCTTCGGAAGCATTAGATGAACTCCCTTATTACCATTTACGACTTGAGTAATCCTCAAGTCCCCAACATAGCTCAGTAAAGTATATGCATCCTCTCTTGATAAATCACCATATAAATTTAAAAATTTGATCATTTCTCGTGTGACTATTTTTACACATGCATCAAGATCTGGATCAAAAGCCATAGTGATTAAAAAATCTTGAGTTTCTGCAAAGGGCCACTCAAGCGACATATCGCTTCTATTTTTTAGTACAAACTCACCCCGCATGTCCATTTCAATAGCAGCTGTACAAATTTCTCCATCACCTTGAGTGCCATGCCCATCTCCGACCGAAAATAATGCCCCATCATTAAAAATAGGTAGATATAATGTCGATCCAGGTTTTAATTCTTTATTATCCATATTCCCACCATTCTTTCGTGGGGGTACTGTTGGTAATTTACCCCATTCAATCGGTGGCGCAGTCGTGATAACCCCAAAGAATGGGTCAAGGTCAATATTCATTCCCCATGGGGTTTTTGCAATTTTGTTTTTTTTATCTATTTCTAGATATGTGACATGCTTGTTTTTGAAATCATCAGGTAATGCACCCTTCAAAGGAGCAATACCTGTGTACGCCCAGTCCGAGTCTAAGTCCACAGAGTTAATTTCAACTTGTAAAACTTCTCCTTTTTTTGATCCAGTTATGTTAATCGGACCAGTACACATATGTCCACCTTGTAAGGTTCCACGAAATGTTTTTTCATGGATTTCTAGTAAAGAATCTTTCACTTTGTATGGACAATTAACAACAACTTCTGGTGGGCCTGAAACAGTGGTAATCTCAATATGATCACCACTGTTTATTGTTAATACAGGCTCTATGTCAGAAGACAATATCCCCCAATGAACTGTGTCATATTTTGCTTCAAGGTTATGCTTCATTGGGTTACTTAAATCTATTTTATCTTTTTACACCAGCCAACAAGTCTGTCACAGCGCATACTGATGCAGTATCTTCAAGGGCTCGACCTTGAGCTATTGCAGCTCTGTGAATATCACCTGCAACCGAGAGTAATGGTGTAGGACAACCCATCTGGTCAGCATAATCCAATATGACAGAAATATCTTTCTTTGTAATGTAGTGATTAGCAGATACATTCTCATCATACTTATTGTCGACCATCATCTGGCCCCTGACCTCAAACATTCTGGATGATCCAGCACTAGATTTAATGACATCGTAAACAAGCTGCGGATCAATTCCTGCTTTAATACCGTATGTGATTGCTTCAGCTGATGACACATTATGAATTACAACTAATAAATTAGCTATGTATTTCATTTTGGACCCTATACCAAACTCGCCTAGAAAATGAACTTCTCTGCCCATTTTTTCAAATGCAGGCTTGATTTTATCAAAAGAGGCTTGGTCTCCACTTCCAAAAATGACAAGGTCCCCTGCCCATGCTTGGTGACCGGTTCCACTCACAGGGCAATCAAGCAGTGTTATCCCTTTTTCAGCAAGGATATCTCTTGCCTTCAACTTATCTGATATTTTTAGTGTGCAAGTATCCGCAACGATAACTTCTTTTCCAGATTTTGATATTTCATCTGCTACGGCCATTAATGCGTCTGGATGTGGGAGAGATGTGATAACTCTATCGACTTGATTAACTACATCTGTTGGTGATGAAGCTCTTACGACTCTTGCATTTCCCTGAGCTTCAAACCTTTCCTCGTTTACGTCAAAGCCAATTATTTCATAGCCAGCTGCTGTAAGATTTTTCGCATAAGCTGACCCCATTATTCCAAGACCAATTATTCCAATTTTTTCTGACATTTTAACCCCTTTACTTGATTTTTTTATTTCATTAACAATTTAAATCTGTTTTAATATATCAACTTATTTTTGATGATAGTAAACAAATTTAATTTTTGATACGTTATTTTAAGTAATTTATCAAAAGAACAAAAAACGAGGAGAAAAATGAATTCAGGAAAAATTGACGCTAGAGATATAGATTATCCATATAAAGAATTACCTGTAATGGATTTGGCACCAATCATGAATGGTGATCGTGAAGCAATCAAAGAACTTGCTGGTAAATGGAGAGAGGCGGCTGAAACCCTTGGATTTATGTGCCTAGTAAATCATGGAATTCCCCAGGAAAAAATTGAAAAAATGGAAGAACAAATAATAAAATTCCATGATAAAGATGTTGATTTCAAAATGGACATCAAAGTTAATGAAAATCAGCGTGGTTATATTCCATCAAAAGCAACCATATTAACTCATTCCAAATATGAAGAACATACAAAAACAGACTCTGTTGAATGCTTGGTTTTGGCAACTGAATATCCAGATGACCATCCAAATGTAAAAGCGGGTAAGCAATTTTATGGTAAAAACCAATGGCCAGAAATGGATAATTTCAAAGAAGACGTTATGGATTACTGGGATGGAATTATTAATATGTGTAAGAAACTACTTCCAGTATGGGCCGAAGCTTTAGGTGTTGAAGATAACTTTTTTGAGCCACATTTTGAAGAACTATACAGTTACTTCCGTCTTGCAAAATATCCAAAAGTAGAATTTGTTGAGGAAAAAGAATTTGGTCTTGGTGCTCATGCTGATACAGGATTTATGACAATATTACCACTAGCAAAAGAACCTGGTCTACAAGTAATGGATACTGATGGCTCATGGTTCTGGCCAATTATACCAGATGGAGCTCTTATTTTAAATTTAGGACAATTCCTAGAACGTTGGACAAACGAAAGATTTAGAGCAACACCTCATAGGGTATTGCCTCCAAGAAATAATGATCGCTATTCTCTTGCATGTTTTGTTAATACAAGCCTTGAAACAGTTGCAAAACAAATACCTTCATGCGTAAGTTCTGAAAACCCAATGAAGTACCCTGAAGAAAGCTATTGGGATTTCTACAAATGGTATATACAACAGACATATACTCACTACGGTAAGGTAGAAGAGAAAACCGCGTAATAATCATAAAAATTTAACTAGATTATTCCTGACTTTTTAAGAGACTCAATCTTTTCGTCGGAATAATCTAGGTATTCCTTTAGGAGCTCCGTGGTGTGTTCCCCATGTTGTGGTGGAGGATAACGATAAGTAATACTGCCTTCTTTCATCTTAATCGGATTTGCAATTAACTTATAAGGGCTTTTCTTTTCATCTGTGCCCTCCATGTTTAAGACCATCTCTCTTGAAATAACCTGCGGATCTGAGAAGACTTCTTCGAGTGTGTTAATTGCGCAACATCCAATATTTTTTGCTTCTAATTTTTCCAACCACCATTTTGTTTCATGCATTTTTGTGATTTCATTCAATTTGTTGGTGACTTCTTCTCTATTTTTAACCCTTTGTACAGCTTCAGCGAATTTCTTGTCCTCTAATAAGTATTCGCATGATGCAACTTCACAAAATCTTTCAAATGTTGCATCATTTCCTACTGATAAGACAAAATACCCATCTTTTGATGGCATTACTTGATAAGGTAATATATTAGGATGCTGATTTCCTAGTCTTTGCGGATTCTTATCTGTTGCTAAATAATTCATACCTTGATTTGCGAGCCACGCAACATGTGCATCCAACATAGAAATGTCTAGATGTTGCCCTTCATTGGTTTTATCACGATGCCTTAGAGCAGCTAGAACTGAAACAGTAGCGTACATACCCGCCATCAAATCTGCAATTGAAACTCCTACTTTCATAGGCTCACCATCTGGTTCACCTGTTAAACTCATTACACCACCCATAGCTTGCACTAGAGCATCATAGGCTGGTCTATTTGCATACGGACCAGTTTGACCAAATCCAGTTATTGAACAATAAATTAAACTAGGAAATTCATCCTTGAGTGAGTCATAATCCAAGTTGTACTTCTTGAGAGTACCTACTTTGAAATTTTCTACCAAGATATCTGACTTTGAAATTAACTCCTTTGCAATCGCCTGACCCTCAGAGGAACTTAAATCAAGAGTTAAGGATCTTTTGTTTCTATTCGTTCCTGAAAAATATGCACTTTGATTTGTATCATCGCCGTTTTGGTCTTTCATAAAGGGAGGTGCAAATTTTCGTGTATCATCTCCATTTTCTACTCTCTCAATTTTAATTATATCAGCACCAAGATCACCTAGTATTTGAGTACAATGTGGCCCAGCCAATACGCGCGTTAAATCAAAAATCTTGATATCTTTTAATGGTCCCATTTGATGTTTTGCCTTAAAAAATTCTTAAAAAGTTTATAAATTCAAATATAATCAAAAAAAATAGTATATAAACTTAAAAGAAGAAATAAAAAAATAGGAACAAAATGAGTTTACTAACAGATCGCTTAAAGTATGAAGCTATAATTGATAGACCAAAGATGAAAGGTCCAAACGGCTCAAAAATAATAGTATGGACAACTGTCAATGTAGAATTATGGAATATCATAAGACCTATGCCAAGAAATGCATTGCCACCACCAATGGGTAATCAACTAATGCCAAACATCCCAAACTGGTCATGGCATGAATATGGTAATAGAGTTGGTTTCTGGAGACATTTAAATGCACTCAAATCTCGAGGAATTCGTGCAACGCTTGCAATAAATGGGCACGTCTGTTCAAAATATCCAAGACTCGCAGAAGCAGCGTTAGAAGCTGGTTGGGAGTTCATGGGTCACGGATATGAACAGCAACCACAGCACTCACTCGAAAACGAAGATGAAGCTATTGCAGCTGCTGTTGAAGAGATAAAAAACTTCACTGGTAAACAACCTATAGGTTGGGAAAGTCCGGGCTTGACAGAAACTGAGGACACACTTGATTTACTTAAGAAAAATGGAATTGAATACGTATGTAATTGGCCAATGGATGATTTGCCAACAACATTAGACACAAAATACGGTCCAATGCTGACACTTCCATACCCATTAGAAACAAACGATATTGTTATTCATATTATTCAACATCAACCAGCTCATGTTTTCTATCAACAATGTAAAGAAACTTTTGATCGGTTGTACATGGAAAGTGAAGAAAATATCAAAATCATGGCTATTAGTATGCATCCTTATCTCACTGGTACTCCTCATAGGATAGGGCATGTTGAGAAATTATTTGACTACATTAATCAACACGAAGGTGTTGTGCATATGACCGGTGAAGAAATATACCATTGGTATAAATCCGAAATGAAGTGATATAGGTCATAATTAGATGAATAGCTCAAGCTCATTCAAGGATAAGATTGTTTTAATTACTGGTGCCGCAAGAGGAATTGGGAGAGCCACTGCCATTGAATTTGCAAAGCAAGATGCAAAAGTTATCGCAGTAAGTAGAACTGAAGATGATCTAAATGATCTGCAAAAAGAATATCCAAATAATATTGAAATCTGGCCGTTTGATATCACGGGTGATGCTTTCTTTAAAGAAATGTCCACTCTAAAAAAACTAGATGTTTGTATTAACAATGCTGGAATAAACAGACCAAAACTTATCGAAGATGTTGATGATGAAACTCTTGATTTAATGCTTAATTTGAATGTCAGAGCTACTTTTAGAACTTCTAAACATGCCGTAAAAATTATGAAAAATAATAACTCAGGGGTAATAATAAACGTGACGTCACAGATGGGGCACATTGGTTCACCTACTAGAACTGTCTATTGCTTGACAAAACACGCAGTTGAAGGGTTAACAAAAGCCTTAGCTGTTGAAGTAGCGCCATCAAATATTAGGGTATGTTCAATCGCACCAACTTTCGCGGATACTCCCATGACAAAACCAATGTTTGAAGATGAAAAGTTTAAAAATTTTGTCTATGGTATGATACCGATGAAAAAGCTTGTCGATGTTCAAGATATTGTTGATGGAATATTGTATTTATGTTCACCACAAGCTAAGATGATAACTGGAACAAGTTTGTTAATTGATGGTGGTTGGACAGCCCACTAATAAAGGAGAAGAGAAATGGATATAAAGGTTAATCTTGATGCTATCAAAAAGGCATCAGAAGAATTATCAAATTGGGGAAGATGGGGTAAAGACGATCAAATTGGTACCTTGAATCTGGTGACTCCAGAACATATTGTCGAAGCATCAAAATTAATTAAAAAAGGTAAGGTATTTTCATTAGGGATACCACTCGATAGAGAGGGACCACAAAATGGTCTTTTTGGTGGCAGATTTAATCCCATACATCAGATGTTAGCAACTGGAACTGACGCAGTATGTGGAAGGCAAGATTGGAACAAGATTAGATATGCTGACGATACATTAAATTTATGTGTCCAAGGCGCTACTCACTGGGATGCTCTTGGACATATCTTTTACGAAGACAGAGCTTACAACGGTCATGATCCTAAACAGATTGATGTTACTGGTCTCAATGTATTAGGCATTGAAAATTCTAAAGATAAGATGAATGGTAGAGGTGTTCTTCTTGATATAGCAAGATTTAGAGGTGTTGATTGGCTTGCAGATGGAGAAGGAATATCCAACGAAGAATTAGATGCATGCGCAAAACATCAAGGAGTTGAAATTAAAAAAGCTGATTTTGTCATTATAAGAACAGGACAAATGGAAAGATGCTTGAGTGAAAATGCATGGGGTGGATATGCTGGAGGAGATGCACCAGGTGTGAAATTTGAAAATTGTTATTGGTGCCATGAAAAAGAAATTGCTGCAATATGCTCAGATACATGGGGGGTTGAAGTAAGACCAAATGAGACCTCTGAAGCAAATCAGCCATGGCACTGGGTTGTTATACCGGCAATGGGATTATGTATGGGAGAAATATTTTATCTCAAAGAACTTGCAGAAGACTGTGCCAAAGATGGTGTATATGAATTCTTCTTTTGTGGACCGCCACTAATTATTACCGGTGGGACAGGATCACCAATTAACCCTCAAGTATTTAAATAATTGGGTCAAAGAAGTGATAAAGTATATAAAAAAAAGACCTGAAAATTCTGATGCAAAAGAAGATAGTCTTGTCATTGAGGAAACTGTTCGATCAATCCTCAATGATATAAGGAAGAATGGGCATAAGGCTGTACAAGAATATTCAAAAAAATTTGATAACTGGGATCCTACTGATTTTCAGCTAACACAAGACCAAATAAAAGAAGCAATATCTAAATTAAGCAAAACTGAAATTGAAGATATAAAATTTGCTCAAAATCAAATCAGAAATTTTGCACAGAAACAACTTGAGACAATGAATGAGCTTGAGGTTGAAACATTACCAGGTGTTTTTCTTGGACATAAACATATCCCAATTGAAAATGTTGGCTGTTATGTCCCAGGTGGAAGATACCCTATGGTTGCGTCAGCACATATGAGTGTCCTAACCTCAAAGGTTGCAGGAGTAAAAAGGGTAATTGCATGCGCACCACCTTATAATGGTGGCGCCCATCCTGCTACGATATCTGCTATGCATTTTGCAGGAGCGGATGAAATTTATCTCATTGGTGGTGTTCAAGCTATCGGCGCAATGGGGATCGGTACTGAGAGAATTGATCCCGTCAATATGATAGTAGGACCAGGGAATTCTTTTGTTGCCGAGGCGAAAAAACAGATGTTTGGAGAGGTTGGAATTGACCTAATAGCTGGACCAACAGAAACGCTAGTAATTGCAGATGATACATCTGATGGTGAAATTTGTGCTACAGATTTACTTGGTCAAGCAGAACATGGTCCAACATCTCCTGCTGTATTAATTACAGACTCAGAGAGAGTTGCAAGAGAAACACTTGATGAAGTTGAGAGATTATTATCAATACTACCAACAGCAAGTATAACCAGAGGTTCATGGGATAATTTTGGTGAAATTATCTTATGTAAAGATAAAGAAGATATGCTCAAAGAGGCAAATATACTGGCATATGAACATGTTCAAGTTATGACAAAAGACCCTTCTTTTTTTCTGGATAATCTTCAAAACTTTGGATCCCTATTTTTAGGGCATGAAACAAATGTTGCATATGGAGATAAGATAATCGGTACAAATCATACTTTACCAACAAAAAAAGCGAGTAGATATACAGGTGGTCTGTGGGTTGGAAAGTTTCTAAAAACCTGTACCTATCAAAGAATAGAAAATAAAGAAACATCGGCACAGGTTGGTGAAATCTGCTCTAGATTATGCATGCTTGAGGGATTTGCCGGACATGCAGAACAAGCTAACATTCGTGTCAGAAGATATTCTGGAAAGAACGTCCCTTATCCAGAAAAAAATTAGTTTTTCAATCTAACTGGCGAGCTTATGATATGGGGCTTGTAAACCCTCTATCACTTTCGGCATTGTCTCATTAATGTCCAATATTGGAAGTCCATGTGTAGGCGCTATGTACTTTATATCTAATTCTTTAACAAGTTCTTTGAGCTTATTAGTATAAATTTCCATATCTACAAAATTTGTCCAAAATAATGCGAGCTCAGCAAAAACTGCTGAAACATCGAATAGATCAAGGGTATCTGCCTCCTCTGCTACCATACCACAATGCCCATCCCAATGATAATG
Source organism: Hyphomicrobiales bacterium (assembly GCA_049602435.1). GTDB lineage: Bacteria > Pseudomonadota > Alphaproteobacteria > Rhizobiales > TMED25 > TMED25. Next base: position 14,342 of record JBMYRO010000001.1, read on the forward strand.
ACTGTAAGCAAAACCATCACCTGGAAATAGCAGGTTATAAGGAGCTACATAACCCCAAAGAGAAGTTCTCATATCTCTTACCACTGGTTCTGCAGCAATAAATTCCATGCCACCAAGATCAATGCTATCACCAACTTCCATTGCAATAAAATTTTTACTAAAATTTGGGAAAGCCATATGATAATCATTCACATCACCGTGTATCTCTACATCAGGGTATAGATTGAGAAAACGTCCCACACCTCCAGAATGTGGTGTTTCTTGATGGGTGATAAATATATATTTCAGAGGAATATCTTTTTCCGATAAAATACCCTGAATCTGGTCATGCAATTCGTTAAAATCTTTTGGGTGCCCTGTCTCAACAAGTAGAGCAGAATGCTCACCAACTATTAGATAGGATGAGTTGTAGGAATGATAAATCTTTCCTTGATATCTTTGTTCCAAACAATCTCCTAACCAAAATATATTTTTTAATATTTCCCTTGGCAGCTTACTCTTTGTCATTTTTACCTCATATAATTTCTTGGTACATATTTTGCTTCAGTATTTGATACATCTAAGTCATTTAGTATATCATCTAATAATTCAAATTGTTGTTTTACTAAGTCTTTTCCTTGAAATATCTTACCATATCCTGGTGCAATCATATCAATATCATAGGAGTCATAAACTTTCCTAATATTATCTCGTAATAATCTTGTTTTTGCTCCCTCTAACCACCAATACCTAGTATTTAGCAAGAAGGATCTAACAAGGCCTTTAGTAATATTTGGATCATTTTGAGCTATAATCCATTCTTCTTGATTGGAACGCGCGATTCCATAGTTAAACATATCAGATGAAAAAAGTATTTTTGTTTGCTCGTCATATATCCAGGAAGTATTTATAAGTCTTAATGGCGCACTGATCACCTGGATATTTCTTCCACTCCCCTCTCCAACTTCACATGTCACTGTACCGCGCAGAAGATTTGTAGGAATTTTTTTTAAGCTAAGATCCCTCTCCTTATCAGTAAAATCAAACCAATCAGGTGCTTCAGGATGCGGCGAATAATAGGAGATTACATTGAAATTATGTGAAATTGCTTTTGCATTTCCTACTGACATAAACTCATTAATACGCAGTGGAATAATTGATAAGGGTATATTTTTATCTAAAACTGAATTTAGTTGTGAGAGAATATTATCTTGATGGAATACATAGCCAGTATCGAATAAAAATGCACCGTTTTCTTCTTTGACAAGATAACAATTTAATGGCACATATCCATCTTCGTCAGGAGGATACGCGCTCAACCTACCATCGAGTTTAACAATATTTTGTAGTGAAAATGCTTTATTAGGCGATAGTTCTATTATATGATCTTCCACATTATGCTCCTTATTCAGGTACATATTAGTAACACCTTTTAATTAAAATTTTAAGTTAAATATTCTAACGATGGGATGGATTAATGGATAACTCTTCAGATTCCAATTACTTGCAAAAAAATAAAGGACCATTTTTTGCCGTTCTCTCATCATTATGCTATGGAATTAATAATCCTATGGCGGGATACGCAATGCAAAATGGTGTTCCGACAATATTTTCTGTCGTTTCTCGAGCTGTCTTTATGTTCCTTATATCGCTAATACTTGCAGTTAGTGGAAAGCTAAAATTTAATATACCTTCAGAGGTTAGATCACATGTTATTGTAATGTCTATTGCAACAGCCCTTATTAACTTGTGTTATGTAGGATCTATTAATTTTATTTCTGTTTCCCTCGCGGCAATTATTTTTTTCACCTTTCCAATACAAATATTAATCACGACAATAATTAGGGAAAAAGAAAGTATAAAAAATTCGGATATCCTAGTATTTACTGTTGTTTTCTTGGGACTAATATTTGTTATAGTTCCAGATTTCAATAATATAAACCCCATTGGGATCCTTTTAGCTGGAATATCAAGTGTAAGTGCTACTTTCTTATACTTTGCCGCAGGTGTAGCTTCCAGAAAATGTAGCCCAATTATTCTTGGTTTCTGGGTTCATTTGGGTGTAATACCGGTATTGTTATTATTCTTAATATTGCTATCACCTGCTATAGCATTTAGTAATATAGAAATATTTTTACCAGTTTTGGTCCTATCAATTTGCTATGTTGGTGCATACTATTTTCAGATGCTATCACTAAAATTCACATCAGTTGTCATATCTGGTCTTTTTTTTAATACGGAGCCACTACTAACAGCTTTAGCAGCTGCTATAATACTTGATGAAAGATTATTAATGTCCCAATATTTAGGAGGCATGCTAATTTTTGTTTCATTAATAATAGTTAGCTTAAGAAAATAATAGTTTAGATAACCTCTATCTTACAAAAGATATTTCCACCTTTATCAACTATCTCAATTAGCCTACAATTTGACTCATTACAAAAAATTGGAAGATCAATTTTAATCATACTATCGGTAGCAATTATTGAGAGTGTATCTCCTTTACTTAATTCTTTAATTTTTTTACGAATTTTCAGAATTGGAATTGGACATTTAAAGCCAACTAAATCAATATCATAATTTCTATTCATATTATACCAAACATTCGTTCGAATATATTTACTTGTTTTATTAACCCTAAGCAAAATATAATATAAATAGTCTAAATGCTCTTAACAAGGTTTAATTTATGCAAAATTATAAGGCAATGGCTGCTATCTTAGCTGGTGGAAAATCCACGAGATTTGGAGATGGGGATAAAATTAACATCAAAGTGATTGGCACACACATAATTGACCATTTAATTACATCCATTCCAAATAACCTTAACATAATAGTGAATACAAACTCTGTTAGAATAGATGCCACAAAAAATAAGTTAACTATTGTAAAGGATATCCACAAAGGCTATTTAGGTCCGCTTTCGGGTATATATTCTTCCATGATGTGGGCTAGTATAAACGATCCAAAATCAACGCATATTCTAAGCATACCAATTGATAACCCGCTTATTTCATTAGGTCATATTAATAAACTGCTGAAATTATCCAAAAACCATCCAAAAAAAATTATTATTGCATCTTGGAATGGATCCACAAATCCTGTCTTCGGTATATGGCCAATTGAAATGAGTGATAAATTGAATGAGGACATATCTAATGGAGCAAGAAGTATTGAAGAATGGTCAAAAAATAATGGCAGGTTATTGGTGAATTATATATCTTTTGCTGATCCATTTATTAATATAAATACAATTGATGATCTCAAATCTTTAGAAAGTCGATTAACTCTATCATCATCAAAAAAAATAATGTAAATATTATTTTTATAAATTATAGACAAGGTGACTATCATGTTTGCAATGGATCTGAATGAAATTGGCATGCTTATACTCAGGCTAGCTGTTGCATACATATATCTGCACGGCGTTTTTATGATTGGCTCAACCAAAAATAGGCGCGCTATCGCTCTTGGAAGAACAAGCATACTTTTCAGAAGTATCGAGTCAGGAAAATACTTTCATCTATTTTCAAAATTTGCATTTTACTCGGCTCTATTCCTTATGAGTTCAGGTAGTTTATTAATCCTAACTGGAATATCAATTAAGTTAGGTGCACTAATGCTGATAATATTCACAATCCCGGCTATAATTGTTCATAAAAGAGAGTCTATAAAATCACATACACTCTCAGAAAAAATAAAAAAGTATAGTAATGCTGAAACTCATGATGACATTCAAATGTTAGCAAATTTCAGCCATGCTGGACATCGTTCATCAGGAAATAAAAATTACATGCTTCTTGCGGTCAATATTTATTTGTATCTAATGGATAACTCAATCAGTTTTTTTGAGATCTTTAAATAAAACAATCACCCAATATTTTTTCCAATCTCCAGTGATGGACCTAAAACATTAGGTTCAATAATCAATTCAATGAGAGTTGCTTTTGGATTTGATTTCGCTTTTTCAAAAATTTCATTGAAATCTTTTGTCTTGGTGATTTTAAAAGAGTCTAATCCATATGATTTTGCTAATGCTACAAAATCAGGATTCATTATATTTGTACCAATAACCCTTTTTGGAAATTTTCTCTCCTGATGCATCCTTATAGTGCCTAATTTTTGATTATTTATTATTATAAATATTGGGTTTAAATCATTTTCAACTGCATTAATAATCTCTTGACCTAACATCATGAAGCATCCATCACCATTGAAACTAACTACTGTTCTTTTTGGGTGTACCAATTTTGCTGCAATAGCTGCCGGTACTGCATATCCCATGGAACCCCCTGTAGTAACTAATTGGGATCCAAGATTTCTATATTGATAATATCTGTGTACCCACTGAGAATTATTACCTGATCCAACTATTACAATATCATCATCAGCAAGTGTCTCATTTAAATAACCTAATATTTCAGATAAATTTAAATCGCCTTTCATAGGAGTCGGTTGAATAAATCTCATATATTCTTCTCTAGCAGACTTCGTCCATTCTAACCATTTTGGTTTTGCTATTTTTGGCAATCCTGATAAAGCATAAGCAAATTCTAACATACCACTGTTAATAGCAATATCTGGATAATAAACTGATCCTAGTTCTTCTATTCCAGGGTGCACGTGTACTAAGAACTGATCAGGTTTTGGTACTTTTAATGTAGAATAACCCTGAGTTGTAACTTCACCTAACCTTGCGCCTAAAGCTAAGATAAAATCACTTTCTTCAATCCTTTTTTTTGTTTCTGGGGGTATTGCGTAACTTGAATGACCTATATAATTTTCATTTCTATTATCAAATCGATCTTGCGCCCGATAGGATGTTAAAACGGGTATCGAGTTGTCATTTACAAATTTAGTAACTTTATTAATTGCGTCCTGGGACCATGTATTTCCACCAACTATTATGATTGGTTTCTGTGCTTCATTTAATTTTTTATAGAAGTCTTCTATATCTGATTTTGATGGACTAGCTTGGATAACCCTCGAAGCCGGTGTTGTATTAACTGTTGTCTCATCAATCAACATATCTTCTGGCAATGAAAGAACAACCGGACCAGGGCGTCCTGATTGACATATATGGAAGGCTTTATTAACAAATTCAGGTATTCTGTCTGCATCATTTATCTCAGCGACATATTTAGCCATAGGTTTAAACATCTCTTTATAATCAATTTCCTGTTGTGCCTCTCGTTCTCTTTCATCACGGCTAACCTGACCAATGAATAATATTAGTGGGGTGGAGTCTTGATGCGCAGTATGTATACCATTTGCTGCATTAGTTGCCCCAGGACCTCTGGAAACAAGACAAATCCCAGGTTTATTTGTAATTTTTGCGTAAGCGTCTGCCATATTTGATGCACCTGACTCATGTCTGGTTGTGATTAGTTTGATTTTATCCTTGTGATTATACAATCCATCTAATAAACCTAAATAACTCTCTCCCGGGACACAAAATATTGTATCCACTCCATTAACAACCAATTGGTCTGCCAAAACGTGTCCACCAATTCTTTTATTATTTAAAACCATTTATCAATTACCATGTGCTTCTTATTAAACCACCATCAACTCTTATATTACTACCTGTAATATAACTTGCTTTTTCACTTGCCAAAAAACAAACCACACTTCCAAACTCATCAGATTGTCCATATCTTTTGATAGGTATCTCTGCTGATGACTTTTCAATTGCTTCATCGTAGGTTATTCCGAGTTTATCTGCTCTTGCCTGATTAATTTGCAGCGTACGGTCTGTCATAATACGCCCCGGCATAACACTGTTTACTGTGATCCCATATTGCGCAACTTCATTAGATAGAGTCTTCATATACCCCGTAATAGCGGGACGTAAGGTATTTGAGACTAAGAGATTATCTATTGGTTGAACAACCCCTGACGAAGTAATAGTTATGATCCTGCCCCATTTTTTTTCTTTCATTGTTGGCAAAACGACATCTGTGATCTTTATGATATTTAAAATGATAGATTGAACATAGGTTTCCCATACAGAAGCTTGGGTATTAGTTGTGTTTGAGGGTGGAGGACCTCCAGTATTATTGATTAAAATATCTACATCTATATTTTTTAAGCTTTCTGTGAAACTATCAACGCTATTTGTATCCGTTAAATCAAGTCCAAATATATCGCAATTAACTCTCGATTTTTTTTGTAGCTGATCGCGAATAGACTCGAGCTTATCAATATTTCTAGAGGCTAAAATGAGATTGCAATCCTCGAGTGAGAGGGCTTCCGCAATGGAAAGTCCCAGTCCAGAGGAAGAACCCAGAATAAGCGCTCTTTTGTTTTTTAATCCCAATTCCATTATCATAACCTACACAGAATAAATACATGATAACTTTATCCCTTCAATAAAATTGAAGCAAGTGATGTTTAGTATAAGATTGCTAGGATGTTATTCTTCAATTTTAAGAACTTCTTTTGGTCTTAAGAATCTTCCAAATAGCATTGGCAGTATGAAACCAACAAATGCAAATCCCCATAAACCGATTGCAAGCGGTGAACTGAATAAAATTGACCAATCTCCATCAGATATCGCTAATGCTCTGCGTAAATTATCTTCCATTAAGTTCCCAAGAAGTACACCCATGATAACAGGCACAAGTGGTACATTTAATTTTCTTAGTATAAAACCTAGAATACCAAAAATTATCATTAGCTCTAACTCAAAAACCGATCCTGTTAGACCATAAATACCCACAAAGCATATCATTACAACTGCTGGCATAAGATATTTTAGAGGCATTTGCAATACTTTGACGAACATTTTTACCATCGGTAAGTTTAATAAGAGGAGTATGATATTTGCTATAAAAAGTGCTGCAATCAACCCCCAAACCACATCGGGATTTTTTTGAAATAATAGAGGTCCAGGGTGAATGTTTAATGTCAATAGAACTGCTAATAATACAGCTGTAGTCCCAGATCCTGGTACTCCCAATGCAAGCATTGGAACAAGTGCACCGCCTGCAGCAGCATTATTACCTGCTTCTGGTGCCGCAACACCCCTTGGATCTCCAGTGCCAAATGTCTTCTTTTTATCAAAAAATCTTTTTTCTAATGAGTAGGATATAAATGATCCTAAAGACGCCCCTGCTCCAGGTAAAACGCCAGCTATAAATCCAAGAAATGTCCCACGTCCCATGGTGGGCCAAAGGGATAAAAATGTTTTTTTGTCAGGTAATAATCTTGTTACTGGTTTGATTGTACCTTGCTGAGTAATTCTTGAGCGTTCTTCCAGGAAAATAAAGAGTTCAGACAAAGCGAAAAGTCCAATTATCACAACTAAAAAATCTATTCCATCGTATAAATGGACATTATTGAATGACAATCTAGCTACGCCAGTTTGTCCATCAATCCCTATCATTGCTATACCCAAACCTAATATACCTGCAAAAGCTGACTTTGCCTGATTTTTTGATCCAACACCCCCAAGCGTTGCAAAAGCGAGAACAAAGAGAGCCAAGTATTCTGCAGGCGTAAACAATAGGGCAACTTTAACTAATAGTGGTGTGAAAAATACAAGTCCAACTGTGGCAACAAATGCACCAACAAAACTTGCCAGTCCTGATATTGTTAATGCTTCTCCAGCTCTTCCTTGCTGCGCCATTGGATAACCATCTAATGTAGTCATCAGGGCAGGTTCATCTCCAGGTATTTTGAGTAGGATAGATGATATACGACCACCATACATTGCACCATAATATACGGAAGTTAGTAAAATCAATGCAGCGGTTGCATCAAGTCCAAGAGTAAATGCAATTGGTATTAATACTGCGACTCCATTTGATGGACCTAAACCTGGTAAAGCACCTATTATAGTGCCTAAAATTGCGCCCAATGCAGCTAAAAATATGTGTTCCCATGTTAAGGCGACTGCAAATCCATCCATTAAGTAACTTATTGACTCCATAATTCCCCTAAAACCCAAACGGCCCTTTTGCAAGTGAAAGACCTAAAATTAGATTAAATATTACGTAAATGGTTACTGATATTATGACGCCTGCAACAATTGCTTCCATGGGTCTTGCTAGAAATCTCCATACAAAATATGAAGCACAAAAAGATGAAGCGATAACAAAACCCAATATTGATAATAAATGTGCATATGCATACATCACAAGAATTGCTGAAATAATTTCAAGCCAACCATATCTTGATGGCCATGTTGGTTCATCATCCGGACGAACGATAAAATATATCGAGCATATTGACCCAAGAAAGGCCAAAATGTAGGGCATTACTTTCGGCCCAACGGGTTGCGGTAAAAAGCTTTCTTGTGTCAAGCTTGCACCCCATGCATAAAATACTATTAAAAAAAGCGATATTACGCCAAATACACGATCACTCATATTATTTAAACTAATTTTAAAAAAATTTGCGGGGAAAAAATCCCCGCAATTTATGATATCAGTAATATCTGATTTATTAACCTGAAAATATTACTTTATTACTGTATGATGCCTATTGCTTTTGATAACTCAGTGATACTAGAAACACTGTCTGAAACAAATGCTTCAAAGTCTTCACCTGTCAGGTCAAGTGGCGCAAGCGCATTATTAGCCATAACTTCTTTCCACTCATCTGTATCATACATAGCTTTGATTTGTCCTGACCAGAAATTATAAGCATCATCGCTCATTCCACCTGGAGCATAGAAACCACGCCAGTTTGCTCCAATAACATCATATCCCTGCTCTTTTGCAGTTGCAACACTTGCAAGATCTCCAGAAAGTCTATCTGGGCTGAGAATTGCAATAGCTCTTAAATCGCCAGACTCCATAAAACCTAGCACTTCAGAAGCATCTCCTGTGAATACTTGAACAGAACCAGCAAGTATCTGTGTCACTGCCTCACCTCCACCGTCAAATGCTATATATTTAATTTGAGTTGGATCAGTGATACCTGCCTTATTTGCTGCTATAAGTACTTTCAAATGATCCCATCCACCAACAGCAGATCCACCAGCAAAACTAACTGATCTAGGGTCAGATTTTACCATAGAGAATAATTCATCAAGTGAGTCAATATCACTATCTTTTCCTACCGCAATCATTCCATAGTCAGCACCAATAGTTCCAAGCCATCTAACTTGATCCATATTATTACCAGGGTAAGCTCCTTGAGCTAGCCTTGTTGCCGTTGCTGAACTTGCAGCTACTATTAAATTATTGTCATCACCACGTTTATTAACAACCTCTGCGAAAGCAACCCCTCCACCGCCTCCAGCTAGATTAGTTACTTGTATACTTGGTGTTAGTCCAAGATCTTCTAGAGTTTTACCAACTGAACGACATGTAAAGTCCCATCCGCCACCAGGGTTGGCTGGGGCAATACACTCAGGATTTTTTGTCTCAAAAGCTGAAACATTAGTTACTAGGCATGAGCCCATCACAAAAGCTGCAGCTAATGTTAATTTTATAAAATTCATAATAATTCCTCCCATAAATTACACGAAAGTACATTGACGCACATTAGTCTGTCTTCAACCTGTCAATTGGTACTCAAATCCATGATTTTTTCATAAAAGTAATATTGTGTTATGATATTGCTTATTTTTTGTTTAAATTATTAGCGTGTCTTCTTAATTGATTATGAGATTAAACAATGCATTACCTTATCGTAGAAGATAATGAAGATCTTGCGGATGCTATTGCAAAAAGGATTCGCAGCGATGGTCATATAGTTGAGATTGCTACTACAATTGCAAATGCAATAGAATTCTTATCTATGGTGAGCTATGATTTAGTTATCCTGGATATAAATTTACCGGATGGTCATGGTTATGAGATAATTAAAATCATCAATGATCATGAGAAAAGAACTCCTATAGTGGTTCTAACTGCAAAACTTGAGATAGATGATAAAATAGATGCACTTGATCTGGGTGCAGATGATTATATTGTTAAACCATTTGACCTTGAGGAACTAATTGCAAGAATGAAGGCTGTAATTAGGAGAAGTGAGAATAGTGGTATTAAAGATATTTCATTAGGTAATGTAATATTCAATTCAACAAAAAATACTTTTATCTTAAACAACAAACAACTAATATTAACTAAATTAGAAATGAGGCTGTTAGAGACATTTGTACGTCGTCCTCATCATATTTTTGAGAGATCGTATCTCATAGATAAATTATACCCATTAGATACAGCGGTTAGTCCCAATGCAATCGAATTAGTGGTATCAAGACTTAGAAAAAAATTATCTGGCTCGAAAATAGAAATCAAAACATTACGTGGTCTTGGATATCAGGCACAAGAGCAAGAATATGATTAGGATTTATCATCGTCAATCTCCAATAACAATAAGGTTAATGACATTAACATTATCTGTTTTGATATTTATGGGAGGACTTCTGCTTTTTGGCGCTTTCATATACGGTCAATCAGCAGTTAATAAAACATATGACCAATTAATGAGAGGGGCAACATCTCAAATAGCCGAAGCAATATATATAGAAAATAATAGACCTATTTTAGAAATTCCTTCATCCGCATTTGAATTGCTAGGTTTTGCTGAAGGCGATCATGTTTTTTATAACGTAGTTGATAATAAGGGCAATAGCCTTGCAGGATACAACGATTTTTTATCAGAATTCCATAGCGGAGAATTTAGATATTCAAATGGTAAATATCGAAATTTCAAAATTAGATTAGTTACATATGGTAAATCAGTTTTTGAAGATAGCTATGTTGGAGAAATTGGGATAATTATCGGTCAAACCACTGAAGCTAGAGAAGCTCTTGCAAGAGAAATTACAGTGAAAAGTTTTTATGCATTAGGCATTCTAGGAATATTTGTGGTTAGCTTAATATTTATCAGTATTTCAATAACCATGCGTCCTCTGCGATCACTCGAGATTGAGTTACAGAGCCGCGATCCACTTGATTTCACACCCATCAAAACAGTTTTGCCACGTGAAATGAGCGCATTTCAAAATAATATCAACCAATTTTTATTTCGTCTTAAGAGAAGAATAGACTCCATGCAAAAAATTATTGCAGATAGCACTCATCAAATTAGAACACCGATTGCAGCCATTCGTGCTCAAGCAGAATTGTCTGTAAATTATGAAAATAAATCAGAATTGAAGGAGAATAAATTAAGAATTGCAAAGCAAGCAAGAGAGCTATCCCGTTTATCAGAGCAGTTACTTGCGCAAGCTCTTGTAACACATCGAGCAGATATAGTCGAAATGGGAAATATTGATTTACGAAGGGTTGTTATAGATGCTGAAAAAAAATTAAATGCTTCAAGATTATGGTCAAAGAAACAATGGAAAATTAATTTATCTGAAACTGAATGTAACATTAAAGGCGATCACTTCTCACTTTGTGAGGCAGTAAAGAATCTTCTTACTAACGCGCTCGAATATGGAAAATCTCCAGTATTAATTACAGTATTACCAAATAAAATTATTGTTGCTGACCAAGGAAGTGGCTTTAACACTGACCTTGAACCAAAAGGATATGGAAGAGGTCTACAAATAGTTAGAGAAGTAATGTCTCTTCATAATGGAAAATTGGAATTTGAAAATGAAAAAGATAAATTTGCTGCAATACTTCAATTCTAAGTTATCTCATTGTTTGTTGGTTTTAATAATTTTATCAATTAACACCAGTAGTTGGTCTGCAAATGTTACATACAAATCGTTAAATGAAGAAATTGAAAAATTATATATAATATCAAATACAGATATTTATGCCATTAATCCTCTTATTAGAAAATTCCAAGAACTAAATCCAAATACAACAATAGAATATTCGGAGTATCAATCTAATGAATTGTTTGAAATATCAGGAAATGGTTGTTTAAATAATGAATTTTATGCAGATCTTGTAATTTCCTCAGCAATGGCACACCAATTTAAACTTGCCAATGACGGATGTGGTTCCAAACTAAATTCGGTAAACCTAAAATATATTCTTGGAGAATTACCAAATTGGGCAAAATGGAGTGACGAACTTGTTGGTCTGACATTTGAACCCGCCGCAACTGTTATTAATGAGGAAATATTTAATGGCCCCCACCCCAAAACCCACATTGATATAAATAATTGGATTATTGAGAATCCGAATAGAGTATCCCGTATTGGAACATATAATCTCGAAGAATCCGGCGTTGGTAAATTATTTGATTTCGAAGATATTAGAAAATCAAAATCTTCTTTGCGACTTAAATTAGCACTTGAAATTGCTGATGCTCAATATTTCTGCTGCACATCTAAAATTATTGATTTAGTTGCAGATGGTCATTTAGATCTTGGTTATAATGTTTTAGGATCCTATGCACTTTTTAGAGCAGATCTTGATGAGAGATTGAAAGTAATTTTCTTAGAGGATTTTACTCCTGTTATCACAAGGACAGCCTATATCCCAAATAATGCCAAAAATCATATTCTTGCTGAAAGATTTATTAATTTTACGCTATCAAGTGATGGGGAAGAAATACTAAACAATAATAATAAGCTATTGTCCTCATTAACTGGGCAGGACTACCTCAATGAATTGCATGACAGGAAAATGAATTTTTTAAAACCAATAGAATTATCTCCTGAATTACTGATTGTTCTTGAAAGATCTTATAATTGAACACTAGATTCTTTAGTAATGGTGCCCCTGGCCGGACTCGAACCAGCACGCCCGAAAGCAACAGATTTTGAGTCTGTCGTGTCTACCAATTCCACCACAGGGGCCAAACAAAAATTTGGAAATCTTTACAGAGCCTGTTCGTTTTGTTCACCGGTTCTAATTCTAATAGCAGTTTCGATATCCCAAACGAATATCTTACCATCACCAATCTTACCAGTGTTTGCAGTTTCTGATATTGTTTCAATTACTCTATCTATGATGGAGTCTTCAACAACAACTTCTATTTTGAATTTTGGAATATAATTAATTTGATATTCAGCACCTCTGTAAATTTCAGTATGCCCCTTTGTTCTTCCAAAACCTTTGGCTTCAGTTACTGTCATACCCATGACACCAACCTCATTCAGAGCTTCCCTAACATCATCAAGTTTATGTGTCTGGATGACTGCCATAATCATTTTCATTTAATTACTCCTTAAACTATAATTTATAACCCGTTTCACCATGAGCTTTATAATCGAGACCATCGACCTCGTCTTCCTCATCAACTCTCAATCCTGTCACTCGTTTTGTAATATTAAGAATTATGACGGTTGCTATAATACACCAAACTACTGTCGCAATTATACCTGTTGCTTGAACAGTAAGTTGACCAATCACAGAAACACCTTCGGATAGCCCTACACCTTGGAAAGCAGGTAAAATAAGAATTGCTACAAGTAAAGTACCTGTAGCACCTCCAACACCATGAACTGCAAAGACATCTAGAGAGTCGTCTATGTTGAATTTACCTTTTACGAGATCTACACAGTAATATGTTACTACACCACCAACAAGCCCAAGTATGAAACCTCCCATTGGTCCAACAAACCCAGATGCTGGGGTAATCGTTGCAAGACCAGCAATTGTTCCCGTAACTAAGCCTACAAGACTTGGTTTGCCAAATCTTAACCATTCAATTGCCATCCATACTAATGAAGCAGTAGCCGCTGATATATGCGTCACAAGTAACGCCATAGAAGCATCAGATCCAGCTGTTAAAGCACTTCCTGCGTTAAACCCAAACCATCCTACCCATAGCATAGAAGCACCCACCATTACCATCCAAGGTGCATGTGGTGGCTGAATCTGTTCAGGATAACCTGATCTTTGTCCGAGCATTTTTGCAATTACTAGTGCAGAAACACCCGCTGTCACGTGAACAACGATACCTCCTGCAAAATCATAAACACCCAGTGAAGCAAGCCATCCGCCTCCCCAAACCCAATGACATACAGGGGCGTATACAAAGACTAACCAAAGTGCAGAAATTAATAAAACTGCTCCAAATTTAATTCTTTCAACATAAGCGCCAACTATCAGGGCAGGTGTAATGACTGCAAAAGTCATTTGGAATGAGAAGAATAATGATTCAGGTATTGATCCTGATGCTGCATCTCGTGCCATGCCTGATAAAAATATTTTTGATAAGTCACCTACGTAAGCTCCATCTCCAGAGAACGCTAGAGAATAACCAACCGCCAACCACACAACAGATGCCAAACAACAGATGGCAGCACAATGCATTAAAACAGATAATATATTTTTTGATCTAACTAATCCTGCATAAAAAAGAGCCAAGCCAGGCATTGTCATAAACAATACAAGTGCTGTGGCTGTCAGTATCCAGCTAGTATCTCCAGCATTAATCATTTCTAAATCTCCCCGAGTTACAATAGATGAAAATAATTATGCATAATTCTTCATTGATAATCAAATATATTTATCTGATATTAAGGACTATGTTTGTTTGTGTATTTTCAAATTTTAGGAGATAAACAAGAATTGCCAGATATAAAAAAAATAGAAAAATATTTAAGTGAAAAACTTATAAGTATTTACATTTCTATTTTTGCTATATCTGAAAGTGTAGTTAACCCATTTCCACTAGAATTGATATTAATTCCTTCAATTGTTAAATATCCTCACAAATTTATAAAATATGCCTTTTTGGCTGCCTTCATGTCAACAATTGGAGCGGTATTTGGATATATTTTAGGATATTACCTTGAAGAAGTAATTATTAAATCTTTCATTGATTTATCGGAATTTACCCCAACATATGAAAAGTATGGCGCGTTAATAATCTTGATTGGGGCAATCACTCCTTTTCCTTTTAAGCTAGTAACTGTGGCAAGTGGTGTGTTTAAGATCAATTTTATATTTCTAATAATTTATAGTTTTGTTGGACGTTACATTCGTTACCAAATAATCACATTATTAACTTACTATTATGGATCAAAGATGCTTGGTGCATTCCGAAAAATTAATAACTATTCCAATAAAATAAAATACTTCCTCTTATTTATTTGCTTAAGTTCGGGCTTGTATTTTTTTATATTTTTGAGATAACGTGTAAATTGCAATGAAAAAAAATATGACAGTTTCCATCTTAATAGGAATTTATAGTCTAACGGTATTAATATCCGTATATTTTATGGAATTTGTATTAGGTTGGAAACCTTGCGAACTTTGCATACTACAGAGATATCCGTATTTTATCATCATAATCATATCGATTGCTCTTACGGTAGCAAAGATTAAGAATATAAAGATAAGTTCTAAATTAGCGATTGTTCTTATTTTAGCTCCGATATTTACAGGGTTATTGATTGCTGTATATCACTTCGGTGTGGAAAATTCATATTGGAGGAACATCTCAGCATGTTCTGATCAATTATCAAACATAGATGTAAACACAGACAATCTCTTAAGTGGGCTTAATGAAATTAAACCAAACTGTTCGGATCCTGTTAAAATATTTGGGTTATCCATATCAGGCTATAATATTATCTCTAATATCTTAATGATCATGATCTTATTTGTTGGATGGAAAAAGTTCAGGCAAAAATTTAATTAATTTTCAGAGATTATTGTCTCTATATAGCTAATAAGATCCTCAATTTCATCTAAGCTTATATTATGTGATAAATTTTCATATGATTTGCAATTATAAACAATTTTTTGTTTATCTAATTGGTTTTTAGAGTTCTCATAAAAATCAATTGGTACTACATCATCTAAACTTCCATGCATCATTAAAATGTTAGGTTGTTGTTTACCTACTGGAATAATTTCATTCATTAGCAAACCTGATAGACTTATTACCGCAAGTGGTTTTTCAATACTCCTCAACCCAACCGCCAATGACATCATCCCACCCTGACTAAACCCACATAATATTACGTCTGAAATATCCAAAGACCTCTTTTCTGCTTCTTTCTTTATATATTCATTGAAAACTCTATCGGTGACATTCTCTATATTTTGATCAAAAATATATCGCCGATCTTCATCAATATGAAACCACTGATAACCAAAAGGGTTCAATTCACATTTATCAAATGCATTTGGGGATATAAATTCTATATTAGGTATTTTTTCTTGGATATGTTTCCCGATCGGCAAGAGATCATTCCCATCTGCCCCATAACCATGCAAGAGAACTAATAATTTTTTTTTATTACTCATTAACTCATTTCTAAAATTTTTAAATGCAAATATAACATGTTTTTTTTGGAAATATCTGTTTAAAAAAGTTAGTTATTCACAATGAAGAATGTATTGGCTTTGAAAAAATTAAACACAATGATTATATAAATCGTATTAATTTATAACATAATGTCAGAATTTTTTAACATACTCGTAACTTTATCTGTGCTCGCAGTAGCATTTGTTTTAATACTTGGCTTAACAAATATGTTAAAACGTGGGAGTGCAAATCGTTCACAAAAATTAATGCGGTTACGTGTTATAGCGCAATTTATAGCAATTATTTTTATTATGATATTTTTTTACTTTACTTATTGAGGGCCTAAGCGATTGTTAAGCTAAATAAAATTTATACAAAAACTGGTGATGATGGATCAACAGGGCTAGGAAATGGCTCAAGAATATTGAAAAATTCTGAGCGTGTTTCAGCATATGGAACCGTTGATGAACTTAACTCATTTATTGGGCTTGCCAGAAGCCATATTGAAAATGATCAATTAAACAACATTGATCAAACGCTAGCATTAATCCAAAATGATTTATTTGATCTAGGTGCTGATTTGTGTATTCCAGATAGTGATAAGAGTGATGGTAGCTTAAAAATAATAAGTAGTTATGTTATTAACCTCGAAAAACAAATTGATTTACTCAATAAAGAATTAAGCCCCCTTAAATCATTTATTCTCCCAGGTGGAACTAAAGTTGCTGCATACTTACACGTAGCGAGAACAATTGCTAGACGTTGCGAGAGGGAAATGATAGAACTTAACCAAACTGAAGATGAGAGTATCAGCAAAGAAGCAATCCAGTACATAAACAGGTTATCTGATTTCTTATTTGTTGTTGCTAGATATGTGAATTTAAAACTTAATTTTGATGATATTCTTTGGATTCCAGGGAATAACTATGATAAGTAACGGAGTCAAAATATGAAAATACTTGTACCAGTAAAAAGGGTCGTTGACTACAATGTAAAAATCAGAGTGGATAAAGAGACTAATACTGTTGATCTTAATAATATAAAGATGTCAATTAACCCCTTTGATGAGATTGCTGTTGAAGAAGCAATTAGAATAAAAGAAAAAGGGCAATGTGATGAAATTGTTGTTGTATCACTAGGTCCCGAGCAATCAAAAGAAACAATAAGAAATGCGCTAGCGATGGGTGCTGATAGAGGAATACATGTAAAAACAGATCATTCCCCTGAACCTTTACTAGTTGCCAAAATTTTAGCAAAAGTTTGTGAAAAAGAAGACTATGATCTTATTATTCTGGGAAAACAGTCAATAGATGACGATTGTAACCAAACTGGTCAAATGCTATCCGCATTGTTAAATCGTTCACTAGGAACTTACGCATCTAAAGTAGAAATAGAAAATGATACTATAACAGTAACTAGAGAAATAGATGGTGGACTTCAAACAATTAAACTCAAAAAGCCAGCTGTATTGACGACTGATTTGAGACTCAATGAGCCCCGCTATGCATCTTTGCCGAACATAATGAAAGCAAAGCAAAAAACAATAGATGAATTAGAGCCATCTGATTTGGGAATTAATATGACTCCGAAAGTCAGCACTATAAAAGTTGAGGAGCCTCCTAAAAGAGTTGGTGGCGGCAAGGTAGAGTCTATAGAAGAATTAATTGATAAATTAAAAAACGTTTCAGGAGTGATTTAATGAGTGTACTTGTACTAGCTGAACATAATAACCAAAGTTTGAAAGAAGCTACAAAAAAAACCATAACAGCAGCACAAAAAATATCTAGTCCAGTCCATATAGTTGTAATAGGAAATAATTGTGCATCTGCAGCAAATGATGCAGCTACATTAGAAGGTATTGAAAAAGTGTTACATGTTGAGGACGCTATTTATGAAAATATGCTGTGCGAACCAACTGCTGATTTACTCTTTGGACTTATGAAAGATTATAACTATTTAGTTTCAGCAGCAACAACCAACGGAAAGAATATATTACCGAGAGTTGCTGCAAAATTAGATGTCAGCCAAATATCTGAAATAATATCTGTTATTGATAATAAAACATTCCAAAGACCTATTTATGCTGGAAACGCAATAGCTACTGTAGAAAGCTCTACAGAAAAGAATGTAATTACTGTCAGAACAACTGCTTTTGAAACTGCTCAGGTTGGTTCATCAAGCGCTACAATCGAAAAGATAGATGCAATAGATAACCCGGATTTATCAGAGTTTATTGAGGAAAAAGTATCAAGTAGTGAGAGACCTGAATTGACTTCTGCTGGAATCATTATTTCTGGTGGCCGTGGAATGCAATCAGGTGACAATTTTAAAATGTTAGAGTCTGTTGCCGATAAGCTCGGAGCAGCTGTTGGTGCAAGTCGTGCAGCAGTTGACGCAGGGTTCGTTCCAAACGAGTACCAGGTGGGACAAACCGGAAAAGTTGTAGCACCAGAGCTTTATATTGCCGTAGGTATATCTGGAGCCATTCAACATTTGGCAGGCATGAAAGACTCGAAAGTTATTGTTGCCATTAATAAAGATGATGAAGCACCTATATTTGAGGTTGCGGATTATGGTCTGGTGGCAGATCTGTTCGATGCTGTTCCTGAACTTGACAAAGAACTTGAAAAAATACAAAAATAAGACATGTTTCAAACAATTGGCATAGCTGGAAGCGGTCTAATGGGGACTGCTATAGCTGAAGTCAATCTGCTATCAAATTTCAATATAATATTATTTGACTCAAATTCTGAACAGCTAAATAAAGCAAAAAAGAAAATATCATCCAGATTAGATAAAAATAACCAAGATAATAAAGAAGTTGGTAAAATTAAATATGTAGATGATATTAGTTCATTTAAAATCTGTAATTTGGTTATTGAATGTGTTATAGAAGATGAAAAAATTAAGGCGCAATTACTTGATCAAATTGGAACAATTATTGATAGCCAAACCATTCTAGCGACCAATACTTCATCAATATCTATAAATAGACTTTCAAAGAACACAAAAAATCCTGCTAATTTTATTGGCCTTCATTTCATGAACCCACCACAAATAATTAAGCTAGTTGAAATAATTCCTAATAACAAAACCAACATTCAAATAGTTGATAAGATAAAGGAATACATTGCCACGCTTAATATGCAATTTGTTATGTCTGACGACCAACCAGGTTTTATTGTAAACAGAGTCCTCATTCCTATGATTAATGAAGCAGCCTACGCACTTGAAAGTGGTTTGTCTGATGCACAATCAATTGATAAAGCTCTTAAATCAGGAGCTAATTTCCCAATGGGTCCACTTCAACTCGCAGACTTTATAGGCCTAGATACATGTCTTTATATCATGCAAATTCTTACAAAAGATTTAGAGAATCCTAAATACAAACCTTGTCATCTACTAGAAGATTATGTTAGACAAGGAAAGCTTGGAAGAAAAACTGGTGAAGGTTTTTATAAGTATTAAATAAATTTTTATCTTTTTAATTGCATAATTACTATAATATTTAGCAATTTCTATAACGCATGAGAAGAGTATGGCTAATAAAATGTGGGGTGGAAGATTCACCTCAAAAACTGACACACTATTGGAAGATTTGAATGCCTCAATCAAATATGATTATAGGCTGGCAATACAGGATATTGACGGTTCTATTGCTCATGCGACTATGCTTGCTGAATGTTCAATAATCAAAAGTGAAGAATCTAAAAAAATTATCGATGGACTAAAAAAAATAAAAGCTGAAATACTTAAAGAAAATTTCGAGTTTAAAATCGAACTAGAAGATATACATATGAACATCGAAAGTAGGTTGACGGAGATTGTTGGTCCTGTTGCTGGAAAACTCCATACAGCGAGATCAAGAAATGATCAGGTGGCAACAGATATAAGACTATACCTTATTGAAAAAAATCATTATCTAGCCTCATTAATAAATTCATGTCAAATAGCACTTGCAGAAAAAGCACTAGAAAATTATGCAACTTTTATGCCTGGATATACTCATCTACAAATAGCTCAACCGATTACATTTGGACATCACCTATTAAGCTATGTCGAGTCACTTGGTAGAGACAAACAAAGACTTAATGACACATTAAAGAGGCTCAATGAAAGCCCTTTAGGTGCTGCTGCTCTAGCCGGCACGTCTTACCCAATAGATAGACATATGACTGCAAAATTGCTTGGATTTAATAAACCAATGGCAAATTCTATTGATGCGGTCTCCTCTAGGGACTTAGTTTTAGAAACATTATCGAATCTAGCTATAACATCAATTAATCTGTCTAGATTAGCAGAAGAGATAACCTTGTGGATGTCATCAGAATTCAATTTCATAAAATTGCCTGACACATTAACTACGGGGTCATCAATTATGCCACAAAAAAGAAATCCTGATGGCGCTGAAATAATAAGATCAAAAACAGGCAGAACTATAGGTTCCTTAATCACTCTTTTAACCGTTTTAAAAGGGTTACCTCTATCCTATAGCAAAGACCTCCAAGAAGATAAAGAACCCTTGTTCGATGCACTGGATACCACTGAAATTTCGTTAAAAGTAATGTCACTAATGATTAAAGATATGGTGCCAAACAAAAAAGTAATGCTGGAGGCTTCAAAAAAAGGGTATTCAATCGCCACGGATATAGCTGATATTCTAGTCCAGACCTTAGATATTCCGTTCAGAGAAACTCATAAAATAGTTGGGGAGATTGTGGCATATGCTGAAAATAAGAAATTATCATTGGATGAACTAACACTAAAAGATTTTCAACAAATAGATGATAGAATAACAAATGATATAGTAAATAAAATTTCATTTGATGCTATTATTCATAATAAAACATCTTTTGGAGGTGCAGCGCCAAAAAATGTAAAAAAAGAAGCTGAAAAATGGCTTAAGCAACTAAAGACATAAAATGTACAAAAAAATATTTATTAAAAAAATTTTGATAGTCATCTTGCTTTCCATAATTGTCACATCTTGTGGAGTTAAAGGTGATATTGATTTAGATCAAGAGCAAAATACATATAGAAATACAATATTTGATAAATTGATATAAAAATAATCGCTATTATGGGATACAAAAACTCTTATGAACCCAATAAGATATAAAAATAATAATTTATTCATAGAGAATCTAAGCGTTGAAGATATAGCAAAAGAAAATAAAACTCCTTTTTATTGCTATTCAGATCAATTTATTAATAGTCAGTACGATAGCTTAACTTCAGCATTTGATATGGATATTAGAGTATTTTACTCTATGAAAGCTAATTCGAATGCATCAATATTAAAACTCTTACTAAATAAGGGGTCAGGGATTGATGTAGTATCTGGTGGTGAAATTGAGAGAGCAATTGCTGCAGGCGCATCAGGAAAAGATATAATTTATGCCGGGGTAGGTAAAACTGATGAGGAACTGCGATATGCAATCCAATCAAACATACACTGTATTAACGTAGAGTCTCAATCTGAACTAGAGAGAATAAATGATATTTGCGATGAATTAAAAACCAAGCAAGATATCGCAATCAGAGTTAACCCTGATGTTGACGCAAAAACACATGTCAAAATTACAACAGGTAAGGCTGAAAATAAATTTGGAATAGAATTTGATTATACGAACAGTATTTATGATATTGCAGCAAATCTTCCTAACATCAATATTGCAGGGGTTTCTGTCCATATTGGTAGTCAAATAACAAGTCTGAAACCCTTCAAAAAAGCATATACAATCATTTATGACTTAATTAATAATCTAAAAAATTTAGGACATAATATTAAACATGTCGACCTTGGTGGAGGCTTAGGTGTTCCCTATAGTGATGATGAAAGTATCCCAACATTTACAGAATATGCCAATCTAATTCAAAGTATTTTTGGAAATACTAATCTTAAGGTTTATATTGAACCTGGAAGGCTACTCCTAGCAAATAGTGGGCTACTAATCACAAAAGTTATAGATGTAAAAACAACTAGCCAGAAAACTTTTGTAATAGTTGATGCTGCAATGAATGATTTTATCAGACCAACACTCTACAATTCCTACCATGAAATTCTACCTATCAAAAATAATCTCGGTACATCTAATAAATTGTACGATATTGTAGGACCAATATGCGAAACTGGTGATTATTTTGCAAAAAATAGAAGAATGAATTCTGTAAAACCAGGCAGTCTAATAGCCATAAAATCTGTTGGAGCATATGGATCAGTTTTGTCATCCAACTACAATTCAAGACCTCAAATCGCGGAATTGCTTGTCAAAGACAATGAATATGCAATTGTAAGAGATAGAATAGAAGTTAAGGATCTACTCAAACAAGAAAAAATTGCACATTGGCTATAATTAGAGATATGTTTTCATGACAAACAATATCCTTGCTTTAGAAAAAGTTCACCACAGATATAGTATCACAAGAGATATATTTAATGATATTTCAGTGACATTTGAAGAAGGTGGCTTTTATTTTATTACTGGTTCATCTGGTGCTGGTAAAACAACTTTATTAAAACTCTTATCCTCAACTCTTAGGCCTACTGGCGGAAGCGTCTTTTTTCTCGGAAAAAACATAAATAATATCCCACAGAATAAAATTTATAAGGTCAAAAGACAAATAGGGTACATTTTCCAAGATTTTAGGTTATTACCACATTTAACTACATATGAGAATGTAGCCTTGCCATTGAGGGTACAAAATAAACGTGAGAAAAATTATAAAAGTGATGTCATTGAATTGCTGAGCTGGGTAAATCTTGAACATTGCGTTCATAGTTATCCGAGTACGTTATCTGGAGGCGAACAACAAAGAGCAGCAATTGCAAGAGCTGTCATTTCATCTCCCAAACTAATACTTGCAGATGAACCAACAGGCAATGTAGATAACTCTAATTCTGAAAAGATAATGAGACTATTCTCCGAAATGAATAAAATGGGCACAACGATCATTGTGGCTACACACGACCAGAACCTCTTATCAAAAGCAAGAGTAAATAGTACGATTATTGAAATACATAACAACAATATTAAAAAAATATAAGCATTATGAATATTCTAAACACAGTACTAAAATCATCTGAAAAGAAGAGCATAAGACAGCTTGCGCCGAAACCATCAGCAATAATCCCCGATAATACACTTCACAGAAGATATTTGTTTATAATGATCACCCTATTATGTTACTTAAAATCAATATTATTGACTTCATTGATATTAATAATTGGTAGTCCAGAGTTTTCTCAACTATCAATTGACTTAGTACAAATTGGCTTGCTTTCTTGGGTTTTTATTGCAAGTTTAATCTTACTAATTATTGCATTCATCATAATATACGGTACACATACTTCAATTATTTATAATAATCATACAATCAACCTACTCATTCATCTGGGAGCATCAAATAGTTTCGTAATAAAAAGAATAGTCTTTTCGTTCCTGAAAATAGGTCTTCTTTCTGGAATTATTGGTTCAGTTTTGGGTTTTGTGACTTTTTTTATTATGAATCCATTTTTATTACAAATTAGTAGATTGATGAATAATCAATCTCAAATGGTTGTAATTACTAATACCTCAACCTCCTTCGAATATATTATACTTTTTTCAATCCCAATACTTTCAATGTGCGCATGTACATTATCTTCCTATCTGACAGTTAGAAAATTAATCCAGAAATATAATTAATTGGCTATATTTTATGTCCTTTAAGAAAATATTCCATAAGCTCAAAAAAATTTTGATGTTTTGTTGTGTGATAGTAATTTTGTTTGATATGTATGACTCTTATACATTCATCAACAAACAACCAAATAAAATAAATGCCTATAGGAATATTGATGCAATAATTGTTTTTACTGGAGGGGAAAATAGAGTCCAATCTGGAATAGATCTTATCTCTAATAATATTGGCAAAAAACTCTTTATATCTGGAGTAAACCCAGATACAAATATCTTTGACATTTCTGAGCAGACACTTTCCGATAAGGATTTACTCAATTGCTGTATAGATTTAGGGAAAAAGGCTAATAATACGATCGAAAATGCATTAGAGTCAATTGATTGGATCAAAAATAATAATTATAAAAATATAGTAATTGTTACATCAAATTATCATATGAAAAGAAGTTTATTCATCTTAAGGAATTTTGATAGAAGTATAAATTTTATTCCACATAATGTTCAGAGCAAATTTCTGCAAAATAAAAACATTACTATTTATGGGAAGATGAAAACAATTATTAGCGAATATGTTAAACTCACATATACTAGAATATATTTCTTAGTAGAAAAAAGAATAGATTAGATATGCTAATAAGATCACTATTATATTACCTTCTCTTTTCAATAAATCTTTTAATATTTAGTTTAGTATTTCTTCCATTATTTGTTCTACCACAATCAATTGGATTAAAAGTATTGAAGATATGGGCAATAACATCACAAAAAATATTAAATATATTTTGTAAAATTAATTACGAAGTTAGAGGTTATGATAAAATACCACAAGAGAAAGTTCTTATTGCATCTAAACACCAGTCAACTTGGGAAACAATAAATTTCTTACATATAACTGATATTCCTCCAATAATGATCCTAAAGAAAGAACTACTGTTTATACCTTTTTTTGGTTTATATGCTCTTAAATTTGGGAATATTGCAATAAATAGAAAAATTGGTGTGTCATCCCTAAAGAGTATGGTGAAAAAAGCTAGAAAAAGTCTAACTAGTAGTCGTCATATTCTAATTTTTCCGGAAGGAACAAGGCGGGCGATTGATGCAGATCCTAATTATAAAAGAGGGATTCTAGCATTATATAAAAATCTTGGAATCCCCTGTGTACCAGTAGCTTTAAATTCAGGATTATCCTGGCCAAAAAATAAAATTATCAAAAATCCGGGAAATATAATAGTTGAATTCCTTGATCCCATTCCACCTGGATTGAGTGATAAAGAGTTTATGGAAACACTGAGTCAAAAAATTGAAACCCGAAGCAAGGAATTAATAGATCTATAAAAACTCTTATTTTCCTTCTTGCTGCAGAATTTTTTTCCTAATATCCCTAGTCTTTGTAAAATATTTTTGTAGTTCTTTTCCGTCCTTTTTCTTTATTGCCTCTCTCAATGAAGATAGATCATCAGAAAATTTATCAAGCATCTCTAATACAGCTTCTTGGTTATTCAAAAAGATATCTCTCCACATTATAGGATCAGATGATGCAATTCTTGTAAAGTCTCTAAAGCCACCAGCTGCATATTTAGTAACTTCTTTTCTTGTTATTTCAGCAAGATTTGTGGCCGTTCCAACAATGTTATAAGCAATTAAATGGGGAATGTGACTAGTTATAGCAAGAACAAGATCATGATATTCTGGCGACATTTCGTCCACATTCATTCCAAGCCTTTCCCAAAAGTTTTTAACTTTTTTTATATCTTGCTTTTTACTTTTTTCATATGGAGTTAAGACACACCATTTATGATCAAATAACTCTGCAAACCCTGATTCTGGACCAGAAAATTCTGTGCCTGCTATTGGATGAGCTGGAATAAAACTTACTTTATCAGGGATAATATCCTTTAGTTGTTTTATTACTTCAGCCTTAACAGAACCAACATCAGTCAGTATTGTGCCCTCTGATAGATTATCAGAAATTTCTACCATAATATCTCTATTTGCTCCAACAGGAACACATAAAATAACTAGGTCAGCATCTTTAATTGCATCATTAGCAGAGTCAAAAACTTGATCCATGTATCCAAGATCCATAGCTTTTTCTCTTGTCTTTAGTGTTTTTGCGTAACCAACCACTTTATTAGCAATGTTATGTTTTTTTATCCCTCTTGCGATTGAAGATCCAATAAGACCAATTCCTATGATTGAAACAGTATGAAATAAATTTTTTTCTTTGTTATCCATTGCTTTTTTTCTCAAAAAATTCTGCTATTTTATCGAATGCAACTCTATTATTTTCTTTACTACCAATAGATAACCTCAAATGTTGAGGTAACCCATAATCTGCTACATCTCTCAGATAAACTTTTTTAGATATAAGAAAATCTCTAAGATTTTCATATTCAATATCTGAGATCGAACTAAAATTGAGGAGTATGAAGTTTGCAACACCATCGATTACATCTATTCCCAGTTCTTTATATTTCTCTACAAGTATCTTTTTTTCTTCAATATTAAATTGAACAGACCTAACAACATGTTCTTGATCAGATAAAGCCGCTGTGCCAGCAAGAATAGAAGCAGTAGAAAGATTGAAAGGGCCTCTAATTTTATTTAATACTTCAATAATATGCATAGGGCAGTATGCCCAACCAATTCTTAATGCTGCAAGCCCATATACTTTGGAAAATGTCCTCGTCATTACAGTATTAACATTATTAGCAATCATATCCATTCCATCAGTGTAATCATCTTCTTGAACATATTCTGCATATGCACCGTCAATTACAAGTAAGACCTCTTCTGGCAAACCATCTCTTAATGTTACTAACTCGTCTCTGGTTAGATAAGATCCTGTGGGATTATTAGGATTTGCAATAAAGACAATTTTGGTTTTGTTTGTAACTGCTGAAATTATATTTTTTATGTTTGTTTTTAACCCAATTTCTTTTGCTGGAACTGGAATAGCGTCATTTGCTAGAGTTATAATCTTGTATAGTAAAAAAGCATGCTCTGAATATATAACTTCATCTCCTGGACGCAAATATGCACTTGCAATTAAATTGAGGATTTCATCCGATCCGGCACCACAAATAATATTACTTGACTCAATATCATATAATTCAGACAACTTGTTCTTTAATATAGTACTATTACCATCTGGGTATATTGAAAGTGAGCTACTTGCCTTATTAAAAGCCGATACAGCACTTTTGCTTGGCCCTAATGCAGACTCATTTGAAGATAACTTTATGACTCCCTCAAGAGAACTTCCTTTACCACCTTTATAACGGTTAATTTTTGATATCCCTTTACGTGGTTCTATTAAATTACTCAATTTTTTCTCCCATTTTATGAGGGGTTGCATATCTTCCAATAAACTCAGACTTATTAACAAAATCAAAATCTTGAATTTTTTTGCATAAACCTTTTGCCTTATTATTAATAAGTCTAATCGATAGGACATATATGTTTTTGTTAAATTTTTGCAAGGTTACTTCATCGATTCCAATAAAATTACTTATCATCTCCAAACTTTTTGAATCTTGAACTGGTATCTCTTCATTTGTTTCAACTCTGAAGAGAAGAGTATCATCAAATGTTTTTAATTTATTCGATTTCCCAATTATATATAACTTTGGTTCTTGTTCATTTAAATACAATTGAGGTAATGAACCAATAACTTCTTCCTTATGTGAATCCATATCTAGTAAAGACTTACTGCCAACACTGACTATTTTTATTGTTGAGCTAGTATTTTTATGATCATCTTTATAATCAAATAGCGAATTAGAAATTATGATATTATTTGATAAACCAAAATTATTTATAATCAATTCATATTCAAGCTTCCCAATATCCTCATGAATCATAATATCTAATGGTGCTTGGATAGAGGTATTAACATTTATAATACTCCTCCATATATTCCAAATCTGCACTATATTAAGCTTTCCATTATCTGAATTCGCAAGGTTTCGAAGTATTTCCACCTCACGTGATGGATGGTAAATAGGTAAGTTATTTTCTAATTTAATTTTAGCTATATTTTGAGCAATTTCAGCCCTTTTATTCAATAACCTTTTTAGATCTTCATCAATTAAGTCAAGTTCTTGACGATATGAATCGAGGCCAAGATTTTCTAGTTTTTTTTCTACCATCGTATTTACTGGTTATGATTACTTCATATTATTGTAAGAAAATTGCTAAATATTTCTTACTTTATAAATTATAAAGCTAATAAATAATAGACAATATTTTCATTTAGAGATATGTAATTGGTCTTATTATTAGAGAAATATTAAAATTTTATGTCTTAGAATGTAAATTGGAGCATAAATATTAAGAATGACTAAAACTATTAACATAGCCAATTCAAAATTAAAATTTTCATCGGGTAAATCAATTTCACCCCTTGAGATTGCTTATGAAACCTATGGATCGTTAAATAAGGAAAAAACAAATGCCATCCTTATCTGTCATGCACTTACTGGTGACCAGTACGTTTCTGACACAAATCCGATAACAAAAAAACCAGGCTGGTGGGATATTCTTGTCGGAAAAAATAAGCCAATAGACACAAATAAATATTTTATAATTTGTTCAAATGTTCTGGGTGGTTGTATGGGTACAACAGGTCCTAAATCAATTGACAATTCTACTAAAAGTACGTACGGACTTAATTTTCCTGTTATCACCATAAGTGATATGGTAAAGGTGCAAACCCTGCTGCTCGATCACCTTGGAATTGAAAAAGTTCTTTCAGTTATTGGTGGATCTATGGGTGGTATGCAAGTGTTATCTTGGATGTCAGAATTTCCTGAAAGAATTAGATCTGCAATTCCTATAGCTACAGCAGCTTATCATACTTCCCAAAATATTGCCTTCCATGAGGTTGGAAGACAAGCAATTATGGCTGATCCAAACTGGCATGAAGGAAAATATTTTGAACATGATATTGTTCCAGAAAAAGGGTTATCTGTTGCAAGAATGACAGCTCATATCACATATTTATCAGAGGTTGCTCTTCAAAACAAATTTGGCAGGAATCTTCAGGATCGATCAAAAAAAACTTTTAGTTTTGATGCTGATTTTCAAGTAGAAAGCTACTTGAGATATCAAGGTGTAAATTTTGTAAAGAGATTCGATGCAAATTCTTACCTCTTCTTAACCAGAGCGATGGATTATTTCGATCTAATATCAGAAAATAATGGCATGTTAGCAAATGCTTTTAATAATTTACATGCATCAATATGTGTCATCTCATTTACTGGTGATTGGTTATTCCCATCAAGTGAGAGTAAAAAAATTGTTCATGCTCTAAATGCTAATGGAGTCGACGTAAGCTTTATTGATATAGAATCAAACAAAGGTCATGATGCATTTCTAATGGATGAACCGCAAATGTTTGAAACTATTAGTGGCTTCTTGGAGGCGCAGTATAATAAATAAAATGAGTATTAGATCAGATTTTATAGTTATTAGAGATATGGTCGCATCTAATTCAAGAATATTGGATGTTGGTTGTGACGATGGAACACTTATGCAAATGTTACAAGAGAGTAAAACTGTCGATGCAAGAGGAATTGAGTTATTCCCAGATCGTGTTAATTTGTGCTTGGCAAAAGGGCTATCAGTAGTTCAAGGTGATGCAAATAAAGATCTGGCAATGTATCCTAAAAATAGTTTCGATTATGTAATACTCAGTAAAACCCTGCAATCAATGTTACAGCCAAAAGAAACACTTGAAGAACTATTAAGAGTTGGAAAGAGGGCAATTGTATCAATCCCCAACTTTGGTCATTGGAAAGTACGTTTATATCTTGCTATTCATGGTCAGATGCCAGTTACGCCTTCCCTTCCAGCAACATGGTTTAATACAGAAAATATTCATTTATGTACAATAAATGATTTCTTGGAACTTTGTACCAATATGAATATTAATATTATTAAATCAGTAGCTCTTGATAAGAATGGTAAGGTGTTAAACTTTGCAAACAGATTAAGGTCTGTTAATCTGATAGGAGAACAAGCTATATTTTTATTGGAAAAGAATAATCATGAGTAAATTCAATATTAATCAATTTATATGCAGGAGTGATAATTATGGTGTAATTATATCCGATAAAAATACTGGGCTCACTGCATCTATTGATGCTCCAGATGCCGAAATTATTGATCAAGAATTAATAAAAAATAATCTAAAACTCACACATCTATTAATTACACATAAACATCTAGATCACATTGAAGGAATAGAGTATTTAAAAGATAAATATGGCTGCACAGTAATTGGTCCAGAAAAAGAAAAGAGGGAGATCCCACTATTAGATACTACTGTAATTGATGAGGAATATATTGATTTTTCAGGAAGCCCTATAAAAATCATTGAAACACCGGGGCATACTCTTGGACATATTATTTATTACTTTGAGCAGGATGATCTTCTTTTTGCTGGAGATACCCTATTTCTAATGGGTTGTGGTAGAGTATTCGAAGGAACCCACAAGCAAATGTTTGAATCACTAGAAAAAATTAAAAAATTACCACCTAATACAACAATTTATTGCGGTCATGAATATTCACTTGCAAACGCAAAATTTGTTGCGTCAATTTGGCCAGATAACAACAATATAAAGAAAAGACTGCATGAGATAGAGTTATTGAGAGATCAAAACAAACTTACACTTCCAACATTGCTGGATGATGAGCTGAAGACTAATCTTTTTTTGATGAGCGATAATGCATTATTGAAAAAAAAATTAGATATAAGTGATGCAATAGATGAAGAGATTTTTTCAGAATTAAGAACGAAAAAAGATAACTTCTAAATTTCTCTCTCAACGCAAAGTGCTACACCCATTCCACCACCCACACAAAGTGATGCCAATCCTTTTGATACATTTCTTTTCAACATTTCATGGATCAATGTAACGAGTATTCTAGCGCCAGAAGCTCCTACCGGATGCCCTAACGCTATAGCACCACCATTAACATTTAATCTCTCAGATGGTATAGCAAGATCATGAGAACAAGCACATGCTTGAGCTGCAAAAGCTTCATTTAATTCAAAGAGATCAATATCACCTATTGACCACCCAGTATTCTTTAAGGCATTCTTGACTGCAGGAATTGGTCCAATACCCATAATTGATGGATCAACACCCGCTTGACCCCATCCAACAATCTTCACAAGTGGGCTCAAACCCATACTTTTTGCTCTTTTGTATGACATCAACATAAGCCCTGCAGCACCATCATTAATTCCTGATGCATTAGCAGCTGTAACAGTTCCATCTTCTTTTTTAAATATTGGACGAAGAGCTTCAATATCTTCAATGTTTATATTCTTCCTGATATATTGGTCATTTGAAACAATTTCATCAGTTTTTCTGTTTTTAATGATAACTGGGCAAATTTCTTCAACGAATCTTCCAGAGTCTTGAGCTTTGGATGCTTTTAATTGTGATTGGTATGCAAAATCATCTTGTGTTTTTCTATCAATTTTCCATTTATGTGCGACATTTTCAGCAGTAATTCCCATGTGATAGTTATTAAAAAAATCAATGAGTGCGTCATTAATCATTGAGTCACCAAGAGTTATATCTCCCATTTTTTGACCATTTCTAATGGTAGCAGTATGAGGTGCCATTGACATGTTTTCTTGTCCACCAGCAATCATAATCTTATCGTTATTTTCATGTATCTGTTGGTGAGCTAATATTACGGCTCTCAATCCTGATGCACAAAGCTGATTAATTAACCATGATGGTTTTTCATATGGAATACCCGCATCAACAGCAGCTTGTCTTGCTGGATTTTGACCTTGCCCTGCAGTTAATATTTGTCCCAGAATAATTTCATCAACATCTGAAGGATCGATACTGGATTTTTCAAGTAGTGATTTTATGACTGCAGAGCCAAGTTTATATGTTGGTGTATTGATAAAAACTCCATTAAAGCTTCCAATCGCCGTTCTCGTAGCAGCAACAATTACAGTATCATCTTCTTTATACAAATTCCTATCCCCTTTAGATGTTTAGATTATATTTTTATTCTATCCTTGCTGTCAAATCTGTCAGCTCGTAATGTCATAAATACTGCCAAAATACCTAATGGTATACAAATGATATTCATAACTTCCCAGCCAACATAAGTAAGCATTAAACCTGCAGATAAACTGGCAATTGCTTGCATTGTGAACACTATAATTTCATTAAAACCTTGTGCCTTAAACTTTTCTTCTTCTTCATAAGCCAAAACTAAAAGACTAGTAGAGGTAATAAAAAGGAAATTCCACCCAATACCCAAACAAGTTAATGCAACTAAATAGTTAAAATATGAGTTTTCAAAGAAGCTCAGAAGGATAGTTATTGAGAAGAAAACTATTCCTGAGTATATCATTCGGCTATGACCATACTTTTTTATTAATCTGCCAGTGAATAGCGATGGGAGAAACATTCCAAAGATATGCGATTGAATTACAAACTTTGTGCTTGATAGAGAAAAGCCCTGTCCATGATGCATGCTTAATGGTGTTGCGGTCATCAAAAAAGACATAATGGCATAAGACATAGCAGCAACTACAATTGCTTGACTAAACCTATGAGATTTTAAAAACTCTATATATGTTCTTCCTGATTTAACTTTCTTCTCAACTTTTACCGTCTTTTCTTGTTTATAAAAAAACAGAACAAATATCGGAATAGATGTTAAAATTGAAAGCGCCAAATAAGAACCAACGAATGTATGATCAGGTATTAAATTTTGACCATACACCGCGATGTTGGGCCCAAGAACGGCTGAAACAATTCCCGCTAGCATTATTGCTGATATGGCCCTTGGAACCATGTCTTTTTCTACTGTTTCTGCTGCCGCGAACCTATATTGATGAGTAAAAGCAAGACCATTACCAATCATGAAACATGCCAAACAATAGATAACAAATTCACTAATATAAATTGAGTATGCCGCTATTAATGCAGATATAGTTGTATAAAATGATGCAATAATAAAACCTTTTTGCCTACCTATTTTACTCATTATCTTTGAAGCTAACATAGTGGCACTTGCTAGACCAATAACCATCATTGCTGTTGGTAAGGTGGATAATGATAAGACTGGTGTTAGAGTAGAACCTATTATTCCACTCAAAAATATTGTGACGGGAGCTGCAGTAAATCCAAATATCTGCGCAATAATTATCAGTATTAGATTTTTATTATACATGTTAATTATATTTTTATTTTGAAAGTTTAATTAAATAGGGAGGATGCACATGAAATAATACTCTCTGCTACGATATCATTTTCGAGCAAAGCTCCAATAGCAGCATTTTCATTTCCAGAATTTTTCATTACTTCAATACCTACGCTCATCAAATCTTCAATATTTAGATTTTTTGAAATTTTATTAACAAAACATCCACAATATTCATATTGTCCACCAACACTTGCTAACTCTCCTAAATCTTCATTAACACATCCTAAAAAGACTTCGTTCAGTATTGATTTATCGCTTATTTCTGAATTAACATCTGAAACTGAGCTAAAATTTAGAATTAATGTTAAAATAAAAAGTAATCGGATTTTCATTACACCATAATAGCTTATTCAAAAACTAAAACCATTTATTTTTTTTAAAAATTATAATTTGTATTAGAACAATTACGAAGAGAATTCCGCAAAAAAAACCAAAAGCATAAGTATTGTCCACTCCAGGAATTCCCCCAATATTCACGCCCAAAAGTCCTGTTAAAAAACCTAAAGGTAAAAATATTGCAGCAATGACAGATAACAAATACATATTACGATTTAATCTATCAGATAGAATATTTGCGAGCTCGTCTTTGACAATTTGTGCCCTCTCACGGATTGCGTCTAAGTCCTCAATAAATCTGGTAACATGGTTAATTGATTCAGATAATCTTTTTTTATCATTATCATCCATCCAAGAGAGATTTGCTATTCTCATATTATTTATAGCATCTCTTTGAGGTGCCATATAACGTCTAAATATTATTGCTTTTCTGCGTATATCAATTATCTCTTCTCTATGCTGTGTATTTGGGTTTTCTATTATATTTTCTTCAATATTATCAGTCCTTTCATCAAGTGATGCTAGAACTGGTTCCATTCTTTTGAACAGTCTTTCTACTAGAGTACAGATGAATTCCGCCGTACTTTTAGGACCAAGTCCATTCTTAATACTATCTTCTATATCACCGATTGCCCTTAACTTTCTTTTTCTCAACGAAATAATACCTCTTCTATCAACCCACAGTCTGATAGATACCATATCTTCAGGTTGAGAATTATCATTAAGATTTGCCCCTCTTAATATAAGTAAAATCCCATCATTTATCTCTGTTATTCTCGGTCTTGTCTCATCTTCCAAAAGCGCCTGTAAGACCAATGGTTCCATTTTAGGGAATTCATTTTCTAGCCATTTTTTTGTATCTGGATGATTAGCATCAAGATGTACCCATGCAGGTTTTGGAGAATTTATTGAGCTTTGTATTTCACTAGAAGTAAGTTTTTTTCCTCCTCCATTTTCATCAAATTCATAAGCTGCCAGTATATGTTCACTCATTTATCACCTGTTATTTAAAAGTAATATTTAATAATTTCTCACGATAGATAAACCAAAGATAATATTAATCAAAATAGTTTTTTTCTTCTGTAATTTATAGGATGATCGTTTGGAACCATTAAGCCGCTGACATCCAACTGCAAATTAACGTATGATTTAGCTAGTTCTATAGCACAGCTGTATCCTTCAAGTACCGGGATATCCCAACCAAGTTCAGATAGACCTCTTTCAAGAAAGGGTTTGAGCCAAAATGCCGCAGAACAACCTAATGTAATCACTTCAGCCCCATCTTCTTCAATTGCTGCAATAGATTCTTTAATTGCAGTATCTAACATATTTGATCTCTGCCCAGAAAGTGCTCGCTCTTTTTCTTCATGAATTGGTTCATTGACTGTTACCCCTGGTCTGGGTAGAGGAAAATTTAAATTTCTAATAGACGCACACCTATCAGTCATACGATGACTAATGACAAGATCATAATAATACATATTATGTAGATCTGAGATATCAATTACACTAAATTTATTACCTAAGAGAGTCGCAAAATGAAATTGTGAATGTGCACAGGAGGTTACTGGTATGTTGTATTTTTTTGCGATTTCCCGTGACTCCTTAAAACCTGGCTCCCCTCCTCCCAGTAACACTATTGCATTGTATTTGCCACTTTCACATGCCTCTTTAACAATTGGTAGACGTGCTGCACTTGCATATGCAAACTCTTCTCGGGTTTCCACCGGCCAATCTCCATATGAAGCTATTGCTCCATTATGAAGATCCCAATCAACATCACTGAGGAGATGTTTTATGTCATTATAATTCATTAATCGAGACTCTTTTGGTCCCTCCATTGACCTATGGGCATATGGAGAGTCTGCTGGCAAACTAAAAGCATTTAATAGTAAGAACCTGTATTTTTTATTTTCTGACATTTGTTGATTATTTCACTGGGTATTAATCTATATTTATCACCTATTAATAATAAATACTTTATTATAAATTATAATTAGATTGATTGATAATCGTTTTTATGTGCATTTGAATATTAAAATAAAAAACATTATTTTAAAAAATAATGAGTAAAGAAATAAGAAAATTATTGGCGGAGAGAGAGGGATTCGAACCCTCGATAGTATTGCTACTATACACGCGTTCCAGGCGTGCGCCTTCAACCACTCGGCCACCTCTCCATATTATTAATCCTTGATAATGTTTTTACACGAATTTGGTAATTCAGACAATAACATCCATTCTTTTATCTTAGTGGAGTTGGATTCGAAGACTTTATCCTTTTCCAACCATGATTGAAGTTCGTTACCACAACCATCACCTTGTTTTATGGGAGCTTGATTAATGCAATCCTTGGATCCTTCAGGACATGTTAGTCTGACATGAAAATGTTTGTAATGCCCTCCCCATGGACGAATTTTATTTAACCAATCCGTGTCTTCTTTTTTAATGGCCATCTTACAAATTTCATTTTTAATTAGGGGATTTACGAAAACTCTCGCAACTCTATCATTTTTTGAAGTTATTTTTAGCAAATCGTATTGATAATCAGTCCATAATTTATCATTAATTTCTCGTTGGTTTGGGGATAATAATGACTTTGGGTTATATGTTTCAAGTTTAAATCTATCCATTTGAAAGTCAGGTTTCTTTTCATAATATATATCAACATCTAAACCATTTTGATGGCTTTTATGCCCATAAGGCATTGGGCCGCCTCTTGGCATTGAGAGATCCCCAATAAGAAGTCCATTGCCAAATTCATTGAAAATTTTTTCTGAAGTAAGTTCTATAAATTCAATTAAATCAGGATGCCCCCAAAACCTATTTCTAGATGGTTTAAGTGCATCATAATGCTCGGCATGACTTGGTAAATATATACCCCCCGACAAACATCCTTTTGAATATGAACCAATACTTTCTGAGCTGGAGGTGGACTCTGTTCTAATTTTATAAAAAATTTCACTAGCATATTCATTTGCAACAATACTTGTAGGAAATTGAGTTGATAAAACTAGACAAATAATGATAATTTTTAAGATAATATTCATTAAATTACTTTTGATTATTTTTGTTAATAATCAGCTTTAAGAGCAGCTATAAATGCTTCTTGAGGAATTTCCACCTTCCCATACTTTCTCATTTTTTTCTTACCCTTTTTTTGTTTTTCAAGTAATTTTCTCTTACGTGTGACATCACCGCCATAACATTTTGCAGTAACGTCCTTCCTTACAGCAGATATAGTTTCTCTTGCAATTACTCTACCACCTATCGATGCCTGCAATGGAATCTTAAATAAATGTCTAGGGATTAGTTCTTTCAATTTTTCTATAATTATTCTGCCTCTATTTTCTGCGACACTTCTGTGTACAATCATTGCTAATGCATCCACAGATTCTTCATTAACAAGAATTTGCATTTTTACAAGATCTGACGTTTGATAATTTGAAATTGTGTAATCAAAACTTGCATAACCTTTTGAAACTGATTTAAGTCTATCATAAAAATCAAATACAACTTCATTTAGCGGCAATTCGTAATTTATGAGAGCTCTGTTTCCTGAAAAACTGAGCTCTTTTTGTTTTCCTCTTCTTTCCTCACACAATTTTAATATGGCGCCTAGATATTCATCAGGAACAATTATGGAAGCACTAATCCAGGGCTCTTCAATTCTAGATATTTTTTCTTGTGGAGGCAAGTCTACCGGATTGTGAAGTTCTATCTTACTGCCGTCAGTAGTATAAACGTCATATATAACACTAGGAGCAGTAGTTACTAGATCAATATCATATTCTCGATCAATCCTTTCGCAGATTATTTCTAAGTGTAACAAGCCAAGAAAACCACACCTGTAACCTAAGCCGAGTGCAGCTGATGTTTCTTTTTCATATTGAAAACTCGAATCGTTTAAACTTAATTTTTCAATAGCATCACGCAGCCCTTCAAAATCTGATGTATCTTGTGGGTATAATCCACAAAAAACAACTGGTTGAGCTGGCTTAAATCCATCCAAAGCGATATCACAAGGTACTTTTGCATCTGTAACGGTATCGCCGACTCTCATGTCTGAAACTTGCTTAATTGATGCAGTAAAAAAACCAATTTCTCCAGGACCAAATTGATCTTGCATTTTTTGTTTTGGTTGAAATATACCCATTCTTTCAATTTGGTAAACAGCGCCATTTGACATCAGTTTTATTCTTTGTCCTTTTTTTATAGTGCCCTCATAAACTCTGATCAAAACAACAACGCCAAGGTATGTATCATACCAGGAATCAACCAGAAGCGCTTTTAACGGCTTACTTGAGTCACCCTTAGGTGAAGGAAGATTTTCTATGATTTTTTCGAGTAAATTTTCAATACCAATCCCGGTTTTAGCAGAGATTTCGATTGAGTCACTTGTATCAAGACCTATAACGTCTTCGATTTGTGATTTGACTCTCTCTGGTTCAGCGGCAGGTAAATCAATTTTATTTAGCGCAATTAAAATATCATGATTATTTGATATGGATTGATAAACGTTTGCCAAAGTTTGTGCTTCCACACCCTGACTTGCGTCAACTACAAGAATTGAACCCTCACATGCGGCTAATGATCTGTTTACCTCATACGCAAAATCAACGTGACCAGGTGTATCAATTATGTTGAGTGTGTATTCTTTTCCATCCTTAGACTTGTAATTGAGGGTTACAGCCTGGGCTTTGATTGTGATGCCCCTTTCTCTCTCAAGATCCATTGAGTCGAGAACCTGCTCTTTCATCTCACGTAGATCAAGGCCTCCCGTAATTTGAATTAATCTATCAGCTAATGTTGACTTACCATGATCTATATGTGCAATAATAGAGAAATTTCTTATCGTTGATAGATCTTTCATTTTAATTTAAATATTTCTATAATTAGTTTCTTATTGTTGCAGAAAATTTCTTTGATATTTCATTGATAATTATAGTTGATAACTCATCTATTTCGGCATCAGTCAGAGTTTTTTCGTATGGTTGAATCTCCAGATTGATCCCTATAGATTTCTTATCTTTTGGAATATTTTCCCCAGTATAAACATCAAATATTTTAATATCACTAATTAGTGTCTTCTTAAGTTTTCTAATTGTCATAATAATTTCTTCAGCTTGAACTGCTTTATCAAATATAAAAGCAAAATCTCTATATAATGGCATAAATTGACTAGCATTAAACCCAGGTCGAACACGAGACTTTACCCGACGGTTTGCGATGTATGAGTTAGGAAAGATCTCAAAAGCAAATAAGGTTTGATCAAGATCAAACAGACTTGCAATGGTTGGGTGCAGCTCACCAAAATATGCAAGAATGTTCTTTGGGCCTTGACAAAGTGCTCCGGATTTCCCTGGATGGTAATAATCCGGAAGATCTACGACAGAAATTGTATAATTAGCATCTTCAATGCCTTGAGCACGCAGAACGCTTAACACATCTTCTTTTACATCAAATACGTCATAATTTTCTCTTTTTCCTCTCCAATCGTCATTTCCCCCATGAGAAATTGCTTTGCCAACACGAATACCAGCAGCGGTATCTATCTGCTGATCAGCTGCAACACCCATAAAACTATGGCTAACTTCAAATAAGGATATATCTTTATGTCCTTTATCAAGATTCTTTTTTATTGAATTTATGAGACTTGGTAATAGTGACTGTCTCAAGATATTAAGTTCGGATGATATAGGATTTATTAATTTAAGTTCATTATTTGTTTTAACAAAGTATGCCGCATATTTGTCGGATATAAATGAATAGCTAACAGTTTCCATCATTCCCCTGCTGGCTAATATTCTTTTTATTTGAGAACGGGCTTTTTGGATGTTAGTAATCTTTCTTGAGGCTACGCTAACTGACTTATTCAACGGAATAGATTTAATATTATCAGTTCCCTTGATCCTCATTACTTCTTCTACTATACAAGCTTGTTCATAAATATCATTTCGCCATGAAGGTATTTCTAATTCGAGAGTTTGATTATTTTGTTTAACTGAAAAGCCTAAACGAGATAAAATACTTGAAACTTCATTATCTTCAATACTTACCCCCAACAATCTCTCAATTTCTGATAATCTGAAATTTATTTTATTGTTTCCTTCAGGCTTTTTCCCCAATGATACCATTTTTGAATTTTCACCACCACAAAGTGTATTTATCATATCTGTTGCAATATCAAGCCCTGTGTCATTAAACGATTTATCTATACCTCTCTCGTTCCTATACCTGGCATCTGAATTTATACCTAAGTCACGTCCAGTTTGTGCGATATTTATCTTATCCCAAGTCACGGCTTCAACAAGAACATTTACTGTATCCTCATCGCTACCCGAACTTTGCCCTCCAATAATTCCTGCAATTGATTCTGGTCCATTATCATCTGCTAATACTATATGTTTATTACTTAGAGTATATTCTTTATCATCTAACGCTAACATCTTTTCAGCATTTTTTGCTTTCCTGATTTCAAGAAAGTTACTGATTTTATCATAATCAAATACATGAAGAGGTCTACATAGGTCATATGTGAGATAGTTTGTGACATCAACCAATTTATTAATTGACCTCAACCCTATTATCTCTAGCCTATCTTTCAGCCATTGGGGTGACTCACCATTTTTTACATTTCTTATTAATCTAAAACTTGCATAAACATTTTCTGATGCATTTTCATTCAAAATGATTTTCTTTTCTATCTCAAACTCTTCTTTAATTTTAGGAATTTCTAAATTTTTTAACTCCCCTATGCCTGCCGCAGATAAATCTCTGGCTACCCCTCTGACACCTAAGGCATCAGCTCTGTTTGGAGTTATGGCAATTTCAATCACAGGATCTGATCTTTTAATGTAACCTAATATCTCTTCGCCAATATTTGCATTTTTATCTAATTCTAAAATTCCATCATGATCTTCTGACAACGACAATTCTCTCTCAGATAAAAGCATACCATTTGATTTTACACCGCGAATAGTTGTTGCCTGTAATTTTATTCCTGAACCTGGAATATAGGAACCCTCCGGAGCAAATACAGCTTTCATCCCAACTCTCACATTTGGTGCTCCACAGACAACCTCGCTCTTACCAAATTTTGTGTTCAATTTGCATAAATTTAATTTATCTGCATTAGGATGTTTGTTAACTTCAATAATTTCACATACAGAAAAATCTCCATAAGTTTTTTGAGGGTTTTCAATATGTTCAACCTCAAGCCCAATCATGTTCAATTGATGACAGATTTCATCAATGCTTGCATCTGTTTCTAGATGATCTTTAAGCCATGATAATGTAAATTTCATTCTGATAGACCCTTTGATATAGATGGAATATCGAAAACTTTAAATCCATAATGTCGTAACCAATTTAAATCAGAGTCAAAAAAAGCTCTTAAATCTGTCATTCCATACTTCAACATTGCAAGTCTGTCTATCCCCAACCCAAATGCAAAACCTTGATATTTTTCTGGATCAAGATTAACGTTTCTGAGAACCTGAGGATGAACCATACCACTGCCTAAAACCTCAAGCCACTCGTCTCCTTCACCTACAATTAATTGATTTTTTTCTTTCCGACATGCTATATCAACCTCAAGTGATGGCTCAGTAAATGGGAAATAACTGGGTCTTAACCTCATTTTTATTTCTGAAACCTCAAAGAACGCTTTACAGAATTCTTCCAGACACCATTTTAATTGCCCCATATTAGCACCTTCATCTATAACAAGTCCTTCAACTTGATGAAACATAGGCGTATGGGTTTGATCTGAGTCAGATCTATAAGTTCTACCAGGTGCTATTATTCTTATTGGAGGCTTCTCATTGAGCATTGTTCTAATTTGAACAGGACTTGTATGAGTTCTTAAGAGTTTTGTCTCACCATCTTTCTGAGGCAAATAAAATGTATCTACCATCTGTCTTGCAGGGTGGCTGTCTGGAATGTTTAATAAATTAAAATTATGAAGGTCATCTTCAATATCAGGTCCTTCAGCTATTGAAAAATCCATGTCTGAGAATATTTCGACTATCTCTTCCATGACCTGTGTAATGGGGTGAATTCTCCCATTCTCAAGATTTGTGTTCCTTATTGGAAGTGTTACATCTATTTTGTCCTGATTGATTTTCTTTAATATATCTTTTTGCAGAAAATCTCCCCTTACCTTCTCAATTTCTTCAGTTATTTGTCTCTTTAGAAGATTAACTTGTTCACCATAGTCTTTTTTATCCTCAGGCTTTTGCGTTGAAATATTCTTTAGGAGTAAAGTTATAGAACCTTTTTTCCCTAAACTTGATATTCTAATATCTTCCAGCTGACTTATATCTTCAGACTTAGATATATCATTTACTAGTTTTTCTTTTAGTTTCGTGATGTCTGAGAATTTACTCATTATTTATAACGAATCTTTATTGTTTAATAATATAAATATTAAAACATACAAAAGAATTAATAGTAAATGGAAACTATTTTAATTCTGCTTGTACTTTTGATAAAAGATCGTTGAAGACCTGTGGTTCATTTACAGCCAAATCAGCAAGGACTTTTCTATCAATCTCTATACCTGCTTTGTTTAATCCATGAATGAAAGTTGAATAAC
The DNA here is from genome assembly GCA_049602435.1 of Hyphomicrobiales bacterium. Classification (GTDB taxonomy): domain Bacteria; phylum Pseudomonadota; class Alphaproteobacteria; order Rhizobiales; family TMED25; genus TMED25. The sequence continues at coordinate 56,318 of JBMYRO010000001.1, forward strand.
GCATACCATGTTCTCTTACTATGGCATTTATCCTCTGTATCCATAAGCTTCTGAAGTCTCTTTTTCTTACTTTTCTGTCTCTGTAAGCATATTGCGCAGCTTTCTCAACAGCTTGCTTTGCAACACGAATTGTATTTTTTCTTCTACCGTAATAACCCTTCGCACGTGATAGCACCTTATTATGCTTTGCGTGTGATGTTACACCTCTTTTAACTCTTGCCATGTTTCTATACTCTAATTATAGGGTAAAAATTGTTTAACAATTTTTTGATCTGGTTCTGCAAGTACAGACATTCCTCTTGCATTTCTGATAAATTTATTTGTTCTTTTTATCATTCCATGCCTCTTACCAGCCTGGCCACACATAATCTTACCACTTTTGGTAACCTTAAATCTTTTTTTTGCTCCAGATTTTGTTTTTAATTTAGGCATGTTTTTTACTAATATATCAATTTATTAAACTTAGACACTTATAGGCTAGGTAGAGATTATTTACAATAAAAAAATATTTATTGGAAGCATTTTATTTTGGCGCAATGACCATTATTATTTGACGACCTTCAAATTTTGGTTCTAACTCAATTTTTGCCATTTCATCAATATCTAATTTTATTCTATCAAATAACTTCACTCCTAACTCTGAATGAGACATTTCTCTACCTCGAAACATAAGTGAAATCTTAACTTTATCGCCAAACTCGATGAACTTCTTCATGTTTTTTAATTTGACCTCATAGTCATGAGTGTCAATATTTGGTCGCATTTTAATTTCTTTGATGCCGATTGTTTTTTGCTTCTTTTTTGCTTCGGCTGCTTTCTTTTGGGATTGGTATTTAAACTTCCCATAATCCATTATTTTACAAACTGGTAAATCAGTATTTGGAGAAATTTCAACAAGATCGAGAGAGAATTTTTCAGCCTCCTGTAAACCAACTTCGATAGTTACTTCGCCATAATTTTCGCTGTTAGGACCTATTAATCTTATTCTATCTGCATCTATAAGATCATTTATCTTATGTGCGGCTTCCGATTTCTTCTTTGCGAAATCTTCAATTCTTCTTGCTATGGTAGTTCTCCTTTTATTAAATAATATGTATATATAATTATATTTTTAACAAATCAAATATTTAATATTTTCTGTCAATCTTTTAATTCTATATCAATTAGACTCTTTAATCCAATTTTATAATTTGGATACTCAAAGTTATAATTTAATATTTTTTTTATCTTGGCATTACTAACAATTCTATTGTTTAAGTAAAAAACTCTCCCTTTATCATTTAATTCTAGGTTTTCAAATAATATAGGTTCTGGTGGTTCAATTTTAAGAAGTTCTGCAGCATATTCTATTACTGCATTTGATGGAGACGGTAAATCGTCAGATATATTAAATATCTCAGATCCATGACTTATTTTAGTTAATTGATAGACAATTTTTGCGATATCTTCTACATGGATGCGATTAAATAAGTGCCCCTCTTTAATGATTCTTCTTGCTGATCCATTCAATAGATATCTAATTTGGTTTCTCCCCTTCCCGTAGATACCCGATAATCTTAATATATCCAGTGGAATTGAATATTCATTGCAAAACTTGGTCCATTGCTCTTCAGCCTTACATCTATTTGATGCCATAATTGTTTGTGGATTAAGTTTTGAATCTTCGTATACTGTCCTTCCATCTGCATCTCCATAAACTGATGTTGAGGATAAATAAATAATCCTCTTTATAGAACTTCGTGTATTAATTATATCTTCGTAATTATGCTTTAAAACCATGTCTCCTAGGTCATTTGGTGAAATTGAAATGATAACGGTATGTGCTTCTTCTAATTCACCAGATAAATCAACATGTCCGTTGATTGGATCATATTTGACTAGCTTAATATTCTTTTCACGGTCTTGGATTGGATTGCGGGTTGTTCCAGTAACACTCCAATTATTTATCAGAAAGTACTTTGCTATTTCATTCCCAGTAAAACCAAGTCCAAAACAAAAAATTTTACTCATTGTAATTCCACTCCCTCAATACATTTGGATCAATCTCATTATGCAAATAAGTATCTTTCATATTATTAAATTTTTCAATTGATGTAAGTTTCTTGATAGACCAGATAGCCGCAGATCTCACTATTGGTGAATGATTTTTTATATGTTTTTCTATTTTCTTTACTAACTTTTTTGAATTCGAATTACCTGCAGCAATTAAAATATTTCTTAAAAATCTATCTTTTCCAATCCTCTTTATTGGTGAATTCATGAAATAGCTATTAAAATTATTGTAATCAAAATCTAGGAAAAAACCTAAATTAGGTAAATTTAACTCTTCACGCCCTTTAAGATTAATGTCATTGGTGGCTTGGGCAAACTTATTCCAAGGGCAAACAGCAAGGCAGTCATCACAGCCATAGACTCTATTACCTATTTTTTCTCTTAAATGCCTTGGTATGTGACCTTTATATTCAATTGTAAGATAAGATATACATTTTCGGGCATCTAGTTTATGAGGTGCAATTATTGCATTTGTTGGGCAAATATCTATACATGATGTACAACTTCCGCAATGATTCAATTCAGCTTTCGATGGATCAATATATATTGGTATAAGAACAACGCCGAGAAAAAACCAAGAGCCCAACCTCTGACTTACCAGGTTTGTGTGTTTTCCTTGCCAACCAAGACCCGCAATTTGTGCAATTGGCTTTTCCATTATAGGTGCTGTATCAACAAAGTATCTTGAGTCTATATCAAAACGTTCTTTCAACCATGAACTAAACTCATTTAGTTTATTTTTGATAACAAGATGATAGTCCTCAGCTCTGGCATAGACCGATATGTTTGCATCAGTTTTTCTTGATATATTTTGAATTGGGTTTTCATCCGGTCCATAATTTTTTGATACTACAATAATTGATACTGATTCATCCCAAATCTTACTTGGATGGGATCTTTTATCTTTATTCTTTTCAAGCCATATCATATCACCGTGAAATCCACTTGAGAGGAAACTATCTAATTCTTCTTTCTGATCTGGAATATCATTTATATTTGCAATACCAATATCATCAAAACCTAGCTCATAGATCTTTTTTAAGATGTTTTCTTTTTTAAGGCTCATATGCACTAGAAATCTGGATTAGAATAATGAATTGGTGGCTGAAAACCAGGCAATTTATCTGAGAGTATATCGGAAAAAGATGACCTTGATTTTATTCTCGCATACCAATTTCTTACTTCTTCCCAGTTATCCCAGTTGATTTTGTTCAGGTAATCAAGACATGAGATATGAGACGCCGCGGCAATATCCGCTTGGGTAAATCTATCACCTGCAATCCATTTTCTTGAACTTACAAGGTGACTCAAATAGTTAAGATGATAGATTAAATTTTCTTGAGCGATCCTTACGGAGTCCATATTTGGGCTCGCATTACTTGCTTGGTCTTTGATATAATATTTATCAATTAACTCTCTCAAAATAACCCCACTCACTTCCTTATGAAATTTTAAGTCAAACCAATCAATAAGTCTTCGAATCTCTGCCCTTTCTTGATATTCTCCTGGAATTAGAGAGTTCTGTAAGTGATTATAACAAAATTTTTCCTCGAGGAATTCTGTTATAGGATAAATATTAATTATTGTAATATCTTCATCATCATCAATAATTACAGGTAAAGTTCCAGCAGGATTTATGGATAAAAACTCTCTTCTTCGATCCCAAACTTTTTCATCTATAAGCAAGTATTCTATCCCTAGCTCTGAAAGACTTACTCTCGCTCTTCTTGAGAATGGGCAAAGTTTAAAATGAAATAATTTTATCATGGTAATAATTTAATCTTTATAATGTAAAAAAATTGTAAAAATAAATATAATGATTTAGTTGTTACTTATAAATTATAATTGATATTTATGGAATAATGTTAAATGAGCTGGTTACCAACATCAAAAAATATTGAAGAGAATAACCCAAAAATAGACTCTATAATTTTACCTAGAATAAGTGATATAGGAGATTTTGAGGTAAAAAGAGCTTTACCATCCAAACAAAGACAAATGGTTGGTCCTTTCATTTTTTGGGATCAAATGGGTCCTGGTGAATTTATATCAGGACAGGGTTTGGATGTTCGACCTCATCCTCACATTGGCCTGTCCACAATTACATACCTATTCAAGGGAACTATGGATCATAAAGATTCCCTAGGAAATGATATTCGTATAAAGCCAGGCGAAATCAACCTAATGACGGCCGGGAATGGTATAGTGCATTCTGAAAGAACCGGTCAGGACATTAGGCAGTCACCATCAGATCTATTTGGCATACAAAGCTGGATTGCCCAGCCAAAAAAATATGAAGACTCAAGTCCAAAATTTCAAAATTTTTCATCACAGGAAATAAAAATTATCGACGCCAATGATATTCAAGGCAAAGTATTATTTGGTGAAATTGATGGACTGCAATCTTCGATAAAAAGCGAATGGGACACATTATATTTAGATTTAGAATTAAGTGAGGGAAGTAAATTTGAATTGAAACCACTCTATCATGATAGAGCCCTGTATATCATAAGTGGAAATATTTCTATCATCGGGGAACAATGTCCCAATCAAACACTTATTGTTCTTAAACCAGATGAGGATGTTATCATAGAGGCTAATAATACATCTAGAGTGCTCGTTTTAGGAGGAGAACCAATGGACGGGCCAAGATATATTTATTGGAACTTTGTATCTTCTAGTAAAGAAAAAATTGAAGAAGCAAAAAATAAATGGAAGAATTGGGAATTTCCAAAGATCCAAGATGATAATTTGGAATTCATCCCTTTACCATAAATAACAATTTAATTGCTTTAGATAAATGTAGCTATTTTGAAAATTCCTAATCCATAATATACTCCTATTATGTATTGGGATTATCTAATTTTGCTATCAATAGTTCAGGGAATAACAGAGTTCTTGCCTGTAAGTTCATCCGCACACTTAACTTTGATACATCATTTTAGTCCATTAGAACAAAACGTAGATATTGATCTAAGCTTGCACATTGGATCTCTCATTGCCCTTATTACATATTTAATTAGAAAAAATAGATTCTCTGAAAAGACCATGCGGCATGGAGATTATGCTTTCTTAACAAAAAAATCTGGTTTTACACTAATAACGATTAGCGCAATTCCAACTCTTTTTCTCGCATACTTTTTTCTAAATAATGATTTAATGGGTTCTATCAGGGAGAATATTCAATTATTAGCATGGCTAAATTTGTTTTTTGCAATTTTACTGCTAATTGCTGACTTTAGAAGAAAAACTACGCATAAAATCATCAAAAATACAGATGTCTTAACACTAGCTATTTTCCAATGTTTATCATTATTTCCGGGTGTAAGCAGGTCTGGTATTTGCATCACTATTTCTAGATTTATTGGATTTGGAAGAAAAGAATCCTCAATTATTGCAGTAGTGATGTCTCTACCAATAATGCTATCTAGCTTCATTTATTTAATATTTAAGATATTTGGTGGGGCTAGTTTCGATTTGACAATATCTATACTTATTTCAGTATTATTATCATTTATTGCTTCATATTTATCAATTATCATAATTGTCGAATTTATTGAAAGGATAAAAATATATCCTTATGTTGTTTATAGAATTTTTCTAAGTCTTTTAATACTTTTGTTTGTCAATTAGTAAAGCGCTTAAGGTACTGTGGTGCAATATTTTTGATTGAAGTTGGCTCTATACCATAATCTTCTAAGTGCCCTATTTCATCTTTATTTTTTGAGAGTATATTATCACTACGCAAGGACTCTAACTGGTCAAATGTTATAGGTTTTTTGGGAAGGATTTGCATTGGGGTAATAAATATCTTTGATAACGGAAAAGGAATAGGTAGAAGTATCCTTCTTTTATTAATTACTTTTAAAATAAACTGAATAATTTCTTTTAATGAAAGTATTTCCGCACCGCCCACTTCATAAATATTTTTTTTATCACTATCATTAATATGCAGTACAATTAAGTTTACTAAATCTTGTACATATACTGGTTGAAATTTTGTTTCCCCATTACCGAATAACGGGAATATAGGTAACTTATTTAATATTGATGCAAACTGGTTAAAAAAATTATCATCAAATCCATAGATAAGTGAAGGTTTAATTATGGTTGAATTTGGATTCTCATTCAATACCGCATATTCACCCATCGCCTTGCTTTTTGAATATTTGGAACTTGAGTTGATATCAGAGCCCAAAGAAGAAATATGAATAAATCTCTCTATTTTGAATTCCTTAGAAAATGTTGAAATTAATTTTGGAAAATGATGATGTATATATTGAAACTTATTTTTCTTTGACTCACTGAGTATGCCAATTAAATTAATTACATAGTTGGAGCCCTTAATGAATTCTTTTATCTGTTCGTTGTTATGAATATTTAATTTAATAATTTCAATTTGCCCAACATTACCAGAGACAAGTAAGTGATTTGCCATGGTGGGGTTTCTTGTACCAATTTTTAATCTATATCCCTCTTTTGCAAGCTTCCTAACAAGGTTACGACCTAGGAAACCATTGCCCCCAAATATTGAAATTATTTTACTATTTTTTGAAGAGATACTAATGTTACAGACCTAAGAAAGAATTTCAATTATATTATCTAATTTTATTAATTGAGAATATAATATATATTTAAGATAAAAAAAATGATTTTCACAGTTTAATTTTAAAAAAAGGACGCTGAGTTGGTGGAAAAAGAAACAAAAATATTTATTTATGAAAATGACTTACCAAATGACTTAAAATTGGGCAGTATTCTTGCAATAGACACTGAAACAATGGGGCTTAACCCTCACCGTGATCGACTATGTTTAATCCAGCTTAATGATGGGGGAGAAAATACACACTTGGTTAAAGTATCAGAGAATTTAAACCCAGCTCCAAATCTATGTAAGTTATTATCAGACCACAAAAAACAAAAGCTGTTTCATTTTGCCCGTTTTGATGTTGCAATTCTCACTCTATCATTTGGCGTAACAATAAATAATATATACTGCACAAAGATAGCCTCTAAATTAGCAAGAACATATACTGATAAACATAGCTTAAAATCACTATGCGAAGAATTACTTAACATACAATTATCTAAAGAAGAACAAAGTTCTGACTGGGGAACTTCTAATTTGTCTGAAAAACAAAAGAAATATGCCGCAAACGATGTACTTTATTTGCACACAATCAAAGCGAAACTAGATCTGATACTTGAAAGAGAAGGTAGAATGGAACTTGCTAAATCATGTTTTGATTTTATAAATACACAAGTGAGCTTAGACCTCAATGGGTGGAATAATCAAAATATATTCGACCATTAATGCCAAGCTCAGTTTGATAAAAAATGGCAAATAAACTATCACCACATCAAATAGATAAAGTTAAATCTCACTCAAGAAATATTAAAATCATAAGTTATTTAATATATCTTTCATTAGTAATGATCTCTATTTTAATTATCACTCAATATATAAAAGATAGAAATACCACTAATATTGTAGATATGCAGAATATTGAAACTGAGGATTATATAAATATTTCTGAAAAAATAATAGAAATCGAAAATTCTATAATTTCTGGGATAGATGAATATAATCAGTTTTATGAAATAAAGTCAGAAAAAATAATTAATTCGTCTGCTGATAACGAGATTTTAGAACTTACAGGGATAAGCACAAAGTTACTTTTAAGAAATGAATACGAAATGAATATAATTGGTGATACCGCGATCTATGATAATAGGAAAAAAAATCTCAAACTGAATAGTAATATCGAAATATCTTCAAATAAGACACCAATAATGTTTATAAAAGATTTAGACATCAATCTCTCTAAAAAGATCATTAGGAGCCCTGGACCAGTCTTGGTCAGATACAACGATATCTGTATCAGAGGTAAAGAATTTGAAATAAGTGATAACGGTAATAAGATAAAATTCACCAATGGTGTAAATCTTAAACTCAAGGAAATAAGCTCGTGTCAATTATCTTAAGAAAATTATTAGTGCTATTTATTCTATTTTTTAATGTTCCAAATAATTCACTCGCATCTCAACACAGTTTTTTAAAACTAAACAACTCTCCAATAAGTATAGAAGCGAGCTCTCTTGAAATCATTCATAATGAGAAGAAAGTAATAATGGATGGAAAAGTAAGAGTAATAAATGAAGATATATCTCTAACAACCGATTATATGGAGCTCTTGTACAATTTGGTTGAAATAAGTAATGATATTGAAATTGTCAGAATATATTGTGATGGTAATGTTCTAATTGAGTTTGATGATCAGCTTATAACAAGCCAGATTGCAGAATATGATTTGAATACAAATTCATTAGTTTTGAAAAAAGAGGTTTTGATTAGTAAGAATGAGGGAAATAATATTAAAGCCGAAGAAGTGATTGTCGATCTCAATACTATGCGTATTACAATGAAATCTGATGAAAGAGTAAGAGCATTCATTACACCTAATAATTAAAATGAGAGTCTTATGATAACCGATGTACTCAACATTGAAGATATTGTGAAAGATTATAACAGTAGGAATGTTATCAATAATATATCTATGTCCATTAATCCCGGTGAGATTATTGGTTTGTTGGGACCAAATGGTGCAGGTAAGACAACCTTATTTTATATAATCATGGGACTTATTAGGCCAAATAGTGGGCAAATCAAATTAGACGGGCATGATATTACTAAATTAGCGATGTATAGTAGGGCCCGATTAGGTATAAGTTACTTGCCTCAAGAGCCTTCAATATTTAGAGGTATGAATGTTAGAGATAATATAAATTGTGTTTTAGAAATCACAGAGAAGAATAGTAAACTTAGAAAAATAAAACTTGAAAAATTAATTGAAATATTTGGACTAGAAAAAATACAAAAAAGTTCAGCACGCGTCCTTTCGGGGGGCGAAAGGAGGAGAGTAGAAATTGCAAGATCTATAGCCACGCAGCCAAAATATATTCTAATGGATGAACCTTTTTCTGGTGTTGATCCAATCGCAATCGAAGAAATTAAAAAAATTATAAAATCATTAAGTGATAATAATATTGGTATTATAATTACAGACCATAATGTTAGAGATACACTAAGTTTAGTTGATAGAGCTTATCTTATTTACGAAGGCAGAATTTTGATAAGTGGATCACCTGATGAAATACTAAATAGTGATGATGCAAAAAGAGTTTACTTAGGGAATGACTTTAATATTTAGTTGGATAATATGAGCCTTGGACTAACAAATTTAACTAAATTAAACCAAGTTCAAAGTCTCTCTCCTCAGGCTCAACTTACAATAAAATTATTGAGTTTGAACAATGCTGAACTTGAAAATTTTCTTGAAAAAAAAATAGAAGATAACCCACTTCTTATTGAAAAAGAATCTTCAGCAAAGGACGACCTTCAAGTCCAACCATTCACAGATAAATATACAAGAAATTCTCTCGATCTAGGTATTTTAAATAATGTCAGTTATTCAATGTCATTAAGAGAGCATCTTATTGATCAGCTTGCAATTTCTAATCTTAATGCCACAGAAAAGATAATTTCAAATTATTTAATCAATACACTAGATGACGCGGGGTATATTGTAGAAGAAGAAGAAAAAATTTGCCAAACACTTGGCATTGATCTTGATTTTTATAACTCAGTTTTGACAAAACTTCAGAGTTTTGAACCAACGGGTGTTTTTTCAAGATCACTGAAAGAATGCCTATCGTTGCAACTCACCGAGAAAGGTCTATTAAATAAAAAATTAAGCCATCTACTCAATCATATACAATTACTAGCAGATGATAATTTTAAGAAAATACTGCAAATAATGAATATTTCAAAAGAAGAACTTTTTGAGTTAATCAAAATAATTAGGAAATGCAATCCTAAACCAGGACTTAATTATTCGAAGGATACACTTGAAGTAATTACGCCTGATATAGTGATTAACAAAAACGAAAGTGGTATGTATGCCATTAAATTAACTCAAAATTATTTTTCTAATATAATTATTGATGAGACTTATAGTGACATTATTCAGAATAAAGTTAAAAAGAACGACTTCTTATATGGTCACTACACAGAAGCAAAAATGATTTTGATCAGCATAGCTCAGAGACAAAAAACATTACTGAAAGTTGCATATGAGGTTATGTTACAACAACGTGATTTTCTTGAGAATGGTATTAATTTCATGAAACCATTAAATCTAGATAAAATTGCTAAAATTACAAATCTACATATCTCAACAGTTAGCAGATCAATCCAAAATAAATTTATTGAAACACCCCGTGGAACCTTCGAAATGAAATATTTCTTTGACTCAGGGATCTCAAAGAAAAACTCTAACGAAGAAATATCATCCAAAACTATAGAAAACAGAATAAAAGAATTGATAAAAAATGAAAAACAAGATGATATTTTATCTGATGATAAAATAGTAAAATTATTAGAGGGGTATGATATAAAAATTGCCAGAAGGACTGTTGCCAAGTACAGAACAAAACTTAGTATTTTACCATCATCAAAAAGAAAGAATAAGTTTTTGTAATTATATATTTATATTTGAAGGAGTTTTTAATTATGGTTACTAAGATTGATATGCACACTCATGTTGCTCCAAGAGAAGCTGTAAAAGTTGCAGATAAAGGTGGAAATTGGCATGGAGTAGAGTTTTCTCGAGATCAAAATGAAAAACTGACAACATCCTATGGTGGTGAAAAAATGGCATTACCGTGGCCAAGAAAGATGGAAACCCCACAAGATAGATTAAACTCGATGAGTCAAAGGAATGTCGATGTTCATGTTCTAAGCATGAGCCCATTAATGCATTGGCATAAACTTGACAATGTAAATGCCAAATCTTATGCGATAGATGTAAATGATGATATCTCAGACTATGCAAATATAGATAACGATAGGTTTCAGTCTCTATGTTTTTTACCTTTGCAGGATACAGATGCATCAATTTATGAATTGGAGAGGTGTGTAGTTTCAAAAAAGATGATGGGTGCAATGGTTGCCACAAATATCAACGGAATGGATTGGGATAACGATAAACTGTATCCGGTCTTAGAGGCTGCCAATAAATTGAAATGTCTAGTTTTTTTCCATCCCACGAGGGGTAGGGCAAATTCATGGTTAAAAAATTATCATCTAAGAAATCTCATTGGTAACCCACTTGAAACAACTGTTGCTATGGCAAATATTATTTTTGGAGGCATATTGGATAAGTTGCCAGACTTAAACTTATGCTTTGCTCACGGGGGTGGCTTTATAAGACAAGGAGTTGGACGATTTGATCATGGGTATAATGTGAGAGATGAGGCTAAAATGAATATTTCATCGCTCCCATCAGAATATTTAAAAAATTTCTACTACGATACCATAACCCATTCTGAGGATGGATTAAGAAACTTAATAGATATTGTAGGTATAGATAGAATTTTTCTTGGAAGTGACTACCCCGCAGACATGGGGGAGCCATACCCAGTTGATTTTATTAATAATTCAACTCTGCTAACGAAGGTAGAAAAAGAAAAAATATTAAGCAAAAATATTTTACCTTTCTTAAAATAATAAGGATAACAGATGACAAATAATAAAAAACAAAATGACTTATCGAAAACTTTTGCTGAAAGGCGCAGTCATGTTTACCCAGCACACGAGTGGCTAGCTGAAAAATTTCCTGAATATGTGCAAATAATGCTAGATTTAGACTATGAAATAAGACAGAAAACAAAAATATTTGATGAAAAAATGCACGAATTATTTCATATAATTGCACTTGCTGTAAAAGGATCAAATCCTCATAACCAACAACACTTAAAAGCACACATAAAAAAAGGCCTACAATTAGGATTAGCGCCAGAAGAAATTGCTGAAGCTTTAATGGTTTGCGTCAACCCAGGTGGAGCTATGGTTCTTACATATAGTGTAACCTGCATGCTTGAAGCAATGGATGAATTGAAAAAAGAAGGTTGGGAAGAACCAAAATAAAATAAATTATTTATCTACTTAAATATTAGCTAATGGAACCGGCTGACCCGTTTCTGATGCCTCAGCCATGGCTAAAGTTACAGCTAATGTCTGTCTTGCTTCTTTAGCTGTTGTTAGGTGGCATTTGGATCCTGTTGACTGTGCATCAAGCCATTCTTTAGTTTCATCGGCTATTCTTCCGAACATAATTCCATCAGCCCACTCACCCGATGATCTACTTCCCAAAAAAGCAAGTTTTAACTTTTGGTCTTCAGCATAAGCATTACTATAACCGTGCTCTGAATATAAAATTTGGTCCCTATGATCGTCATCAATTAAAATTACACCATCTCGACCCATAATCTCAAGTCTTACACTTTGTCCAGTTGTTGGGAAACCTCCTGGAAGCGCATAACAAATATCAAATGAGAATACTGCACCTGTTGAATATTTTACCATAGTCAAGCTTATGTCATCTACGTCATAACCTTGATCTCGAAAAATAGTCCCATGCCCCATGGCTTGGACTTCTACAGGTGAAACATCTGGACCCAAACACCAGCCTATATAATCAACATTATATGTTATTATATCAAGTATAGGTGTTGCCTCCGGGCATCTTTTAAGTATTTCAAGCATATTTGTTCTTGTATTGTAAACGCGTGTCATTCCTCCAAGGATAGGACCCAATTTTCCTCTTGAAATCTCATCATGAGCTACAAAATATTTTTGAAGAAATCTTTGCGAATAGCCAATTCTCAGATCAACTCCTTTTTCTTCTGCTAGTTTTGATAGCCTGTCACCATCTTCAATTGTTAATGCAAGTGGTTTTTCAACTAGAACAGACTTTCCTGCATTAATAGCAGCCTCTACAGACTCTCTGTGCTCATCCTCTGGGGTTGAAACAATTATAACATCAACATTAGGATCATTTATTACTTCATAGTTATCCGTTGTAAATCCATTTGCGTTAGTTGATTTTGCTAATTTTTCTGCAAATGACTCATTTACATCAGACACTACGAGATATTTTACTGCTGAATGAAGTGCAGCAAGTTTGGCTCTATGTGTTCCAATCCTACCCGAACCTATTACGCCGACACCTATCTGTCTTTTCTTATAACTATTGCCTGATATTATCATGCTACTGCTCTTTTAGGTATTCCACCCCTTTCTACATATGAGTATCTCTCCATAAGCTCAGGTGCTAAGCTTCTCCTGTATTCTACTGGAAATGATATCCACATGCGGAGTAAATGCCTTTTCAATTTTGGATCATCATAATCTTCATAATCCTCTCTAGCATGCAATATTTGGTGATTATTGATAAACTGAATATCTCCTTGCTGAAATCCCATTGATAATCTGAGAGATTCTCGTTCACTTATCTCTTGAACAACATCCAATGCTTCTCTTTGGAGGTCTGTTAGTGCAAGGTGCTCGCCATGCCTTACAACAGACTCAAAAAATGCTCTTGATGTGATTCTTGATGTTAGTTTGCCATCATGGTAACTGAACATAGGGCATGTATACCATGGTTGTTCCCCTTCCGGGTTCTCTCCTCTCCAATCAAGATTGAATGGCTTATGTAATACTTCAATTAGATCAGGTCTTTCTTTTCTCAAGACATTATGAATGGTAAGTGCAGATACTAAATAACTTGCCCCTCCTTTTTTAGCTTTTCTTTGACAAAACAAACCAACCACATCCACTGGTAATTGGTCGGAATGGAAATCCATTTTGAGTTTGGTCTGATACATTCTAGTTGTAGGATCTGATATCGATTTGCCTTCATCTGTAACATGCCCGAGTAAGTGACCTCTTGTATTTTGAGATACAGGGGTACCCAAATGGATACCAATCCCCCAATAAATTAGTTCACACTCTTCGTCAGTGTATTTATCTCTATCAATTCCCCTTAACAAGATAAAACCAAGCTGGTTTTCTAAAATATCATATAGTGAATGGATTTTTGTTGATAATGTTGGTAGTATAAAATCTTCTTTGTTAAATGGTATTTTAATGTCATTTTTTTTAATATTTTTGAGCGCAACATCTATTTCTTCTAGTTCTACTTCAGTAAGATGTAGCAACCATTCATTTGAATTTTGGATTTCAGGTCCTACCCAAGCCGCTCTCTCAATCACATCACTTTTTAATACCATATCTAAACTTCCTTTTTTCTTGCCTTCGTTAATATGCGCGCTGTTACAATAACTAGAACAGCACATGCCACAGATCCAATAAAACCATTTTCTTCATTCATGAATGTAAATATAGCCTGAGTACCAATATCTGTAAATAATAGATGACCAGAAATCCAACCTAATAGTCCCCCACCAAACCAAATAAGTATTGGATACTTCGTGAAAACACTCAATAGAAAAGAACTTCCAATAAATAAAAGAGGGATTGCTAAGACTATCCCAAAAATAATAAGTGGAATTGATCCATGCGCTGCGGCTGCAACTGCAAGGACATTATCTAAACTCATTGCTGCATCAGCAACCGCAATTGTAAATATTACCTTGATTAATGTTTTTGCTTCACCTTTGTCTTGATGATGATCCTCTTCTTCGGGTAAAATTAATTTTATAGCGATCCATAGAAGCAGAATTCCACCGATTGTCCTTATATATGGCACATCCAAGATTAATGTAACTATACTTGCAAAGATAATCCTGAGTAATATTGCGGTAGCTACACCAAAAACCATACCAATTTTTTTTTGGTTTTCAGGCAATCCTCTACAGGCGAGTGCAATTACAATTGCATTATCACCACTTAGTATGAGATCAATCCAAACTATTTGAAGGATAATAACCCAATCAATTGTACCTAAGAATGACTCCATTTAATATTTACTCCAATTCAGAGTCATAAAAAATCGTTCCTAGGTAAAGAAACTGGTTCACCAAGCTCAACTGATAAGTCTGCAGCTTGATATACTTGCATAACTAATTTGGCTTCTTCTGCAGTTACCATAACAGGAGTATCAAAAACTATTGAATTTATAAAATGATTTATCTCTTCATGCATTGAACCTGCAAAAACATGATCTATTTGTTCCCCTGGCATTGATGATAGAGGATACCTGATTCCATCCTTTGTGGTGTTAAGCTGTATATCCTTGTGTGAGTCATCAATTGTAAGTGTACCATCAGTTCCAACAATTTCTATGAATGCTTGAACATAATTAGGGTAGCCAATTGGAAGAATCCAACCAATTCCAATTGTGATAGTGGTCCCATCATCCATTGTAATCATTACCCATTGATGATCCGGAGTCTCACTTTTTCGTGAAAATAATTTTCCTGAAGTTTGAGAGTATACTCTAATTGGTTTTCTTGGTTGCATTGCCCACAGGACAAAATCTAAATCGTGCACACCTGCAATCGATGTAGGTGACATTTTTGATCTCCCAGTAATCTTTTCACCAAGTTCTCTTGTTGAGTTCCTTGATATAAGACAAGTAACAGGATCACCTATGAGACCTCCCTTTAATGCTTTATTGATATACGCATATCTCGGGTCAAATCTTCTGGAGTAACCTACAGTCATCTTTAAATTATTTTTACTTGCAAGTTCAAGAGCTTGATCAGTTTCAGCAATTGTTGGTGCAATTGGTTTTTCTACAAAAACATGTTTCCCTTTCTCCAAACATTCCATCACAATTGGGAAACGAACTGTTTCTGGTGTCATAGAAATGACAATAGCATCAATTTCTGGGTCACCTGCAAGTTCTCTCCAATCATTAGTAATTCGATCAGGTTTTAACTCTTTTTTGAGCTCCTCCACTCTACGCTCGTCTATCTCTGCAATAGATAACTGGTCAATTAGGGGATTTTTTCGGCAAGCTGCTGCTCTAATACCGCCAACCCATCCAGCACCAATTACGGCTACATTTATTTGATTTAACTTTGCCATTTAGAAAATAAATTCAATTTAAAAACAAAATCACTTTAACATAGAGTAATTAGTTTTCATTAAAAAAAATTAGATTTTAATGAAAATTAGGATCTATTGACAATAGGTTGAATTATTGCAAATATTGAAGTTTAATTATCTAATAGATTTCTGGGGGGAACACAAATGGATATAGCTCAAACATATGCTAAGTATACAAAAGAACTTAAATATGATGATCTACCAGACGATGTAGTGGATCATGCCAAAAAATTAATTCTTGATATAATGGGAAATGATATAGGGGGCTATGAATGGATGGAATCTGGGCCCTCAATACTTGATGGTATTAGAACAATCAACAGAAATGCAAAAGGTGCGACTGTATTGGCTACTGGTGAACAGATGGCTCCAGAATGGGCATCGTTTGCAAATGCGTCAATGGCACATAGTTTGGATTATGATAATCATCATGCGAAAGGCGTGATTCATGCTGGAGGAAGTGTTATAAATTGTGCCCTAGCTGTTGGAGAAGAAAATAACCTCAGTGGGAAAGAATTAATAACATCTGTTGTGATTGGTTATGAAATTGCTTGCAGGTTAGCAATGGCATTAGGACCACATTCATCGCATGAAATGGGTTTCCACCCAACAGGAACATGCGCAACTTTCTCTGGCTCTGCAATAATTGGTCGAGCTAGAAAAATGTCTGAAGAACAAATTGTCAATGCTATGGGATTAAATGGATCCCAAGCTGCGGGATCGATGCAATATGTTGTAAATGGAGCCTGGAACAAAAGAACTCACCCAGGAATTAACACTCACTCAAGTTTTATTGCAGCTACACTTGCTCAGTCAGGTTTTATTGGGGCAGCAGAGGTATTTGAAGGTAAACAAGGTTTCCTCCAAGGCTACGCATTAAGACCAATACCAGAGAATGCAACCAAAACACTTGGTAAAAGTTATGAAACACTCGAAAATGCGATTAAACCATTTCCATTATGTCGTTATAACCACCAAACTCTTGATCTCGTAATTGATTATCAAAAAGAACACAACATCGACACTAAAAGGATTAGTAAAATTGTTATTGATATGCCGACTTATGGTGTGCAACTATGTGGCTCTCCTATTGAGCTTAAACGTAACCCAAAATCTCCAGTTGATGCTCAATTTTCAGGGTGTTTCGCAGCAGCTTT
This sequence comes from Hyphomicrobiales bacterium, assembly GCA_049602435.1. GTDB lineage: Bacteria > Pseudomonadota > Alphaproteobacteria > Rhizobiales > TMED25 > TMED25. The sequence goes on from JBMYRO010000001.1 coordinate 73,442, forward strand.
AGCTTTAACTGAAAAAAGAGCAGATATGCAAACCTTTACAGCAGTCCTGGAAAAAGGTATGACCGATGAATTTAGGAGATTATTATCAATAACTGATATTAAACAAGCTGATGATCTAGATGCAATTCATCCTGAATTCTGGCCGGGCAGGATTACAATGACAATAGATGATGAAGATGTTGAACTATACGGGAAGCACATGCGAGGTGAAAAAGAACGTCCAATGTCAATTGAAGAAGTACAAGATAAATTTAGAGATTTAAGCCCAAACCATGACAGTAAAAAATTAGATGAAGTGTTTAGTGTTATCAATGATCTGGAAAACGCTGATATTGATGACTTATTATCACCACTTAGAAAATGATAACATAACAGGAGTTATATGAATGTTTAAGATTGCAAAAATTGAAGCATGTGCTGTTGCTATTCCACTAAAAATGCCTATTAAAATGTCTGGGATACTTATTGAAACATGTGATAATTTAGTTGTAAAAGTAACAGATTCAGATGGAAATGTTGGCTGGGGTGAAGCATCATCAGCACCAACAATGACAGGTGAAACTGTTGAAGGACTTGTTGCTGCAACGAAATTTATGGCAGACAGACTCCAAGGAACTGAGGTTACAAGTAATGATGAGTTAGTCAATCTTATTGAACCTCTAATGGTAGCAAACCATAGCGCAAAATCAGCGATTGATGGCGCATTATATGACCTGATTGGTAAACATTTAAATAAACCAATGTATGAAATTCTTGGAGGAAAAAACCGTGAAAATGCACCTATGTTTTGGATGATCGCAGGAAGCAGTGATGAACTTGAATTAGCTAAAGCAAGAATTGATGAGGGCTATGTTGCATTCAAAGTTAAAGTTGGTATGAATGAGCCTTCACACGATCTTGATAGATCAGAGAAATCTAGAAAAATTTGCGGTGATAATGTCCATGTGTCCGCTGATGCAAACCAAGGTTACCGTCCAGAAGACGCTTTTATATTTGCAAAAGGAGCTGGTAAAGCCGGGCTTGATTTCTTTGAACAGCCTGTTCATGGTCATGACATAAAATCAATGGCAAAATGTGCAGAGTTATGTGAAGTTCCAATTGGTGCTGATGAAGGAATTCACTCAATTGAAGATATTCAGAAACACTATGACCAAAATGCAGCTATGGGTGGTAGCCTCAAATTGATAAAATTAGGAAGTGCACAAGGGGTAATGGAGGGAGCAAAATTAATGCAGAAATTATCAATGTCTGTAAATCTTGCTGGAAAAACTGCCGACACAAGTATTGCAAGTGCAGCAATTTCTCATTTAGCAGTTTCTCTTCCTACACTTGAATGGGATGCAAGTGTTACCAATCAATATCTAGTTGATGATGTAGCCAAGAACCCAATCCAAGTTATTAATGGAAGAATAATTACGCCTGATGGCCCGGGACTTGGTATTGAAGTTGATGAACAAAAGATCGAACAGTATAAACGTGCAGTATAAGTAAATATGACTGTTGTTAATATCGGTATTCTTGGAGTTGGTAATTGGAGTAAAAAACTTGCAAGTACAATTCAAAATATTGATAATGCGAACTTGTTAACGTGCTTCAGCAGAACAAGTCATACAAGGGAGGAATTTGCTCAAAAATTTGGTTGTGAACCTGCAATATCCTTTGATAAATTCATGAATGATAGAAGGATAGATGGAATAATCATTGCTACTCCTCATACAACACATGTAGATCTGATTTGTTCAATTGCTAAATGTAAAAAACACATTATGGTTGAAAAGCCATTAGCGTTATCAACCAAAGATGCAAAAAGATGTGTTGAAGTGACAAGGGCAAACAACGTACTCCTTCAAGTTGCTCACTACAGGAGATTATTACCAGCAACAAGGTTATTATATGATAATATCAGCAATAATACTCTCGGGAAAATACATCTAATAGAAAGTAACTTTAGCCGACCCTTTGGACCGGATCCCAACAGGCCATGGAGGGACAATGAAATAGAAGCTCCAGCTGGTGCATTCACAGCACTTGGTGTTCATATGATTGATAATCTAATATATCTAGGTGGTGACGTACAATCTGTAAATGCATTAAGTAGTGTTTTGGATGAAGATAATCCTCTTGATGACATTACATCTGTTCTATTAAAATTCAAAAACGGTGCGCATGGTGTTATCAATACCTCTTTGAGATTACCGTTTATTGCAAATCTATGCGCTCAAGGTAATTTAGCCTCTGCCTGGAGCGAAGAGGATGGTCATAAGTTTTTCATTCAAAAAATAAATGAAGAAAAGAGAACAGAAGTTTCATTAAATAAAATTGATGGTGTAGAACAGAATTTAAGAAATTTTTGTAATTCAATAATTCATCAAATAGAACCTGAAACAAATGGTGAAGAAGCCACAAAAGTTGTAAGAATCCTTGAAGCAATAGTTGAATCTTCGGCTAAAGATGGTCTTAGTGTTCAAATATAAAATAATATCTAAATATACAAATTAGCATAGATTTTTACTTGTAACTTTTCATCTAAAATATTACCCGATTATTTCTTCAGATAAAAAAATTCGTGCTTAAATTATTACTTGCTATATCTAATCAATGGGACTATCGTGAAATTTATGTATGCGGTATCAAACTATTTTTTAGGGAGAATATAACATGTTAAAAAATAGAAATTTATTTATGATTTGTGCGCTAGCGCTCACTTTCATAATAACATCAGTGACTACTGCGTCAGCTGATAAAATTAAACTAAGAATTGCATCAGGTCATCCAACTGGAGTTGTCTATGCAGGGCTAATGCAAAGTTATTTTCAACCAATGCTAGCTGAAAGAGTGGCTGAGCGTACTGATCATGAGATCCAGTGGATTGAAGGATACAGTGGAACAATTGCTAAAAACCCAGAAGTTTTGGAAGCAGTTCAAAATGGTATAACAGATATTGGTGGAATGTGCTTCTGCTTTGAGCCATCAAACTTACCATTACATGCATTCCAAGTGATGCTGCCATTCGGTACAATGAATCCAATGACAAGTCTTAGAATTGCTCAAAGTGTTTATGCTCAGGAGCCATATCTGACTAATGTTTTTGAAGATGATTTCAACCAAGTTCTACTTGCGAGGATAACAGACCAAGGGTACAACCTTGGTACAACATTCCCATGGAAAGATCTTTCAGAACTCGAAGGTGAAAAAATTGCTGGTGCCGGTCTTAACCTAAATTGGCTAGACTATGCTGGTATTACACCTGTGCAAGGTACACTTTCAGAAGCATATACAGGTCTTCAAACAAACCTATATGAAGGTTGGGTAATGTTCCCAAGTGCATGGGTTAACTTGAAGCTATATGAACATGGTGACCATTACACATTAATTGGTTTTGGTGCTATGACATGGCATGGCTTGACTATCAACAAAGATTCATATGACAAACTTCCTGATGATGTTAAGGAAATATTACATGAAGTTGCAATGGAATATGAAGAACAAGTTGGTATTGTAAACAAAAGGGAATACCCACAACATCTTGACACACTCCGTGACAAGATCACTGTTACAGAACTACCAGCTGACGTAAGAGCTGCATGGGCTGAGTCTCTCGCTGATTGGCCACAATCAGTAGCAAGCGACCTTGAATCAAAAGGCTTACCTGCAGTTAGAGTGCTAAATCTTGCACTTGATGCTGCTGAAGCTCAAGGGTACAAGTGGCCTGTTCGTTACGTTGTTGAATAAAACAATCTAAAAATTCACGAGGTGTCCAATGGGCACCTTGTGATGTCAATATTACATAAAAGAAAATGTATCTAGTTAAACTAAGTGATAAAATAGCAAAAGTAATGATGGTCATTGCTGCATTGTGGGCATTTTCGCTCGCTTTCCTTATTCTTGCTGATGCATTATCAAGAAGTTTTTTAAATATTCCTCTTAATGGAACAAAGGATATAGTCGAAAACTCAATTGTTGTGATTATATTCTTTCAAGCTGGCTATGCCATACGGTCAAGATCCATGCTTCAATCAGACATATTAATTTCACAGGTATCTCCAAAAGTAAAAAAAGCTCTTCTAATTATAGGATATTTGTTAGGTATGTTCTTCTTTTATGTCATGATAACTGGTAGTTGGGACCTTGCTTTCCAAGCTTTTGCCAAGGGTGAATATGAAGGCGAGGGCGCATTAAAAGTCCCTACTTGGCCGACAAGGTTTATAATTATATTTGGAAGTATTTTCTGCTTCATAAATTATCTGGTTCTTGCAATAGTAGATATTTTCAACATTGATGATGATGATAGTTGGGGTAACAATGCTTGAATTTGAACTAATACTTATAGGCTTACTTCTATTTTTTGTAGCTATCGGTGTACACATTGTTATTGCATTGGGGGTAACTGCAGTACTTGGTGTTTATTTTGCATTTGGCGATTTTGAGATGGTCCAAAAATTGGTAGGAAGTACATCATATGAAGGACTTCGTAATTATGTTTTCGCTGTTATCCCGCTATTCATGTTAATGGGTGAATTTATAAGTAAGTCAGGAACAATTACTGATGTATACAGAGGAATTCAAAGAGGATTAAGAAAGTTACCCGGTAGGCTTGCACTTGCGACTGTGATGGGTAATGCAATATTCTCATTTGTGACAGGTGTATCAATAGCATCAGCTGCTGCTTTTACGAGAATTGCATATCCTGAAATGAAAAGACACCGATACAATAATGGTTTCTCACTTGCATCAATAACTGGATCTAGCGTTCTCGGTATGTTAATTCCACCAAGTGTTCTAATGATCGTTTGGGGTATTTTAACAGAAAGATCTATTGGTCAGATATTCCTTGCTGGTGTTATTCCAGGATTATTACTTACTGGTTTATTCATAGTCTACATACTTTGTGCTGCATTAATTATGCCAAAACTAGTTGGTTTAAACAAAGATGGCACACCCATTGAAGTTGTTGATCAAAAAGAAGATGTAGATTTGGAAACACAGGGTAGTGTTTTATGGAGCTCAATATGGCTATTTGGAATAATAGCAACTGTTTTAGGTGGTATTTGGGTTGGATTTTTCTCTCCTACTGAGGGAGCAGGTGTAGGAGCTGCATTGGGATTAATATTAGCAATTTCAAAGGGTGCTACGCGAAAAGATATCATTGGAACTATATTATCAGTGGGAAGAACTTCAGCACCAATACTCTTGCTGCTTCTGACTGCATCTCTTTACTCAAGATCACTTGCTATGACTGGTGTTACTTCAACCATACAAGACTTGTTCCTTTCCACAGGATTTGGTTATGTAGGTATTGTACTCTTAATGATGCTCATATGGTTCATCTTGGGGATGATAATTGATAGTATTTCTATAATGCTTCTAACCGTTGCAATATTTGAACCTATTGCTGTGTCATTAGGAATTGAGCCATTTGCATTCGCAATAATAGGAATCATCGCTATTGAAGCAGGACTATTAACACCACCATTTGGTCTGTTAGTCTATACCGTAAAGGCGTCCGCAAGAGATAAAGATGTGAGACTTGGTCAGATATTCTATTATTCAATACCTTATTGGATCATAATGTTGTTCACTGTAGTGTTGTTGCTTCTATTCCCAGGAATTGCAACATTCTTACCTAATCTATTATTTTAAAAATTAATATTTGATGGTGCCCTGACCTAGATTTGAACTAGGGACACAACGATTTTCAGTCGTTTGCTCTACCAACTGAGCTATCAGGGCACAGTGTATGTTTACACAAGAATATTTATATGAACTTTTTTATGAGAAGTCTAGTGATCTTTTTTTAATATATCACTTAATTCTATATCGTCATAAATGGCATCATCAGTGATCTTTTCACCAGGAATATAATACCTTCCCGACAACCAATTACCTAAATCTTTATTAGCACACTTATCTGAACAAAAAGGTGCATGTTCACTTTGAGATTTATTTTTGCATATTGGACAGTTTTTATTATTCATAGCCTATATTAGTATTTTTTTTATCATTGATGATGACTCATAGTTTTAATTAACAAAATATTCCCTAATACCAGAACTTGTTCCATCGTTTAGTATAAGTTTTATTGAAACTTTTTGAGTGGATGGTGGAATTATACGAAACTTTTCTATGTCCTTTACCTGTCCATTGCACATTGGAAGCACTAATATATTATTTGGTTGTGAGTCATTTATCCCATATCTAACTTCTTTTATTGAACATCTATTTTCTATTAGATATTCAAACCTAATTATTAGATTAGAGTCCTGAAAATCAAAGACCAACCATGACTCTTTACTACTTAAATTTTGTTTGTGATTAGTTGTTAACTGAAATAAAAAAGAAAATAAGATTATTAATAGGATAATAAATAAAATTTTATATTTATTATTTTTAAAAATATTACTTCTCTTTCCATCTATATTTGACGTCATATCCAACACCATTGAGTAAGTTTGAGGTTTGATAGAGTGGAAGACCAACAACTGATGAATATGAACCAATAATCTTTATTACAAATGAGCTTGCAATTCCCTGAATAGCATAACCACCCGCTTTATCATACCACTCTCTTGAAAGTATGTAAGATCCCATCTCCTCATCTGATAATCTTTTAAATTTTACTCTTGTTTCAACTAATCTAGAAATATATTTCCCATACTGATCACGCAGGCATACTGCTGTATATACTCTGTGATTCCTTCCAGATAATAATTGCAATGCCTTAAGAGCATCATCTTCATGATTTGGCTTTTCTACAATTCGTCTACCTACAGCAACAATTGTATCTGCTGCTAAAATTATAGAATTTTCTATTTTACTCTTCTCATATACTGCTTCAGCCTTACGTTTGGCTATTATAATAGCCTTTTGCTTTGGTAGTATTTTTGGGTCATCTATAAACTCATTTATATTTGAGTCGTCAATCAAATCAGGAAAAACTCCAATTTGTTCCAAGAGATCTTTCCTTCTTGGTGATTTACTCGCTAAAATTAATTTTAAAGTCATAGCTAACTTCGATTTTTTTTATTTAGTCTTGTTCTCAATGAATTTGCATGTGATGTAAGCCCCTCATGCTCTGCAATAATGATTGCGCTTTCTGCTAATTCGTTAAATGTTCCTTCTGAACATTCTATTATTGAAGTTTTTTTCATGAAATTCTGCACTGACAGACCAGACGAGAAACGTGCAGATTGCAGTGTTGGCAAGACATGGTTTGTTCCAACAACATAATCACCTAATGCTTCTGGTGTAAATTTTCCTATAAATATTGCTCCCGCATTCCTTATCTGGGGAATAAGATCTGTCGCGTAATCGGAACATAATTCTAAATGCTCTGGTGATAAATAATTAATTAATTCTGAGATATCAGTATTACTTTTGCAAATAATTATACTTCCATATTTATTCCAACTTTTTTTAAGTGTTGAGTTATTATCAAAATTACTCAGCCTATTATTTATTTCGTTGTTAATTTTTGAAGCAAATTTAATGTCTTTCGTAATCAATATCGATTGCGCATTATCATCATGTTCAGCCTGGGCAAAAAGATCTTCTATTACCCAATCTAGATCCATATCTTTTTCAGCAACAACAACAACCTCTGAAGGTCCTGCCACCATATCAATTCCAACATCACCAAATACCTGTTTCTTAGCTCCAGCAACATAACTATTACCAGGACCAACAATCATATCAACTCTCTTAATCAAAGAAGTTCCATATGCGAGAGCTGCTATTGCTTGGGCTCCTCCGATTCGATAAATCTCTTTTATCCCACATATGTAAGCTGCAGCTAATATAGGTTCATTGATAGTGCCGTTAATTGATGGCGTAACCATCACAATTCTATCAACACCTGCAACTAATGCTGGTACAGCATTCATCAATACTGAGCTTGGATATAGCGCCTTTCCACCAGGAACATATAAACCAACTGACTGAATTGGTGTCCACTTTAAATCAATCTTTGTATCTATATTATCTTTATATTTAATATCTGAAGGTTTGAGTTTTTTGTGATAATTCAAAATCCTTTTATAAGCAAATTCGAGTGATTTTTTAAGCTCAGGACTTATATTTTTATAACTATCCTCTATGATTTCTTGTGGAATTAGCAAATCATTTTGATTTAGCTCATTTTTATCAAATTTGTTTGTAAATTCAACTAGTGCTGTATCACCATTTTCTTTTATTGAATTAATTATATTGATAACATCTTTTGCAACATCATCAAAATTCGATTGCCTTTTTTTATTTAACTCAAAAAATTGCTCCATTGAGTCTTTATCATCGTAGTGGTAAATTTTATTCATTGTATTACCTATCTATACTATTCTCTCAATAATTGCACCGCAATTTGATAATTTTTTTTCAAGTGAGTCAAACCCCCTATCAAGATGGTATACTCTATTTATTATAGTCTCTCCTACCGCAGTCAATCCTGCAATAACTAGAGAAACAGATGCTCTTAAATCGGTTGCCATAACTTGTGCACCAATAAGATTTGACTTCCCACTAATTATTGCTTTATCGCCATCTACGGTAATTTTCGCCCCCATTCTAACTAATTCTTGGACATGCATAAATCTATTTTCAAAAATCTTTTCATTTATTATTGATATACCACTTGCTTGTGTAAGGAGTGCCATAAATTGCGCCTGTAAATCAGTTGGAAAACCTGGATATGGTTGCGTTGTAATTTCAATTGGAGATAATTTCTTATTTGTATTTTCAACTAATATACCTTCCTCAATCTTTAGTACATTACATCCAATTTCTTGAAGTAACCTAAGTGGTAATTCAAGTGTTTCATCATCGCAATTTTTGAGTGTAACTCTACCTCCCGTTGCACAACAAGCTACAGCATAAGTTCCAGCTTCAATTCTATCTGACATTATTTTATGCTTTGCGCCGCTCAATCTTTCTTGACCTTGTATTAATAGAGTGTTGTTACCTGCTACTTCAATATTTGCGCCCATTTTATTTAGAAAGATTATTAAATCTTTTGTTTCTGGTTCCATTGAAGCATTTGATATTGTTGTTTCTCCCCTTGCTAAGCATGCTGCCATCATTAAATTCTGTGTTGCGCCAACTGATTGTTTTTTTAAATTAATATTTGCACCTGTGAGCCCATTTTTTGCACGAGCGACAACATAGCCCTCTTCTATTTCTATTTCTGCCCCTAACTTTTTAAGTCCATCTAGGTGAATATCAACAGGTCTAGTTCCTATAGCGCACCCACCAGGCATTGAAACCTTTGCAAATTTCTCTCTTGCCAGTAACGGACCTAAGACAAGAAAACTCGCCCTCATTTTCGATACATCCTCATAATCAGCATTCAAGCTGAGGAATTTTTGTAATTTAATACTCGTTTTTGGTACATTTATATTTTTCTGGTTATTTGAAGTTTCTGAATTTTTATCTCTTTCAATAACTGCTCCTAAATTTCTCAATATTAATTCTAATCTACTAATATCACTTAAATTAGGAAGATTATCCAAGATCAGTTCTTGATCTGTTAAAATACTAGCTATCATAATTGGTAGTGATGCATTTTTTGAACCAGAGATTTCAATAGATCCTTCTAGAGGTTTACCACCAACAATTCGAATTTTATCCATCTTTTTTATCACTCAACTTCTGATTTTTTTCTTTTAGCATATTTGCTTGAGCTTTCCTCTTCCTGAGATTTTCTTTTAGTGCCTTAGCTAATTTTTGATTGTCTTTTTTTTTCAATTTTGCCATATTGTCGAATAACTAGTTTTTTTGACAATCTATTTTGCCAATATATTATAAAGCCGCAGTAGCTCAGTGGTAGAGCGCACCCTTGGTAAGGGTGAGGTCGAGTGTTCAATCCACTCCTGCGGCACCATTTCTTAAATATATATAGAAAAAGATTATATTGAAAATCCTTTATTAGTTATTTAGTTTATATAAATGAAAAAAAAGCTCCTAATTGTATCAAATCTTCCATCAATAAATACCAGAATTTTATTTGACCAGGTTAAAAAGGGGGCAAAATCAATAAATTCGGAGAATCTTGAGATTATTGCACATGATGCCATAGATGTCGATTACGAGATACTCTCTAAATCTTCAGCAATAATAATTGGTACAACTGAAAATCTTGGATACATGAGCGGGATCATTAAGGATTTTTTTGATCGAAACTACTATAAGTGTTTGGATAAAACAAATGGACTTCCCTATGCAATCTATATTAGAGCAGGTCATGATGGTACTGGCACCGAAATTAATATTAAAAAAATAATTACAGGATTGAGATGGAAAGAGATTCAAAAACCACTTATATTGAAAGGTGATTGGAACAATGACTTTAAGAGAGAATGTTTTAATCTTGGCGCAACAATTGCAGCAGGACTTGACGCTAATATTTACTAAATCTATTTTATAGGCTTAACATGTTCACAAAAAATAAAAAAAATTCTACAGAAATCACTATCTTAAAAAGTGGAGATTTAAATCAATTTGTAGATAGTCATAAAAAATACAAGAACTGGATTCATGAAAATAATTTCAAGGCATCTCCAGGTCAATATTTAATCATTCCATCAAATGATGGACAAATTGAAAAGGTACTTGTTGGTAGAAGTGATTCAAGTGATGTTTATAGTGATTTTTTTTGTTACAAATTATCAAAATCATTACCTAATAGAAACTACTATTTTTCAAACTTAGAAGATGGTTCAACTCTTCCTTATCTAAGCTGGGCACTTGGCAATTATAGCTATAACTCTCCTTCAAAAAATAATTCTAAGTTATATCTCCCAGAAAAGATCTACGATGAAGTACAAAATCTAGTTAAAAGTATTTTCTTCACAATGGATTTAATAAACCATCCTGCGAATGTACTAAATACAGAAAACTTCGCGAAAACTATAAAAAAATATTTTGATGGTTTGGGTTGCAAAATAAGTGAGGTTTCTGGCAAGGAACTTATTAAAGAAAATCTTCCATTAATTTATGAAGTGGGGAAAGCTAGCGATCATCCTCCACGACTAGTTGATATCCGATGGGGCAACAAAAAAAGCAAAAAGATAACATTGGTTGGTAAAGGCGTAACTTTTGATACCGGTGGTTTAGATATAAAACCATCATCCGGTATGTTATTAATGAAAAAGGATATGGGCGGTGCTGCAAATATTTTAGGACTTGCAAGTATGCTTATTCTTAATCAAGTTGATATAAATCTCAGAGTTTTAATACCTATTGTGGAGAATTCCATCTCAGGTAATTCTTTTAGACCTGGTGATATTTTAAAATCTCGTAATGGAACAACAGTTGAAATTGGAAATACAGATGCAGAAGGGAGATTAATACTTGCTGATGCTTTGACTTTGGCCGATGAAGAAAAACCTGAGATAATTATTGATATGGCAACATTAACAGGAGCAGCTAGAGTGGCTATGGGTCCTGAAATAGTTCCATTCTTCTCAACAAACAAAGAAGTTGCGGCTACTTTACAAAATATATCATTTAAAGTTCAAGATCCTGTCTGGCAAATGCCATTTTTTGAGCCCTATGGCAAATGGCTTAATAATGAGATATCTGATATAAATAATTCCCCAAACACTCCATTTGCTGGATCTATTGTTGCAGCAGAATTCCTAAAAAAGTTTATCACGAATACAAAAACTTACCTTCATTTTGATGTTTACTCATGGAATAATGGAACAAACTCTAATATTCCGAAAGGTGGAGCAGCACAGGGTATTAGGGCTATTTATCAATTATTAGTTGATCATATAAAAAATTAATAACAAATTGGTGCACTATTAATATTTATCGCGTTATTTATAATGTAATTGATTTCAAAAAAGAGCCAAGCTTTCAATCCGAGACAGTTTCTGAAGCCATTTATGGTGAAAGTTTTGAAGTTGAAGAAAATTTGGATGATTGGCTCTTTGGAAGGTTGCTTAGCGATAATTACTTTGGCTATCTACCAGTAACTGCTCTGCAAAAGGAAGAGATCAACCTCGACACAACTTGGTCGTATGTTAATTCTAATTGTGCAAGCATATACTCAAAGCCAGATCCAAAGTCTCCAATAATAAATACTTTATTCAGAAATTCGCGTATCCTAAAAGATCAAAATCAATATAACGGTTTTTTTGAGATCAATTTTGGAATGGGATACATAAATGAAGCTCATATATCATTTTCTGAAAAAATAACCATCCCCGATGATTTTGTAAAAATAGCTTCCTCATATATTGGAACACCATATAAATGGGGAGGTAGAACTATTCTTGGTTTAGATTGTTCTGGATTGATACAAACTTCTCTACACTCGCTTGGAATTAATTGTCCTAGAGATACCAAAGATCAAATAAAAGTCCTTGGAACTAAAATTGATCTAGTGGCTAATCATAGTAATCTTAAAAATGGTGACATAATTTTCTGGGAAGGCCACGTTGGAATTTACATAGAAACTAACAAAATTTTACATAGCAACATGACCACAATGGATACAAGGATTGAAAATTTTAATGAAGTTAAAACAAATCTTCAGAGAGATAAAAAAGAAATTCTATCAATTAAAAGGATTGATTAAAAAATTTAGATATTTCAATCAAGCAATGCAGAAGATATTAATTTTTTTGTGTAATCATTCTTTGGTCTATTGAAGATATTCTCTGTATAATCGGATTCAACTATATTTCCAGAATTAATCACAAAAACTCTATCAGCCATATACCGAATAACCCTTAAATCATGGCTAATAAACAGATATGCTGTATTATATTTTTCTTGCAGATCTGTTAGGAGATTTAAAATTTGGAGCTGAACTGTTGAGTCAAGAGAACTCGTAGGCTCGTCTAAAATCAGAAGTTTTGGTCTTAAAATAATTGCTCTTGCAATTGCAATTCTCTGTCTTTGACCTCCTGAAAATTCGTGAGGATATCTATTGATATGCTGTGTAGAGAGGCCTACATCTTGGAGTATTTCATTGGTCATCTCTAATCTTTTTCTGGCATTTAATTCTATCTTTTGTGAAATTAAGCCCTCTTCTATTATTTGTCCTATAGTCATCCTGGGCGACAATGAGCCATAAGGATCTTGAAATACAATTTGAAAATCTTTCCTTTTTGGATTTAATTTAATACGATTTAATTTTGAAAAATCTTGGCCCATGAAAATAACCTTGCCCTGACTCTTGATTAGCCTGAGCATCGATAATCCAATAGTTGTTTTGCCTGATCCTGACTCTCCCACTAGTCCAACAGTTTCTCCCAAATTGATTGAAAAATTTATTTCTTTTAAGACATTATTTGTAAGCGTTTTCATCAGAGATTTTTTTTGTATGTAATTTACAGACAAATTCTCTACCTTAAAAATCTCAAGTGATTTATTCATTCTTTTCTTTTTTAGCTGTAGACTACGAGCATTGACAAGTTCTTTTGTATAATTTTTCCTTGGATTCTGGAATATATCCTCAACTATGCCACTTTCTATAACTTTTCCACCCTGCATAACGTAAACAAAATCAGAAAAGTCTTTTACAATACCTAAATCATGTGTGATGAATAGAATAGCTAAATTTAATTCTTCCTGTAATGATTTTAATAAATTTAAAATTTCATATTGTATTGTTACATCTAATGCAGTTGTTGGCTCATCAGCTATCAAGAGTTGAGGGTTATTGGATAGCGCCATTGCTATCATAACTCTCTGACGTTCTCCACCTGAGAGTTGGTGCGGATATCTTGCAAGCTTACTTTCGGGATCACTAATCCTAACTTTTTTCATTAACTCAATTACTTTACTTCTTATTTCATGCTTTTTAGCTAACTTATGAATTAGCATACCTTCACTTATCTGCTTTTCAACAGTATGAAGTGGATTTAAGGCACTTAATGGCTCTTGGAAGACCATTGAAATTTTATTCCCACGAATTTTGTTAAGTTGATCATTTGAAATTTTAGTCAAATCTTCTTTATCAAATAATATTTGACTATAACTTTGTATTATTGATGTATTAGGGTTTAGCCCTAGTATTGACAAGGCTGTTAGAGTTTTGCCAGAACCAGACTCCCCAACAATTGCAACTGTCTTCCCTTTTGGAATATTAATCTCTACATCATTAATTTGAAAATCTGATTCTGTTGAACCTTTAAACTTCATAGTAAAGTTTTTTATTTCTAATAAATTTTTCATCTTAATCTACAAAAACCTTTCGAGGGTCGAAGGCATCTCTTACACCTTCGCCAATAAAAATTAGTAAACTAAGTAAAACAGCTATCCCAAAGAAACTAGTCAAACCTAACCATGGCGCATGAATATTATTTTTTCCCTGTGCTAATAATTCTCCAAGTGATGGAGAGCCTGGTGGCATTCCAAAACCCAAAAAATCTAAAGACGTAAGAGTAACAATTGATCCATTAAGTATAAATGGGAGGAAAGTTAGAGTTGCAACCATAGCATTTGGAAGCAAATGTTTAAACATAATCTTCATATTTGATACGCCTAATGCGCGGGCTGCCAATACATATTCAAAGTTTCGAGCTCTCAAGAACTCTGCTCTAACAACCCCAACCAAACTTACCCAAGAGAATAATAAAAGAATAAAAAGAAGTAACCAAAATGAAGGTGTAATGACTGCTGAAATGATTATTAGTAAATATAACGATGGAATAGAATTCCATATTTCAATAAATCTCTGAGTTATCAGATCTGTTAAGCCTCCAAAAAAACCTTGAATTGCCCCCATAAAAATACCGATGGCAGAAGATAGAATGGTCAAAAGTAAACCAAAAATAATAGATATACGAAAACCATATGCTAACCTTGCCAATACATCTCGACCCTGATCATCTGTCCCCAACCAATTCCAATTCCAGGCAGTACATCTTCCATCATCAATACCCAATGTATAATTTTGACAGCGTATTTCTTTGTCAAGGAAGAATGATGGTGGTGATGGGGCAGGTACTGGTAACTCGTAATTTATTGTCTTGTAATTATACCTTACCATTGGCCATAATATCCATCCATTTTGTGCAATTTCATCTGATATAAATGGATCTCTATAATCTGTTACAGCAAGAAATCCTCCGAATTTTTCTTCAGGATAATCCATGATGGTAGGGAATAATAGTTCCCCTTTATAGAAGGCTAGTATAGGTTTGTCGTTAATTAAAAATTCAGAAAACAATGAAAGGACAAACAAAACAAGAAAAAGACGTAAAGATATGAATGCACGCTTGTTTTTTTTAAAATTTCCAATCCTTCTATGAGTGATGGGTGAAAGATTATTTTTTTTACCAATCATAGTTTAGTACCAATCCTCAAAAGTCTCTTTTCTCAAAATCTATCCTAGGATCTATCCAATGATATAATAAATCAGATAAAAGATTGATGATTAATCCAATGAAAGAAAATATATAAAGTGATGCAAATACAACTGCATAATCTCTGTTTACAATTGACTCAAAACTCAATAAGCCAAGTCCATCAAGTGAGAATATTGTCTCAATTAATAGTGACCCTGTAAAAAATGCAGAAATAAAAGCTGCTGGGAATCCAGAAATTATAATTAACATCGCATTTCGAAAAACATGCCTTTTTAAAACTTGCTTCTCAGTAAGTCCCTTTGCTTTAGCAGTCAATACATACTGCTTTCCTATTTCATCAAGAAATGAATTTTTTGTTAGTAAAGTTGTAGTCGCGAAAGCTGCTAAAACCATTGATAAAAGAGGTAATGTTATATGCCAGATATAATCAACAACTTTTCCAAGTATACTGAGCTCATTAAAATTATCTGATGTCAGACCCCTAAGCGGAAACCAATCTAAATAGCTTCCACCAGCAAAAAATATAATTAAAAAAATAGCTATAAGAAACCCTGGTAATGCGTAGCTTATAACTATTACTGTGGAAGTCCAGAGATCAAACTTGGTTCCATCACGAACCGCTTTCATCATTCCAAGTGGTATTGAAATTAAGTACGAAATTAGAGTCATCCAAAGCCCAAGTGATATAGACACAGGAAGTTTTTCAATTATTAAATCAATTACCCTAATATCTCTGTAATAACTTTCACCAAAATCAAATCTTATATAATTTGATATCATTTGATAAAATCTCTCTAAAGGAGGTTTATCAAACCCAAATTGTTTTTCTAATTCTAATATAAATTCTGGATCTAATCCTTGGCTACCTCTATACTTGTTGTTTATATCTCCATTTTGTCCAGATTGAGTAAAATCTCCGCTAAAACCTCCCGAAACACGTGAAAGAGCAGAATTATCATTGCCCTCAATTTGAGATATGATTCTCTCTATTGGACCACCAGGCGCAAATTGGATAATTAAGAAGCTTATTGCCATAATCCCAAATATTGTGGGTATAATCAGAAATAGTCTTCGGAGTGTATATATAAACATCTTGTTTTATATTACATAGCGATGTGAATAGTTATTTACTCCACCAAGTGAGTAAATTGACATTGTATTCAGGCAAATTTTCATTGAATCCAAAAATATCCCACCTAGCAATTCTAAGACCCTCTGAGTAGTAATGAGGTATAACATAGTAATTCCACTTTAGTACTCTATCTAGGGCTTTTGTAGAAGCAATCAAATCTGCCCTAGTTTCAGAATATATTATTTTATCAATCAGAATGTCCACAGCTTCATTTTGGATGCCGATAATATTTCTGCTACCCGCTGAGGTTGCAGATTCAGATCCCCAATAATCTCTTTGTTCATTCCCGGGAGATAAGCTTTGAGGGAAAGTTGCTACAACAATATCAAAATCAAATTGATCCATCCTCTCCTGATATTGTGCGGTATCAACAAGTCTAATATTTGACTCAATACCAATTGATCTCAAATTAGTTTGAAATTGACTGATTATCCTCTCCATATCCGGCTGCGAAATTAAAAACTCAATCACAAAAGGTTGCTCATTTGATTTATCAATTAGTTTTCCATCTTTGATACCATAGCCCGCTTCTTTTAAAAGTCCTTGCGCTGCTTTGAGATTATTTCTGATGTTTTGAGTTGTTCCTCCAACAGAGTTTTTGTACTCCTTATTAAACACATCATCTTGAACTAAATTACTAACTTCAAGCAAGATCTCATTCTCTTTACCTTCTGGTAACAGAACAGATTCTAGCTCTGAATTATCAAAAAAACTGTCAATCCTTTGATACTGATTATAGAATAAATTAGCGTTTAGCCATTCAAAATCAAATGCGAGATTTAATGCCTTTCTTACAGAAATATCTCTGAACTTGTCTCTTCTTAGATTCATGGCAAAAGCTTGCATACCTTGTACGTTGCTTAACTTAAATACTTCAAGTTTGACATCGCCATCATCCTTTGCAGCAAAATCATATCCCGTAGCCCATCTTTTTGAGGAATTCTCAAACACAATATCTATTTCACTTGCTTTAAATGCTTCAAGCTGTACTTGTCTATCTCTGAAATACTCAAAAACCAGCTCATTAAAGTTATGAAAACCCTTATTGACTGACAAATCTTTGCCCCAATAATCTGTCACTCGCTCATATATAACGTTTTTATTAACATTTACCTCTTTAAACTTATATGGACCTGACCCTAGAGGAAAATCTAGTGTAGTATCTCCAAACAAGCGTCCATCGCTCTCCCAATAATGTTTAGGTAAGATGGGGAATTGACCAGTAATCAACGGAAGCTCTCTATTTCCTGATATATCAAAATTGAATTTTATTACCTTATCTGATAGAACCACTACATCAACTACATTATTATAATAATATTTATAATTTGGGTTTATTCCTTTTAGTGTTTCAAGTGACCATTTAACGTCTTGAGCGGTTATTTCCTGCCCATCGTGCCATCTAGCATCATCTCTAATTTTATATATCACGTATGAATAATCGTCAGGATGATATACACCCTCAGCCAACAATCCATAGTAAGAAAATGGTTCATCGTCAGAATTTTTTAGGAGACTATCATATATGTAGTAGCTGCTTCCAATTGCTGGAACACCCTTCATATTGAATGGGTTTAAAGTATCAAAAGAGCCTATAGCTGCTTGAACAAGAGTTCCCCTTTTTGGTGCATCGGGATTTATATAATCAAAATATTGAAAATCTTCAGCATATTTAAGATTATCACCAAGTGTTAATCCATGCATCCAGCTTAAATCTTCAATAGAGATTTTTTGGGAACTGTCGTCTGCATTTACATACCCAGAATGGGTTATGAATGTAAATAAAAATACAAATATGTATATTATCTTAATCATAAGATAACTATAATTTATCTTGTTTATTATGTCTAATTTAAAAGAATATTCTATTCAATTGCAGAAACTGAGTCTGGTGATATATCATGAAGATAAGCAATTAAATCTGCACGATCTTCGGGTTTTCTGATACCAGCATAACCCATGATAGTGCCAGGCAACCATTTTTTTGGATTTTCAAGGAAATGGAATAAATTATCAAAGGTCCAAGCTTCACTATTTTCACCTTTTTCAGCTAATACACCTGAATAAGCGAATCCATCAACACTGGCCATTTGGCGGTCAACAATGTTATACAAATTTGGTCCAATTTTGTTTGGAGCTCCTGCTTCAAAATTATGACATGAGACACATTTTTTTGCTACTTTTTCGCCATTTTCAGCACTTGCAAGAATCAGAAGTTCCATAACGTTTATTTCAACGACTTCAACTTCATCCATAAGTTGCTCAGTTTCAACTGGAACATCTACTATATAAGCTTGTTGCTCAAGCTCATCTTCATGATAGAAGAAATCAGTGACAATAGTTAAAACCAAAATAAATAAAGCAGTCCCAAGTACAGCTCCAACAATTTTATTTATTTCAAAACTATCCATGTGTGTATGTCCAAATTCAATATTTTTATATATTAAATGGTTCTTTAAAACCACAAAAAAATTTACTAATATTCAATAATATTGATATTTAATATCATAAATTTTTTTAATAATTGAAAATCATTAAATATGAACGATACGATTATTCTTATACCTGCAAGAATCGGTTCTACTAGACTGCCAAGAAAACCTTTATTAAAAATAAATGGAAGGGAAATGATACTTCATGTATGGGATAAAGCACAAGATACAAAAGCAGAAAAGGTTGTGGTTGCAACTGACTCCCAAGAAATAGCAGAAGTTCTGCATAAAGAAGGGGCTGAAGTAATTATTACAAATCCATCACATCAAAGTGGTACTGATAGGATTTATGAGGCCCTAAATAAACTGGATAAAGAAAAGTCATATAAATATATCATAAACCTTCAAGGTGACCTTCCTAATATCACATCTGATATTATCAACCTTGGCATAGATAATATCAGAAACACTGATGCTGATATTTTGACTTATTGTAGAGAAATTGATGATCCAATTGATGTTGGCAATCCAAATATTGTTAAAATAGCAACACATAAAGAAAAAAATAATGAATTAAATGCACTGTACTTTTCAAGGTCTGCTATACCTTACGGCGCTAATATCTATTTTGAACATATCGGTATATATGTATATAAGAGGGATGCATTAGATCGGTTTGTGTCTATGAAGCCATCAACTCTGGAAACAACGGAGAAACTTGAACAGCTTCGTGCCTTGGAAGGATCAATGAAAATCAATCTAATTTTAGTAGATGATAAAATCATTAGCATTGATACAATAGATGATATAGAAAGATTAAGTAGTATTTCTGATAATTAGGTGTAAATAATGAATAAAAAAATTGTTTTCCAGGGAGAGATGGGTGCCTATTCTCATATTGCTTGCCAAAAAAAATACCCAGATATGGAACCTATTCCCGCGGCAACTTTTGAGGATGCCTTTGCAAAAGTAAAAAATAAAGAAGTTAAGTATGCTATGATTCCGATTGATAATTCTCTTGCGGGAAGAGTGGCAGACATTCATTATTTATTGCCAACATCAGAACTTTATATAGTTGATGAATTTTTTCTTCCAATAGAACATCAATTAATCGTAGTTGATGGTGCTTCTGAAAAAACAATAAAAAATGTGATGAGCCATCGTCATGCATTGGGTCAATGTAGAAATATCATATCAGAGTTGAAACTCAACCAGATAGTTGGTGCAGATACTGCTGGTTCTGCAAAGATCATTTCTGAAAACAATGACTTAACGACTGCTGTATTGGCAAGTGAACTAGCCGCCGATTTTTATGGACTAAAAATTTTAAAAAGGAATGTTGAAGACGCAAATCATAATACTACAAGGTTTATTATATTATCGGCTGAACCTGATGACGCAGAACCTAACCAGAAACCTACAATTACTAGCATGGTATTTAGAGTTAGAAATGTTCCTGCTGCACTTTATAAAGCCATGGGTGGGTTTGCCACAAATAGTGTAAACCTAACAAAGCTGGAGTCATATATTATAGGAGGCAGCTTTTCTGCAGCACAATTCTATGTTGATATTGAAGGGCATCCTCATGATGAGAACGTAAGATTAGCTCTAGAAGAATTAGACTTCTTTTCGAGTGAATTGAGAATTCTTGGCGTATATTATGCAAGTGATTTGAGAAAAGAAATAAACAGCCAAGAGAGCTTTCTAAAATAAAAATAGATAAGACAAGTATAAATAAGAAGTATTTGTACCAATATCAAAATTCATTTGTTATACTTAACAACGAGAAGTTAGTGTTGGACGTAATTGTCGCCAATCGGGTCAGGTCTGGAAGGAAGCAGCCCCAACGATTTTTTTACGGGTCAATAACTAGCTTCTCACTTTATTTTCATCTGGTATTGAGTAGAATAAGTTGCCAAACACAGAATATAAAATTCTTGCAAGAAAATATAGACCAAGCTCTTTTGCTGAACTTATTGGTCAAGATAGCATGGTCAGCACCATTTCAAACTCAATCCATTCAGGTAGAATCCATCAAGCATACCTATTCACTGGGATAAGAGGTATAGGTAAAACTACCACAGCTCGCATTCTAGCTCGAACGCTAAATTACACACTAGATAATAAGGAATACATACCATCAATTGAGTTAGATAAAATTGGACTGAACTGTGATGCAATTATAGAGTCGCGCCATCCCGATGTATTTGAAATGGATGCAGCTTCAAATACCGGTATTGATCATGTACGAGAAATCATCAATTTTGCTCAGACAAAACCTACAATGGCAAAATACAAGATATTCATAATTGATGAAGTTCATATGTTATCAAAACAAGCATTTAATGGCTTATTAAAAATATTGGAAGAACCTCCTGAACATGTGATTTTTATTTTTGCCACTACTGAGATTGAAAAGATTCCAATTACAATCTTATCAAGATGTCAAAAATTTAATCTAAAAAGAATTGATAATACTGTTATGAATGATTACCTCAGGAAAATCTGTGATAAAGAGCTAATAAAAATAGATAATGATAGTATCAATATCATTTGTTCAGCTTCTGAGGGCTCAATGAGGGATGCCCTATCAATTCTTGATCAAGCAACATCACTCTGTGATGGGAA
This sequence comes from Hyphomicrobiales bacterium, assembly GCA_049602435.1. GTDB lineage: Bacteria > Pseudomonadota > Alphaproteobacteria > Rhizobiales > TMED25 > TMED25. The sequence continues at coordinate 94,945 of JBMYRO010000001.1, forward strand.
TATAACATCTCAAATGTTATCTGAAATGCTAAACCTTAATGATATTAATTTTATAATTAGCTTATTTGGGATACTGATTGAAGGTGAGTCAACTAAAATAACAGATAAAATAAAACAAATATATGAAAATGGTTTTGAACCATTACCATTGGCAAGAGATTTATCAAAAATCACTCATATTGCTTCAATGATCAAACTTGGGATTTCAACACAAAGTGATCTTTTATCTAGTGAGCAACATACAGAAATTAAATCAATTATTAACGATATCGATATTTCAACGCTTGTCCATATGTGGCAAATATTATTAAAAGGAAATGAAGAAATAAAAAATTCCTTCGATCAAAATATTTCCCTTGAAATGCTCTTGATAAAATTATGTTATTCTAATCAATTGCCTCCTATAGAGGACCTTGTATCAAAAATTGAGAACAGTATGGGTGATAATAAAACTGAAAACAACGATATTAAGCCCGAAACAAAAAAAATAAATGAACCCGCAGAAAACATAATGCAAGAATTCATTATTCCTGAGTCCTATGAAGATATGAAATCATTATTAATTGAAAATGATATGAGATTAATATCAGAAATGGATAAATTAGATGTTATTGAATATAAGATAGGTCAAATAGATTTAACTTCAAACGATGAGATTAACAAAGACATTATAAGTACATTACAATCAACACTTCAAAACCTAACAAATATCAAATGGGATATAAATTTTATTGGAAAAACATCCCAAATGGATGAAGAAAGCTTGACCATTGAGAATATAAAAAAACATTTTCCAGATGCTGAAATAGTAAATGAAGAAGATAATATTTAGAAAGGAATAAGGATGGATTTTTCTGAGATTATGAAACAAGCAAGTCAATTACAAGATAAAATGAAATCCGCGAAAGAAAACATTGAAAATATAGAATGCGAAGGCTCCTCAGGTGGTGGTCTTGTTAATGTAACCGTCAATGGCAATGGAGAGTTAAAAAAAATTGATATTGATCCTAGTATCTTAGTCGCAAGTGAAAAAGAAATAATTGAAGATCTCATTATTGCGGCATTCAGTGATGCAAAATCAAAAATCAATGATGAAGTTGCAAAAAAAATGAAAGAAATAACCGGAGGACTACCACTTCCTCCCGGATTCAATCTTGGATTCTAAATAATGTCTTCTAGAGATCCCAACGAGATAGATAATTTTATTCGTCTATTATCAAAGATTCCCGGGCTTGGCCCCAGATCTGGAAGGAGAGCTGCGCTTGAACTAATTAAGAAGAGAGAACAACTTCTTTTACCATTGAAAGACTCTCTCATTGAGATTTATGAGAAAATAGTCCTTTGCCAAGTCTGCAATAATATTGACCTAAAGTCCCCATGCTCCATATGCAGTAACCAAAATCGTGACGAAAATATCATTTGTGTTGTCGAAGAAGTGGCTGACTTGTGGGCAATTGAGAGAGCTGGTGCAATAAAAGGTTATTATCACATTCTTGGCGGTGTACTTAATGCACTAGATGGAATAGGACCTGAAGAGTTAAATATTAATAAATTAGTGCATAGAATTGAAGAAAATAATGTCAAGGAAGTGATCCTGGCTCTTAGTGCAACCATCGATGGTCAGACTACCATGCATTTCCTGAGTGACCTATTAAGTAAACATGATATTAGAATTACAAAATTAGCTCACGGTATTCCAATTGGAGGAGAACTTGATTATTTAGATGATGGCACGCTCACACAAGCAATCTTATCAAGAACGGATGCTGACTAATCACTATCTTTATTGATTAAATTTTGATCGTTTGGCACTTCTTCAATCAGATCAATTTTACGTCCACTCGTTGCAATTTTTTTTGATGAAACGATGATTTTCTCAATATCGTTATTAGCTAAATTAAAATGTTTTTGTAAATCTTGTACCCTATTGGTTAACCTATCCACATCAAGCAGAATATTGCCTACTTCACTTTTAATAATACCTAATTGCTTTTGCATATGAGCATCGCGAATTAATGTTTGAAGAGTTTGTACTGTTAACATGAGTGTATTTGGAGACACTATTGTGATTCCAGTTCTGTATGCTTTTTGAATGATATCTTCAAAATTTTCATATAAATCTGCATAAATTGACTCCGATGGAATAAACATAACCAATGGTTCTCTTACCTCTCCAGGTATTTTGTATTTATCAGCTATATCATTTACATGTTTCAAAACATCTATCTTAATTTGTGAATTGGCTTTCTTTTTTTCTTCTAATGATTTTGCGGTTCTCAACTGATCAAAACTCTCAAGAGGAAATTTTGAGTCAATCACAATAACTTCATCTGAATTTGGCATTCTAATGATGCTATCAGGCCTCTTTCCATTTGTTAAAGTATGCTGGAATGAGAAGAGGTTGTTTGGTAGAGCATCAGCAATGATTGACTCCATTCTTGCTTGACCAAACGCCCCTCTTTGCTGCTTATTTGATAGAATACCTTGTAAATCAATTACATTATTTGATAAGTCAGTAATATTTTTTTGAGCATTATCGATAACTGCGAGTCTCTCAGACAACTTAGTCAAATCTGCATGTGTTTTCTCACGACTTTCTTTTAATTCTTCTTGTACTTTCTGATTTATTTTATCTTTGACTTCATCTATGGAATTTCTCAACCTATCATGGTTTCCATTAAATAAATCTGCTAAAGATTTAATCTTTAAATCTAATTCGTTATTTTGTTTCAATAACTCTGCAATTTCACTAACGGAAGCTCTACTATTTTTTTTACTTTGAATCAGTAGTAAAAATATTAAAATTGTTGAAATTGCTAATATTATTAGAATTATTAATGTAGTATCTAGCATTTTTTCTTAATTTGTGGGTTGTGCTTTTTATTCTAATATGTTTTCAATTAAAATACTAATTTAATATAGAGTAATTTATGATCCATCAAATTCTTACAATACCCAATAAAATACTTCGAGAGCGATCTGAAGAAGTTACGAATATAGACAAAAACATCATCAAAACACTTGATAATATGGCAGAAACCATGTACGCAGCCCCAGGTATAGGGCTTGCTGCAATACAGATAGGTATTAAGAAAAGACTTGTTGTGATTGATTGTAATTACAATCAAGAAACAAAAAAAAATCCGCTTTATTTTATTAACCCAGAAATCATTTGGAGATCTGAAGAAAAAAACATCTATAAGGAAGGGTGCTTATCTATTCCAGAATTTTATGAAGAGGTAGAGAGACCTTCCAAGTGTAAGGTGAGGTTTTTAGATAAAAAAGGTATAACTAAAGAACTTGATTGTGAGGGAATTCTAGCGACATGCATACAACATGAAGTAGATCACCTAGATGGTAAATTATTTATCGATTATCTATCAAGACTTAAAAAGTCTTCCATAGAAAAAAAATTTAAGAAATCTAATAAACGAAAAAATTAAAGTTTTTTAAAATGAAATTAATTTACATGAGTTCTTCTGATTTTGGTGAGCCAGCTCTCAAGAGCTTAATCTCCTCCCATCATGAAATTGCTGGTGTTTATACTCAGCCTCCAAAGAGATCCGGACGTGGAATGAAATTCACAAAGTCTCCAATTTATAAGATTGCAGAAGAACATAACTTATTAATCAAAACCCCACATAATTTAACAGATGAAGATGAAATTAAGTCACTGAAACAATTAAGCCCTGATATTGGGGTTGTTGTATCATATGGATTAATTATTCCTAAAAAATTTCTTTCTATTCCAAGATATGGCTTTCTCAATATTCATCCATCACTTTTACCCCGATGGAGAGGTGCGGCTCCAATCCAAAGAGCTCTAATTGAAGGGGATAAGGTCACTGGAGTCAATATTATTAGGCTTGATGAGGGTCTTGATACAGGCGATATATGTAAATATCACGAAATACCAATAAATATGGATGATAATTACGCTACGCTCTCTGATAAATTAGCTGAAATTGGAGCAAAACTTCTTCTGGATTCTCTATCAGAATTTTCAAATGGGAAAATTAAATTTATAAAGCAAAAAGATGTGGGAATTACATACGCAAAAAAAATCGTTAAAGAGGAAACTAAAATTGATTTTAATAAACCATGTAAGAACGTTGTTAATTTAATAAAAGGGCTTAGCCCATATCCTGGTGGCTGGTTCACATATATAAATGGAGAGAACAGTTTTAGAGCAAGAATCCTTTATGCGATCGAAAGTCAATTATCTGGTGCGCCCGGTGAAGTATTGGATAGTAATCTAACTATTGGATGTGCTGATAAGTCAATTAGTCCTATACTAATTCAGAAAGAAGGCAAGAAACCAATCCATATTGAGGAATTCTTACGTGGAACCAAAATTATAGAAGGAAGCATACTGAATCAGTAAGCAGTGATAACAATAAATGAGATATAAACTATTAATTGAGTATGATGGATCAAACTATTCCGGCTGGCAACGACAAGAAAACTCACCATCTATTCAAGCTCATATTGAACAGGCAATAGAAAAATTTTGTGGTAAGAAAGTAACTCTAAATGGAGCTGGAAGAACTGACGCTGGCGTGCACGCTTCTGGACAAGTGGCCCACTTCGATTTGGATGAGGAAAGAGATGAAAATACTATATTTCAGGCTATAAACTTTTACCTAAAGAACGAGCAGATAAGTATTTTAGATGTTGAAATAGTTCCAGATACTTTTGATGCACGATTCTCAGCTATAATGAGGCATTACAGATATAAAATAATCAATCGTCAAAGTCCCTTAACATATCATAGGAATACCCATGCGCATATAAATCAAAGCTTAGATATATCATTGATGCAACAGGCTGCAGATTATTTTATTGGGAAACATGACTTTACCACATTTAGATCTGCAAGTTGCCAGTCTAAATCGCCAATCAAATCTATTGAAAAAATTTCAATTAATAAGAAAAAAGAAAAGATCTATATTGATTTTATAGCCAAATCGTTTTTGCATACTCAAGTAAGATCAATTATGGGCTGCATCATAAAAGTTGGTATTGGATCATGGAATCCATCAGCAATTCCTGAAATTATCGAGGCAAGAGACCGCTCAAGATGTGCCACGCTTGCTCCGTCTTGTGGTTTATATCTGAGAAGAATTGATTACGGTTCTATTTAAATATTTAAGAGTTAAAATATTTATAAATAAATCCTTGATAAATCTCTGTAAGAAGAAAAAACTCATCAATTTTTATTCTCTCATCTACCTGATGCATTGACCTACCAACAAGACCAAATTCTACTACCGGGCAGTATTTTGCAATAAATCTACCATCTGACGTACCACCAAAAGTACTTAGTTTGGCTTCTATTTTAGTTTTATTAAATATAGTCTTTTGAAGTAAATCAGATAATTTTCCACTTCCAGTGTAATAAACATCTGCCAGTGATATTTTTTTTAAATCAAAATTGATATTCACTTCATCTAGGACTGATGAGAGTCTATCCTTCAAGTGCTCCATTAATGATATTTCATTCCATAAATCATTGAACCTAATATTAAGAGAAACATTTACTACTTCAGGAATGACATTGTGAGCTAGGTTATTTACGTCTATGGACGTAATTTCAATATTTGTTGGTAGAAAATGCTCTGACCCTTCATCTATTTGTCCAGTAATTTTTGATAAAGCCACCATAGTGGGTGGTATGGGATTATTCGCTTTTTCAGGGTATGCCACATGTCCCTGCTTTCCAGTAATTTTTAAATCACAAGACAGACTTCCTCTTCGTCCAATTTTAATATTATCACCAATAAGCTCTTTGTTTGTTGGTTCAGTGACAATACAATCATCAATTTTCATTCCTTGATCATTCACCCACTTAACTAGAGGCTCAGTCCCATTTATTGCGACCCCCTCCTCATCACCAGTTATTAAATAACTTAATGTGCCATTGGAATCCATTTTTTCATGAAAGTAGTTAATTCCAGCAACAATAGAGGCAATTACTGCTCCTTTCATATCTTCGGCACCTCGTGAATATATAAAACCATCTTCAATATGTCCTGAAAAAGGAGGATACCTCCAACTATTCAGTTCACCTGGGGGAACAACATCTACGTGACCTGCAAAATTAAGATGAGGACTACCGGATCCAATTATAGCGAACATATTTTCTACCTCTGGTGTATTACCTGAGTCAAATTTCACTCTATGTATCTCAAAATTATATTTTTTGAATAACGTTTCCAAAAAATCAAAGGATTTTTTAACATCAGGGGTAACGCTCTCAATTCTCAAGAAATCTTGTAGAATATTTTGTGCTTCAACTTGATTTATCATGAATATACATTTTTGAAATTAATTATGACCTTAATAGCTCATTGATAGATGTTTTTGACCTGGTTTTCTCATCGACTCTTTTAACAATGACTGCACAATAAAGTCCAAGACCTTCATCCCTCATTTTCTCACTAGGTAATGTTCCAGGAACTACTACAGAATACGATGGGACTTTGCCAAAATGAATATCCCCTGTGTCTCTATCGATAATCTTTGTAGAAGCTCCGATAAAAACTCCCATAGAAATTACTGATCCTTCTTCAACAATAACACCCTCTGCGATTTCTGACCTCGCCCCAATAAAACAATTATCTTCTATTATTACAGGATTCGCTTGGAGTGGTTCAAGTACACCTCCAATACCGACTCCCCCGCTTATATGGCAATTTTTCCCTATTTGTGCACAGGATCCGACCGTAGACCATGTGTCAATCATCGTCCCTTGATCCACATACGCACCCACATTGATAAATGAGGGCATAATGACACAATCTTTTGCAACATAAGCAGATTTTCTGATAACAGCATTTGGAACATTCCGGAATCCTGCTGAATTATATCTATCCTCATCCCAATCTACAGTCTTACCTGCAACTTTATCGAACCAAGTTGCGTATGGACCGTTTAAAGTTGAATTACTTTTTGTTCTAAAACTGAGTAAGATAGCTTTCTTGATCCATTGGTTTACTATCCAATTACCATCAATCTTTTCGCAAACTCTGAGCACCCCAGAATCCAGTTGTTCAAGAACATCCTCAACAATCTTGCTAACTTCTTCAATATTAGTAGATGATGAATTATTATCGAAAATATTATTAATTATCTCTTCATAATTATTATTCATTTTTCGTTATTCTTAACCTCTCATATATTTATCTATCAAATTTGAATATAAATCCTCATTGGATAATTCACCTATTTTATCCATATCTATATTATAATCACTAAAATTACCAGTTTTGAGAAGCCTTTGTATTGCATCTCTATAAGCTTGCATTGCTACAAAATAGGCTTTATGTCCTGGCAAACTAACTGAGATACCCATTTTAGCAAGCTCATCAAGAGGTAATGTAGTTGAATTATTGCCTAAGATTATAGGTACATTGTGATGATTTGCTATTTCACAAATGTGATCTTTTGAATTAACATTAACATAAAAAATTACATCCGCGCCTTCTGACTCATAAGCTTTACCTCTTTCAATCATATCTTCAAATCCAGTGTGAGGATAACAGCCTGTACGTGCAACTATACAGGTACTTATATTTTTTCTAGAGTCTATTGCAATTTTTATTTTTTTTGTTGCCTCTTTTAGACCTAAAAAATTTGGTTTTTTGGAAGCGCCAAATTGAATTGGTAAATCAGTATCTTCTAGAGAGATACCCGAAGCACCAGCATCTTCAAGACTCTCAACTGTTCGCTTTACATTCAACGCGTTCCCATAACCATTATCTGCGTCTACGATTAATGGAATTTCAGTATTTTTAGCTATTCTTCTTACGGTTTCGGTAAGTTCCGATAATGTTAGTAACATAAGATCAGGCTCTGATAAATAATCAAGCGATATGATTCTACCTGGTATAATACCTAATTTAAACCCTACATCACCTGCAATCCTTGCTGATAATGGATTAAAAATTGTTGCAGGGTTATAGCAATTCCCATCATTTAGTAAATCTCGAAGCTTTGTATTTATATCTGTGTTTATCATGACCTATCCTTTAATACTTATATATTAGATATTTATAAACCTACAACCTGTTGGCATCCTGTTAAGCTCACATTTAATTATAGTGATATCTAAAGTGGCTTCCAATCATCTTTTTTTGCTTCCCAATTATCGAAAATTTCTTGTGCAGCTTTTAGTGCATGATTTGTTTTTGGAAAGCCAATATAAGGTGAGCACTGCAGAATAACTTCAATTAATTCCTCTTTATTAGCACCTCTATTTAGTGCACCACGCACATGTAACCCAACCTCATGCGGCAAATCTAATGCCGCAGCTGCCGCCATAACAATCATTTCACGTGTCTTTAAATCTAAATTTGGTCTATCCCAAATAGTACCAAAACAGTATTCATGAATGGCGTCGGCATGTGTAGGGCAAATCTTGTATAGATCATCCCACCTCTCGAGCCCCTCTTTTCCAAAAGCTTCATCACGTATTTTTTTTCCTTTTTCCCATTTTTCATTTGTCATTTTTTTCTCCTCTTCGTTACTTTATTATCTGTTACTATTTTTTATTTATTGTATTGCTGAAAAAACTGCTCTACCAATGGCCCTAGTAAGGGTATCTGATGCTAAAGACCCAATCTGAGTCAGATTATACTCATCTATATTTAATTTTTTGTCATTACTGCTGACCACAAAAATAATATCCCCATCCATTGGTGTTCCTACCGGTTGGATCGCACGGCTTAGACCTGAGGTACACATTTTTGCAATTTTATATAGATCTAATTTGTTTAATTCTATGTTAGTAGCTATCACAGATATAGTTGTATTCTCTTTAGATGTTAGATCACTCCTTAATTTGGTATTATTTTTACATTCATAATTAAAACTGTATTTAGCAAAGTTTTTATAATTTGAATTAATATTATCACCCATTTCTCCACTCATCTCATATAACCCTGAATATAAAATCCCTGTATTATCTATAAATGGTGAGCCTAGTGAATTTACAATTGTTATAGCCCCTATAGTAAAATTATTATCAATGCTTATTGATGCACTACCCAATCCACCCTTAAATATTCCAGCTTTAGCACCAATTCCTGCTCCGGTATTTCCAAGAATAAAATTCTTACTGGCGTTTTTAAAAGCTAATTTGGCTAGATTCCTATATAGTTCACTATTTATTGATTTATGGTTTTTGCTACTCAAGTCATAAATTGAAGCGCATGGGACTATTGGTATCGAAATGTTCGAATTTTTAATCTTAAATCCCCTGCTCTCCTCAGACAATATGTCCACATATTCAGAACCAGCTGAGAGACCAAATACCGATCCACCAGACAATGAAATTCCATCAATGTATCTAATTGTTCTCTCAGGTTGGAGCAGATCAATCTCTCTTGAAGCAGAAGCCCCACCATATACATATGCAGATGCTGAAAATGTTTTTTCGAATTTTACATAAGTTAATCCGGTCTGAAGTTGATTATCTTCGGCATTACCAATCAGAATTCCGTCAACATCTGTTATGAGGTTTCTACCCCCAGGAATAATTTTTTTCTTATTCATTAAGATTAGTTCTATCTAAAGTTAAATTTAATCATATTTCAAAAAATAAAATATTTGAAATAAATATTATTTTTTGTTTATGTTTTTTATTTAATAATGTATAGATAATCTAACTTAGAATTAGGAGTAACTAAATTGAAACGTACTTATCAACCAAGTGTACTAGTTAGAAAGAGAAGACACGGGTTCAGAACAAGAAAAGCTACAAATGGTGGTCTAAAAGTACTTAGTCGTAGGCGAGCTAAAGGAAGAAAGCGTTTGTCTGCTTGACGCAAAATAGCTTTTTATAATTCATGGAAACCATAAAAAAAAGAGCTGAATTTATTGCCTCGTCAAAGGGAGATAAATTTGTAACTCCTTCCTTTATTTTTCTAAAACATAAACTAAATGGCGCTTATGTGAATGATCCCAAAGTTGGTTACACGGCATCAAAAAAAATTGGTGGAGCTGTAATGAGAAATAGAGCGAAAAGAAGAATGAGATTCCTTGCAAAAGAAGTACTTTTTGATAGTGCCAAACCAAATACAAACTATGTATTTATTGCTCGACGAAAAATCTTAGAATATCCTTTTAGCCAAATGGCAAATGATCTAAAAAAAATAATCTAAAAGAAATTATTATGAACGAACAAAGAAATTTTTTACTGGCTATCACACTATCCATAATAGTTCTTCTTTTTTGGCAATACTTTGTTGGAAGCAAACAAATCGATGATAGATCTCCTGAACAAGTATCTGCAGAAAACAATACTGCAGCTATTCAAGATTTGTCGAATATACCTCTTCCAAGTGATCCTGTTGAAAATGATGATATCTCCATTCAAGCACCTGGTGGATCATCTAACAGCGCATATACCGAGACAAGACGCATCAAAATTAACACAGAAAACTTGAGCGGCTCAATTTCGCTCACAGGTGCAAAGTTAGACGATATTCAACTCAAAAATTATCGAGAGAATTTATCAGAGGATAGTGATCTGGTTCATATATTTAGACCATATTCATCTCAAAATCCATATTATGCACATCAAGGGTGGGTGTCAGGTTCTGATATCAAAATCAAACTGCCGGATGATAAATCGGTTTGGGAAATAATTGAAGGAGAGGAGCTATCAGTAAATCAACCCATAAAGCTTAGATGGGATAACGGAGAAGGTCTTGTTTTTACAAAGAAATATATTGTTGATGAAAACTACCTATTCACAGTTCATCAATCTATAGAAAATAATACTGACAATGATCTAACTATATACCCATATTCACTAATTTCTAGAAAAGGCTTGCCAGAAGACTATCAAAATTTCTTTGTTTTACATGAAGGATACATTGGTGTATTGGGAGATCAAGGGGAGAAAAAAGCAGATTATTCTGATATTGCAGAAGAAACTGAGTCATTTGAAAATATTTCAGGTGGTTGGCTTGGATTCACTGACAAAAACTGGGCAACTGTTATAATACCACCACAGACAATTACTTACCAGGGTAGGTTTACATCACAAGGAAATGGAAATACTTACCAAGTAGATTACCTTGGTGAAGCTCAAAAACTGAATGCAAATTCTTCAATCGATATTGAGTCTCAAATATTTGCTGGAGCGAAAGAAGTAAAAATACTTGACAATTACGAAGAAGTCCATTCTTTCGAAAAATTTGACCTTCTTGTAGACTGGGGATGGTTTTATTTCCTAACAAAACCACTTTTTTATGTCCTTCAATGGCTATATGGATTGCTTGGAAATTATGGCTTGTCAATACTTGGGGTAACAATTCTCATTAAAATTGTCTTTTTCCCTCTAGCAAATAAAGCTTATGTATCAATGAGTGCTATGAAAAAGCTATCTCCAGAAATGCTAAAAATTAGAGATACATATAAAGATGATCGTGCAAAACAACAACAAGCAATAATTGCATTATACAAAAGGGATAAAGTTAACCCGTTATCAGGATGTATACCAATTCTTATTCAGGTTCCCGTATTTTTTGCCCTTTATAAAGTCCTTTTGTGTACAATGGAAATGAGACATCAACCATTCTATGGATGGATACAAGATTTATCTGCAAAAGATCCAACAACACTATTCAATCTATTTGGATTAATTCCATGGACACCTCCTTCATTTTTAATAATTGGAATCTGGCCAATTATCATGGGACTGACTATGTTTATTCAGATGCGTCTCAACCCAGCTCCCCCAGATCCAATTCAACAAAAAATATTTGCATGGATGCCAGTATTTCTTACATTCCTTTTTGCTCAATTCTCTGCTGGGCTTGTAATATATTGGGCGTGGAATAATACACTTTCTTCCCTTCAGCAATATATTATAATGAAACGCATGGGTGTTGAGGTTGAATTATGGTCAAATATAGCGAACACATTCAAGAAGAAGAAATCAGAAAATCATTAATTCTTGATATTGACGACTTTACAGATGCTGAGCTTGAAAACTCAAGACTTTTATTTGCTAGAACTAGCAAGTTCGTAACTTCAGTAGCAAGCAATTCTGGATACCCACTTCATAATAAAAGAGAGATAGCTTTTGCCGGAAGATCTAATGTTGGAAAGTCTAGTCTCATAAATTCAATCACAGAAGTTACTGGATTAGCTAGAGTGTCTAATACACCCGGAAGGACACAAATGATCAATTTCTTTTCTCAAGATGATGCTTTTTTTTTGGTTGATCTTCCAGGGTTTGGTTATGCCAAAGCAAGCAAAGATGCAATCAAAAAATGGAAAAGTCTAACTTATGATTATCTCCAAGGTAGAAAAGAACTAGAGCTTGTGTTCTTTTTAATAGACTCAAGACATGGCATAAAAGAAATTGATGAAAATATTATGGATATACTTGATAGCGCAGCAGTTTCATATCAAATAGTCATGACCAAATATGATAAAATTAATAAATCTCAGAGTCAAAAACTAATAGAAGCAACAAATGAGAAAATTAGTAAAAGAGCTGCCGCAAGACCAGGTATTCTAGTTTCATCAAGTAAAGATAAATATGGTATTGATATAATAAGGGCGCTCATATATAGAATTATAAACACTTAAATGGATATTTAATGCAAAAAATAGACTCAACTGTAAGAGCAAAGATTTTATCTGAAGCACTCCCATATATGCAAATGTATAATAAAGAATACATAGTTGTAAAATATGGTGGACATGCAATGGTAAATAGTAATTTAGCAGAAAAGTTTGCGCAGAATATAGTTATGTTACAACACGCTGGAATGCACCCAATTGTTGTTCATGGTGGTGGACCTCAAATTGGTGAGACCTTAAAAGAGCAAGGTGTGGAAAGTAAGTTCCATAATGGACTCAGAATAACAGACGCCGAAACAATCAAGGTTGTTGAAAAGGTCTTATATGAGATAATTAATAGAGATATTGTGAACAGTATTAAAAAATTTGGAGGAAAATCTGTTAGTTTATCAGGAAACAAAGATTCCATAATTAGGGCAAAAAAATTAACTAATGCGCAAGAGACTGACTCGAATATTGAAAAGATAATGGATCTGGGGTTTGTTGGAGAACCTGAAAGTATATCACCAGATATAATTATAGAGAAATGCAACACAGGACAAATACCAGTCATTACACCACTTGGTATAAGTCAAGATAATATCACTTATAACATAAATGCTGACACTGCAGCTGGAGCAATTGCAAGCGCTTTAAATGCAAAACGATTACTTATGCTAACTGATATTGTGGGTGTTCTTGATGACAACAAAAACCTAATTAATGAATTAAAAATAAGCGAAGCAAAACGACTAATATCCACTGGTACAATCAATGGTGGTATGATACCAAAAATTGAAACATGTATTGAAGCAATAAAGAATGGCGTGGAAAAATCTGTAATTCTAGATGGAAGAGTTGAAAATGCTATAATATTAGAGCTATTCACTGAAGATGGAATAGGTACCCTAATAAAAAATTAATTATTTAACCTTAAGAGGATCAAATGACTATTGCAAAGACAGGAAATATTTATCCAGAAATATTCAGATTTACAATGGGTGATTTTGAGATCACTACAATATTAGATGGACTAGTTCAGCGGGATGGACCTTACCCAATATTTGGACAAAATGTTGATGAAAGTGAAGTACATAAGCTCTTAAGAGAAAATCTTTTACCTGAAAAACAGTTTGAACATGGTTTTACACCAATTCTTGTTAATACCGGTAATGATCTAATTTTATTTGACCCTGGCAATGGTAAACTAAATGAGAAACATGGTAGGTTGATAAGCTTACTTGAAAGTTCTGGATATGATCATAATGACGTTACAAAAATAGTTATAACCCACTGTCACCCCGACCACATTGGAGGTTTAATGCTATTAGACGATGGGTATTTCAGTAACGCAACTATAATTATTGGTGAGACAGAATTCGATTGTTGGAATACTGGCAAAAATATCCCAGAGCAAAGAAAAGCAAATAAAGAGCTTTTTGAGAAAATCTGCCTCCCCCTTATAGATAAGATGGAATTTATTAAACCCGACCAGGAAGTTGTAACAGGAATTACAGCAGTAAATGGGTTTGGTCATTCCCCTGGGCATATGTGCTACAATATCGAAAGCAACAATAAAACAATCTTTTTCGCTGCAGACATCACCAATCATTATGTGGTATCTATGCAAGTTCCTGATTGGCATGTTATGTTTGATGATATTAAAGATTTAGCAGTAGAAAGTAGAAAACGAATCCTCAGCATGCTAGCAAAAGATAAAACACCTATGATTGGATATCATATGCCATTCCCAGCAGTTGGTTATGTTGAAGAGAAAAATGATGGTGGCTTTAAATGGTTGCCAATATCTTATCAATTAAGCTTTTAGTTTGGTAACTTATTTAATTTAAATTTTTTATAGGCAACACTAGCATGATGCTCACAATAGGGCATCCCACTCAAAGACTGATGACCACAAAAATGGAAATCCTCTTCACCTGGGTCTCCAATGGGCCATTTACAGTGATTTTCAGTAAGATTTAGAATTGTTACTGAAAAATTATCAGGAATAGCTTTAATTGATGGGAAATTAGGTTTTATTGTTTCTGTTTTATATCCAAATTCTGACTCATCAATTTCAGATTCTTTAAATGCCAAATTTCCTGAATAACTTACTGACATGACATTTGCATCAAGTTGACCAACTACAATTTGTTTCTTTTGGGGTTTAGCTCTTGCTTCAAGACCCAAACGATGAACTTTACCAATAACCGCATTACGTGTTACATCACCAAGACGGTTTGCGATTTGGCTCGCACTTAAGCCTTCGCTCCAAAGCTTTTTTAATTGCTCTACTCTTTCGTCTGTCCAAGCCATAGCAGTACCTCAAATTGTAATTATAATGAAATCAATATGTTGTTGTATTAACCACACTTAATAGTACTACATTTACGCAAAAACATAACTTTTATGTGTTGTTTTCAACAGAGATAAGTACTATAAATACATGCAATTAAACCATGAATAATACACTAAAAAATTCTAGCAAAAGAAAAGAAATTGGTCTGGTCAATTGGCTTGGTTTATACACACAAATACAACGTGAAATTAGAAGGTTTCTAAAAGTTTGGCAACAAACTGTGTTCGGACCCCTAATGACAGCTTTGCTTTTTTTGTTTGTTTTTTCAGTTGCAATAGGAAAAGCACGACCAGAAATCTTTGGAATGCCTTTTTCTCATTTCTTGGCCCCAGGTATAATTATGATGATGATATTACAGAATGCTTTTGCGAATACATCATCATCGATAGTTAGCGGAAAAATTCAAGGAAATATCGTAGACCTCCTGCTCCCACCAATGAATGCAGTAGAACTAACCATAGGATATGTTGCGGGTGGCGTTGTACGAGGATGTTTGATTGCATTGATTGGCTTCTGTATTATTACACTTTTTTTGAAAATTGATTTTTATAGCATTTTTATCATACTATACTATTCTCTCATGGGCTCACTTTTCATGAGTCTAATTGGTATTATTGGTGGTTTATGGGCAGAAAAATTTGATCACATGGGGGCAGTTACAAACTTTATTATAACCCCAATGACATTTTTATCTGGTACATTTTATTCTATAAGAGATCTCCCACAAAATATACAAACTATAGCTCAATATAATCCTTTTTTTCAGGCCATAGATGGCTTTAGATATGGAATCACCGGACATGCAGATGGTAATTTATTACTGGGTGGCTTGTGCTTGATGTTATTGAATATAATTCTATTTTCAATCAGCTGCTATTTATTTCATATCGGTTACAAATTGAAGTCATGACTAAATTGAATGTAATTGACTAAATAATTTTTAATATTAAAATATCCAATTTAACTCAAAATAATTTTACTCAATGAATAATTCAGTAGCCAAAACGTACAACAGGAAAAATGTTTCATTTTCTCATGGGAATGGAATTTATTTATATACTGCTGATGGTGATAAATATATGGACCTTGCAGCAGGAATTGCTGTGAATATACTAGGGCATTCAAATGAAAAACTCATCGAAGCCCTGAAAGTCCAAGCTGATAAATTATGGCATGTCTCAAACCTCTATAATATTGAAGGGCAACAGAAACTCGCACAGAAATTAACATTAAGCTCATTTGCTGATAAAGTTTTTTTCTGTAACTCTGGGGCAGAAGCTGTTGAGTGTACAATAAAAGCTGCAAGAAGGTACCATTTTAACAAAGGTAATAATGATAAATCCAAAATCATAACTTTTAAGGGTTCGTTCCACGGCAGAACTCTGGGAACCATAGCCGCTGCAAATAATAGCTCACACCTA
Organism: Hyphomicrobiales bacterium; assembly: GCA_049602435.1. Lineage (GTDB taxonomy): Bacteria > Pseudomonadota > Alphaproteobacteria > Rhizobiales > TMED25 > TMED25. The sequence goes on from JBMYRO010000001.1 coordinate 111,304, forward strand.
GAGGGTTTTGGGCTCCCTTTACAGGGGTTCGTAAATATTGAACGAAATAATCTTGATGAATTAAAAAGCTCTATAAATGATACTATTGCAGCAATATTAATCGAACCTATCCAAGGTGAAGGGGGTATAAACACCTTTGACGAGAACTTCATCATTGAAGTAAACAATATTGCAAAAGCAAACGATATTTTAATCCTATTTGATGAAGTTCAATGCGGAATGGGAAGAACTGGCAAATTATTTGCACACGAGTGGTTTGATGTTAATCCTGATGTGATGGCACTTGCAAAAGGATTAGGTGGAGGATTTCCAATTGGAGCCTGCCTTATGACTGATGCAGTAGCAAATGCCCTTGGCCCTGGAACTCACGGTTCAACTTTTGGAGGAAACCCCCTTGCTTCAGCTGTAGGTAACTGTGTTATGGATATTGTAAATAACAATAGCTTCTTAGCTGAAGTTGAAGAAAAAGGTAAAATCTTTAATTCAAAATTAAATAAGCTCAAAGCTGGGAGTAACCTAATTAGTGAGATTAGGGGATTAGGATTAATGATTGGCATACAGTTTAATATCGATAGCAGTATCGTTGCAAACAAACTATTCGAAAAAAATCTGTTAACAGTGGGTGCCGGAGATAACGTCATAAGACTACTCCCACCTTTAAATATCTCAAAATCAGAGATAGATGAAGTAATTGATATTCTTGATATTACTCTGAGAGAAATCCAAGCAAATGGTTAGTAAAAAACAATATCCAATGAGAAACTTTATTAATCTCCATGAAATTGATAAAGAGGACTTAAATACAATTTTAAATTTTGGTTTAAAAGTAAAAGCAGATCCAAGCAAATCATTCGATCTATTAAAAAATAAATCATTCATACTTCTTTTTGATAAACCATCTACTAGAACAAGAATTTCATTTGAAGTTGCTATATCTCAATTAGGTGGTCATTGTATATTCTTAGACACAAAAACATCCCAACTGGGCCGTGGTGAGTCGATTAAAGATACAGCGAAGGTGATGTCAAGGTATTTGGATGGGATTATTATACGAAATGCAAATCATGATGAACTAATAGAATTTTCTGATAACTCTGATATTCCTGTTATTAATGCCCTAACGGATATGAGTCATCCATGTCAAATTATGGCTGATTTAATGACTCTAAAAGAACATTTTGGTACTATTGAAGATCTTAATATTACATGGATAGGAGACGGAAATAATGTTGCTAACACATGGATACAAGCCTCATCTATATTTAATTTTAAATTAAATATGGCAATACCAAAGAACCTTATGCCTCACCAAGAATATATAGAACATGCAAAAAAAAATAATGCTAATTTAACAGTTACCCAAGATATTACTAGTGCTATTAATTCAGCAAATTGTATAGTAACAGACACCTGGGTATCAATGAATGATTTGGAAACAGAACGATTAGCAAAAATTAAAATGCTCAAGGATTATCAAGTAAATATGGAGTTACTGCAAAAATCTCCTGATGATGCAATATTCTTACATTGTTTACCAGCGCATAGGGGTGAAGAAGTTACAGATGAAGTTATTGATAGCTCACAGTCACTAGTTTATGATCAAGCTGAAAATAGACTGCATATACAAAAAGCAGTTTTAAAATATTGCTTAAATATCTAGATTAAATAACTATTTACCATATTTGCAACAAAACGCATGCCTGATTTAATATCTTCTATCAAGATATACTCATCTGATTTGTGTGCTTGTTTAATATCTCCCGGACCACAGACAATCGTTTGCCAACCTTGATTTGAAAAATAACCTGCATCAGTTCCGTATGATACACCACTTGGAGTATTTGTTTTTGTTATTAGATCATCTAATATATTAGAATTAGTTGATTTTTCCAAAGGAAGTATATTAGAAATATTCCTATTAATTATGTGAGCTGTTTTACTTTTAGCTTTCATATCTGACTCAATATTGGGAATAATATTTTCAAATAACCCCCTAAGTAAAATATTATGATCTGACTCTGGCAAGCATCTTATCTGCCATAGTATTTTTACATAATCAGGTACTATATTATGAGCATTACCTCCCTGAATTACGCCGATATTTATTGTTGAATATGGTGGATTAAAATTCTCATCTCTATTTTCTTCTTTAAGTTGGATTTCAATTTCCTTGAGCTTTTCAATAAAAATTGATGCAAAATAAATAGCATTACAACCCCAAGATGGATCACAGGAGTGAGCCTTTAATCCAAAAAACTCTGTTTGATAGGTATGGCAACTTTTATGTCTATCAATTATTTGTAATTTTGTAGGTTCACCAACAATGACAAGCTTTGGTTCTTGTATTTTGTTCTTAATGCTCTCTATAAGTGGTTGAACACCCAAACAACCAACCTCTTCATCATAACTCAATGCCACATGAAATGGATTGGATAGATTATTTGAAATCAACCAAGGTGTTAGGGATAGCAAAATAGAAATGAATCCTTTCATATCAGTTGTGCCCCGACCTATATACTTATTATCTCTAATATTCAGAGTATAAGGATCAGTAGACCATTGAGATTTGTCAACGGGCACTGTGTCAGTGTGGGCTGAAAATATCAGCCCTTTTTGACTCTCTTCACCAATTGAATAAAATATAGAAGCTTTTGATCTATCCTCATTATATATTTTTGCCGGATCAATTTCATAACCAGACAAAAAATCACAAATATAATTAACCAACTCAATATTTGATTTCTCACTTGTGGTATCAAAAGAGACTAACTTTTCTAGTATTTCTCTTTGAAGGGATAATGCTTGATTAAAATTAATTTGTAATGAGATATCACTGCCTCCAGAAGTATGATGTAAATATCACCATTACTGTAAGAATTTCAAGTCTTCCAAGTAACATGGCAAATGATAATATCCACTTTGAAATTGAGTCGATTGAAGCATAAGTTTCTGTTGGGCCCACAATAGCGCCTAGTCCCGGACCAACATTAGATATTGCGCTTGCTGAGGCTGAAAATGCTGTTATTAAATCCAATCCCAATAGGCTCAAGACTAATCCGATGATGACAAAAGAAAGAATAAATAGGAGAAAAAATGATGTCACTGCTTTACTAACGTTTTCAGGAATTTCTTTTCCATTATATAGAGGTACTAACACTGCATCAGGAAATGCAATTTTCTTAGTTTGGATTATAACTTGCTTATACAGAATTTGTACTCTGAACACCTTAAGACCACACGATGTTGACCCAGCACATCCTCCAATGAGCATAAGTATAAAAAATAGTGAGACTATAAAAGGTCCCCATTCCATATAATCAGCTGAGACATAGCCAGTGCCTGTTAATATTGAAGTAACATTGAATAAAGACTTACGAATAGAATCAGCGCTACTTATATCTGCATTATTTTGAATATATAAAGCACATAATATTACGGATACTAATAAAATCGTGAAAAAGGCTAACACTTGGCTATCTAAAAATAAACTAGATGCTTTACCTCTCGCAAATTGCAAATACAATACGAATGGAAGACTGCCTACTATCATAAATAATACAGCTATATACTCCAAATTACTATTTGAGAAATAAGCAAACGAATCTGTGTGAGTAGAATATCCACCAGTTGAGATTGTGGTTAATGAATGTGCTAAAGAATCAAATAATCCCATACCACCGATGTTATATGCTAGTGCACATGACATTGTAATTATTAAATATAATAATACCAATGATCCTGCTAGTTGTGTTGCTCTGGGTAAGATTTTTTCTGCATTATCGGATGACTCAAGTCTAAACAATTGCATTCCTCCAACTTGCAACATTGGTAAAACTGCAACGGCCATCACAATAATTCCAATACCACCTAACCACTGTAATAATGCTCTCCAAATAAGTATGCCCTTTGATTGAATCTCAAGGTTTTGAATTACAGTCGCACCAGTAGTAGTGATGCCAGACATTGACTCAAAAAATGAGTCTGTAAAGCTCAGCCCAGAGTCTGAAATATATATTGGAATGGATGAAAAAATTGCTATCAATACCCAAGTTAATGTCGTCAATAGGAATGCTTCACGCAATCCTAGTTGTTGTTCTTTACCCCATACTGATAAGATTAAAATAAATCCTGTAAGACTAGTAATTAAGGAAGAAAGTATGAAGACTCTATAATTTTGACTTCCATACAAACCATCAATTAGAGCTGGGAATAACATAGAAAATCCTAGAATCAATAGGAATATGCCAATTATTTTTATTACCGGATAAAACTTCATTTGTTTATTTAAGATATCTAGATATCAAAAGATCCAATTTGTTGAAAATATAAATTATTAGTATGAATATTTGTAACTTCAATATTTGAATTTGATAATATGTAATTTATATCCCCTGAATGGGCATGAAAATAATTTTCCTTTTCATTCTCACCTTCGTGTGAGAAATTTAAATGACACCCATTTACGGCCTCAGGATGACAGTCCTCAATAACCTTTGAACTTTCATTCTTGATACTATTGTACTCAACTAGCTTGTTTGAAAAAACGATGTAGGAAAAATATTTAAAATTTCTATGCAATAAATCTTGAAATTCTTCGAATTGATTTTCTTTACAATCTGTTTGCAAAGATTTTATATTTTTTATATGTGATCTATTCATAATTATTTATTTTACTACAGATGTAGCAAAATTCAAATCGTCAATAATATCAGAAATATCTTCAAGTCCAACAGATAATCTAAGAGTGTTATCTGTTATTCCCAAAACAGCTTTGTCTTCAGCAGAAACACTACGGTGGGTTGTTGTAGATGGGTGAGTAATAAGGCTTTTTGTATCGCCCAGATTATTCGATATTTTTATAATTTCTAATTTGTTAAGAAAACTAAATGCTTCCTCCTTACCGCCTTTTATTTTGAATGTAACCAAAGGTCCACCACCGCTCATTTGTTTTTGTGCAATTTCAAATTGTGGATGATCCTTGTGACCAGGATAAATTACCTGAGAAACTTCTGATAAGGTTTTTAAATGCTCAGCAATTAAATTTGCATTTTCTATTTGCCTATCAGTTCTAACACCCAAGGTTTCTAAACCTTTCATCATTACCCAGGCATTAAATGGGCTTAATGCTGGCCCAGTATGTTTTAAATAATCATGAAGTTTATTTTCAATAAATTCAGCTTCTCCTAGGATTACTCCCCCTAAACATCTACCCTGCCCATCTATATGTTTCGTTGCGGAATAAATAACAATATCAGCGCCAAGCTCGAGTGGTCGTTGTCTCAATGGAGTCGCAAAAACATTATCAATAATAACTTTAATTTCATTTTCTTTTGCTAAATTGGAAATAGCCTCTATATCTAATATTTCGAGCATTGGATTTGTTGGTGTTTCAAAGAAAAATACTTTTGTATTTTTCTTGATCGCTTTTTTCCAAGCTTCAATATTTGTTGCCCTCACAATCGTTACTTCAATGCCATAATTTGGAAGAATATCTTTCAGTATAGAGAGGCATGAACCAAAAATTGCATCCGCGCCAACAATATGATCTCCAGCTTGCACATTTGTAAAGAGAGACCAAAATACTGCAGCCATTCCTGAAGCAGTTAATCTTGCTGCCTGAGCTCCTTCCATCTCACATAATTTTGTTTGAAGCATAGACAAATTAGGATTTGAGTACCTACTGTAAATATAACCATCAATTTCTCCATTGAATCTAGCCTCTGCTTCTTCCGCTGAGCTATATACATAGCCTGATGTTAAATAAATCGCTTCTGAAGTTTCATTATTTTGAGATCTCAAAGATCCATCATGGATGAACTTTGTTTGTATATTTAAATTTCTTTCTTTCAATTTCTTTGCCATTTCCGCGCATTCACAACTTTTTAGTTAAAATTAAAACATAATTAGAATTAAAAAACTAATTTTCAAAACAACCTTTTATTTGAATAATATGTATATCTAAATGTTGTTTAATTTAGCTACATTTAGCTATTTATATACTCATTTTTATGTATAATGATACAAAAAAGTTACCATGAGACTATTAAACGAAAATATTCAACACCCCGATAATGAAGAAAATAAAAATCAGAACTTGACTGGTGCCAGTGGTATCCTCCCATACAGCCTTATTAAAACTCTAATAACTAGGAAAAAGATTCAATCAATAGATCCAATCCCTGAACAACAAATTCAACCTGCAAGTCTTGATTTAAGATTGGGTAAAAAAGCTTATAGAATTCGCGCAAGTTTCATACCAAATAGTGATAAAACTGTTCTTGAATGTGCTAGAGACCTTATTGATCATGAGTTCGAAATTGAAAGCGGCGCAGTCTTGGAAAGAAATTGTGTATATTTAGTAGAATTGAAAGAATTTCTTGAGCTACCAGAAAGTATTTGGGCCATTGCAAATCCAAAGAGTTCAACAGGCAGATTAGATGTTTTTACTAGAATAATTGCAGATAAAACTCAATCTTTTGATAAAATAGCTCCTGGGTACAATGGACCATTGTATGCGGAAATATCACCTCATAAGTATTCAATCATTATTCGTGAAAATTCTCGTCTTAGCCAGCTCAGATTTATCAGAAAAAACCCATCCCAATTAGAACAACAAAGATCAATAATTTCTGATAGAGAACTCAAATTATTACACAAAGAACTCTCAAATAAATATAATGGGTTCGGTCTTGTAAATGGGGTTGCAAGGATATCAGATGGACTACAACTAGGAGTGTCCTTGAGCAGTTCTGATAAAATAATCGGATATAAGGCAAAGCATTACACTCCTCCAATAGATCTTGATAGGATTGGCTATTATAATAAGAATGAATATTGGGATCCAATATTTGAAAACGAAAAGAAAAGATTAGTTTTAGATCCAAATGAATTTTATATTTTGGCTTCAAGTGAGTATGTAAGAATACCTGCGGAATATGCCGCTGAAATGGTGCCGATCGATCCATCTATGGGTGAACTAAGAGTTCATTACGCAGGCTTTTTTGACCCGGGCTTTGGTGATGCTGAAGATTTAAGTAAAGGTAGTAAAGGCGTTTTGGAAGTTAGAAGTCTCGATGTCCCATTCTACATTGAAGACAACCAAATAATTGCAAGATTAAAATATGAGAAGCTTGCAGAACCTCCATCAAAGTTGTATGGTACCGACATTGGCTCAACTTATCAATCTCAAGGATTAAAGTTGTCAAAACATTTTCATGATTAAATATTTTTTTAGTGTCACATATTAATGGAAGACTTCAGTAGTATAAAAGCATGGCCTTTTATTGAGGCACAAAAAGTAATCGATAAAATAAAAGAGACAAAAACAGATACGGTTATTTTTGAAACTGGTTATGGGCCATCTGGGCTGCCACACATAGGAACTTTTGGTGAGGTAGCGAGGACATTGATGGTCCAAAACGCATTTAAAGTTCTTACAAACAATAAGGTAAAATCAAAACTTATATGCTTCTCAGATGACATGGATGCTCTCAGGAAAGTTCCTGATAATATACCAAACCAAGACTCCACTTCAAAACATATTGGCAAACCTCTTACAGAGGTTCCAGATCCTTTTGGGCTTTATACCAGCTTTGGAGAACATAATAATAATAGGTTAAAAAAATTCTTAGATGACTTTTCATTTGAATATGAATTTATAAGTTCCACTGACTATTACAAAGAAGGAAAGTTTAATAAAGTCCTAATTGATATCCTTCTCAATCACGAAAAGATACTCAATATTGTGAAACCCATTCTTGGGGAAGAGAGAAGAGCAAGTTACAGCCCATTTCTTCCTATATGCAAAGAAACGAGACAAGTATTTCAGGTTAAGATTAATGAAATCAATCCTATTGATTATACAATCAGTTATACCAACCCTGTAACAGGCAAAGAGACTGAAACAGATATACTAAATGGTAACGTTAAGCTTCAATGGAGAGCTGACTGGGCGATGAGATGGAAAGCACTATCAATAAATTATGAGATGTCAGGAAAAGACCTTATTGACTCAGTAAAGCTAAGTAGTCAAATTTGTAGAGCAATTGGGGGCGAGCCGCCTGAAGGGTTCAATTATGAATTATTCCTCGATGAAAATGGTGAGAAGATATCAAAATCTCGTGGTAATGGGCTATCAATTGATGAATGGTTAAAGTATGGATCTCAAGATAGTTTATCGCTTTTTATGTACCAATCACCAAGAAAGGCAAAGAGATTATATTTTGATGTTATACCAAAAAATATGGATGAATATAATACACATCTCAAAAACTACAACAATACACTAAAAGAAGAGAAAACCATAAACTACGAGAATCCAGTCTGGCATATACACAATGGTAACCCTCCAAATAATTCAATAGATATTCAATTTTCATTATTACTAAACCTGGTTAGTGCATCAAATTCTATAAATAAAGAGATCCTGTGGGGTTTTTTGAAAAATTATTATGACGCAGACTTATTATTGAGTAATGAAATTTTGATAGATGATATGATTGGCTTTGCCATCAATTATTTTAATGATTTTGTTAAACCTAATAAAATATATAGACCTCCAACTGACAAAGAGAGGTTAGCTCTGACCGAATTAAGAGATGTTTTAGATAACTTTAGTGATGAACTCAATCCTGAAGTTATACAAACTGAAATATATAGAATTGGGAAAGAACACAATTTTGAACCTTTACGAGATTGGTTTAGTGCAATATACGAAGTTTTATTGGGTCAGAAGGATGGACCTAGATTTGGATCTTTTGTATTATTATATGGCATTAAAAATACGCAAGAATTAATCACAAATGCGCTCGGAAATAAATTTATAAATAATTCATGAGCTATTACAAAAAATTTAGAAAATTAGCATTTCTCATAGAACCAGAAAAAGCTCACCAACTTGCAATATCCTCAATAAAATTAGGTATGAAGCAACCGCCGATTGAAGACAGTGAAACTTTCTCGCAAACAATTTTTAATAGGGAATTCAAAAATCCAATCGGACTTGCAGCTGGTTTTGATAAGAATGGTGAGGTTCCGAATGAAATTCTATCTTCAGGTTTTGGTTTCACAGAAGTGGGTACTGTTACTCCAAAACCACAAGAGGGGAATCCAAAACCCAGGGTTTTTAGACTTGAAGAAGACAATGCGGTTATAAACCGGCTAGGCTTCAACAATGATGGTATGGATATTATTTACAGAAGGCTAAATAACCTTCAGAAGAAGGGTATAATTGGTATCAATGTTGGCGCAAACAAAGACTCAAAGGACAAAATTAATGACTATGTAATTGGCATAGATAAGTTCGCAAAAATTGCAGATTATCTGACAATAAACATTTCATCCCCAAATACTGTGGGGCTAAGAGATTTACAGAAAGGTGAAAATTTTAATTTACTCCTCAAAACAATCTCAGAGATGAAAAAAAATGGCCTCAATACACCTATACTAATAAAACTTGCCCCAGAATTATCAAATGATGATCTGAAAAAAATTGTATCTGGTTCTATAGCTCATAATATTGATGGTTTAATCATATCAAATACAACAATTTCAAGAGATTCGCTAAAAAGCCAAAAACACTCTTCTGAAGAGGGAGGGTTATCAGGAAAACCACTCATGAAAAAATCTACCATGATGATAAAAGAGGCATACAAATTAAGTGATGGGCGGTTGCCGTTAATTGGAGTGGGAGGCATTTTCACAGGACAAGATATTGTCGAAAAGATGATCAATGGCGCGTCTTTAATTCAACTTTACACAGCAATGATCTATGAAGGTCCTTCTCTAATCAACAACCTCAAAAGGGAACTTCAAAGTGAAATTAAGGGACTTGGTGTTAAATCAGTAACTGAAATTATCGGTACAAATGTAAATTAGAATTATTGTTTATCTAACCCTTGAGATTCCAGCCACTATTAACCCTGCTGCCCATGCTATAAGTACAGAAAATACCCCATATAATAATGGATTCTCATTTGCTTGATTGTAAATGAACTTACCGGATTGTGTTTTATTTACAAATACATTTGATACATCATTATCAACTAATTGTTGATCTTCGAAGAAATATATTGAGACTGCATACGTTCCTTCCTTGATATCCTGCGGCAATTCAATTGAAGAGCGAAATAGTCTATCTCCAATAATCCTAATACCTGTAAATTTTTCTGTAAATATTCCTTTTTCTCTATTTTTTTTTATAATTGCTTGATTAATAATTTTTGATTTTTCTGTATCAAAATCACTATCAAAATTAAGGCTAGATATGCCAATTCGCTGCTCTTTTAATAAGCTTTCAGAAGCTATTCGATTAATATTCCTATTACTATAAATTGCATAAAAGCTAGGGATATTATCTATTAACATTTCTGAGTCATTAATCCAGATACCATATTTATTTACTTTTTCTCTGACTGATAAAGACTTTGGTCTTCCTTCAACTTTAATTATGATGTCAGATTTTGATAAATCTTGTCCGCTCATAGCACCAAAAACGAGTAATTCTTCGCCAAAGAAATTTGATCCGATTTGTATATGCGGATCATCAATCTGTGTAACCAAATCATTTTCAGAAACGACCGCATGAGATAATTGACTCATTCCAAATACAATCAGAAGAGTTATCAAAGAAAATTTTAATTTATTCAATAGCATCTGTAATCATATATATATCTTCTGGCTCAACAGCTAATTCAATTAACATTTTCGCACAAACAGCTAGTATTAATATCCCCAATAGAAATCTGAGTTGCTCAGCTTTTAACTTGTGACCTAAAGCAGCACCAATTTGTGCACCTACTACTCCACCACTCATTAATATCATTGCTAACATAACATCAACTGTCTGATTTTCATATGCATGTAGAATGGTAACCAAACTTGTTACAAATATAATTTGATATAGGGACGTGCCAATAACAACATTAGTTGGCATACGCAATAAATAGATCATTGCAGGGACCATTATAAACCCCCCACCAACACCCATTATTGATGCCATAATACCGACAGCAACACCAATCACAATAGGCGGAATAATACTTATATATAAACCAGATTTTTTGAATCTAATTCTCATGGGTAGACTATGAACCCATGTTCTATCTTTACGTTTTTTTACTTGAACTAATGTTTCATTTCGATGGGCAATCATTGATCTCATCCCTTCAATGAATATTAGTGTTCCGATTGAACCCAGTAAAATTACGTATGATAAAGAAATAATTAAATCAATTTGACCAAGATTTTTTAGATAAACAAATAGCTCAATTCCAATAAAGGATCCAATGATCCCCCCTAAAAGAAGAATGGTACCCATTTTGAAGTCAACTGCTTTTCGTCTCCAATGGGCGAATGCACCAGAAATTGAAGATGCAACAATTTGATTTGCTTCAGTTGCAACAGCAACAATTGGCGGTATACCATAAAATATCAATAGGGGTGTCATCAAAAAACCACCACCAACACCAAACATCCCAGATAGAATACCTACTACACCACCCATTCCAAATATCACGAAAAGATTTACGGAAACTTCAGCGATTGGTAAATATAAATACATTAAACCTATAATGATCCGTGGTAGCTTATTTTATATCAATGATCTGTTACTTAATAATAGATTCTTAATTGTTAATTAGAAAAATAATTTCATTATGTTATATTAATTCATAAACCTTAACAGATTGCAAAACAATAAGAAATACCCAATGAAAATATTAGTTTTATTACTTTCATTCCTTCTCCTCATAGAGAATGCAAATGCAAATAATAAGATGATATTTGCTACAAATTGGGTTGCACAACCAGAGCATGGAGGTTTTTACCAAGCATTAGTTGATGATGAATATTCAAAATGTGGCTTAAATGTTGAAATCATTCAGGGTGGTCCCAATAGCAACAATAGAGCGAAATTAATAACAAAGAAAATTGATCTCTATATGGGAGGTAACCTCATACAGTTAATAAATGCTCGCTCTGAAAATATACCAATCAAAATGGTAGCATCTTTTTTTCAAAAAGATCCTCAAATAATTATTTCTCATCCTGACGGTAACCTAAAAAATTGGGAGAGTATTAAAGATGCAGACCCTATTTTTATTAGCGATTTAGGTCTTGTAACATTTTACAAGTGGATGGAAAAAGAGTATGGCTTTAAATCATCCAAGAGAAGACCATACTTTTTCAACCCAAGTCCATTCCTTGCGAATGTAAATTCAGCTCAACAGGGATACCTGACATCTGAACCTTATGTCATAAAGCGAGAATTAGGAATTGAGCCAAATATATTCTTATTAGCTGAGCATGGTTTTGATACATACGCAACAACCATCGAAGTGCTAGATGAGACAATCACAAACAGGGAAGAGGATATTCAATGTTTTATAGATGCATCAAAAATTGGCTGGAGGAATTATCTATATGGAGACTCATCAAAGGCTAATGAACTAATCAAAAAAGAAAACCCCGATATGACCGATGAAAAAATTAATTATTCTATAAGCAAACTTAAACAATATGGGATCGTTGACTCAGGTGATACACTAAAAAATGGAATTGGTTATTTTTCTCCAAAAAGAATCCAAGCATTTTATAAAAAAATGTTAGAATATGATGTAGTTAAAGAGCTTGACAATATTGATGATATATTTACTCAAAAATTTATCAAAAATTAATTGCACATTACCCGTACTTACTTGTTTATGAAAAATTCAAATTTACCAATCAAAATAATATTAAAATTTTCTCCAGTAATACTAATTTTAATATTGATGGTTTTTTGGGAAATTTGTATTAGATATTATCAAATACCCCAATATATACTTCCTCCACCTTCGTTCATCATAATTACGCTAATCAATGATTGGCCTATTCTTCTTCCTGCGATGACGAATACACTTGAAGTTGCTTTTTTTGGCTTCTTACTTGCTTCAACTGGTGGAATATTAATTGCGTTAGTAATGAGTTATTCAAAAATAATCCAGCACACTGTCTTACCGCTTGCAATTATATTACAAGTCACACCTATAGTCGCTATAGCACCATTAATAATTATCTACGTAGATAATACAAAAGCAGCATTACTACTTTGTGTTTGGTTAGTTGCATTTTTCCCTGTTTTAACAAATTCTATATTTGGTTTAAATTCTGTAAATGCAGATTTAATTGATCTGTTTAAATTATACAAAGCTTCAAAATTTAAAACCTTAGTTCATCTGAGAATTCCTAATTCAATACCGAGTATCGTAGCAGGATTAAAAGTATCAGCTGGACTTTCACTTATTGGTGCTGTTGTAGCTGAATTTGCTGCAGGAAGCGGTGGCTCAGAGTCCGGGCTTGCTTTCAGGATTTTAGAAGCAGGATACCGTCTAAATATACCTCGAATGTTTGCTTGTTTATTTTTACTAGCAATTATTGGTATTTTATTTCATAGAATCATTGAATTTATATCACAAAGAGTGCTTATAAAATATAAATTTTAACTAACTATCTAACAAACCATTCATAACGTAATCTATGATCTTGACCACTTGCTCTGGAGTTGATGTGACAGCCAAACTTGCTGCATCTACTTCTTTTAACGCATGTGCATGTTGTTCATCATGCATTATAACCAAGGCTTTGTTTAAACCAGAAGCATAACCCGCATCAAAAGCAGCGTTCCATTGCTTATATTTTTCACCAAATCTTACCACAACTAAATCTGCTTTTTGGATCAGGTTTCTTGTTCGGATTGCATTTATCTTAGCGCCCTTATGGTCATGCCAGAAAGAATTAGACTCCGGCCCTAAAATATTAACACCGCAATCATCACTATTTTCATGAATTGTAACTGGGCTTGTAAATTCTACATTAAGACCCCTTTTTTCTGTTAAAGCGATTATCTGTTCACGCCAATCAGTATGGATTTCTCCAGATAAATATACATTCATTGATTTCATAACACCTCTTATTTCACTTTTATTATTTCTTTTATTATTTAATTAGTAAGGCAGCCCTGCCTGTAACTTTGCCATCTTCTACAAGTTTATGAAGTTGCTCGGCATCTTTCATATTTCTAACATCTGTTACTAGCGGCCATACGTCTCCTCTTGCAACTAATTCGAGTGAGTCTATTACCTCTTGTTTAGTTGCATATCGACTTCCCATTACAATTGCTTCTTTATTCAGAAGATCGCCGGCATACGCATTAACAACATTTTGTGGGCCACCACCTCCCAGTGTTACTAATCTTCCACCACGCCCTAAGATAGAGAAACCTAGGTTCAATGACTCTGTACTTGATACAAAATCAATAACAACATCTACTCCCATTCCATGTGTGTAATCATAGAATATCTGATTATCATTATGTTCCCTTGGGTTTATACAAATATCAGCCCCTGCTTTTTTGCATGCATCAAATTTATCACTAGCTACATCCACTGCAATCACATTACTATGCGCCCATTTTGCCATCATAACCATATGAATCCCAAGTCCACCTCCGGCTCCAATCACTGCGACAGTATCCTGAGTTTTTACCGATGCGTGTCTAATAACTTTAAATGGGGTTGCTATTGCATCACAAATAACGGCAACTTCAGCTGGATTATTCTTCCAATCAAGACCATCAGGTATTTTCAAAAAATTTTGTGACGGTAATTTCATATACTCCGCATAAGCACCATCTACTTCCCTACCGACATAACCTCCAAAATTCTCACATAATGTTTCTCTATTATTTTGGCACCATTTACAATGACCGCATGTTAAATAAAAGTATGCCGTAACTGCATCACCAACTTTTACATTAGTCACATTTTTTCCCACTTCTTCAATTATCGCAGTAATCTCATGACCAATTATCCTTGGGTAATCCACCTCAATTCTACCAGCCCTAACATGCTGAATTGTTAATCCTGAACCACAAGCAATAATTTTAGCAACAGCTTCATTATCATTTGGTTTTGGGTCACTAACATCTTTATAAACAAAAGGGGCACCTCTTGACTCGAGAACTAAGGCTTTCATACTAATCTCCAACTTAATTGCTAATTTATTATTGATACTATAATATTAAGCAGTTTTAATAACAATAATGATATTGAGTTTAGTAGGTGAAAAATGATAAAGGCAGGTCTTTTAGGCTTAGGTTGGTGGGGTAAGCTTATTATTAAAACCCTTGAGAATAGTGATGATATAAGGGTTGTTGCAGCATCATCAAGGAGCAAAGAAAAACATCAGGATTTTTTAAGTGAAAACAATATTATATTTTTCGATACATACCAAGATATGCTGAATGATGACTCTATCGATGCCATAATTATATGCACTCCAAATACACAACATGAAGAACAAGTCTTGCAGGCCATAAATGCTAATAAACAAGTATTTTGTGAAAAACCAATGACCTTAACAAAAAAATCAGCAGAAAAAATTATTCAAGCATCAAAAAATGCTGGGTTAGTTCTTGGGATTGGTCATGAGCGAAGATTTGACCCAGCAATGGAGAGGCTTAAATCACTGGTAGAGAATGAAAAATTTGGAGAAAAAATGCACATTGAAGCAAATTGGTCCCACGATATCCTCGCGGCGCTTGAACCACACAATTGGAGAGGATCAAGTCAAGAAGCGCCAGCTGGGGGCATGACTGGAACTGGAGTTCATATGACGGATCTGTTTATTTCAATGTTTGGAAGCGTTGATGGTTTATTTGCTCAATCATCCAGTCAAGTTTTAGACTTTGAAACAGGTGACTTATCTGTATTAATGCTAAAATTTAAAAATGGTGCGACAGGTCAATTATCAGTTATTTCTAAGACTCCATATTACTGCAGAATAAGTGTATTTGGAGATAATATGTGGGCTGAAGTAAGAGACTTAAAACATCCTATGTATAAGGCTGAAAATGAACTCACGTATTGTCTGATTGGAGATGACCCAGTTAAAGAACTATTCCCAGCAACAGATACAATTAAGAGAAATCTTGAAGATTGGTCTTTAGCTATAAGAGGCAAACTTGAGTATAGATTTACTGATGATCAAAAGATTGAAAATGTTGCAATACTCGAAGCAATGGATAAATCAATTAAGAACAAAGATTGGGTCAAACTTTAGATTAAAAAATCAGATTCCCAGCATTTACCATCATAGTAATACCAGTAACATACCTTGCATCTTCTGATGCCAGAAAAAGTGCTGCTTTCGCACAATCAATCGGTTCAATTAAATTTCTCATCGGATTCATTTGAGCAATATTTCTGATACTCTCTTCATTTCTCACTCTCTTTACACGCGGGGTCAATGCCGTACCAGGTGCTATAGCATTTACTGTTATTCCATATTCTCCTACATCTCTTGCAAGTAGTTTAGTCATTCCTAAAAGACCTGCTTTTGCAGCACCATATGGTACATAAGATGGTGCGTGTGGATTTGGAGCTATGCCTGCTCCTGATGAAATGTTAATTATCCTACCAAATTTATTTTTTTCCATTGATTCCATCACAGCTCTCGTGCAATAAAATGCAGAATTAAGATTAGTATCAATTACTTTATGCCACTCTGAGTCATCAATATCAGTCAGTTTATCAAACTTATGGAATCCACCTACACCGTTGACCAAAATATCTATCTTCTTATATTTTTTTAATATGTCTTTGAATGTATGATTCACTGCTTTTGAATCACAGACATCTGTAATAAATATATCAGCGTCTAACTGTTCATCTTCTATGTCAGATTTTACTCTTTTGATTTCTTGTGCATTTATATCTACTAAAATAACCTTCGCCGCCTGCTTGGCGAATTCCTTTGCTATTGCTTCACCCAATCCTTGAGCTGCACCAGTAATAACCGCTACTTTACTATGTAGTTTATTTTCATCAGACATATTGATAGTTGCAATTTTATTTCTTAAATTCTATTTCAAGAGCAACAACGTCTTCATTGCTTGTATTTATCGCATTATGTTCTAATGGAGCCTTAACAAGAGAAGTGGTTTTTGGAACATAATTTATTTCTTTTGTTGTACCATCTGGAAATTCAAACATTAATTTGCCGGTTGACAATTGAATTGGCATATAATCCATTTCATGCAAATGCCATCCTGTTTGCTCACCTGGTTTAAAAGTCCAATGAGTTACAATAATCTCATCATTTTCTAGAACGATTTTATGTTCTGCAATTTTTCTCTCTGAAGAATGCTCTGCCGTTTTAGAGTCTAACTTTGTTGACATTTATCCCTCCAATTAATTGTATTATTTTAATTTTGAAAATTTTGTAGGTTGCAAAATCTGGTTTGAATATGAAGATACGAGTGGCCCATCAGGTTCTGTTGCTGCTCTTGCTTTAATCCATTCTGGATCTGCTTGGAATGCATTCCATTTTTCTTCACGCTCAGCAAGTGAGTTCCATTCAAGTAAATAAGTAACATCCATATTCGACTCTCCAATAAGAGTAGTCCAGAAACCAACTGATTTAATCCCGTACTTTTCCCAAAAACCAAAAACAACATTCTCAAATCTGTCCAAGACTTTTGGTAATTTTCCTGGTGTACAATGATATACCCTTATTTCATAAATCATATTTCTTATCCCTTTTTTAAGTTAATGTAACAATGTAATTATAAGCTATAAATTCTACTCTTACACTTAATTTATTAAATACCCAACCACATGGATTTAATTTCATCAGCTTGAATGGGAGTGATAGGTCCAAGATACTTCTTTATTATATTACCGTCTCTCCCAACAATGATAGTTTCTGGCACACCAAATATCCCCAACGTTACTGCAGATACTCCATCCAAATCAAAACCGATGCCAGTATATGGGTTTCCTAATTCTTTCAGAAAACTATTGGCATTTTCATATTTATCTCTGTAATTAATCCCATATATTGGAATAGATAAATCACTTAGTTCCATCAAATACTCATGTTCTGCTCTGCAAGGGGTACACCAAGATGCCCAAATATTAATTAAAGAAATTTCATTTTTTTGAAAATCAATATTACTAAAACCTGCATATATTATTCCATCTACCTCTTCATCTTGATATTCAATTTTAGGGAGAGCTTTACCTGTAAAAACTGAGCTATTATTTTGGATAAGATTATTATTATCTTTCTGTAAACTCTCGTAAAGAAGATAGATAAGTATAAGAAATAACAATAGTGGAATTAAGTAGAAGAAATTCTTTTTATTTTCTTTTTTCACGCCTCACCCTTTCACTATCATTCTTTGAGGTAATCCTTTTGAGCCTTTTATGTAAGTAGATATGATAGATTGATATAAAAATTACTGCAGCGCAGTATGAAAATAAAATAAAATATAGATAGTAATTTTCCATCAATTATATCTACCCGATTAATTTGATTTGGATTGTCTGAATTTGTTTTCAAGCAGTTGAATCTTTATAGACAACAATAAGTAATATAAGAATAAAAATATAAAACCAAGAAAAACAATCAATAATGGATATAACATACTCGTATGAATTGTAGGACCATCGAGTCTTAATACACTTGCTGGCTGATGTAATGTATTCCACCAATCAACAGAAAATTTAATTATTGGGATATTAATAAATCCTAATATTGAGTAAACCGCAGCAATTTTAGCGTATTTATTTTCACCATTTTCCATCCTGTAGATCAATATTAAGCCAAGATAAATAAACAACAACACTAGCATAGATGTTAAACGTGCATCCCAAACCCACCACACGCCCCACATTGGCCTTCCCCAAAATATGCCAGAGACTAGAACAATAAGTGTGAAAATTAACCCCAAAGGCGCAGATGCTTTTGCAATGATTGAAGCCGTTGGTATTTTTCTTATCAAAAATAATAAATTTGTTACAGCAATTAAGGTATATATTCCCATGCTTAACCAAGCAGACGGCACATGAATATACATAATCTTTACCATGATGCCTTGCTGGTAGTCATTTGGTGATACAAAAAAGACATAATAAAAACCAAATGTAAGGAAAAGACAACCGAGAATAAATATGTATAAAACAAACTTATTGATTAGATTTAGTAGTTGATTTGGATTAAAAACTTTCAAATTAAACCTCAATCAGAATTAACTTTTAGTAGATATATCAATAAATATGGCACAAATACAATTGCGAAGATTGATGCAGAAGTTAAAAGCATGAGTGATCTAGAAAAACTAAAATTTATAATATCATTTTCAATAAAAGGTAAAGTACCAAAAATTAATATGGGAATATAAAATGGTATTATCAATATTGTTATCAATAAACTAGGATTTGGAACACGCAATGCCATTGCAGAGCCCATAGAAGCAATCAAAATCATATATGGACTACTTATAATTATCAGTGAAATTATTTGCTTAATATTACCTAATGGTAGATTTAAAATAATTCCCCCAAGTGGCAAAAAAATGACTAAAGGTAGGACTACAATTAGCCAAAAGCTAATGATCTTGCTGATAATAGCTAACTCGGGTAATTCAGACTCGATTAATATTAAATCTAGAGAACCATCCTTAAAATCATTCTCAAATATAATATTTATATTTAATAAAATTGACAAAAAAAATGCAATCCAGAGTAACCCTGGTGATATTGACTCAAGTACTTTGATGTCTGGCCCTATCCCTATTGGAAGTATGGAGCTCACAACAAGAAAAAAAATTATAGCTATGAATATTGAAGATTTATTTCGAAAGTAAATAAGGAGATCTCTTTTTATTAATGGGACTATATGGTTCATATTTAATTACCAAGAGTGATGATTTGTTCTTTTGAAAAAATTGATTTTGAATGTGAGGTAACTAAAACCAAATTATTTGTTGATATACGGTTTGAAATAAGTTTTTTAATAGTTTCTGTAGAGTCTATGTCGAGATTAGATAGTGGTTCATCTAATAACCAAATGGGCTTATTAGATAAAAGCACCCTAATGAAGGCAAGCTTCTTTTTTTGTCCCTGAGATAATTCTGATACATTCAAATATCTTAATCTGTCCATTTCTAAGATTTGAAAATTATTTTCATCCAAAGTATTTTGATAAAAATCACTCCAAAAAGAGATATTCTGTTCTACTGTTAGTTCTTCTTTTATGGCTAATTTATGACCAAGATACGCAATCATGCCTTTTGATGAAAAAATTGAACCATTTTTATCTGAAAATAAAATGTTACCTGAATCACACCTTTCTATACCCGCAATCAACTTTAATAAAGTTGACTTTCCCGTTCCATTCTTACCAAAAAGAACAGTTATTTTATCAGCTGAAAGATCTATATTGGTATCTTCAAAAACTTTTTTTTCTCCATAAGAAAAATTCAAACCTTGTATGTGTAATTCCATAAGCATAAAATGTGTTTGTTTATTTATAATTATATAGATATCATTAAATACTTACACGATCAAAATATACTTGAATGTCTGTCCTATCATGGTAAAACATTATAAAAATTCAGGTTAATTATAAGATAAAAAATGAGCAAAAAATGAGTGCATATGAAAATTATTTAAAAGATATAGAGATACGAAAAACTGAGGGTCTTAACCCTAAACCGATTGAAGATAGCCAAACAGTTATAGAACTAATTAGCCACATAAAACAAAACAATGCACATAAAAAAGATTGCTTAGATCATCTAATTTACAATACGTTGCCAGGGACAACTGGGGCAGCAAAAGAGAAAGCAAAATTTCTAAAAGAAATCATATTGGGCTCACTTCAGATTTCAGAAATAGATAATAAATTTGCTTTTGAATTATTATCTCACATGAAAGGTGGCCCATCCATAGAAGTCCTAATTGATCTTGCATTAGGTGACAATGAAAACACAGCTCAACAGTCTAGTAATATTCTCAAGAGTCAGGTATTTTTATATGATGCAGACATAGAGAGACTCAAACAAGCTTATGAAAATGGTAATAAAATCGCAACAGATATCCTACAAAGCTATGCAAATGCTGAGTTCTTCACAAACCTCCCTGATGTTGAAGAAGAAATAGATGTCGTAACCTTCATTGCTGCAGAGGGTGATATTTCAACGGATCTACTATCTCCTGGCAATCAGGCCCATTCAAGAGCAGATAGAGAATTACATGGGAAATGTTTTATCTCTGATGAGGCACAATCTAAAATTCTTGAACTAAAAAATAAATACCCCGACAAACGGATTATGCTCATAGCTGAAAAGGGTACTATGGGAGTTGGTTCATCTCGGATGTCTGGTGTGAATAATGTTGCCTTGTGGACAGGGAAAAAAGCAAGTCCGTATGTGCCATTTGTGAATTTTGCTCCTATCGTTGCCGGTTCATATGGAATCTCACCAATATTTCAAACAACTGTTGAGGTTACTGGTGGTATTGGTATCAATTTAAAGAATTGGATTAAGGCTTTAGATAATAATGGAAATCAGATATTAAACAACGATGGGAATCCTGTTCTAACGCAAACGTACTCAGTTGATACTGGTACTGTGCTGAAGATTAATACAAAAACAAAGAAACTCTATGATGAAACTGGTCAGAAAGAATTAGTTGATATATCATCTTCATTCACACAACAGAATCTCGATTTCATTAGGGCAGGTGGCTCATATGCAGTGGTATTTGGAAAAAAACTTCAAAATCTTGCATGTCAGATATTAAAAATTAGTTTGAATTCACCTTATGCAAAAACAAATATTGTATCAATTCCAAATCAAGGAATGACTGCTGTAGAGAAGATATTTAACGCTAATGCTATTGGTGTTGATGATAAAATTAATCTACATGCAGGTTCTGATGTGAGGGTGAAAGTAAATATAGTTGGTTCACAAGATACCACTGGTCCTATGACCGTGCAAGAATTAGAAGCGATGGCAGCAACAACTATTGCGCCTACAATAGACGGTGCCTATCAATCAGGATGCCATACAGCATCAGTCTGGGACCTAAAAGCACAGCAAAACACTCCAAAATTAATGAAATTTATGAATCAATTTGGACTCATTACTGGCCGTGATCCAAAAGAGAATTATAGCCCCATGACTGATGTTATTCACAAAGTTCTTAACGATATAACGGTTGATGATTGGTCAATAATTATAGGAGGTGACTCTCATACAAGAATGTCAAAAGGGGTTGCCTTTGGTGCTGACTCAGGAACGGTCGCGCTTGCATTAGCAACTGGCGAAGCTTCAATGCCTATCCCAGAATCAGTTAAAGTTACTTTCAAGGGGAAAATGGAAAGCCATATGGATTTCCGGGATGTTGTTCACGCAACACAAGCTCAAATGCTTGAGCAATTTGATGAAAATGTATTCCAAGGTAGAATAATTGAGGTACATATTGGTACACTTCTTGCAGATCAGGCATTTACATTCACAGATTGGTCTGCAGAAATGAAAGCAAAAGCAGCTATTTGTATTTCTAATGATGAAACCTTAATTGAGTCACTTCAAATAGCAATATCTAGAATAGAGACTATGATTGAGAAGGGGATGGATAACTCAAGTGGTATGCTCAATAATTTAGTAAATATTGCTAAAAAAAGAATTAATCAAATAAAGACAAATGAAAAACCAACATTAAAGCCTGATGCAAATGCAAAATATTACGCAGAAGTGGTTGTTGATCTTGATAAAATAGTTGAACCAATGATTGCAGACCCAGATGTTGAAAATATTGATATATCAAAGAGATATACTCACGATACAATCAGACCAATTTCCTATTATGAAGCTGAAAAGAAGGTTGACCTTGGATTTGTTGGATCTTGTATGGTTCATAAGGGGGATCTTAAAATTGTAGCAAAAATGCTAAGGAATCTTGAAAAAGCTGAGGGTGGGGTTAAATTTAATGCACCACTAGTTGTTACGGCGCCAACATACAATATTATAGATGAGCTAACTGAGGAGGGGGATTGGGAAATTCTTCAAAAATACTCAGGGTTTGAATTTGATGATACAAATCCAAAGAGTACAGCACGCACAGAATACGAGAATATCCTCTATCTTGAGAGACCGGGTTGTAATTTATGTATGGGTAACCAAGAAAAAGCTGAGAAAGGCGATACTGTACTTGCAACATCAACAAGGTTATTCAAAGGTCGTGTTGTAGAAGACTCAAATGCCAAAAAGGGCGAGTCACTATTAGCTTCAACTCCCGTTGTTGTATTATCAGCTATCTTGGGAAGAACACCAACACTTGCTGAATACAAATCGGCAGTCGATGGCATTGATTTAACCAAGTTTATACCACCAAAATCAGGAGACATTAGAGACTCCCTATCAGTTCATTATTAAATTTAGCATTTTAATTTACAAGTGATTAAATTTTTAATTAAGACTATTCAATAACTCAAGTATGTCTTTTCCGAATGTTTTGATATTATGGGGTTTCTCACCAGCCATGATTAAAGCATAATCCAATAGCACCCTTACTAGTGTTTCTACTTCTTTAGATTTATTGCTTTTGGCTTTCTTCTGAATTAACTCGAATACCGGGTGATTTGGATTAATTTCTAGTACAGGGTTACTTAGTTGAAATCCTTGCCGCTCATTTAGTATCTTTTGGATTGTCTTATCATAACCATTATCTGCAATTGCAATGCAAGCTGGACTCTCAACGAGACTTGCATTAATTCTCACTTCACTTACATTATCAACCAAAATCTTTGATATTAGTGGTAGTAAATCGGATAAATTGGACGTGTTATCCTTTTTTTTATTTTTTTTATGAGATTTATCGGCGATATCTATATCAGCTATTTCATCTCTTGCATGCGCTACATGTTTTAAATCATAATTTTCATATGAATTTTGAACTGTAGTCCAAAAGCTATCCACTGGATCAGTGAGTATTATTACTTCAACATCTCTTGCCTTAAAGCCTTCCAATATTGGATTAGCAATCGCTGACTCAAAATCATCCGCAGTCATATAATAAATAGATTTCTGGCCTTCTTTAAGATCTTTGATATAGTGATCTAGTGACCTTAATTCTTTATCAGATTTTGTGGAATTAAATCTTAATAATTTTAATAGCTCGCTCTTTTTTTCAAAATCTTCATAAATACCTTCTTTTATGACAGCACCGAATGACTTCCATATGGTTTCATAAGTTTCATTTTCGTCCTTGGCTATTTTTGTAAGTGTAGAAATAATCCTATTTTTTACAGCATTTTTTATAGATAAAAGTATATGATTTTCTTGAAGCACTTCTCGACTCACTGTAAGAGGAATATCTGCACAATCGATCACACCGGTTACAAATCTAAAATACGCTGGAATAACCTCAGTATCTTCACTGATTAATACTCTCTTTACATAGAGCTTTAACTTAGCTTTTCTTTGTTGATCAAATAAGTCAAATGGTCTTGTTGAAGGTATATACAATAAAACATTATACTCATATCTGCCCTCAGCTTTGTAATGTATTGTTGATAATGGCTTATCAAAATTATGACTTATTAGATTATAATGTTGATGATATTGCTCCTCTGTTACATCTTTCTTTGCCTTCATCCAGATTGCGCTTGCTGAATTAATTTGTTCTTCTGGGCTGCTATCAAGTCCAGTAATAAAAATTGGGAAGTTAATATTATCGGAGTATTTTGTTATAATATTTTTCAAATTAGCATATTCTAGAAATTCTTTTGATTCCTCATTTATTTCAATGATAATACTCGTCCCAGCAGGATGCTCGTCACTGTACTTTTCGATTGAATAGGATCCTGTTCCATCGGATGCCCATAAATTAACTTCTTCAGAGTCATACTTCCTAGAAATCACTTTTACATTATTGGATACAATGAAGGCAGAATAAAAACCAATACCAAATTGACCAATTTGCATGGTACTACTTTTGTCTTTAGATAAACTTTCAATAAATGATTTTGTTCCTGATTTTGCGATGGTTCCAAGATTTTCTTCTAACTCTTCAGATGTCATCCCAATCCCATTATCAGTGATAGTAATAGATTTAGCTTTTTCATCAATGTTGATATTTATTTTTAACTCTTCAGTTTTGAGGTCTGACTGTTTTGCTGCTAGATATCTTAATTTATCACAGGCATCAGATGCATTTGATATTAGTTCTCGAAGAAATATTTCTTTATTTGAATATATAGAATGAGTAAGAATTTGAAGTAATCTGCTTACCTCAGCTGTAAATTCTTTTTTTATCGGTTGTTTAGCCATTTTTTCCCTCAAAAATTCCCTATTTATTAGATAAGTAATGTTTCTATTTATATAGGTAACGATAATTTATTTTCCAACAGATTATCTTTCTATTAGTGATTTTTTTATGTATGCTAAACTTAAAATAGGAATATAAATTGGTTCGATGACAAATATTTTAAATATAAAAAAATATGCCCCTTTAAATACAAAGAATGATTGGGATAATCACTCAAATTCTCCAAAAAAAAATATACAAAATAAAATTACAGCATTTTCACGTGAAGAACTTAATTCAATACTAATTATATATGGGCGGAAAGTCGTGTCAGGAGAATGGAAGGATTATACCATTGATACTTTAAATGATCAGGCAATTTTTTCCGTGTATAAGAAAACAAATGAATTACCGCAATTTAGTATTTATAAAATACCAAAACTAAAAAACTCACAAGGAATGTATCAAATCAAAAGTACAGATGGTAGGATATTAAAAAGGGGAAGCGAACTTCCCCTTGTTTTAAAAATCTTAGAAAAAGATAAGAGTAAATATAAAATAATTTAAATTACTATCTTCTTTGTCCGAATAGTTGAATCAATAATATAAATAGGTTGATGAAATCAAGATACAATCTTAATGCACCCATAATTGCTTTTCGACCTGATATATCAGAACTATCACCTTGATAATAAATTTCTTTTATTTGCTGTGTATCGTATGCTGTAAATCCAGCAAAAATTAGAACACCCAAAACAGATATACCAAATTGCATTCCACTTGAACCGATAAATATATTTACGATAGAAGCTAGGATAATGCCGATCAGACCCATAAATAGGAAAGCTCCCCAAGCTGATAAATCTTTTTTAGTGGTATAACCATAAATACTCAGAGCTCCAAAGGCGCCTGAGGTTATTAAAAATACGCGAGAAATACTGTTTCCTGTGTACGCAAGAAAAATATATGACAATGACAATCCCATTAAACCTGAGAAAACCCAAAAAGATGCTTGGGCCGCACTAAAGGACATCCTTGTAATTCTTGCGCTAAGATAGAAGACCATCCCAAGAGGTGCAAGCATTATTACCCAAATTAGTGGGGTTTGTGCTAAAGCAATGTAAACACCAGATACAGCGGCGAAATAAGCCACCACAGCAGTGATCAAAAGACCAATAGCCATGTAATTATATACTCTTAACATGTACGTGCGTAAACCTTGATCAATTTCGGCAGCAGCGTAAGAGGATTTACTATAAGTGTTTGGTTCCATTTTTGTCTCCATAAAATTTCTTATACTATATATATAAGTGATTGTAGAACTGGAAATCAAGTAGATTATATGATTATTATACAATCAAACTATAAATTTTGAGAATGTTATAATCAAATAAAAATGCAATTGAGGTAAATTATGACTGTTAAACCACCGGCACCTTGGCCTACAAATCCAGAAAAAACAAAATTAGTTAAAGACTTCAAGTTTAAAGATTTTAAAACTGCTTGGTTATTCATGAATAAAGTAGCGATAGAAGCAGAAAATATTGACCATCATCCCGATTGGTCAAACAGTTATAACAAGGTTCATATTGAGTTAACAACACATGATAAAGGAATGATTACAGAAAAAGATATCAATCTCGCGAATCAAATTGATTTAATTGAAGATAAAATTAGATCAGATAAATAATGACAGACATAAAAAACATTACACGTGGATATTTTTCAGTTGGAGTCCAGAATATCTCCAAACCAATGAATCTTGGAAATTTGATTAGATCCGCCCATGCATTTGGAGCTAACTCAGTTTTCACGGTAAATCCACATCAAAGAGTAAAAGAAAATATTACAAAATTAAATAAATCCGATACTTCAAAGTCTGGTTTGCATTTACCCTACTACGAATGGGATAAGATTGAGGATGTAATGATCCCAAAAGGATGTAAATTAGTTGGTATTGAGATTACCGACGATGCTGATGATTTGCCAAATTTTGTCCACCCAATACAAGCTATGTATATTTTGGGTCCAGAAAAAGGCTTTCTATCACCCGAAACAATAAAAAAATGCGATTTTATAATAAAAATACCAACAAAATTTTCTCTTAATGTAGCAATAGCTGGAGCTATCGTCATGTACGATAGATTAAAAACGATTGGGAAAAAAACAAAATAGAAACACTCAATATTTATATTTGTTTACTAAAAATAAATAATTTATTTTTATTCTAATAATGTTTATGGAATTAACTATTTATGCTCCTATCTAGAAAAAATTTAATACACTTCAGTGTTATCCTTTTATCTTTTTTATTCGTAACAAACTTATATGCTGCTAGTGTAGAACCACAACTGAAAAGTAGATTCGGTGATTGGCGAGTATTCACACATGAAATTAATGGTGAAAATCTCTGCTATATTGCGAGTACACCTATTAAACAAGATCCAACTGATAAAAATTGGAACCCAAATTTTTTTATATCAAAGATTAAACTCAACGGGAAAAATTACAATCAGCCAAGTTTATATATCGGATATAAATTAAAAGATGAGACTTCTATATCAATTAAAATATTAAATAGTACATTCAGATTGGCCACAGATGAAGAAAGAGAGAGAGCTTGGTTAGTTACTGAAGATGAAGAACAAAAGATCGTTGAAGCAATGAAAAAAGGGTACCAAATGATTATTAAAGGTACATCAGAATTTGGAACAAATACAACTGATCACTACTCCCTCAAAGGGGTAATTAGAAGTCTTCAAGAACTAGACTCAATATGTCCTTGAATTCCATAGTCAAACCATTATAAGATTTAATGATGATTACCGTTCATGAAAAATTACCGTCAAAAGGCGGTGATAGAAGTAATTTACAGACAGTATATGGTAAATTACAATCGGAACTTCTCGAAGATTTCAAAAATTATGACATCCCAACGAAGCATAATTCCATGCGAACAAAACAACTATGGAATTGGACATTCCTAGGGGGTGTAAAAGAATTTTCTGAAATAAAAAATATGCCTAAAGAGCTTCTAAATGAGCTATCTAAAAAATATACATTTATGCGGGACTCTATAGCAATGGAGCAGAAATCGAGTGATGGTACAATAAAATGGCTAATAGATCTTGAGTCTAAAAATAACTCTACCAATAATCAAATTGAAACTGTATTTATTCCCGAGAAAAACAGAGGAACCCTATGCATATCTAGCCAAATTGGGTGTACGCTAAATTGTTCTTTTTGTCATACTGGAACACAAAAACTTGTCAGAAATCTCACAGCCGATGAGATTATCTCTCAATTGTTAATTGCAAAAGATAGATTGGATGACTGGCATCGAAATAACCCAAACAACATAAGGAAGATAACAAATGTTGTGCTTATGGGAATGGGTGAGCCACTTTACAATTTTGATAATGTAAAGAAAGCATTGTTGATAATGACAGATTGTGACGGTTTAGCCTTATCAAAGAGAAGGGTTACCCTCTCTACATCAGGTATAGTTCCATTTATTGAAAGGGTGGGTAGTGAAATTGGTGTATCACTTGCAGTATCTTTACATGCTGCAACTGACGAAGTAAGAGATATACTGGTTCCAATAAACAAGAAATACCCAATTAGAGAGTTGATTAGTGCATGCGAAAATTATCCAAGGCTAAAAAACTCAAGTAAAATCACTTTTGAATATGTAATGTTGAAGGATGTAAACGATAGTTTAACTGACGCCAAGGCACTTATAAAATTACTCAGAAATATACCAGCAAAAATTAATCTTATTCCATTTAACCCGTGGCCCGGTTCTAACTATATTTGTTCAGATATGGAACAAATAAAGAAGTTTTCAGCTGTATTAAATAATGCTGGATTCTCAGCTCCAATAAGAAAACCAAGAGGACAGGATATTTTAGCAGCTTGTGGTCAATTGAAGTCTGAAACATTAAGGTTACGGGATAAAAAGTAATATACTTTAATTAATTAATATTTTATATCTTTAGTTATGACAAATAATATAAAAAAAGTAGTGCTAGCATATTCCGGCGGTCTAGATACATCAATAATTTTAAAATGGCTACAAAATCAATATAATTGCGAGGTAATAACATTTACTGCAGACTTAGGTCAAGGCGAGGAAATTGAACCCGCTCGAAAGAAAGCAGAAATGTTTGGCGTTAAACAAATCTACATAGAAGATCTTAGAGAAGAATTTGTTAAAAATTATATTTTTCCAATGTTTAGAGCAAACACACTTTATGAAGGTCAATATCTACTTGGAACAGCTATTGCGAGACCATTAATTGCAAAAAGGCAAATAGAAATTGCAGAAGAAACTGGTGCAGACGCTGTGTGTCATGGAGCTACAGGAAAAGGTAATGACCAGGTTAGATTTGAACTTGGTTATTATTCTCTGAACCCATCAATCAAAGTCATTGCTCCTTGGAGAGACTGGGAACTAACATCAAGATCTAAGTTAATTGAATTTGCTGAACAAAACCAGATCCCAATTCCAAAAGATAAAAAAGGTGAGGCTCCTTTTTCAGTTGACGCTAACATTCTGCACACATCATCTGAAGGTAAATTGATTGAAAATCCAGAAAATGAACCTCCAGAATATATTTTTCAAAGAACCCTATCAATTGATGATGCAAACAATACACCAACTACA
Organism: Hyphomicrobiales bacterium; assembly: GCA_049602435.1. Taxonomy (GTDB): domain Bacteria; phylum Pseudomonadota; class Alphaproteobacteria; order Rhizobiales; family TMED25; genus TMED25. Next base: position 141,106 of record JBMYRO010000001.1, read on the forward strand.
GTGACAATAGGTTTTGAATGTGGAGATCCAATTTCAATTGATGGTGTAAAACTATCTCCAGCTTCACTTTTTGAAAAATTAAATGAATTAGGTAAAAACAATGGAATTGGACGATTAGATCTAATTGAAAATAGATTTGTTGGTATGAAAAGCAGAGGTATATATGAAACACCCGGCGGGACAATTTTATTGAAGGCGCATAGAGCCATAGAAGAATTAACTTTGGACTCAGGAACAATGCATTTAAAAGATGAGTTAATGCCAAAGTATGCAACGTTAATATATAATGGGCTATGGTTCTCACCAGAAAGAGAAATGCTCCAAAAAGCAATTGATGAAGCCCAGAAATACGTCACCGGAGAGATTACTCTTAAATTATATAAAGGTAATATACTTATATCTAACAGGAGTAGTAATCATTCTCTTTATGATACTGATCTCGTTAGCTTTGAGGATAGTGATACAGATTACCATCAATCAGATGCAGGTGGATTCATAAAAATAAACGCGTTAAGACTTAGATTACTCGCGAAAAGAAATAAAAATAATAGTTGATCACAATTCCATCTGAAATTTTGTAGCCTTAAGTGTGTTATTCATCAAACATGCTACTGTCATCAAACCAACTCCGCCTGGAACAGGCGTAATAGATGCAACTTTTTCTATAACCCCGTCGAAATCGACATCGCCAACTAATTTAGTTTTTGTTTCGCCATCTCGTTCATAAGTTATTCTATTTATTCCAACATCTATAACTATCGCACCTTCTCTAACCCAATCAGCATTAACAAATTTAGGAATACCAATAGCAGCAATAAGTATATCTGCTCTCTTAGTATATGACTCAATATTTCTCGTTTTTGAATGAACCTGTGTAACTGTACAATTGGAGTTTGTTAATAATTGGCACATTGGTTTCCCTACTAAATTAGATCTGCCAATCACAACAGCATTCATCCCAGATAGATCCTCTACTATTGATTTAATCATAATATGAGACCCTTGTGGTGTACATGGGACCAAGCTTTCGATTCCATTCATTAATTTGCCCGCGTTGATAGGATGCAATCCATCAACATCTTTATTTGGGTTAATGAAATTAATGATAGTTTGTTTGTTTATGTGAGCAGGAAGAGGAAACTGTACCAAAATACCATTAACATCATCGTCCTTATTTAGCCTATCTATCAGCTCTAATAATTCAGTTTCTGTTGTTGTACTCTCCAACTTATATTCAAGTGAGTGAATACCAACTTTCTCACACATAAGCTTTTTGTTTCTCACATATACGGCACTTGCAGGATCATCTCCAACTAGTACGACAGCTAAAGTTGGTGTAACTCCGTTTTTTTTTATTTCATTTATTGATGACGTTACCTCATCAAGCACTCTGGCTGAAATAACTTTACCATCAATTAATTTATGATGATATTTTGGATGAACTACCAATGCGTTTCTCCGATACTATTAAATATTAATAATCAAGATGTTAATGAGATCTTTAATGATAAATAATATAAAGATTGCAATTAGGGGACTAAAATCAAGACCATTATATGATGGTATGTATCTTCTAATTGGGTTCAGAATAGGTGCAGTCATTTTGTAAAGAAAGTCAGCTATCACTGAAACTATATAATGCCTAGAATTCAATATACCAAAATGTAATAGCCATTCAGTTAAAACATTTAATATTAGCAGCCAAACAATAAGACCCGCGATCCATTGAACAAACATTAATGTATGCATAAAGACCATATTAATTAATCCTAATTTTTATATCCTATATTAATATAATTTGCATAGGCCATATATTCAATTGGTATGTTAATTCTTATTCTTTTTTTTCATAAAAATGGCTAGGATTATCGAAATTTCGTATAGTAGTATTAAGGGTAGTGCTAATAAAAATTGGCTTATTACATCTGGTGGAGTTAAAATTGCAGCAATTACAAACGAAAAAAGTATGCAATATTTTCTCTTTGAGGTTAACCATTTAACATCAATTATCCCAATTCTAACTAAAAGTAGTATTAGAATTGGTAATTGGAAACAGATTCCGAAAGCGAGAATTAGTCTCATAACGAGTGATAAATATTCAGAAATCCTTGGTTCAACTTCAATTGGCAACCCTGAGCCATTGGAGGGAAGTTCGAATGAAAGAAAGAAATTCCAGGCGATTGGCATCACAACATAATAAACCATGATAAAACTCAGTAAAAAAAGAAACGGTGTGGCAAGCATGAAAGGTAGAAAGATATTTTTCTCATTTTTGTATAGACCTGGAGAGATATATTTCCAGATCTGAATGAGAATTAGAGGTAATGAAATAAACAATGCCAAATAAAAAGCTACTTTGATTTGCGTAAAAAAGCCTTCATGCAATGCTGTAAATATCATTCGCCCTCCCCGCTCGTTTATTAACTCTGCGAGTGGTTGCTGTAAAAAAATATATATTTGTGCAGAAATGCTTGTATCAAAATTTATAAATTTAAAATTTATTATTGATATAAAAAAGATAAAAATAAAGAATACAAATGAGTATATCAATCTAGATCGTAACTCAGCAATATGCTCTAAAATTGACATTTTTTTATCACCTAATTCTTCGGTATCACTCATTATATCTAAACTCTTAGTGCGACTTTTTTATTCTTTAATATTTTTAATTTCATCAATTTCTTTTGTGAGATTATTATTGTAATTAATATCTCTCATAGTTTCTTTTACTTTATCGAGATCTTCCTTACTAAGAATACTCTCAGTCTCTTCGAGAAAATCTCTTGAAATGCGTTTTACTTTTCTGGAAAATTTTAAGAATGTGTTTAGAGCTGTCGGTAGCTCTTTGGGACCAAGTATTAAAACTATAACAACCGAAATAATTAGAAGTTCTTGCCAGCCGATATTAAACATCAATTACGCTTTTACTTTGAATCCTTATTGGAATCGTCAGTGTCATCATCGGTTTCTTTGATTTCACCTTTTACACCGTCTCTGAAACTTCTTAGACCAACCCCAAGATCACCAAGCAGTTTAGAGATCTTTCCTGGCCTTGAAAATAGCAATAGTACAATTAAACCAATTACCACCCATTGCCAAAAACCAGATATTCCCATAATTAACTCCTATACAACTTACTGTTTTAATTTTTTTATTTTGAATAAGTTCTCAAATAAATTTATTAAATTACTGAGTTATTCAAAAATATTTTATTAGTTTTACAGATTAAATGACTTTTATTAGACACATAATCTTATTACATATAGTATATTTCATATTTTGTATTTATTAAATAACTAATAATCCAATATTGGAAGACAAGCAATGTTCAAATTAATCAAAGATCTATTAGGTAGCTCTCCTAAAAATGAAGAGAGCCTTGGCTACAAAGAATATAAGATTATTCCTAAACCAAAAAAAAACGGTGGCTCCTTTACAACAGAGGGGAAAATTATAAAAGATACAGATGAATACCAAGAAGCATACTTTATTAGGACTGACACATTTAGCAAAAAAGAAGATGCTGTAGAGTGTATTATCAGAAAAGCTAAAATTATCATTGATGAAAATGGTGATAAGATTTTTGAGAAAGATTGGTTATAAATTTTTCGGTATAACAAATTCAAAACAAGCTAAATTCTCTTGATTAATATCTGACCAATCATTCACCTTATATTTAAGTATTGAAAATCCACATGTATTATATTTTTTATAATCTGTTTCAAGAATCTTCTTTCTTGGAACTAAGAAGTTTACCAAATCCGATAGAGTGGGTTCATGGTTAACTAATAATATAGAATTAATTTCTTCATGTTGATAGAATAGGATGTTTAGCAGAAAAGATACATGGCACCCATATAGATCATCATCATATATGATGTACTTTTTTTCTATATTAGATTCCAAGTTCACCAAAGCCAAAGTCTGCTTACATCTCTGAGCAGTCGAACAATAGATGATGTTTGGGTTTAGATTATTTTTTTTAACGTAACTTCCAAGGAGGACCGCATCATTGACCCCTCTATCAGCAAGCACTCTATCTTTATCAGTCTGATATGGATTAGCCCAATTGGATTTCGCGTGACGAAGTAAATATATAGTCTTCAATTTAAAACCAAACAGTTACTTAAAGAATCCCTCGTCGATTCCCATAAGATCTAATGCATTTAAACCACAAATCTTTTCTCTATCTGACTCAGTCAGTTCTGGTATTTGGTAAACATGTTCAACTGGGTTAAATTCAGCCATATCAAATGGATAGTCTGTTCCAAGTAAGATACGATCGACTCCATATTGCTTTATTAAGAAATTTAATTGTTCATTAGAAAAAACAAGAGTGTCAAAATAAAATTTCGAGAGATAGTAACTTGGCTTCATGTGTATGTCTTCCCTGCAATCTGGCCGCGCACCATATGCATGATCCATTCTCGCAAAGTAATGTGATGCAAATGCACCCCCATGACTTAAAACAAATTTTAAGTTAGGGAATTTTTCTAACACACCACCAAATATCAAATAATGGACCCCGACTGTGGTATCTAATGGATTCCCGATAATGTTCATCATATGATATTTTGATAATCGTGGACTTGAGAATGATGATGGGTGTATCAGCATTGGGATATTGAGCTCTTGTACCGCTTCCCAAAAAGGATAGAGCCTTTCAGATGATAACTCTTCATCCTCTTTCACTCTTGCTCCAATTTGTATGCCCTTAAATCCAAGTTCATTGATACATCTTTTTAGTTCTTTTATTGCTAAGTCAGTATCTTGTAATGGAACTGTTCCCAAGCCCACATGTGTTGACTTATTTTCATTAACGGCCTTATGAATTCCATCATTTACTATTTGGCTTGACTCATGGCCAAGAGAAGCCTCAGTTGAGTAATAAAATTGTCTTGGTGCGCAAGATAATGCAGCAATATCAACTTGCATTTTTTCCATATCTGGAAGTCTATAGTTCATATCTGTCAAATAAGGGGCTCTTTCAGAATGATGTTTAAGAGTTTGTTCTTTTGATGCCTGACTTGCAAATCTGAGTTGAACATTTGAGTCATCGGGAATTCTATCACCAATGAGTTTATCTGCTTCAAGAATTCTCATGTGAATATGAAAATCGACTGTTTTTGTCTTTGGTCTAGGCTTATCGTTGAGGTGCTCCCTCCCAGCAGTGGGCCCGTAAGGCCTCATTGGTATATCGTGTTGCATTTATAATTCCCTTATCTTAAATACTTTGATTTTAATAAGTTATCATTATTCCATAACTTATTTGATGTGACAATCAAACTTAGCAAAAGAATATATAAATTTTCTATGTTTTATCTTATGAAAAGTTTACAAATAATTTTGAGATATGATACCCGATATATGACGATAATCCAGTTAATACTGTACCCCATATAGTATCAACAATGGATACTTGTAGTGGCCAATCCTTCAACGTTGAGTAATTTGTCATATCATATGTAAGGTAAGCAAAAAATCCAAATAATGCTCCATAAATGAGTGCTGTATTTGCACTTCCATCTCTCAAAGCAGGTATTGTAGAAAAGATAAGTATACCAACCACGTATAGTGAATAAAAAATGGCTGCAGCTTGCATGTTTGGTTTATCAGCAAGAATGTACCCAAGATTTCCAAAGTAGAATTTTTTTGCAATAAAGCCCAACCATATTGCGTCTATTAGCAGGAATATTGTTAAAACAATAATATATGTTATTAAGTATTTTGTCATAGCATTACCATTTGAATGATAGGGATATAACGTTTACAAATATTGCATAGATCACAAAAGTAATAACTATTGAGAAATACCTTGTCTGAAAAAATTGCAATAATTGGTGGTGGAATATCAGGATTATCTTCTGCATGGCATATATCTCAAACCCACAATGTCACATTATTTGAAAAAAATAATTATATAGGGGGTCACGCGAATACAATACTTGTAGATGAGAAACACAATAAAGTTGTCCCCGTTGATGTAGGCTTCATGGTGTTTAACGAGCTTTCCTATCCGAATCTTATTCAACTATTCCAAAAGTTAGATGTACAGTCCCATGACTCTGATATGAGCTTTTCAGTTTCAGACAAAATAAAAGGTTATGAATATTCGGGTTCAGGATTAGGTGGTTACTTTGGGCAAAGCAAGAATTTATTTAGTTTAAAGCATTGGGGACAATTATTATCGATAATAAGATTCTATTCAAAAGCTCAAATAAATATCAAAAAATATACCACTGATACAACGCTATTAGACTTCCTGAAGGCTGAGAAACTATCAGACTTCTTTATAGAAAACCATATAATCCCGATGTGTAGCGCCATATGGTCTTGCGATGACAATGAGATGTTATCCTACCCTGCCCATGATTTTGTTAGCTTCTTCATCAATCACGGATTATTCAAGCTAAAGAACAGACCCAAATGGAAATCAGTAGCCGGTGGAAGTAGAGAATATGTCGAGGCAATCAAAAAAACAAATAAAATTAAAATCAAACTAAGCGCAAACATTATAAAGATAGAAAAAAAAGCAGAAAAATTTGAGATTATTTTGGATGATGGTAAGACAGATATTTACGACAAATTAATTTTAGCTTCACCTGCAAATGAAAGTAAAAAATTAATTGAGTCAGTTGATGAGCAATTAGCGGTTCTATTGAATAAGTTTAAATATCAAGAAAATTTAGGCATATTACACTCTGACTCAAATCTAATGCCTAACTCAAAAAATATATGGGCGAGCTGGAACTATATACGTTCTAACAAAGATAGTTCAAAATTATCTGTAACCTACTGGCTAAATAGTATCCAAAAAATTGATAGTCAAACAAATTATTTTCTTACTCTAAATCCCGAAAATCAAATTCAAGAAAATCAAATACATAAACAAATTCATTTCTCCCATCCAATTTTTGATTTAGACAATAAAAATACAAAAAAAGAAATTATGAAAAGACAGGGTAACAATAATATTTGGGTATGCGGCAGCTATTTAGGTTATGGGTTTCACGAAGATGGAATACAGAGCGGACTCATAGTTTCAGAAGACATACTAAAAAAAGCAAGACCATGGAAGGTAAAAGAAGGCTCAAATAGAATAGCGGTTTAATCAGAAATTTATTATGATAATACTATGATGAATAACAGTATCCTCGTTGGCAAAGTAGTACATAAGCGAATAAACCCAATTAAGCACAAACTTCATTATAATGTTTTTGCGCTAGAGGTTGACTCAAACAACCTAGAGGATATTGGCAAAAATTCTAGGTTTTTATCCTACAATAAATTTAATCTCTTTAGTTTTTTTGATACTGACCATGGGAATGGGAAATCTTTAAAAGATTTTCTATCTGAGATTATTGAAAATACAAAAACAAATAATCCTATTTCTAGGTTTTCAATAATTTCTTACCCAAGAGTATTGGGGTATGTATTTAATCCAATAACAATCTATCTAGGATTTGATGAGTCTAATAAAATTGAACTAATCATTTATGAGGTAAATAACACATTTGGACAGAGAGTAATCTATGTATTACCAAATAATAACAAAGAAGAAATAATTTACCAAAGGTGCGACAAGAAGTTATTCATTTCACCGTTTAATGGAGATAACGGAGTATACACTTTCCATATAAAAGATAATGAGCAATCTTTCCAAATTGGAATAAATTTGAAAGTGGATGATGAACCGATTATAAATGCTTACTTCTGTGGTCAAAAATTTGAGCTAAATCATAAAAATCTTATGAAAACTTTCAGAAGTAATTTATTCCTGACATTTAAAGTAATTACCGCTATACACTACGAAGCCCTAAAACTATATTTTAAGGGGATGAAATTCAAAAAGAAACCCAAAGCAGAAAAAATTCAAATATGTTACATTAACGCACAAGACATAAGTTAAATGATAAAGAAATATATAAAGAAATTATTTAGTTGGGAGCCAGAGGGATCAATAAGAATTATTTTTCCTGATGGTTCAGAGCACTTACTAGGATCAGAAGAAACTGATCTTTATATGAAATTCAATAATTATAAGATTGTCTGGAATTTCTTCACCAGTAGGGCAAATGCATTCAGCGACTGTTACGTAAATGGTGATATTGAATGCTCTGATTTAACAAGTTTCTTTATATTCTACCTCAGAAATAAAGAAAAATTTGATAATATGGCTCCATTTAAAATCTTAAAACTCAATCTATCATACCTTAGTCATGTGCTCAGGTGGAACAGCATAAGCGGAGCAAGAAAAAATATAAGAGCTCATTACGATATGGGTAATGACTTCTTTGCTGAATGGCTTGACGATAGCATGCAATATTCGAGTGCTCACTTTAATGAAGATAACAAAACATTGGAAGAGGCCCAAAATAATAAATTACAAAAATTGAACGCATACCTAGATATTAAAGATGATGATACCCTGCTTGAAATAGGCTGCGGATGGGGCACATTGTCACAATATTTATTTAATAAAAACAATATCAATATTGATGCTATTACGATCTCTGATGAACAGCTAAAGTTTGCACGCGCACTGAATCTTAAATCATCAAATAAGAAATGTGACTTTAAATTACAAGATTATCGAAATACTGACTCTAAATATAACAAGATCGTCTCTGTAGAAATGATTGAGGCAGTCGGAAAAAAATATTTACCCATTTATCTTGATACAATAAAAAAATGTCTAAAAAGTGATGGCCACGCTATTATCCAGGGTATTACTATAGCAGATGATAAATTTGATGAGTATAGTAACCAAGTAGACTTCATTCAAAAATATATTTTCCCTGGGGGGTTTTTACCAAGTCAAAAATACTTAAAAGATATTGCCATCTCGAGTGGATTAGAAATTGAAACCTTAGATGAACTCAATCTTTCTTATGCAAAAACACTGAAAATATGGAGAGAACGATTTAACACTAAATGGTCGAAAATAAAGACGATGGGGTATGATGATAAATTTAAAAGAATTTGGAATTATTACTTATCATATTGTGAGGCAGGGTTTATTGAGAAATCAATTTTTGTAAATGTATTTAAATTTAAACCAAAAAATTAGGTTACTTTTTCCAAACCATCTTATTTACGAAATAAAAATAAAGTCTATTCGGCATAATTTTCATCATCTTGAGAGCTAAACCAAAGAAAAATGGGAATATAATTTCATACTTTGATTTTTCTAGTCCTGTTATTATTTTCTTGGTTGCATATTCTATAGATACCATACTTGGCATCGGAAACTTATTTACCTTCGTCGCATCCGTATCAACAAAACCAGGATTGATCAATGAAACGGTAATACCATACTGACGCAGTTCTGATTTGAGTACCTCTGCTAAATTTATTAAGGCAGCTTTGGTTGGGCTATATGCTATTGAATTAGGAAGTCCTCTATAACCAGCTACAGAAGCCATAATTGCTATATGACCACTTTTTCTTTTTATGAAATGAGGAATAATAATTTTAAGACAATTCATCACTCCAAAATAATTTATATCTATGGACTCCTTCACGAGATCAAAATTTTGATCCAAATTATCTACCGTGAATAGTCTGCTTATGCCGGCATTGAGTATTATTAAATCTGGAAGGTTGTTGGTATCCTCTGTAAATATTTTTGTATCTTCTGTCAGCTTTTTCTCATCTGTTACATCCATAACTAATGGGATTATGTTTTCAGATATTTTACTGATTTCAGATAGCCTTTCTTCACGGCGAGCTGAAGCGAAGACTTTAATGCCTTTTTTTGCTAGTTCTATTGCAAGGTTTTTACCGATGCCAGAGCTTGCACCAGTAATCCAAGCTGACTTCCATTTATGGGGCATTTATTTAAATACGTACAATTGATTGATACATATTTGCAATCATACTCTTAAAGACCATTGGGCCATCAGTTGCAATCACACAAATACAATCTTCCTTTGAGCTTACAACTGGTTCATGGTGTGTTGATGTGTCATGGTCAGCAATGTCTCCAGCAGCATAAGTGCCATTTTCATCTTCAAAAGCACCCTTTAACACAAGGGTTAATTCGCTGCCTTTATGTCCATGCTCAGGTATTTTCTTATTTGGCTTAATCTTTAAAAAAGTTAAGTGACAATTGGATTTATCACTGATTTTTACTTGGCTTTTTTGGATGCCAGGAGCAAAGAAAGACCACTGAATTTGATCTAGATCTGTTCCGATATATCTCTGCAAGGAAGCTGGAACTTCAGAGTTAAGATCAAAATCGATCTCTTTAATTTCAGACTTGTTACTTTTATTGTTGAGTTTAATTAAAAACTCATTGAAATCTTCTGTCTTATCTTTGTTTCCGATGTCATTCTTCATCATTGATGCACCAAGCTCATTTCCAATTTGCACAATTTCTTTACAATGGTCACAAGTTTCTATGTGTGATGTAACAAGAGTACTAAAAGCCAAGCTCAAAGTTCCGCTTGAATATGACATTAATGTTGATAGATCTGGATGTTGTTTCATGCTTGTAATTCCTTAAGATTATCTTTCATCTTTTGATAAGCTAGCCTCATACGTGACTTGACTGTTCCAATTGGAATATTCAATTCACCCGCTATTTCTTCTTGAGTTAAGTCATTAACAAATGATAACTCAATGACTTTTCTTTGTTTTAAGGGCAACAATTCAATCGCCTTTTTAACATGGGCAGAAATTGATTTTTGCTCGACAATGTCTAAACCACTTTCATTGTCTGAAGCAATTTCAACTTCTGAAATATCTGTGTAAGGTTGTGAAGATTTTTTTCTTAGTAAATCAATCCTATTATTTCTTGCGATGGTATAAACCCATGAACTGAAGGATCCTTTATCAGGATTGTACATATGGATTTTCTCCCAAATATTTATCATCGTATCATGCATAATATCTTCAGCCTGAGCTCCATCAGCACCACTTCTCATCAATAAAGATTTTATTTTTGGTGCAAAATAATTAAATATAACTTCAAAGTCTTTGGTATTCTTTTCAGCTTGAAATTTTTTTACTAAGTCCTTGTTTACTTCCAACATTATTTTTTATTTTATTGTTACATAACATATGTAACAGAATTTAAACGTTTTTTTCTAGAAAAAAGATCATTCATTACCATGATTAATCTAACTTTTTACCAATAACGTTGTATTAATTGGAGATTCTTATGAAAACAAATACTAAAAATAAATTTCAGAACGCAAAAGTAGTTGTAGTTGGTGCTACCGGAGGGATTGGTTCTGCGTTTGTTGAGAAGATTAAACAGCTTGATGCAAACAATATTGTCATAGAAGTCGTTCGTAAAAAAACACAGGATCATCAAATTGAAGTTGATATGCTCGATGAAGAATCCATGGCAAAATGCGCTCACGATATTCAAAAGCAATACGGGGCTATCAATATTATTCTGAACACAGTTGGTTTACTGCATTCAAATGGTGCAATGCCTGAAAGAGCTTACAAAGAAATAAACCAAGATTTCCTTCTAAAGACTTTCGAAGCAAATACCTTCATACCATTCATGGTTTCTAAACATTTTGTGCCACTTTTATCAAAAGAAAATACATCACTAATAGCATTTATGTCCGCCAGAATAGGAAGTATATCAGACAACAACCTTGGCGGATGGTATAGTTACAGAGCATCAAAAGCAGCTCTTAATATGCTCATAAAAACCTTATCAATAGAACTCTCATATAAGAATAAGAATGCTATCTGTATTGGACTTCATCCTGGAACTGTGAAAACAAATTTATCGGATCCATTTTCTGAGAAAATAAGAGCATACAAAGTATTTTCTAGGGAAGAATCAATTGATTATCTGGTTAATCAAATTAACCGTGTAGACCATACATTTAGTGGTAAATTAATTGACTGGCAAGGGGACATAATCCCTTACTAATTCTCAATATTAAGAGGCTTAGATGATAAAAAGTATTATTAGAGAGTACCGAAGAGAAAAAAGACGACTATCTCACATTAAAAAAAGAAAAGGCAGGATAGACCTCAGAACAGGTAAGCCTGGCAAAAAAAAGTAGAAATTGATACCTTTTCAGCATTATTGAGGATGATTATTATTATGTTGATCTCAACGGAAATGGTATACTGTCTGATAACGAAAAAATTACAAAATAGATTAGGATCAGCAAGAAAACCTCAATTGTTGGATACTTGGAATGAAAAAATTCTCTATTATAATACTTGTATCTGTAATAATTAGTATCTTTTATATTACTAGCAAGCCAGACGAGTCTTTCGATCAATATTCTAATTTAGATGGTTCAAATAATATAATTTCTAAAGAGGTGTTGCTCAGCAGGATTGATGATGGAAGAAGTATATACAAAGAGAAATGCTCCAGCTGCCACGGCAATGAACTGGCGGGCAATAAATTCTGGAGAACTAAAAAAGATGTTGATGGTAATAATTTACCTCCGCCATTAAACGGAACAGGGCATACATGGCATCATTCACCTGAACAGCTATTTAAAATAATTAAATATGGAATAAAACACTTTGATCCCAATTATGAGGGGAATATGAGAGGATTCGAGGAGCTGAGCGATGATGAAATCTATTCTCTCTTAGATTTTATTATCTCTACATGGCCCGACGAAATTAGAGAACAATATAGAGAAAAATATAAATAGTTTTTGTTAGAACCAGGCAAATAAATATCTTCTTTTAACTGCTCTCTGTTTGAAGTCCTGCCTGCTGCCATGCATCGATACCACCCTCGATATTATAGACCTCCAGTGCCTCATTTTCTGTCATCAACTTCTGGCAAGCATTACTGCCGCGCGCTCCTTTTTGGCAGTATATGAGGATCTTTTTATCTGTCTGCGGGATGCTGTTAACGGAAATCGAGCCGACAGGGTGCAATGCTGCGCCTGCAATCTTTTGAGAGGCATATTCAGCGGGCTCACGTACATCAATCAAAATGGCTTGGTTTTTATCCAGCCATTGTTTTGCAGTTGTTACGTCGACGGTTTTTACTTTCATTTTAAACCTCCCCAACATTGGAATTGACAACAATCTCAGTAAATTTCTCATCATTTCATCTAACCAATTTAGTTCTTAATAGTCAATAGTCATATTTGGCTTAGACTTCAGATGTTATTTCGCTAAGCGCATGCCGATCAGAGTAAGATTGCGTCCATGTAACTGCGGTGATATATTATTTTAATGTTATTAAAAGATAAAAAAATCGCAATTTTAGGAACCGGGGCTAACGGATCTTGTGCAGCCGCCGACATCACTGCAGCCGGTTATGATGTGACACTAATTGATCAGTGGCCTGCTCATGTCAACGCGATGAATATAGATGGGTTAACCATCAACCTTCCAAATGAAACAAGAAATGTGACTGTAAAAGCTCAGCACTTATGTTATTTGGCAGAAATTAATCACAAATTTGATTATGTTTTTTTATTTGTAAAAGCCTATGACACTAAATGGATAACAAAATTAATAGAGCCATATTTGGCATCTGATGGAATTTTAGTTGGCGTTCAAAACGCAATGACAGCAGAGCGAATTTCTTCGATTGTAGGACCTGAGAGAACAATTGCATGTGTTGTTGAATGCTCATCAGAATTATTTACTCCAGGAATTATTCAAAGAGATACGATCAATGAAAAAACTTGGTTTGGTATTGGCACAAATACAGAAGTGATGAAAAATCGATTGGACGAAATTAGAGAAATACTTTCATCAGTCGGAAAAGTTAATATTGTAGAAGATATCATTTCAGCAAAATGGATGAAACTAATCATTAACGCAATGTGCATGGGACCCTTCGCAATGTTGGGGTCGAATCTTTATGAGGGTTTTAAAATACCAAAAATGAAAGAAGCAGTTATGAAAATCGGAACAGAAGCTCTAAGTGTTGGACAAAAACATGGCTATAAGATTGTTCCAATATTCGGCTTATCAGAAGAACAAATTAATAATTCTAATAACCCAATTGAGCTTATGTTAGATAAGTTAATTAAGGATATTGGACCAAATGCAAGGGATGCAGTATTCCATGATCATCTCAAAGGTAGATATAGTGAGGTTGATGAAATCAACGGTTTGGTCTCTGATTTAGGCAGAGAGTACGGTATTGATACGCCAATAAATACTGAAATTGTAAATGTGACTAAAGATATCCACTCCGGAAAATTATCTCCATCTCTTGATAATTTGAGCTTCCTAACAAAGCATCTTTAAACCTTCATTACAATCTGTCCAACTGTTTTTCTTGCCTCAGCATCTTTATGTACTCTCACAATATCATCAAGATGATAGTCCATATTTAAGTTAAGTTTAATACTTCCATTTTTAATCATTTCAAAAACACTTTCAGCACTCTTTCTGGCAATTTCTGGTGAGGTCATATAATTAACCATGGTTGCTCTATGTATATATGCTGAATTTTTAACCCCATCCTTTGCAACATCATATAAAGGAGGATTACCTGAAGCGCTTCCAAAACTAACTACGAGTCCTAACTTTCTTACTGATGCTAATGAAATATCCCAGGTCGTCTTACCTATTGAGTCAAAAACAACATCAACCCCTTTACCATCTGTAATCGCCATTACTTCATTTACTATGTCATGATCCTGCATGTTAAAAACATGTTTGTATCCTGACTTCAGAGCGAATTCTTCTTTATCTTTGGACCCAACTATTCCAATTGCTAACGCACCCAGTGAATTTGCCCACTGACCTGCAATCTGACCAACGCCTCCCGCAGCAGCATTAAATAATATTGAATCTCCCTTTTGTAGTTTATGCGTTCTATTAAAGAGATATTCCACAGTCCTGCCCTTCGTTAATATAGCAGCAGCGACTTCTAAATCCATCCAATCTGGGACTTTGATTAAATCATTTGCATTCATAAGACGTGAATAGGAATATGAGCCAAGACCACTCCCACTACCAGCGTAAGCAACCCTGTCCCCAATAGAAAAATCTGTAACTTTTGAGCCAACCTCTTCGACTATTCCCGCACCCTCTGTTCCCAATCTGCAGGGCTTTGGTGGCGTTGGATAAATACCAGAACGGTGATATGTATCGACCATATTGAAACCAACAAATTCATGTTTTACTAAAACCTGGCTATCTGTTGGATTTGGAAGGTCAACATCTTCCCATACCATTTGATCTGCATCGCCATTTTGGTGTAATACTATAGCTCTCGTTTTCATTTTCAGTTCTCCCTAATTATTAGGTGTTTTAGATAGCTTCATAGGGTAGCAAGTTTTTTTGATATTTAACAAAGAAAAGTTGACTTACCCTATTTAAAATATTAAATAATGTTATTAATTTAAAAAACTATCGATAACATAATATAAATTGAAAGAACTCACATGACTGCGGTTATAAAAACTGGTGGGAAGCAATACTCTGTAAATAAAGACGATATCATTATTGTAGAAAAACTTCCTGATGAAAAAGGAAATACTGTTACATTTAATGAAGTCCTTATGATCACTGAAGGGGATAAAACCATTATTGGAACCCCATATATTGAAAACGCTACTGTTACTGCAGAAGTAGTTGAACAAGACAGAGCAAAAAAGATCATTGTCTTTAAAAAAAGAAGAAGACAAAACTCCAGAAGAACAATTGGTCATCGACAGTTCCAAACAAAACTTAAAATATTAGACATTTCTGCGACTGGTCAGAAGAAACCTGCAAAGGCAGCTGCACCAAAAGAAGAAAAAGTAGTTAAAACTGAAGCAAAAAAAGAAGCTCCTAAAAAAGCACCAGCAAAAAAAGCTGTACCAAAAGCTGCCGCGGCTGAAAAGAAAGCTCCAGCAAAAAAAGCACCGGCTAAAAAAGCCCCAGCAAAAAAAGCTACTAAAAAAGATTAAATGATAGTATAAGTATAAAAATATTAAAAAGAGGAAATCATGGCACATAAAAAAGCAGGCGGATCATCTAAGAACGGACGCGACTCAGCTGGTAGAAGATTAGGTGTAAAGAAGTTCGGTGGCGAACAAGTGATTCCTGGTAATATTATTATAAGACAAAGAGGAACTACATGGCACCCCGGCGAAAATGTAGGTATCGGAAAAGATCATACAATATTCGCAACTAAAGCCGGCGCTGTAAAATTCACAGATAAGAGAAATGGTCGAAGAACCATTAGTGTTATTGAAGCAAACTAAACACAGACTCTTTTTTAAAATCCTTAATACAATTAATTTGATTTGATACCGTTATCTCCAAATAATGGTAGGATATTGTTATGAAATTTTTAGATGAAGCAAAAATACATATAAAAGCAGGTGGCGGAGGTAATGGCGCTGTCAGTTTTAGACGTGAAAAATATATTGAATATGGCGGACCTGATGGTGGAGATGGTGGAAATGGTGGGAGTGTATATATAAAGGCCGTTGATGGTCTGAATACCCTCATTGATTATAGATATCGTCAACATTTCAAAGCCGAACGAGGCAAAGATGGTGCTGGAAAAAATAAGACAGGACATGGTGGAAAAGATCTTACCCTACCAGTACCCTTAGGAACTCAAATTTATGATGAGTTAAAGGAAGAAATTATTGCAGACCTTACAGAAGTTGACCAAGTATTTATGATTGCAAATGGAGGAAGTGGTGGATTTGGAAATACGAGATTTAAATCCTCAACGAATAGAGCGCCTAGAAATGCAAATAAAGGAACGCCAGGTGAAGAAATTACGATCTGGCTAAGAATGAAACTAATTGCAGATTGTGGAATCATTGGGTTACCCAATGCTGGAAAATCAACACTATTAAGTAAAATTAGCCATGCAAACCCAAAAGTATCTGATTATCCATTTACAACTTTAAATCCTGTTTTGGGAGTTGTATATCACGGTGATGATAATTTTGTAATAGCAGATATACCAGGATTAATTGAGGGAGCGCATACTGGAACTGGTTTAGGACATAAATTTTTATCTCACATTGAGAGGTGCCCTGTATTAATTCATTTAATATCACTAGAGGAAAGTGACCTATATAAAACATATAAAATTGTCAGGGAAGAGATTCGGCAATATGGTAATGATATTTATGAAAAACCCGAAATAATCATTTTAAATAAACTCGATTTATTTGAAGAAGAAGAGATTCAAGAAAAAATTAATGATTTTAGTGCTAAAGTTGGAAAAAAAGCCCTAGTAATATCTGCAGAAGAAAATATTGGAATAGATGAATTCAAAGATGAAATAACAAAGTTCATTAGTAATGAAAAAAGAGAAGAGATAAAGAAAGAGAAATGGCTGCCCTAGAACAAATTAAAGGCTATAAAAACATTGTTATAAAAATTGGCTCAAGTCTCATTGTAGATGAAAGAGGATCTATACGAACAGAATGGCTAAGAAGTCTTGTTAAAGACGTTTCAGAACTCAAGAAAAATTCAAAAAATGTAATAATTGTCACCTCAGGAGCAATTGCACTTGGAAAAAATATCCTTAATTTAAAGAAAAGTGAGAAATTAAAATTAGATATGGCTCAAGGTACAGCAGCCGTTGGTCAAATCGAATTAATTAGCGCAATAAAGAATGCCTTCTCAGAGGAAAATATTAAAGTTGCTCAACTTCTGCTTACAATTGAAGATACTGAGAGAAGGAGAAGATACCTCAATGCAAGAAATACTATCTCAATGTTAATTGATAATGGTGTTGTTCCTATAATTAATGAGAATGATACCGTTGCAACTTCCGAAATACGTTATGGTGATAATGATAGACTTGCTGCAAGAGTTACAACAATGGCAAGTTTTGATTGTTTAGTTATCTTATCAGATGTAGATGGCATTTACACATTGCCTCCTGAAAATGCAAATGCAGTTCATATACCAGAGATAACAAACATTACAAAAGAAATCCAAAGTATGGCAAAAACTACAAAAAATGATTATGGGTCAGGAGGTATGATCACAAAAATCGAAGCCGCACGTATTGCAATGGACGGTGGAGCAAATATGATTATAGCTAGTGGGAAAGAGCAAAATCCTATAAAAGCACTAATGGATGGTGGAAAAAACTCACATTTTATTGCTAAAACAACACCACATTTAGCAAGGAAGAAATGGATATCAGGAATGCTAACACCTAATGGGAAAATTTATATAGATGATGGGGCTAAAGCGGCACTACTGAAAGGCAGAAGTCTTCTTCCTGCTGGAATTGTTAGTGCTGAAGGTAAGTTCGAAAGAGGAGATGCAATAATAATTTTTGATAAAGATCAAAATGAGATTGCTAGAGGCCTATCAGCTTATTCAATAGACGATACATTGAGTATTAAAGGGAAAAACTCAGAAGAAATTGAACAGATTCTTGGATACAGAGGTAGGACAGCTCTTGTTCATAGAGATGATTTAGTAATTTCGGATACAGGTAATTAATAATGACACAAAATATTACTGAAATAATGAATGACATTGGCGTAAAAGCAAAAGTAGCTAACGCTAGACTATCAACAGCATCAAATGAAGAAAAAAATGATGCACTAAATTCTATGGCCGATCAGATAGAGAAAGATCAAGCCAAGATCTTATTAGAAAATAAGAAAGATATTGAGATAGCCAAATCTAATGATATTTCGAGTGCAATGATCGATAGATTATCTCTAAATGAAACAGGTATTAAAAATATTGCCTCCAGTATACGCAGTGTTGCAAAGCTAAATGACCCAGTTGGACGAATATTAGATAGCTGGGATAGACCAAATGGACTCCATATAAAAAGAGTGAGTATACCAATTGGAGTTATCGGGATAATTTATGAAGCAAGACCTAATGTTACCGCAGATGCAGCAAGCTTGTGCCTAAAATCTGGTAATGCATCTATCCTAAGAAGTGGTTCTGATAGTTTCCACTCAAGTTTTGCTATATACGAGTCAATTAAAAATGGACTAAAAACAACTTCCCTCGATGATAATTCAATTCAATTTGTTCCAACAAAGGATAGGGAAGCTGTAGGGTTAATGCTTGGTGGATTAAACTCCAATATAGATGTGATCGTTCCAAGAGGAGGAAAAAGTCTCGTTTCTAGGGTTCAAAATGAAGCAAAAGTACCTGTATTTGGGCACTTAGAAGGTATCTGCCATGTTTATGTTAATGCGGATGCTGATATCGAGAAAGCAATAGAAGTTACTGCCAATGCCAAGATGAGACGAACATCAATTTGTGGTGCTGCAGAAACATTGCTGATAGATAAGTCAATCTATAAAGATTACTTACCAAAGATCCTAGCAAAACTTGATAGCCTAGGTTGTGAAATCAGAGGAGACCTAGATGTTAAAAGTGTATTTGCTAATGCAAAAGAAATATCAGAAGAAGACTGGTCGACCGAATATCTTGATGCAATCATTTCTGTAAAAGTTGTAGCAGATATTGATGAAGCAATTTCTCATATAAAAAAATATGGAACTGGGCATACGGAAGCAATAATTACAGAAAATGAAACTTCAGCAGAATATTTTTTTAAACATGTTGATAGTTCAATAATATTATTAAATGCATCTACACAATTTGCAGATGGAGGAGAATTCGGTTTTGGTGCTGAAATTGGTATATCTACAGGTAGAATGCATGCAAGAGGACCAATTGGGCTTGAGCAACTAACTACATTTAAATATACCGTATATGGCAATGGACAAACCAGGCCTTAAATAAATATATGAACAGCACTCCAAAAATATCAAAATGGATTATTGGTGATAGGGAAACCGTGTCCCCAAAACAAAAAATAGGAATATTAGGTGGCTCTTTCAACCCAGCCCATGAAGGTCACCTCAGCATTAGTAAGATTGCTTTACAAAGGCTGAACTTAGATGAAATTTGGTGGATCATAAGCCCAAGAAACCCACTTAAAAAATATGATATTTTATACGATTTTGAAGAACGGGTATCTTCTGCAAAAAAAGTGATTGATACAAACCATATTTCTATAAGTAAATTAGAAAAGAATGCACAAATAAGATACACAATTGGGACAGTAGAGTACCTAAAAACTCGATACGTCGGAACTAAATTTGTCTGGATAATGGGTGCTGATAATCTCAAAGACTTTCATAGGTGGAGAGAGTGGGACAAACTTGCTCTAACAGTTCCAATAGCAATAATTGATAGGCCTAGCTCATCCTTAGATGTAACCTCATCCCTCTTTGCGAACAAATATCGCAAATACCGAGTTGACGAAGCAGATGCACAAAATCTTGCCGATAAAAAGAAGCCTGCTTGGGTTTTTTTACATAGTAAATTAAATGATCAATCTTCTTCTCAATTGAGAAACTCTGGGTTAAAATAGAAATATGCCAAAAAAGAAACTAATAAGTATAATCAGTGACTGTTTAGACGAGATGAAAGCACAGGACACTGTAGTCCTCGATATTAGAAATAAAAGTTCAATAGCTGATTATATGGTTGTCGCGAGTGGAACATCTTCCAGACATGTGAGTTCAATAGCTGACAAAATCCAAAGAACTCTTAAAAGTAATTCTTACAAAAATATCCAAGTAGAAGGTCTACAAAATTGTGACTGGGTTTTAATTGATGCATTAGATGTAATAGTCAATATCTTTAAACCTGAAGTCCGAGAATTTTATATGATAGAAAAGATTTGGTCTGAGAACCTCATAGTAGGTAAAGAACAGAGTTTAGGCTAAGAGATTGAAACTAAAAATCCTCTCCATTGGGAAAATATCAAAAAGTCCCTATGAAACTATTTCTAGCCATTACATAAAAAGCATCCAATCTATATCAAAACAAACAGGTATCACTGACTTCGCTGTAAGTGAATTTAATAAGTCAGGTGAAAGAAATAGTGAGCTTCGAAAGCAAAAAGAATTTGAACTTATAAAAAATAAAATCACTATAGATAATTCGGTCAATATTCTCATGGATGAACATGGTAAGTCATTATCAACAATGGATATGAAATTGATGATAGAAAAATATACTCAAGGATCAAAGAATGAATTAAATTTTATTATAGGTGGTCCAGATGGTGCGTCTGATCTTTTTTCAGAAATAATAAGCGAAAAGATTTCATTAAGTAGTATGACCTTACCTCATTTATTAGCGAGAGTCTTATTACTTGAACAAATTTTTAGGTCGCTTACAATATTAATAAATCATCCATACCATAGAGAATAAAACTGTCATGATAATTTATAAGCACACCAAACAAATAAATAAATTATTCATTGCTATTCTTACAGCTCTATCAATATTTCTAACTCCTACATCAACTTATGCAAATAACCATGAGGAAGACTTAGAACTATTTAAATTATTTCTGCGTGTTTTTGGAGAAGTTGAAGATAAATATGTTGAGGAAGTTGATAAAAATGAATTAATGGACTCTGCATTAAAAGGGATGTTAAACTCTCTCGATCCATATTCAACATACATGACTGAGGACGACTTCCAAGAAATGGAAGTTGATACCCGTGGCTTTTATGGAGGGCTTGGTCTGGAAGTAACACTTGATGAGAATGGGTTTGTTAGAATTGTGTCACCAATTGATGATACTCCTGGGGCAAGGGCAGGGTTACAATCAGGAGATTACATTACAGGAATTGATGGTGAAGATGTCTATGGAATGACCCTAAATGATGCTGTAGATCGCATGCGCGGTTTGGCAAACACACCTATCACTCTCACCATATTTAGAGAAGGGTCAGACGCCCCTTTCGATGTCAAAATTATAAGGGAAATTATTCAAATAACACCTGTCAAGTACGAGGTTTTAGAAAATGATATTGGCTATATCAGAATCTCAACTTTTAGTGAAATTGCAGATAAAAAAATTGTTGATGCAATTCGGAATATAAATAGAGAAACTAATAATAAGACGAAGGGTTATATAGTTGATGTTAGAAATAATCCGGGTGGTCTATTAGACCAGGCAATCAAAGTAACTGATCTTTTCCTTGATAAAGGTGAAATCGTATCAACAAAATCTCGAAACCAACTTCGTAAACAGAGATATTTTGCTAAGAAAGGTGATGTCATTAATGGAGCAGAACTTATTGTACTAACAAATGGTGGTTCAGCTTCAGCCTCTGAAATATTTGCTGGTGCAATTGGAGATAATAAAAGAGGCACAGTCGTTGGGACAAAGACTTATGGAAAAGGATCTGTCCAAACAATTATACCACTTGGTGATGGCGACGGAGCGGTTCGCATGACAACAGCAAAATATTATACCCCGAATGATATATCTATAGATAAAATTGGTATTGAACCAACGTATCTAATTGAGATTGATACAACAAATCCAGATGCTGAAGATATTCAATTAATTTATGCTGAAAAACTTATCAACGGGAGGTACAAACGCAAGATGGACAAGAATTAATGAAGGATGATGAATTATACAGACCTTGTGTTGGTGCTATGATTATTAACGAAGATAATAAAGTGTGGTTAGGTAAAAGAATAAATATTGCCCATCCAGAAGCAAAGTTATTATGGCAAATGCCACAAGGTGGAATTGATCCAGGTGAAACACCTGAAGAGGCTGTATACCGTGAAGTATTTGAAGAAACAGGTATAAAGAACTTAAAAACAATTTGTATGTCTGATCATTGGTATTATTACGATATACCAAGTGCAATATATGAAAAAGTCAAAGGTAAATATATCGGGCAAAGACAGAAATGGTTCTTACTGTTTCACGATGGTGATGATGACGATATTAATTTAATTCCTGAAAACAACAGCGAACTGCATCAAGAATTTTCAGAATGGAAATGGGAAATAAGAGAGAATATCATCGATCAAGTTATAGACTTTAAAAGAGAGACCTATCTGAGAGTATTAGAAGAATTTAAAGACTATAATATTTTTATTAATCAGATTTGATTTTGAACAGCACGAACGTTATCAATTTTTAAATTGTATCTATTTTTTCTATCCAAATTTTCTGTTGAGTCGACTTCCTTTTGGAAGGATTCAATAATTTCGTCCAATTTCTCACTTGTTACTTCACTCTTTTCAATAACACTTTGAGCTAAGATCGTTAAATTGTTTGAAGCCATATCTATGAAACCATCAGTGACAAAATATGTAAGTGCATCTGAAGAAGAGTCTTCATATATCCTAATCAAACCAGGCTTAAGAGATGAAATCATAGGCGAATGATCCGCTAAAATTGTAAATTCACCTTCAGATCCAGGAATAATCACTTGCTCAACTTCACTCGAGAGCAGTGATTTTTCCGGTGTAACAAATTCTAATTTAAATTTATCCATACTCAGTCCTGGCTACTAGGCAGCTTCACTTTTAAGCTTATTGGCTTTTTCGATAACTTGTTCAATAGTTCCGCACATATAAAATGCTGCTTCAGGCAAGTCATCGTGTTTGCCTTCGCAGACCTCTTTAAAGCCTTTAATTGTGTCTTCCAGTGATACGAATACTCCTGGGCTACCTGTAAATACTTCAGCAACGTGGAACGGTTGTGATAAGAATCTTTCAATTTTCCTAGCTCTTGCAACGATTAGTTTATCGTCTTCAGAGAGCTCATCCATACCGAGAATTGCGATAATATCTTGAAGTGATTTATACCTTTGAAGTATCTCTTGTACTTGTCTAGCAACTGCATAGTGCTCTTCACCAACTATTCTTGGATCAAGAATTCTACTATTAGAGTCTAGTGGATCCACCGCAGGATAAATACCTTTTTCAGCAATCGACCTATTAAGAGTTGTTGTCGCATCCAAGTGAGCAAATGATGTTGCAGGTGCAGGGTCGGTTAAGTCATCAGCTGGCACGTAAATCGCCTGCACTGATGTGATTGATCCTTTTGTTGTTGTTGTAATTCTCTCTTGTAAAGCACCCATGTCAGTTGCAAGTGTTGGCTGATATCCAACAGCTGATGGAATCCTACCCAATAAAGCTGACACCTCAGAACCAGCTTGAGTAAATCTGAATATATTATCGACGAAGAACAACACATCTTGTCCTTCATCTCTGAAATGTTCTGCAAGTGTTAGCCCGGTCAATCCAATCCTAGCTCTTGCCCCTGGAGGTTCGTTCATTTGACCAAATACAAGCGCGCATTTTGAACCATTTCCACCGCCTTCTTTGTTAACACCGGCTTCAATCATTTCGTGGTATAGGTCATTACCTTCTCTTGTTCTTTCACCCACACCAGCAAATACAGAATATCCACCATGTGCTTGAGCAACGTTGTTAATTAACTCTTGGATAAGAACAGTTTTACCCACACCAGCACCACCAAATAGTCCAATTTTACCACCTTTTGAATATGGGGCTAATAAATCAACAACTTTAATACCTGTTACAAGGATTTCAGTTTCAGTTGATTGTTCAACATATGGAGGAGCTGAAGCATGAATTGGTCTAGATTCTTTAGACTCAACCGCGCCACCGTCATCAATTGGCTCACCAACAACGTTCATAATACGTCCTAGAGTAGCCTCACCAACTGGAACGCTAATAGGACTTCCTGTATCAGTAACTGCTTGCCCTCTTACTAAACCTTCTGTTGAGTCCATAGCAATTGTTCTTACAATCTTTTCACCTAAATGTGATGCAACTTCAAGTACTAGCTTCACTCCATTATTATCTGTCTCTAGCGCATTTAAAATCTCTGGCAAATCTCCTTCGAATTGCACATCAACCACAGCACCAGTAACTTGTGTTATTTTTCCATTTGTTTTTGATTTAGCCATTTTTCTTCCTCGTATTATTATAGCGCTTCTGCACCAGATATAATTTCAATTAATTCTTTTGTTATTATTGCCTGTCTTGTTCTATTGTATTGCAAGGTAAGTTTGTTAATCATCTCACCAGCATTTCTTGTGGCATTATCCATCGCAGACATTCTTGAACCTTGTTCGCTTGCTGCATTTTCAAGAAGCCCTTGGAATATTTGAACCTTAAGATTTAGAGGTAATAATTCCTCCATTACATCGCTTTCTTCTGGCTCGTAATCATATATTGAATTATCTGATATTGATGATTCTTCTGAACTTTGTTCTGCTTCAAATGATAATGGCACTAACTGCTGTACCACTGGAATTTGAGATATTACAGATTTAAAATTTGAGTAGAATAGTTTACATACATCAAACTCGCCTTCTTCAAATCTTTTTAAGATATTACTTCCAATTATCTCAGCTTCATTAAATGATACGTTTTTAACTTCCTTCAGGCTTATAAAATCAATGATTTTATCATTGTGATTTCTTCTCAATAAATCATAACCCTTTTTACCGATACAAAGTATTTTTACCTGTTTCCCATTAGATAGTAATGCTTTAATTTCTTGGTTTGCTAATTTAACAATATTTGAATTAAATGCACCGCATAGACCTCGGTCAGCAGTAGCTACAACTAACAAATGAATATTGTCATTACCATTTCCTATCATCAATTTAGGTGCTGAACCTTCATCAACTGATGAGAGAAGATTACTCATAACATTGGATATCTTCGATGCGTATGGACGAGCCCGCTGAGCACTTTCTTGTGCTTTATTTAATTTCGCAGCCGCTACCATTTGCATCGCCCTTGTTATCTTTTGGGTTGCTTTTACGCTAACTTGCCTGTTTTTAAGTTCTTTTAAATTTGGCAATTACTTACTCCGCTGCAAAAGATGAGGTGTAGTTATCAATAATAGTCTTGAGTTTTTCTTCTGTTTTATCGGAAATTTGTTGCTCTTTTGCAATTGTTTCTAAAACAGCTTTGTTAGTAGTATTCATTAACTCAAGTAAACCTTTTTCATATGCGGATATTCTGTTAACGCTAATACTATCTAAATAACCATTAACAGCTGCATATATTGAACAAACCTGCTCTTCAACCCTTAGTGGGCTGAATTGTGATTGTTTAAGCAATTCGGTTAAACGTGCACCACGTGCAAGCAATCTTTGTGTTGTAGCATCAAGATCTGAACCAAATTGAGCGAATGCAGCCATTTCACGATATTGTGCTAGCTCACCTTTAATCTTTCCTGCAACTTGTTTCATAGCTTTGATTTGTGCTGAGGACCCCACACGACTAACAGATAGACCCACGTTCACAGCTGGTCTAATACCTTGATAGAATAAATCTGTTTCAAGGAAGATCTGTCCATCTGTGATAGAAATAACGTTTGTAGGAATAAATGCAGAAACGTCATTAGCCTGTGTTTCAATAACTGGAAGTGCGGTTAGAGACCCTGAACCATTATCTTCGTTAAGTTTTGCTGCTCTTTCAAGAAGCCTTGAATGAAGATAGAATACGTCTCCAGGATAAGCTTCACGCCCTGGAGGTCTTCTAAGTAGCAGTGACATTTGCCTGTATGCAACCGCCTGTTTAGATAGATCATCATAGACGATCAATGAATGCATTCCATTATCTCTGAAATACTCACCCATTGTACAACCAGTAAATGGTGCCAAATATTGAAGGGGAGCAGGATCTGATGCAGTAGCAGCAACAACAATTGAGTACTCAAGTGCACCGTTATCCTCAAGAATCTTAACAAGCTGGGCCACTGACGATCTTTTTTGTCCGATAGCCACATACACACAATACAATTTTGCGCTTTCATCATCTGTGTCATTGACAGACTTCTGATTCAAAATAGTATCAAGCGCGATTGCAGTTTTACCTGTTTGTCTGTCACCGATTATAAGCTCTCTTTGCCCTCTACCTATTGGGATAAGAGCATCAATGGCTTTGAGACCGGTTTGCATAGGTTCATGAACAGATTTACGAGGCATAATACCAGGTGCTTTGATATCTACCCTTCCATTTTGTTTTGCTTTAATCGGACCCTTACCATCAATTGGGTTACCAAGTGCATCTACAACTCTTCCTAATAATTCCTTACCAACAGGGACCTCAACAATATCACCGGTTCTTTTAACAACATCGCCTTCGTGAATATCCTTGTCATCACCAAATATCACAATACCAACATTATCCATTTCAAGGTTCAATGCCATGCCTTTTATTCCGTTGGCAAATTCAACCATTTCCCCTGCCTGAACATTATCAAGTCCATATACTCTGGCGATACCATCACCAACTGATAAAACTTGCCCAACTTCAGATACTTCTGCATTAGCATCAAAGTTTTTAATTTGCTCCTTTAGTATTGCAGAAATTTCTGCAGCTTTTAGATCCATTAGTTTGCACCTTTCATTAGAATTTTTAGATTATTCAATTTAGTCGAGACAGACGCATCAATCATCTGTGATCCGATTTTAACTTTAATTCCACCAAGTATATTTGGTTCAATATTTGTTTCAAGTTCAACTTCTTTGCCTGTCAACTTTTTGAGATTATCTTTTATTTGGTTTAGTTGATCTTTGCTTAATTCACTTACTGCGGTAACTTCTGCTAAAATTTCACCACTATTTTCTTTCATTATCAGTTCGTATGCATTAGCAACAGAAATAAGAGCATTTACCCTTCTGTTCCTAATTAGAACGTTTATAAGATTTTGTACGATTTTTGATATTTTTTGTTTTTTAAATATACCATCAAAAACCGCTGACTGTTCTTGAGATGTAAATGTTGGGCTAGAAATAAGATTTAATAAACTTTTATTGTTAATTATTAAATCTTTAAGTGAAATTAAATCATCTGAAACTTGGGAAGCTATTCCATCCGTGTTTGCTAGTTCGTACGTTGCTTTTGCATATCTTTTAGCCACTTCTGATATAGACGTTTCTTGTGACATTTGAGACTATTACCTTGTATATATACTATTAGTTTTGACGATTTAGTTTAAATCTAAAATAATTTATCAGAAAACATATATTCCTTATCACAGCTAAACATTATGTGCAATAAAATCTCTATATATTTCAACAAAAGAGCTACTTATTTACAAATTTAGATTATTTATAGAAAATTGTAGGGATCTACATCAACAACAACTCTAATTTTGGGGTTAATTTTTAGAGTTTTAAGCCATCTATCAATATAAAATTGAATATGTGAGTTTTTTGGGCTTCTTATTAAAAATCTCATGCGATATTTTTTTCGCAATTTAGATAGTGGGGCTTCAATTGGACCAAAAACATCAATATTTTTAGGCGTATTTTTAAGCTCATCCAATCTCCTCACATAATCGAGCAGCAGGGCTTTGTCAGAAGAGCTTATTATAATAGATGCCAACCTAGAAAAAGGAGGCATACCTGCACTTTTTCTTATAGCTAATTCCGTGTTATAAAAATCTTCTTTTTGATTATTTGTTATTGATTGAATTATCGGATGATCTGGCATGTGGGTTAGAATTTTTACCACACTTTCCTGTTTCATTCTTCCAGCTCTACCAGCCACCTGATTTAATATTTGAAACGTTCTTTCAGCTGATCTTATATCAGATAATTCCAAACCAAAATCACCGTCTAGGACTCCTACATATGTTAAATTTGGGAAATTATAACCTTTTGAGACCAGCTGTGTACCTATGATTAAATCAATTTCATTATTTTTTATTTTTTCTAAAGCACTTAGTATATCAGTTGGATTATTTAGATAATCACTTGAGAATATTATTCTTTTGATTTCAGGAAATATTCTAGATATTTCCTCATCAACCCTCTCAATACCCCTTCCACTTGGAACTATTGTGTCCTGAGAGTGGCAGCTTTTACATTCTTTACTTGTATCTTCTGTGTGTCCACATTTATGACATATATATTGAGAATTATTTTTATGTAATACTAACCAAGTATCACAGTTTGGACAATCAACCCTTACACCACATTTACTGCAAATTGAAAGAGGGGAATACCCTCTTCGGTTTAGAAATATTAAAGACTGTTCACCACGCTCATAGTTTTCTTTAATGTCTTCAACTAATTCAGTAGGTAAGAAAGACTCCTTAATCTTATGAGCTTTCCTCATATCAATAAATTTTATGGATGGGAGTTGTGTTCCATGAAATCTATTTTCCAATGTCGCTCTTTTAAATTTATTTTGCATAACATTATCGTATGACTCAACTGACGGCGTAGCTGTTGAAAGTATGCAGCTTATATTTAATTGCTTTGATTTAAGTATTGCCATATCCCTTGCATTGTAAATGATACCTTCCTCTTGTTTGTAAGATTGGTCATGCTCTTCATCAACAATAATTAGTCCTAATTTTTTAAAAGGAAGAAATAAGCTTGAACGTGCCCCAATTATTAATTTTATCTCCTTATTCAAAACCCCAAACCAAATGTTTCTTCTTTGGTTTTCAGTTAAGCTAGAATTCCACTCAGCAATCTGATTTTTATATCTTTTCTTTAAGTCATGAACAAAGTCGTGAGTTAGAGTTATTTCAGGAAGAAGTATCAACACCTGATCATCTTGGTGTAAAATTTCATTTACCGCAGAAAGATAAACTTCTGTTTTTCCAGACCCAGTTATACCATCCAATAATACTACGTCCTTATTTTGAATTGATTTAATAAGAACCCTTGAGGCTTTTAGTTGCTCTGAATTTAATTCAATTTTTTTATCTAAATTAATTTTAGTTGTATTTTCATGAGCTTCTTCTTCAATTAAAATTTCATTTTTTATCATCCTGGAAATGATTGAACTTGATATACCGGTTTTGGTAATTAATGACCTCTTATCTATGGTTTTATTTTGCTTGAGTTCTTCCAAGACAATTTTTTGTTTTTCTGTAATTTTGGATTGGTGTTTAGGATTAGTTCTTAAAACATAGTTCACTCTAGATTTTTTTTGGAAAAATTGTTGTTTGAGTGATGCTTTTAATACCAGTCCCAATGGCATCAAATAATAGTCTGAAATCCACTTAATAAAATGCAACATATTTGTTGGCAAAATATATTCTTTGCCTTCTCCTGCCACTTCGATAATGGGTTTAATTTTAATATTATCCGGTTTCTTTTCCTTTTTGTCAGCCTCCCAGACAACCCCATAAAGCTCCCTTTTGCCAAACGAAACCTTTACTATAGTTCCTATATCCAAGTTCTTCTCTGAACTGTATGTGAACGGTCTATCAATATTTATAGGCAACAGAACTGACAAAAATTTAAGTTTATTCATTTCTTACAATAAATTTTTTTGAATATTTAACTAAGTGATAATAATTATACCCTACGATACTAAGTCTAGGTAAATTTGATTTACTTGTCATTTATATATATAGATTCTTCCTATATTTAATATGATTGGAAAAAAGATGAAATTTTTTATTGATACCGCCGAAATTGATGAAATAGAAGATCTAGCAAAAACAAATATGGTTGATGGAGTCACAACAAATCCATCATTAATTGCTAAATCTGGGAAAGATATAAAAGAGACAATCTCAAAAATTTGTAAATTAATTCCTGGCCCAGTTAGTGCAGAGGTTACAGCTATTACTGCCAATGAAATGGTTGAAGAGGGGAAAATTTTACATGCCATAGCTCCTAATGTTGTTGTCAAAATTCCACTAACATGGGATGGCCTGGAAGCTTGTAATAAATTTTATAATTTAAAAATACCAACAAATGTTACGTTGTGTTTTTCTGCATCTCAAGCCCTTCTTGCCGCAAAAGCTGGGGCAACCTATATATCACCATTTATAGGAAGATTGGATGACTCAGGAATTGATGGGGTAGAGTTAATTGGTCAAATCAGAAGTATCTATGACAATTATGATAACTTAAATACTCAAATTTTAGCTGCATCAATCAGAAACACAAACCATGTTATTCAAGTTGCAATGTTGGGTGCTGATGTAGCCACAATACCTCCAAAAATATTAAAAGATTTGATAAAACATCCCCTAACGGACATCGGTTTAGAGAATTTTTTAAAGGATTGGGAAACAACAGGACAAAAAATAAGATAAAATCATGTCAATGAATAACATATATGAAATTGATCTAGTTAAGGATGAGATTAATCATGCATTAAACTCGTGGATCGATTTTATAAAAAATGAGAAAAGAGCATCCCCAAATACGATTGATGCATATTATAGAGATATTGATGCATTTATTTCGTTCTTAATTGAACATATTGGTGGTCCTTTATCTCTTAAAAATTTAGAAGCCTTAGTTGCCTCAGATTTTAGAGCTTTTATGGCAAAAAAAAGACGCGACGGTAATGGCTCAAAAACAATTGCTCGCGTGATGTCTAGCATTAGATCTTTATTTGAATATCTGAATAAAATTGATGTATTGAAAAATAACTCAATAAACCAAATAAGAATGCCCAAACTTCCAAGTAGTGTTCCAAAAGCATTATCCCTTAATCAAGCAAAAGATTTAATTGAGAACGATGAAATTAAGAAAGAAAATCCTGACTGGGTATATGAAAGAAATAGATCTATTTTTCTTTTGTTATATGGTTGTGGTTTAAGAATAACTGAGGCCCTTGATTTAAACATAAAAGATGCACCCATTGAGGATTGGCAAGATACAATCAGAGTAAGAGGTAAGGGTAATAAATATAGAGAAGTTCCTATTTTACCAGAAGTTAGAGACGGTCTAAAAAAATATCTGGATCTTTACCCCAAAAAATATAAATTCGATGATCCTTTATTCATTGGAGTTAGGGGGGAAAGGCTTAGCCCAAGGATTGTTCAATTACTCATGCAAAAAATGCGTTCAAATCTTAACCTACCAGAAAATGCCACTCCGCATTCACTAAGACATTCATATGCAACACATCTTCTGCAAGCTGGTGTAGATCTCAGGTCAATACAAGAGTTATTAGGCCATGCTAGTCTATCTACAACACAAATCTATACGAAAGTTAACGAGACTGAATTGCTCGATATTCACAAGAAGGCCCACCCAAGGAATAGACCAAGCCATCTAAAGCTTGTATCTGATAATAGTTAGAAGAATTTATCTTATTTTCTTTAGAGTTGTGCCAAGCATTGCTGGTGACTCTGCCATCACAATACCAGCACTTTTCATCGCTTCAATTTTTGTTTCAGCTGATCCAGAAGCTCCATCAACAATGGCCCCTGCATGGCCCATTCTTCGTCCAGGAGGCGCTGTAACACCAGCAATAAAACCAACCATCGGCTTCTTAAGCCTACTATTTTTTATGAACTCAGCAGCATCTTCTTCAGCAGAACCGCCAATCTCACCAATCATTATTATTGCTTCAGTTTTATCATCAGAATTAAATTTCTCAATTACTTCTATAAAGTCAATTCCTTTAATAGGATCACCACCAATCCCTACACATGTAGATTGACCATAACCAACAGCTGTAGTTTGTGCAACGGCCTCATATGTAAGAGTTCCTGAACGGGATACAATTCCAACTGATCCAGATTTATGGATATGCCCAGGCATGATACCAATTTTGCATTCTTCCGGTGTAATTATTCCTGGACAGTTCGGACCAATCAATGTTGATTTTGATTTTTCAAGTGCAGCTCTCACCTCTAACATATCTAATACAGGTATACCTTCTGTAATGCAGACGATTATTTCAATTTCAGCTTCTATTGCGTCAAGAATTGCTGATGCTGCAAATTTCGGAGGTACATAGATCGAAGTTGCATTAGCACCAGTTTTTGAAACAGCCTCAGAAACAGTATCAAAAACGGGTAAATCCAGATGAACACTCCCTCCTTTTCCAGGAGTAACTCCGCCAACTAATTTTGTTCCGTATTCTATTGCTTGCTGTGAATGGAATGTCCCATGCTTCCCGGTAAATCCTTGGCATATAACTTTTGTATTTCTATCAACTAAAATTGACATTAATTA
>JBMYRO010000002.1:0-164168 GCA_049602435.1 Hyphomicrobiales bacterium
TTGAATTTGGACATTTTTACTCATATTTGCAATAGAATTTTCAATTATACCAAATATTTCTGTAAACTTTATTTTTCCAGAAACAAAACTTTGAACAGCTATTTCACTAGATGCATTATAAGTAATTATTCCTATTGGGCCTATATCAAGCGCTTGCCTTGCAAGCCTAACAGAAGGAAATGTATCTTCATCCAATGACCTAAATGTCAATTTGCCCACTTTCTCTAAGCATAGATTATTATATTCTGGATTATTGCCCTCTATGAATAATGCATTACTGATCGGAATCCGCATATCCGCATCTGCCATCATAGCAATACTCGTTCCATCTCTTAATGATACCATTCCATGTATTAGTGATTCTGGATGAACTAAAATATCAATTAAATCACTATGGATATCAAATAAGTATGTTGCTTCTATCAATTCAAGTCCTTTATTTATAAGAGTTGCTGAGTCAATGGAAATTTTATTACCCATCTTCCATGTTGGATGTTTGAGTGATTCTTCGACACTTACAAATTCTAGTTCATCTTTTTTTTTGTCTATAAAAGGTCCACCAGAGGCTGTTATTACTAATTTTTTGATATCATCTTTTTTAACTGACTTCAAAAGCTTGCTTAATGCACTATGTTCTGAGTCAACAGGAAGGATTTTTGTCGATTTATTTAAATTTCTATCAAATAATAAATTTCCTGCAGAAACAATTGACTCTTTATTTGCTATTGCAATTATAGCTGTATGATTAATGCAGTTATAAGTTGGCAATATACCATTTGATCCAGATATTGCAGATAATACAATATCTACAGTTTCAGAGGTTACATCCAAAATTCCATCTAGTCCTGCCTTTATTTTTATTCCAGATCCAAAAAGATTTGATTTTAAGTCATTATAATAATTATCATCAAATAGTACGGCATATTTTGGTTTAAATTTAAGTGATTGCTCAATTAATAATTCGTAATTACTTCCAGCAACAAGTGAGTGAAGTGAGAAGTTTTCATTGATGGTTTCAATTGATAGTGCTGTAGACCCAATTGAACCAGTTGATCCTAAAATTGTTAGTTCTTTTTTCATAATCATATTATCGCGAATGAGTTATAGAAATATATTAACAATGTATATATTATTGTAACCCCAATGACACTATCAAACCTATCTAGGAATCCTCCATGTCCTGGTAATAAATTGCTTGCATTCTTTATATTGAAATTTCTTTTAATTAGTGAAGCAAATAAATCACCCAAAATTGCCCCAATTGATAACAATACAAGCAAAATTATAAGTATTGTTTTATCAATCTGGTGATTCATAGAGTGTAGTATCAAATAATTTATGACCGTAGGAAACAAAACAGCAACGATTGTCCCTTCAACTGTTTTATTTGGAGAAATTTTTGGGAACGCTTTTTTCTTACCAATAAGTTTACCACCGATATACCCTCCAAGGTCTGATAATATTGCTACGCTAAGAATAAACAGAATAATATATTTTGATTCATCTTGACTCTGATTATTCATTATTGAGTAAAAAAAGACGAAGAATATCAATGTATAATTGAGAAAATATAGAATCCATAAGTTATTTTTTTTCATAATTAATAAACTACAAAGAGAACTAATGGATAATAAAATAAGTAAAACTATGACTGCAGGCCTAATAAAATCCCATAATAAGATTACTAAAATGAGAGAAAAGAAATATAAAATTGAAAGTGATTTTATTTTCCGCTGCCCCGATATTGATATTAATTCATAAAATAGGATTGTTACGAAAAAAACCAACGCAAGAGAGAAGTACCACCCTCCAAGATATATTGGAAAAAAAACAATTGGGAACAAAACTAGAGAGCTGTATATCCTTAACTTGAGATTACTGGTATCCATAATAAGTTCACAACCTTATTTAATTCCCGCTTCCAAATCTACGCTCTCTGTTGGCATACTGTTTTAGTGCATCTAATAACATATCTGGCTTAAAATCAGGCCAGTAATCATCAATAAAAACATACTCTGCATATATACTTTGCCATATCAAAAAATTACTTATTCTCTTTTCACCACCAGATCTAATTATTAAATCTGGATCTGGAAAATCTTTAGTATCAAGATATTTGGTAATCATACCTTCATTAATATCATTCTCTGATATATTTCCTTCGCTAATTTCACTAATAATTTTTTTAATTGCTCTAACCAATTCATTACGACCGCTGTAATTAAATGCTGCAATTAGCTTCATTCCATCATTTTGTTCTGTTTTTTGTTCCACATTCTTGATAATTTTCTTTTGTGCATCTGATAGTGTTTCAGAATCTCCAATAACTTTTATTTTTATATTATTTTTGATAATTTTATCCAGATAGTGACTTTCAAAATTTGCCATTAACTTCATGAGATAAGATATTTCACTTTTATCTCTGTTCCAATTTTCCTTACTAAAACTATAGAAGGTCAGATATTCTATCCCAATTTCGGATGCTATTTTTGCAATATTCACCAGAGTATCAACACCAGTGCTGTGCCCACTTTCGTTACTAAGGTTGTTTTTACGTGCCCATCTCCTATTACCGTCCATAATAAGAGCAACATGTCTGGGAAGGGTTTGGTTAGAATTCATAAAAAATTATATTATTTTATTTATATACTCATTATCTCTGTAGTTTTATTTTGAAGTAAATCATCAATCATTTTTATTGATAGATCCGTAATTTTTTGTACTTCATTACTGAGATTTTTTTGATCATCTTGACTAAGATCACTTTGCTTTTCTAATTTTTTTAATGTATCCATACCATCTCTTCTTACATTGCGAACAGCAACTCTTGCATTCTCTGCATATTTACTTGCCACTTTGCATAATTCTTCACGCCTTTCAGCATTAAGCTCTGGAATCGGAACTCTTATCAATTGACCATCCAGACTAGGGTTTAAACCTAGTCCTGACTCTCTTATGGCTCTATCGACAGCTTCTGCTTGCCCCTTATCCCAAACTTGAACCGATATTGTCCTTGGATCAGGAACACTGATAGTTCCAACCTGATTAATTGGCATTTTAGAACCATATACATCAACAACTATTGGATCTAGAAGACTAGCTGAAGCACGCCCTGTCCTTAGACCTGCAAATTCATTTTTTAAGGAGGTTACAGCACCATTCATTCTTTTTGAATAATCTTCAATCTTAAATTCATTTTCCATTATCAAATCTCTCCCTCATTATTACAGACAAGTGTAAATTCACCCTCATTTCTGATAATTTTTTGCATTGAGTCTTTCTCCATTATAGAAAAGACTATAATTGGTAAATCATTATCTTCAGCAATAGCTACAGACGCCATATCCATTACTTTAAGATTGTTTTTTATGATATAATTATAGGATAAATTTTGAAACTTTTCAGCATCAATATGTTTTTTTGGATCCTTGTTGTATATTCCATTTACTTTAGTACCCTTTAAAACTGCATCGCAATTTAATTCAAGCGCCCTGAGTACTGCAGACGTGTCAGTTGTAAAGTATGGATTCCCTGTGCCACCAACAAGAACTATTATATTGCCATTATTTAAATTTTTTTCTGCATCTTCATAGAAAAACTCTTCTACGATCCCTGAAATTGAAAATGAAGAATATAAATTTGTTTTCAAACCAAGAGTTTGAAGGCTATTTCTTAGATAAAGACCGTTAATTACTGTGGCCAACATACCCATTGCATCAGCATCATTTTTTGATAAGTTAAGATCTTTGTGGTTGATACCTCTAATAATGTTACCACCACCTATAACAATAGCGACCTTTATACCCATTTCATGAATAGATTTTATATCTTTGGCGATTTTTAATAATACATTTATATCAAAAGTATTAGCTTGATCACCAGATAGTATTTCACCAGATATCTTAAGAAGTACCTTATTTAAATCAACTGGCATTATATCTTTTAGAATTAACTTTTATTGACAGCGGCAGCAACTTCACTTGCAAAATCATCTTCTTTTTTTTCAATCCCATCACCAAGTTGCATTCTTATAAAATCATCGATGGCTATATCTGCACCTAACTCTTTAGCTTTGTTTTCTATAAAGCTAGAGACTTTATTTTCCCCATCAAGTACGTACACTTGAGACATTAGTGAATTTTCTTCAGTATATTTTTTAATTCTACCTTCCACCATTTTTTCTATAATAGCTTCTGGTTTACCACTCTCTTTGGCTTGCTCAATTGCAATTTGCTTTTCTTTTTCAATAAGATCAGATGGTATTAGGTCAGATGAGAGTGCAATAGGATTAGATGCAGCTATATGCATACATAAACCTTTCCCAATATCCGAAATTTGAACCTCATCAAGATTTGTTTTGATTGATACTAACACACCAATTTTACCTAAAGAGTCTCTGACTGAGTTATGAGTATAGGAAAATATATGCCCTTGATCTATCTTTAAATGACCTATTCTTCTTAATTGTATATTTTCACCTATGGTTGCAATTTTTTCATTTATTTCTTCTGTAACACTTCTTCCTGTGTCTTTATAAGGAAGCTCAGCAATTTCATCATTATCAATAGCAATACTTAATAAGCCCTCTAATAGATTTTGAAATTCTTCGTTCCTAGCAACAAAATCTGTTTCAGAATTAAGTTCAATAATTGCCGCTTTATTACCCGCAACTAGATTACCAATCAATCCCTCAGAAGCTATTCTATCTGATTTTTTTGCTGCTTTAGTAATACCTTTTGCTCTCAACCAATCAATTGATAATTCAATATCACCATTATTTTCAGTAAGCGCAGTCTTGCAATCCATCATTCCTGCACCACTTTTTTCTCTTAATTCTTTTACAAGCGAGGCTGTAACTTCCACCATCTATCTTCCTTTAATTTTTAATTACTATCTTCTGAAGATTCCTCTTCGCTTGAAGTTTCTTCAGTTTTCTTCTTTGAAATTCTTTTCTTCTTTTCTACGATCACATCACTGTTCTCACCAGCAACGTCAGCTGGTTTAGAAACTTCAGTATTTTCAGCAGTTGCTGTTTGATCTAAACTCTCATTTTCTGGTTCAGTTAAAATATCTGAGTCTGATATTGATGATGGGTTCTCTGAAGCTCCTGCATCAATAGGACTTTTTACAAGAGATTCTTCCATACCATCTAAAATTGTTTTTTCAACAAGCGAACAATATAGTGCAATTGCTCTTGAAGCATCATCATTCCCTGGAATAGGATGATCAATATTATCAGGAGTTGAATTGGTATCAAGAATTGCTACAACAGGTATACCTAATTTATTAGCTTCTAAAATTGCGATAGCTTCCTTGTTAGTATCAATTACAAATAGAATATCAGGGAGTCCCCCCATATCTTTTATTCCACCAATAGCTCTCTCTAGTTTGTTGTATTCTCTTGTGAGTCTTAAAACTTCTTTTTTAGTAAGAGCATTAACCCTTTCACTTGAAAGTAACTTTTCTAATTCTTTAAATCTATTAATTGAATTTGATACAGTTTTCCAATTTGTTAGAATACCAGCCATCCATGTGTAATTAATATAATACTGAGCTGATCTTTTTGCAGACTCAGCAATATGATCAGACGCTTGTCTCTTAGTGCCAACAAATAGAACCCTACCACCTGATGCAGCTACATCACGAATAGCTAGCAGTGCTTGGTGTAACAAAGGTACTGTTTGTGATAAATCTATAATATGGATACCATTTCTTTTTCCATATATAAAAGGTTCCATTTTAGGATTCCAGCGTTCTTTCTTATGACCAAAATGTACGCCAGCTTCAAGTAATTCTCTTAAAGAGAAGTCGGGTAATGACATATTAATATCTCCTGATTCGGTTATTCTCCATGGGACGTTTGAAACACCGAGTCATGTCCCATGTTTGTATTTATTTCGTTTTTATATGATTTTATTTGTAAAATATCAAGTGATTTTATAAAAGAATTACTCTTTATTGAAGATTTCTACTCCAGGCAGATTTTTCAAATATTCCTTTGTATCAATATCAAGCAAGTAGCTGTTTCCAATTGCCAGATTGACATCTTTATTTAAATTTTTATCAAAGAATATTAGATTTATAGAGTCTGTACCACTACCAGATTGTAATTTACTAGCAATATTATCAATAACATTGATATTCTGAACTTTAATTGTATAGTTATTGCATTTATTATCTATTAAATTATCTTCCAAGAGCTCTTCTAGTTTATCATAGTTGTCGTTTGTATTTTCAAATTGATGTTTTGAGTCTGGATTAAGCATCACAACATCATTCACCTTCAATCTTATTGCATCATCTTGCGTTTCTGCCTCTACTTTTATCAAAATTACATTGCCAATAAATAATTCATCATTATACCTATCAATTAAATCAGAAAAAAACATCGTTTCAAATTCTTGAGTCCGATCAGATAACTTAATGAATGAATACATTCTGCCCGTTTTACCTCTTCTATTAATCCTATTTTGAATGACCCCAGCTAGACGCGCTTGTTTATGTTTTTTGATTTTGACGTTATTTATAAAATCAGAATAAGTAATGACGCTATATTTTTCTAATTCCGATGAATATTCCTCTAAAGGATGCCCAGATAAATATGATCCTGTGTATTCAAATTCGTATGTAATTTTCTTGTTTAGCGACCATTCTTCCACTTTCGGAAGAAAAATATCACTCTGTTCATCTTCAATTCCTGCAAAAATATCAGACTGCCCATCGTTTCTTTTTTTGGTTAATCGACTTGACTCTGATAACAAAATATCAATATTTTGATGTAATTGAGCCCTGTTTGACTCAAGTTCATCAAAAGCCCCGGATAAAATCAAACCCTCCAATGCCCTTTTGTTTACAAAATGATTATCAATCCTTGTAATAAAATCTTGTATGTTCTTGAATGGTCCATTATTGTTTCTTTCATTAATTATATTTTCAACTGCCTGTGTACCAACGTTCTTAATAGATGCGAGCGAAAACCTTATTGAACTCTCTTCGATAGAAAAATTATGATAGGAAGAATTTATTGAAGGAGGTAATAAATTTATCTTCATCCTTTTCACCTCTGATATTATATTTGATACTTTATCAATATTGCCAACATCAAGAGTTAGAAGTGCTGACATGAATGCCAGAGGATAATTTGCCTTAAGATATGCTGTTTGGAATGCAATTAAGGCATATGCAGCGGAATGTGCTTTATTAAAACCATAACCGGCAAATTTATCAACTAAATCAAAAATATAATTTGCTCTTTCTTTTGACACGCCATTTGATTGAGAACCACTTATAAACTTATCCCTTTGCGCATCCATCTCAGATTTAATTTTCTTCCCCATAGCCCTCCTTAAGAGATCAGCTTCTCCAAGGCTATAATTTGCCAATTTTTGTGCAATCTGGATCACTTGTTCCTGATAAATTATAACTCCATAAGTATCCCCTATGATTGGGTTTATAAGCTCATGAAGATCTTCTATTTGATCCTTCGATTTTTTTGAATTTAGATATTGTGGAATATTTTCCATTGGGCCAGGTCTAAATAAAGCAATGAGTGCTATCAGGTCTTCAAAATTATCAGGTTGGGCTTTTATCAAAAGGTCTTTCATTCCTGCACTTTCAAATTGGAAAATACCAGACGTTGCTCCTTCTCTGAATAATCTTAACGTATTCTGATCCTCCAGACTTATGGCACTAATATCAACACTTACTCCTACATCCACTAATTGTTTACAACATTCATTAATAACAGAAAGTGTTTTTAGACCTAGTATATCAAATTTAACCAAACCAGCTTGCTCTACCCATTTCATATTAAATTGTGTAACTAGCGAATTAGTTTTTTGATCCATATATAAAGGCACATACTCGTTAAGATTTTCTTTTGAAATAACAACTCCGGCTGCATGGGTAGACGCGTGACGGTATAGTCCCTCAAGAGAGAGTGACAGATCCAATAATCTATCAATAGTTTCATCATTTTCCCTAAGTCCTCTAATTTCTTTAATTTGATTAACAGCATCATGTAATGACGTAGGGTTAGCGGGATTATTAGGAATTAACCTACATAAAGAATCAACTTGACTATACGGCAGTTCTAAAACTCTTCCAACATCTCTTATTACTGCACGAGCTTGCAGCTTTCCAAAGGTTATAATCTGTGCAACTTTCTTGTTTCCATATCTTTTCTTGATATAATCTATTACCTCCTCACGCCTTAATGGACAAAAATCAATATCAAAATCTGGTAAAGAAACACGATGTGGATTGAGAAATCTTTCAAATACCAGATTAAATTTAATTGGGTCCAAATCCGTGATTCCCAAACTCCATGCTACCAACGACCCAGCCCCTGAGCCCCTTCCTGGGCCCACTGGTATTCCATTATTTTTTGACCAATTAATTATATCTGAAACAATGAGAAAATATCCAGAGTAGTCCATATCAATTATAATAGATAACTCACTTTCCAATCTATCTGCATAAAATTTACGATTAAAGCCACTAGCCTCTCCAAATTTAGCCAACCTATCTTCAAGTCCAATTTTTGCTTGATTTATCAATAAATCATTTTC
Source organism: Hyphomicrobiales bacterium (assembly GCA_049602435.1). Taxonomy (GTDB): domain Bacteria; phylum Pseudomonadota; class Alphaproteobacteria; order Rhizobiales; family TMED25; genus TMED25. Next base: position 8,571 of record JBMYRO010000002.1, read on the forward strand.
ACTTTTACTGTCTTTTTTTTCCTCCTTATCAGAAGTAAATTTTGGAAGAATTGGTGGTAATATTTCAGGCCTATATATGGACTTTCTTGCAATAACAATTGTGTTTTCGATCGCTTCAGGAAGATCACTAAAAAGCTCAATCATTTCATTTTGATTTTTAAAGTAACAATCTTTCGGGACCTGAACTCTATTTGGATTAGAAATTACATCAGAATTTGTAATACATTGCAGCACATCATTGGCTTCGTAATCTTCTTTTTCTTCGAAAAAAACATCATTTGTTGCAACAACTCCAATATTTTGGTCATATGCAATATCAATAAGTTGATCTTCTGCTGCAAACTCTGTATTTGAGTATCGTTGCAGCTCAATGTAAAATCTATCTAAAAATATACTTTTAATCTGCGCAATATAATCAAGTGCTGCATCTTTATGATTATGTTTTAAAAAATCATAAATCAAACTTTTTTGACCACCGCTTAAACATATCAATCCATCACTGTATTTGTGTAAATCACTAACAGTGACGTTTGGAAGATTATTATTAGATTGGAATGATAAACTTGATAATTTCATTAAATTTTTGTAGCCACTCTCATTAGATGATAAGAGACTAACTGGTGTTATTAAAGTGTTGTTATTGGAGTTGAGATTAAAGGATAAGTTTAATGTTGTGCCAATGATTGGTTGAATGCCTGAATTTGCCATTGTTTCAGAGAATTCTAATGCACCAAATAGATTTGGATCAGAAATACCTACTGCTGGCATTTGATTCTTTATACACAAGTCTCTTATTTTGTGAACGTGTATCGATGACTCAAGTAAAGCGTAAGCTGAACGAACACGTAAGTGTATAAAATTTGACATATATTTATGACCAACAAAGTTTAATCTAAATTATAATATTAATAAAAAATAGATATATGTCATTTCATAATTAGAGACTGTGGTTAATTGCTTTGATTATGTGGATAAGCTCAGATCATTTATAAGATAGACAACAACCTAAACAACATGAATGTAAACGTAATTATTGATAATAAAGCAGTTATATCTTGAAGATTACTTGACAATTTTTTAACTATAAACATAACTTATTCCTTTTTTGTACATAATATGTTCTATTTTTGTTCTGTTGTCAAATAATATTTATATATTTTATTGATGAGTTTAATCAGTTGTGTAATTAATTAAATATGACACAAAAAAAAAATTATAGAAGTGATACAATAATTGCACACTCTGGCAGAGAACCAGAAGAGCATTTTGGATTTGTTAATACTCCCGTCTATAGAGGATCAACCATATTATCAAAATCATCAAAAGAGTTCCGAACAAAATCTTCTAAATACACATATGGAAGCAAATCTAATCCAAACACTGATGGATTATCAGCCTCTATTCAAACTCTTGAAAATGCCTATGGTTGCAAAATAACAAGCTCCGGAAGAACTGCTATTTTATTATCCTTACTCAGCGTTATAGAAAATAATGATCATATTTTAATTTCAGACAACGTTTATGATCCAACCAAGCAGATCGCTAATAAATTTTTGATAAAAATGGGAGTAGAGATTTCATATTTTGACCCCAAAAAAATAGATAAATTAGATTCAATGGTACAGAAGAATACCAAAGCCATTTTCTTCGAATCTCCAGGATCTATCACATTTGAAATTATTGAAATTGATCAATTAGTTGATGTATGTAAGAAACACAACCTATATTCGATAATTGATAATACATGGGGAACTCCATTATACTTTAAACCCTTTGATTATGGGATTGATATATCCCTTCATGCAGGAACAAAATATATTGTAGGACATTCAGATACATTTATTGGAGCAGTTTCATTCAATCAAAAGGTATGCAATAGAGTGGAAGAAACATTTGATCTTCTTCGGTTAAGTACAAGTGCAGATGATGCCTACCAAGCTAGCAGAGGATTGAGAACAATTAAAATTAGAATGGAAAAGCAGTTTGAAAACACAATAAAAGTATGCGATTTTCTCTATAAACATAAAAACATAGAAGAGATATTATACCCACCTTTTGAACATAGCAGAGACCACAATTTATGGAAAAAATATTTCAAAAATGGTGGAGCGAGTTTAATGACAATAATCCTAAAGAATACTAAAAACAATCTAGATGTTTTGGATGGTTTTATAGATGAATTAAAATTATTCGGGATTGGAGCTTCATGGGGTGGTTATGAAAGTTTAATTATGCCGGTATCCCCCAACAGGCAAACGACCGATCAATGGGATCAATTCAAAAACTCAATGGTTAGATTACATATTGGACTTGAAGATCCTGAAGATCTAATAGAAGATCTGAAATACTCATTAAACAAATTCTGATAGATCAAACTCGTTTAAGGCCTTTTTTTCTCAATTCAGAGATATAATCCTCCCATAATTTATCTTTATTGAGAGATAAATCATGTAAATACTGCCAAGTGTAGATACCTGTATCATGAGCATCTGTATATAAAATTCTTATGGCATAATTGCCAACAAGTTCGATTTTACTAATCGCAACATTACTCTTTCCTGATACTGTAACTTTTTGATCTGGCGAATGCCCTTGCACCTCTGCACTTGGACTGTGGACTCTCAAAAACTCAGCTGTAAATAAACATGACTTATTTGGATACTCAAGTGTAAGGTTTTTTTTATCAACTGATAAAATAATATTTTCAGGAATTAATGTCATATTGCAAAATCTAGTTTATTACAATATTGGGTTTTTTATTATTGGGCGAAGAATTAATCTTATCAGTGACCATATTTGCAATATTTAAGAACTTTTTTGAAATATCTGAGTCACTATCTGAGTAAACAATTGGAACACCAACATCTGATGACTTTCTCAATTCAATTTCAAGCGGAATATCACCCAAAAAATCGATGCTTTGATTTAAGGATTCAAACCTTGCTCCGTCATGCCCAAAGATGTGTGTTTCATGGCTACAATTTGGACAAACAAACGTACTCATATTTTCGATTATTCCTAAAATAGGCACATTAACCTTTTTAAACATTTGAACACCTTTTTTAGCATCTATTAGTGCAAGGTCTTGAGGTGTAGATACAATTATAGCCCCTCTCATAGGCAGTCTCTGCGCAATAGTTAACTGAACATCTCCAGTACCAGGAGGCATATCAATTATGAGGTAATCGAGGTTGCCCCACTCAACATCATTTAACATTTGATTTACTGCTGAAATAACCATAGGACCTCTCCAAATCATTGGAGTATCTTCAGAAATTAAGAAGCCGATTGACATAAGTGATAAAGAAAATTTATTGATTGGCATTATATTTCCATCTTTAGAAATTTTTGGCTTTTGATTATCACCGACAAGTTTGGGTATTGATGGTCCATATATATCCGCATCCAGTAGACCAACCTTGTAACCTAATTTACTTATTGATAAGGCAAGATTTATTGATGTTGTTGATTTTCCAACACCTCCCTTCCCTGATGCAACTGCAATAATATTTTTTATATTTGAGACTCCTTTTTGAGATGAAGGCTCCTGAGAAGTTGATTGATTATTGATTGTGTGTGAAGTTAGTGATACCGAGACATTTGTGATACCATCTATTGTTGAAAGCTCTCTTTCAATTTGTGATTTGATAAGATTAAATTTGTCAATTTCTGATTTATTTGCATTCAAAGATAAATAAACCTTACTATTAGCAATTACGATGTTATCAACTAATTCTGAGTCAGATAGTGTTATCGTTTTTCCATTATCATTAAGAACAATGGTCTTTAATTTTTCTTCAACTAAATCTTTTATACTCATACATATATATATGTGGATATTTTTGAAAATAACAATGTTTGATAATTATCAGAAAAAAATAAAAGGGACCGAAGTCCCTTTCATTATACTATAAAATAGATCACACTTATCAATGCAATGATAAGACTTCCGCTATTTAGTTCGTCTTGTTTGCCACTTAGTGCTTTAATAATAACATAAGTGATAAACCCAATTGCAATTCCATATGCGATACTATAGGTAAATGGCATCACGATTGCTGCCAAAACAGCAGGTGTATATTCTGTGACATCCTCCCAATCAATATCTTTAATATTTCTCATGAAATAAGTTGCAATAAAAATAAGAGCGGGTGCGGTTGCAAATGCTGGTATACTTTGCGCTAAAGGTGCGAAAAATAGACATAACAGAAATAGCACTGCCACAGTAACAGCTGTCAAACCGGTTCTTCCTCCTTCTTTAACTCCTGCACCAGACTCAATGTATGAAGTTGTATTAGAAGTACCAACCAGTGCCCCCACAGATGTAGCAACTGAGTCTGCCAATAATGCTTTCTCAATTCCATCTACATCACCATCATCATTAACTTTTCCAGTTAGATTCGCCACTGAAGTTAGTGTTCCGGCAGTATCAAAGAAGTCTACGAATAAAAATGCAAAAGCGGTACCAATAAAACCAGCTGACATTAATAAACTAAAATCCAGAGAGAATGCGTGTGCAGGACTTGGAACTGAACCAACAACACCTGAAATTTCAGATACTCCAAAAACCCAAGCTACAATACTAACAGCTAATATGCCTATGATAATAGCCCCAGGAACTCCTCTTTTGTCAAGTATTGCCATGATAACAAAACCTACTCCAGTAAGAATAACTGGTGCGGATGTCATATCTCCTAGACCAATTAATGTAGCCGGATTATCTACTACAATACCAGATCCTTGTAGACCTATGATTGCAAGGAAAAGTCCAATACCTGCACCAACTCCTAGTTTCATGCTTTTTGGTATTGAATTAATAAGATATTTTCTTGCAGGTGTTACACTTAAAACTATAAACACAAGACCAGCAACAAATACTGCCGCTAGAGCTTGCTGATAAGTGTACCCCATTCCAAATATCACACCGAATGTAAAGAAGGCGTTGAGCCCCATACCAGGCGCTAATGCAACAGGCCAGTTAGCCCAGAGGCCCATAATTAGTGTTCCCACAACCGCTGCTATGATTGTTGCAGTAAAAACTGCACCAAACTCCATGCCAGACCCTTCAGTAGACAAGATCGCTGGATTCACTACGGTGATATAGGCCATTGTTAAAAATGTGGCAAGACCAGCTAATATTTCTGTTTTCACAGATGTTTTATTTTGATCTAAACCAAATAGTTTATTTAACATATTGATATTTCTCCTATGACAGTTAAAAAATATTTCTGTAAAAATTAGAATTTATGAAATTACAAAAATAATAAAATTTATTTTAATATTTGCAGGAGTAATATGAAGTTTTATTAGTATTATTCCACCGAATTAATCTAACTTTTGTTTTTTCCGTATATTAAATTGGCAAGTAAATTTGATATTCTAATTGCCACAGGCCTCATTGTTAAGATCGCAAAAAAACCCACAATTGATGCAACCAACCAATTTTTGGGCCAAACATTGAAAAAAATTGATCTATCATTCATAGAAAGAAATGTAACTATGGCACTAATGAACATTGTTACTAATATTGCTGAAAATAGTGTTACTGATAACATTGTAAATAAATTACGTTTCATATCTTTTTTTCCGAAAAAAAAACAGGTGATATTGATTGAATACCACCTGTTTAATTTAGTTAAGTTTTATGGATTATAATTTCTTGAATTCGTACCTTACAGGCCAAACGTGACCTTCGTCTTCCATCATGTCCATATATTCATCCATAATTTTGATAGCATCGATACCATATTCATTTAGAATATCGTTAGCTCTTTGGTTTGGCCAATCTTTAAGTTCTTCAGCCCAAATTGCCTGCTGCTCTATTGGTAAATAGTATACAGTATCACTTAGACCTCTTTTTTGACCTTCTTCAACAAGCTTTGCTAGACCTTTATAGTAATTAACTGATGCATCTTCATTCACAGCAATTCCATATACAAGAGCTTCCTCTTCAATAATTTTCATTACATCAGCAGGTAGTTTTGCTGCAGTGTCTGCATTAATTGTCAAAATATTTTGGTTCATAGCACCAAAACCAGTGACTGTCCAATAAGGAGCAACTTCAAAGAACTTATATCCTCCCCCATGAGCTGTTGGGAAGATAACGGTACCTTCAGCAACACCAGTTGCCATATCATTGTACATTGTAGGTAATGTAGAAGTAACAGGAATAGCACCAAACAGTTCTACCCATGGTAAGTTTGGACCTGCAGCAACGATCTTACGACCTTTTAATTCTACAGCATTTTTCCATGGTTCAACTGTTCCAACTCCATAATCATCAAATCCACTTAGACCTGGTAGGTAAACTTGATTGTATTTTGCAGAAAGATCAGCAGTTAATTCAGGATATTTAGCAATTAAAGCTGACTTTACTTTGTGTATTTTGTGCAAATCACCAGTTGTGAATGGAACAAAATAATCAAAATTTAATGGAAGCAATTTAGCTGTTTCAAAACATACACAGTATGCGCCAATATCAAGTAAACCTTTTTCTACAGCTTCAAGAGTATCAAACACACCAGCGATAGTGCCGCCATAAGCTTCAATAAATTTAATATTATGATCTGTTTCTGCAGCTACTCTTGCAACAACATTTGGAACAAATACATTTTCTAGGTTCCTAACATATGGTGTTGGTGCAGATGGATGACCTGTACCAATCCTGAGAGTAAAATTATCTGCAGAGGCTGTTGAGATAAATGCTGTTGAAAATACTGCTAAAGCACTTAACAAACTTAAAATAGTTTTTTTCATGAAAAACCTCCCTTATGTTTTCATCTTTAGACACTCCGTATAGGAGCCTATACATTATTAAACATTCTTACTGAAGAATTGTCAACTGGAGTATGTGTGTACTATACAAAGTTAGTCAGCCAACTTGCTATTTGCGGGAAGATAACAATCAGGATCATAACAAATAACATCATAATCCAATAGGGAATAGAACCGGCGAATATTTCCTTGAGCGCCACATCATCACCCGATCCGGCAAGAACTCCTTTGACTGTATAAACAATGAGTCCAAAAGGTGGAGTTAGCAAACCGGCTTCAATGGCCAAGATACCAAATATTGCAAAAGCATAAGGATCCATTCCACTTGATAATGTAATAAATAATGGAACAGTAAGTAAAATAATTGATATAGAGTCAAGAAGCATACCAAGGACCAACCATATTATTGCCATAAAGATTAAAACCCATAGTCCCTCAAGACCTATTGATTGTAGTGCTGTTACTATTATCCCATGTATATCAGCAAGTGATAAAAACTTAGAATACATGCCAGCAGCTATAAGCAAAATCATGATTGGTGCTGAAGTCTTACCTGCATCAAGTGTACATTCTGCAAGTTGTCTCAAAGTCAAACCCTTGAAATATGCAATCACCATGGCAAATAATGCACCCATACCAGCAGCTTCAGTTGCTGTAAATAAACCACCCCAAATACCACCTAAAACCATGAAAATTAGGAATACTATTGAAAGCCCAGAATAAACTTGTGATTTAGTAAGAGCTTCCATATCACCCATTGCTTCTGGTTCTGGTGCAATGGAAGGCTTCATTTTTGCTGAAATCATATTGTATGCTGCGTACAATGTTGCCAAGATTATACCAGGGATAACACCAGCTACGAATAACTTACCAATTGAGTCTTCTGTAATAATCCCCCATACAATTAGGAGTACACTTGGGGGAATTAGCATACCAAGACAAGCACTCCCAGCAATAGACCCTAGTGCAAAAGAATGTTTGTAGCCTGCAGCTTTCATTTCTGGCCAAGCTATTCTTGTAAATGCTGCAGCTGATGCAATTGATGTGCCAGTTACAGCAGCGAAAGCGGCATTACCTGTTACGGTTGCAACCCCTAATCTCCCTGGAACGCCACGTAAACCCTTATTAATTAGTGTATACAAATCCGCCGCTGCTCCACTTTTGGATAAAAAATCTCCCATGAGAACAAATAGAGGTATCGTCATAAAGATATGATTTCGTATTAATTCATATGCAGCACCACCAACCAAACTGGCAGCAAGATAGACGTTCCCAAAAATAATATAAGTTCCAATCATTGCAGTTGCGCCTAATGCTAGTGCAATATGTATGCCGGCAAATATTGCAACCAGCATGCCAAACAATGTGACCATCATTAAGAGTTCTAAATCCATTTTAATATCCTATAAATGCGGCTCAACTTGTTCATTTGGATCTTGAGCAAGTGGTGTATTATCTGTGCCCAGCAGAGCTCTACTGGCAAGGTTTACATATATTAGTGTTACAATTAGTGATGCGAAGACAATAACGGTTCTTATGATGTAAACTGGAAACTCTACAGCACCAATACCCTGATACTCTTTTATTTCCCATCCTCGTATCATATCAGACCACCCCCCTACGGCAATTCCCAAGAATAATGCAAAACCTATTACATATGATAGAAAGTTCAAACTCATCCTGAAGCGTTTTTTAACAAAACCAAACAGGATAGTTGTTCTAAGCATTGTACCGGCGACAATAGCAAATGGTACTTGCAAGAAAACTATAGCAGGCACAGAGTTTTGAACAATCTGGTCAGCACCTAAAAATAGTCCAAAATTTCTAAAAGCAACTTCAGCTGCAATAGTTAGTGCAACAAAAACAAGCCAAATTGCTGCAATGATTTGAAGGTAATCTGTAACTTTTCTTATTAAAAGATCGAGTCTGTTCAAATATCCTTTTATTCTATCAACTGCATTACTCAATTGCATTACCTCAGATTACATTCCACAATGATTAGGGAATTCCAGAATATTATTAACGTATAAGAATATATTGTAAATGATTAATTTTTTTTCCAACAATATCTTTTAATTTGTTTTATGGCGACCCCGCGAGGACTCGAACCTCGGACCTTCAGATTAGAAATCTACTGCTCTATCCAACTGAGCTACGGGGCCATTTTTAATTGTTAGTGAGTCCACTTATCTTTCCTATCAAATTTAAAGTTATCTGAATAAGATTTTGCAAAATACTTCTTCTTTGTTTCACTAACTAAATTATATTCAATCTTATTTTTATTAGCAAAATTAATTGCATCCTCAACACTCTCAAAATAAAGCCTTACCTGCTCAGAGGTATCAGAAGAACCCGTCCATCCCATTAAGGATTCTTTGAATTTATTATTTTCTTTTTGAAATTCGAGAATCCATTTCTTAGTTCTACCCAAGCCAGACTGCATCGATGTTTTTGAAGGTTTATAAATTTTTGCTTTCATTATGTTATAGATCAAACATTATTATTAGAATATTGGTCGGGGCGGAGAGATTCGAACTCCCGACCCACTGGTCCCAAACCAGTTGCGCTACCAGGCTGCGCTACGCCCCGTTACCTGATATATATAACAAATGCATATTTTATGAAATAAAAAAATTACAAAATAAACAGGTCCGCCACAGCTCCGTGTTTCACATTAATATAAAATATTGATTCTTAGGAAAATACAAAAAATTATTTTTGAAAATGTTTTATTTTTGTGGATTTATAAATAAATGAATGTGGCGCTCCCTAGGGGAATCGAACCCCTCTTTCAAGGTTGAAAACCTTGCGTCCTAACCGATAGACGAAGGGAGCGTTAACGAATATATAATTAGTATATTCGCTAATTGCAAGCAAGCGTTTTATTTATTTAATGCTGCATCTTCTATGATTATTTGTGGGGTGATTTTATTCAGCCAATGGTTTAAGGACAACTTCCCTAGAAAATCTATTCTTTGGTATGTATTTTCAATGATAAACTTCCCTAGAGGCGTATCAAAACTTCTAAAAGAAATGGCTTCTAAATTGAACCCATTATCGTCTTGAATCTTAAATTTAAGATGCTGATTTTTTAACACAGTTAATCCAATTATTCTATGACTTGGAAAAATAAACTTTGGTTCATCAAAACCATTTCCATAGGGGCCATACTCCAACACACTCCTCACATAATCAGCATTTACCGCAGATGCCATAAGGAGTCCATCTACCATGACACTCTTTATTTTGTTTTCAGTGGTGAAGTTGTTTTCAGTTAGATAATGATGAAACTCCTCAAGTTTATTTTTCATAATTTTGAAGCCAGCAGCCATAGTATGCCCTCCTCCTGAAATCAAAACACCATTTAATACTGCATCTTCAATAGCCTTGCCAATATTGATATCACCCACTGATCTAGCTGATCCGATCATTGTATTGTCGTCTTTATTTACAGGCGTTAAAATACAAGTTGTTTTATTATATCGCGATGAAATTCTTGATGCTATTAAACCAATAACTCCTACGTGCCAACCTTCTGAAGATAAGATAATAATTTTATTATTGTTTTTCATACCTTCATATTGAGTTATTGCCTCTTCTGTATTGATATTTTCAATGCTCATTCTCCTTGAATTTAGTTCTTCAAGTTGGTTTGATAAATTTTCACATATTTCTTTTGAGTTGGATGTCAACAATTCAAAACCAAGATCAGATTGCCCCATTCTGCCACCAGCATTTATTCTTGGTCCAATTAAATAACCAAGATCGCTTGATGTAATATCGTCAGTAGATTTTAATTTGCTAATAATGGTTTCTAAACCAAGATTTTTATATTTTTTATGAAGAAGTAGACCCTGTTTGATTATTGCCCTATTGAGTTTTTGCATCGGAACAATATCAGCTACTGTAGCTAGTGCAGTCAATGGCAAATACTTAAGCAAATCAATTTTATAGCTTTCATGGTGATTAACAGCTTTCATTTTAAGCATTCTGTTAATTGAAACTATAGCAAGAAAAACTACTCCAGCTGCACACAAATACCCAAGGTTACTATTGTCATCAATTCTATTAGGATTAACATTTATAGCACCCATTTCATTCGTATTATCTGTTTGATGATGATCAAAGATTATAAAATCTATATCTGGAAAATTTTTGATAATCTCGTGTGAGTTTGAGCCACAGTCAACTGTAATGATTAAATTTACCCCGGACTCTTTTAAATTATTAATTAGTTTATTGTTTGGACCATACCCATCTTCAAAACGATCAGGTATTTTAACAATTGTATTTAATCCATTGTTTGACAAGAAATCATACAGAATACTCGATGATGTAATACCATCCACATCATAATCTCCAATTATACCAATTACCTCCTTGTTAAGGATAGCTTTGCAGATTCTGCTTGAAGCTAGTTCCATATCCTGCAATAAGTGAGGATCTGGAAGATTATTTTTTATCGATAAGTCAGCTATATTTTTAAATTCTTTTTCATCTACTGATCTGTTCAATAAAATATTAAGAAAGGTATGATCTATATTATACTTTTTTGAAAGAGAGCTGAGGTATTTTTCATCATATATATTAGCAAACCATATATTTTTTGAAATTGTATTACTGAACTCAATGAGTTTCTTATGAGAATCGATTGATTGCATCAATCTATTTTAGTTAGAATTATTATATTCTGTTTTAATATGACGTATCGTGCCCGAATTTGATCTCATCACAAGCGTTTCTACATAAATTTTATTTTCATAAAATTTTACTCCACTTAGCATGGAGCCATCGGTTACACCACTTGCAGAAAAGATGGCTTCTTTTGAAACAAGTTCATGCAAACTATACTTTTTATTTAGATCATTTATACCCATTTTTTTTGCTCTGGATTCTTCATCACTATTGTTTATCACCAATCTGGCTTGCATTTGCCCTCCAATACACTTTAAGGCAGCAGCAGCCAAAACACCTTCAGGCGCACCTCCTACGCCCACATACATATCAATATTTGTTTGACTGGGATCAGTTGTTGCAATTATGCCAGCAACATCACCATCTGGAATTAGATAAACAGAAGCGCCAACGCTTCTTGTTGATTCTATATGTGATGCATGTCTTTCACGATCCAAAATACAGACAGTAATTTCTTCGGGTGAAACACCCTTAGCTTTTGCTATTGAGATAATATTTTCAGATGGTGAGGCATCAAGATCTATTATTCCCTCTGGATAACCAGGACCAATTGCAATTTTATTCATATATGTATCAGGTGCATTCAGCATACCTCCTGCATCTGACATTGCGAGTACAGCAAGAGAATTTGGCATTGCTTTTGCACATAATGTTGTGCCTTCAAGTGGATCAAGAGCTATATCAACACTAGGCCCATTTCCAGTTCCTACCTTCTCTCCAATGTAAAGCATTGGAGCTTCATCTCTCTCTCCTTCACCAATAACTACCTTGCCATCCATTGCCATACTATTTAATACTGTTCGCATTGCATCAACAGCAGCTTGATCAGCAGATTTTTCATCACCACGACCACGTAATTTTGCAGCGGCAATAGCAGCATGTTCTGTAACCCTGACAATTTCAAGGGTAAAGGATCTGTCCATTGATAATTCCTAATTTAGTCTTCGATTACTATTATATTAGGAGAGATTGGGCTGTAGTTATTCTTATTAATCTCTTCCACAGCTTTGTTTATTGATTTTATATCAGTCAAACTTGATATTATTGTGATTGGTACTAAATTATTATCCTTCATTTTCTTAGAAATACGCTGTGTAATATCGTCAATCGAAATATTGTATCTAGCCATTGTATTTGTTATTGAAGCCATGGTTCCTGAAACATCAGGCAAAAAGAGTCTTAGATAATAACGATTTGAATTTATTGACTCAGATTTTATATTTTCTTCAAGCTTATTAGAAGTGATCCCTAAAGCAGGATATTTTGTTTCATTAGCTAGATCAAACAAGTCACTCATCACAGATGAAGCAGTCGGCAGTCTTCCTGCGCCAGGTCCCACAAGCATTATTTCACTAAAAAAATTGCCCTTTATAAATATTGCATTCTTTTCCATGTCAACCATGGCAAGGTTTGAGTCTATTGGAAGGAGCGTTGGCCTAACGACCTGAATTACCTCACCATTTTTTTGTTTTTTTGATATACCCAATAATTTTATTTTATACCCATAATCCTTTGCAGCTATAATATCATCTAATTCAATCTTGGTAATTCCTTGCACATCAATGTCCATAAAATTTATTTCTTTCGAATATGCAATAGAAGATAATATTGCAAGCTTGTGTGCTGTATCATACCCCTCAATGTCAAAAGTTGGATCTGACTCAGCAAAACCCAAGTCCTGAGCTGATTTTAAAGCAGTGTTGAAATTTGCACCATCTCGTTCCATTGAAGTTAAGATATAGTTACATGTGCCATTTAGAATTCCATAAATTGCAGAAATACTGTTTGATGCAGTGCTTTCTTTTAAGGTTTTGATTATTGGGATTGCACCTGCTACTGCAGCTTCGAATAAGATTTTTACATTATTTTTTTCTGCTAGATTAATTAGACGATTTCCATGTTTTGCAATTAGAGCTTTGTTAGCTGTGATAACATGCTTTTTTTCTTTTAAAGCATTTTCAACAACCTTTAGGGCTATACCATCTTCGCCACCAACTAATTCTATCACTACATCGACATCGGGACTTAGTGATAGTTCAAGTGGATTATCAAACCACGGGAAACTATCAATTTGTATATCACGCTTTTTATTCTTATTTTTTGCAGAAATGCCGGTAATCTTGATCTTTGTATTTATCTTGTTTTCAATTGAATTTAAATTCTCATTTAAAATTTGGAGCACGCCTTGCCCTACACTTCCAAGACCAACAATACCAATTTTAATTTCTTTCATTATTTTTAAACTATTATTATTTGTTTGAGTTAAAGAGATGTTTCTTGATATTTCTTGCTGCTTGTCTGATGCGATGTTCATTTTCAACAAGTGCAATTCTCACGTAACCCTCACCTTCTGTTCCAAAGCCGACTCCTGGTGAGACCGCTACCATAGTTCTTTTTAGGAGAAGTTTTGAGAATTCTACAGACCCTAGTTCTTTAAACTGGTCTGGGATAGGTGCCCATGCAAACATAGAAGATGCAGGTTCAGGTATCTCCCATCCAGCGTTCAAGAAGGATTTTACTAATACATCTCTTCTTGATTTATAAATCTTCCTAATTTCATCAACGCAATCCTGCGGTCCATTAAGAGCTGCTGATGCAGCAACCTGAATTGGGGTATATGCGCCATAGTCAAGGTATGATTTTACTCTGATTAGAGCTGATATAATTCTCTCATTACCAACTGCAAAACCAATTCTCCATCCTGGCATAGCATATGTTTTTGACATTGATGTGAACTCAACTGAAACAGATTTTGCTCCATTTATTTGAAGGATAGATGGTGGTGGATTATCATCAAAATAAATCTCTGAGTAGGCTAAATCAGAAAGAATAATAAGATCATGTTTTTTACAAAATTTAACAATGTCCTTGTAGAAATCCAATGATGCATTCATTGCTGTTGGGTTTGAAGGATAATTAACAACTAAAACTTTTGGTTTTGGATATGAATTTAAGACCTCATTCTCCAATGCACGCATGAAGTTATCATCAGGTGCAGCTGGCATATTCCTTATGACACCTCCAGAAATAATAAAACCAAATTGATGAATGGGATAAGTTGGATTAGGGGCAAGTATTATATCACCAGGTGCAGTTATAGCTTGAGCAATATTTGCGAAGCCCTCTTTGGACCCAAGAGTTGCAACAATTTCTGTTGAAGGATTTAATTTTACCCCAAACCTCCTTTCATAATATGCTGCCTGCGCTCTTAGCAAGCCAGGTATCCCTTTTGAAGCACTATACCTATTTGTTTTTGGTTTATTGATAGTTTCAATAAGCTTCTCTCTTATGTGGATAGGCGTTGGCATATCTGGGTTTCCCATCCCAAGATCAATAATATCATCACCTGCAGCTCTACAGCTTGCTTTGAGTTTGTTAACACTCTCAAATACATAGGGTGGTAATTGCTTGATTAAATGAAATTCACTACTCATAATTGGACAATCATATCTTTTTTTTACATTACGAGTATTAATATAAATTGGTTAAAAATCAAGGAAATAGAGAAATATGACTAATCCCAAGTTCTTCTGGATATCCAAGTATCAAATTCATATTTTGGATTGCCTGACCACTAGATCCTTTTACAAGATTATCAATTGCGGATATGACCATTAAGGTGCCTTCAATCCTTCCTGGAACAATCGATATGTGGCAATTATTTGACCCCCTCACATTAATTGTGTTTGGTAAAACTCCGTTTTCTAATATAGATATAAACTTTTCACCTTTGAAAGTTTTAGTATAAACTTCTTGTATTTGTTCATATCCAATCTCTTCTCTAGTTTTCAGATGCGAAGTAATTAGTTCGCCCCTATTCATTGGCACAAGATGAGGTACAAAATTAATTTTTGACTCTGTCTGTGCTATCTTCCTAATTTGCTGTTCAATTTCTGGAATATGCCTGTGCCCCGTCGCACTGTATGGCCTCAATGATTCTGATATTTCTGAAAAAAGCAGATCCCTTTTTGGACTCCTACCAGCACCAGTTACACCCGATTTGGCATCTATAGTAATATTCATACAATCAACTAAATTATCTTTTAACAGCGGGTATAAACCAAGCAAAGTTGCAGTTGGATAGCAACCTGGACAAGCAACTAATTTTGATTTTTTTATTTCAGATCGATTTAATTCAGTCAGTCCATAGGTAAACTTTCTTAAATAATCAGCAGAGACATGTTTAAAATTATACCAATTGCTATAATCTTCTGTTGTCTCAAGTCTAAAATCGGCGGATAGATCTATAATTATTTTATTGGATGGCAGTTCCATAAATATCTCATGAAACATACCATGTGGTAAGCAGCTAAAGATCACATCAACATTATTCCAATTAACATCTTCCCATTTTTGAAGAGCGATGTTTGTTTTGTCTGTTAAATAAGGAAATATTTCTTGCAGGTTTTGACCAGCATGATTATTAGCTGTAGCAAATTCAAGTTTGACGTTTGGATGTTTGATTAACAATCTAATTAAATCAGAGCCTGTATAGCCAGAAGCACCTATCACACCAATTTTTATAAGATCAGCCATTTAAAACCTATTATGTACCCTAAAAAAAAGGGTACCATTTATACATTATAAGGACAAACCAGTTTGAAGTCGAATAAGAATATTCTTATCTTTTTGAGAATTGGAAGCTTCTTCTCGCTTTTGCCCTACCATATTTCTTACGTTCAACGACACGTGAGTCTCTGGTGAGGAATCCACCTGCTTTTAATACAGTACGATTTTGTGGTTCATAATTTAACAGTGCTTTTGAGATTCCATGCCTGATAGCGCCTGCCTGACCAGATAAACCACCCCCTGAAACCGTGCATGTAATATCAAATTTATCTTTATTATCAGTGGCATTTAATGGCTGTTCAACTATCATTCTTAATACTGGGCGGGCAAAGAATACTTCAAATTTCTTCCCATTGACAGAAACCTGACCATTTCCTGGTTTTATCCATACTCTTGCTACTGCATTTTTTCTTTTGCCTGTAGCGTATGCACGACCCAGATTATCAATTTTTTTCTCATAAATAACAGAGTTAGCCACATCAACATCTTCAACTTGAGTTTCAGAATTCGTGTCTTCAAGTATTTCTTCGTTTATTTCTACAACCATTCTAGTTTCTCCTTGAATTCTTTATGTTTTTTTCAGCAAAATTTACCAGTTCTGGTTGTTGTGCTTCATGAGGGTGTTCGTTACCAGCATATACTTTAAGATTCTTAAGTTGTTTTCTTGACAATGGTCCTCCTGGTAGCATTCTCTGAACTGCTTTTACAATAACACGCTCAGGAAATTTACCATCTAATATATCAGCTGCTGTACGACTTTTAATACCCCCCGGATAACCTGTGTGCCAGTAGTATGTTTTGTTGTCTCTCTTTAGACCTGTAAGATGCACTTTTTCTGCATTGATAATTATTACATTGTCACCGCAATCAACATGAGGGGTAAAATGCGGTTTGTTTTTTCCCCTTAGAACATTTGCAACATGTGATGCTAAACGTCCTAAAACAAGTCCATCTGCGTCAATTAGTATCCAATTTTTTTTGACTTCTGATGGTTTTATACTGATTGTTTTCATATTTTCCTCTTATAAATAATGCATAAATACAACAAACATAAATAATGTCAATTAATTTATTTTTATTCAATAAAAACAATAAATTATATATACGGTAATATATTACCATTAAGAAAAAACATAACTAATTTATTTATTTTTCTATCAAGGTAGTTGCATTTCTATATCAAACTCAAAATAAAATAAAATTCTAATTAAATTGTAATAAATAGTATAAATTTGCACAATATACAAAAAAGATAAAATCATAAAATATTAAAAATATGATAATTTAACATATAAAATAAAATAGGGAGAACTCATATGACAGACTCAAAAGGTTTTAACACCAAAGCAATTCACTCTGGTGCCGCTCCGGATCCTACAACAGGTGCTAGAACAACGCCAATTTATCAAACAACATCATATGTATTTGAAAATACTGATCATGCAGCAGATTTATTTGCCGGAAGAGCTTTTGGTAATATATATACAAGAATTATGAATCCTACTCAGGATGTGCTCGAAAAACGGGTAGCAGAGCTTGAGGGAGGAACAGCAGCATTAGCAGTTGCTTCTGGACATGCAGCACAATTCCTAGCATTTCATCCGTTAATGAGTCCTGGCAATGAATTTATTGCATCCAATAAGCTCTATGGCGGATCAATAAATCAATTCAATCATTCCTTCAAAAAGTTTGGCTGGAATGTTCAGTGGGCAAATGAAAATGACATCGATAGCTACAAAAGACTGGTAAATGAAAAAACACGAGCTATTTTCGTTGAATCAATTGCAAATCCAGGTGGTATAATTACCGATCTGGAACCTATTGCCAAAGTGGCAGAGGACGCTGGTGTGCCTCTAATAGTTGATAACACCATGGCTACACCATATCTTTGTAAACCGTTCAATCATGGCGCAAATATCATAATTCACTCATTAACTAAATTTTTAGGCGGACAAGGTAATTCAATTGGTGGAATTATTGTTGATGGAGGAAACTTTGATTGGTCTAAGAATGACAAATACCCTGATTTGAGTCAGCCTCATCCAAGCTATCATGGCTATAAATTCCATGAAACATTTGGTGAAATGGGAATATCATATGCTGTAGTTTGTAGATTTCTTGCATTAAGAGACCTTGGGCCAGCAATTTCACCATTCAATGCATTCTTAATCTTAAATGGGATAGAAACTGTTCCACTAAGAATGAAACAACATTCATCAAATGCACTTGAAGTGGCTAAGTTCCTTGATTCACATTCAAAAGTTTCATGGGTGAGTTATGCTGGATTAAAATCAAATAAATACAACAGTCTAGCAAAAAAATATTGCCCAAGTGGTTCAGGAGCTGTCTTTACTTTCGGACTTAAGGGCGGATATGATGCAGGAGTAAAACTTGTAAACGAGGTCAAATTATTTAGCCATTTGGCTAATATTGGAGATGCAAAGAGCCTTATAATTCATCCCTCTTCAACGACTCACAGCCAACTAACCGAAGAACAACTTGAAGCAGCCGGCGCAGCTAAAGATGTTGTGAGGTTGTCTGTTGGAATTGAAGATGTTTCAGATATCATCTCGGACCTTACACAGGCACTTGATAAAGTTTAACATCACATAAATTTAATAAAAAGAATTGGCGTAATGCAGAAAGGTAGACCAGCACTGCGCCAATTTGGTGAATTACCCCCATATATATAGGCACTTGGTATAAGACAGCAAAAATACCAATTATTATTTGTATAGAAATAAATGCGAATAAATACAGAGTTGATTTATAAATAGTATTACTTGATACTTGCTTCATCCATTTAAGCTGCAAAAAGATCAATAGGACAATTACATAGGCCAGCATTCTGTGATCAAACTGGACTGTTAATATATTCTCGAAAAAATTCAGATACCACGTAGGCATAGCAAAAAGTCCATCTGGAATTATTTCACCATCTAATAAGGGCCATGTGTTGTAGCTTTTGCCAGCTCTGATACCTGACATAAAAGCACCAAAAATAATTTGAAGAAAGATAAGTCCAACTAATAGATAGGATGATATTTTATAATTTATTGGGATTGTAGTCCCAATTTTTATAAACTTTTGATACCTATGCTGTACCAATAAAAAAATTGCGCCGAGTATTAAAAATGCAATGGAAAGATGCATAGCTAGCCTATACTGACTTACGTTTACGTTCTCTGACAAACCGCTCTTTACCATATACCATCCAACAAAGGCTTGAATAATCCCCATGAGTAAGATGATCGGCAAGAATTTATTTTCTATTGGAGATAATTTCTTTTGGTAGATAAAATAAATATAGGGAATAAAAAAGACCAAACCTAAAACCCTTGCAATAAATCTATGAAACCACTCCCAAAAATAGATAACTTTGAATTCATGCAAGGTCATTTCAGGATTCATCAATATGAACTCCGGTATCAGCTTGTATTTATCAAATTCATTGTTCCATGAATTTTCTGAGATCGGAAAAAAAACTCCTGTTACGGGTGACCATTCAGTAATTGATAATCCAGACTCTGTTAGACGCGTGATACCACCAACCAAAATTAGAGCGAATAATATCACAATCGTGGATATTTCCCAGGTTAGGACATAATCCTTATTAATATTTCGTTTTATATCTCTGAATTGTGTTATCATAAGTAATATAATCTTTTTAAAAAAAGTTCTGAGATGAAGAGAATCCAAAAATTATCCCTCACTATATTATTATTAGTATATTTATTTATATATATTCTAATTTCAATGAGGATTGGAGTATTTATTCTCCTTCAAGATTTACTTTTCTTGGAAATTTTTTATTTTGTATTAGTTGGGATTTTGTGGACGATACCAATAATTTTCATCATCAAAAAGAAAAATTAGGAATTCATTTTATTATTGTGCTCTGAGAATGTTTCGCATAGCTTCTAATTCAAGAATAGAATTTGAAATAAATTGATTAAGATCTTTTGTGTTTTTATCTGTTAAATCTTGGCCATCAAATAAATCTCTTCTATAACTATTTACAGCAATATCATGGTTGTTTTTAGAATCTTCAGAGACAGCTTCTTGTATATCATCAGTGTATTTATTTATGACATAGGCTTTTCCATTTTCTTTTAATAATCTTTGTACACCTGATATCGTGTACATTTCAGAATATAATAGGTTTTGGATAGACTTAAGCAGCACAATATCTTCTGGACGATAGTACCTTCTACCACCGCCTCTAGTCATTGGTTTAATGACACTAAACTTCTTTTCCCAAAAACGCAGAACATGTTGTTGAATATTAAGTTCTGAAGCAACTTCACTTATTGTTTTAAACGCACCATCTTTTTTGATATTCATATTTCCTCAAATACTATGATAAGTTAATCTTGTTTTTTAGTTGCATACTTGGTCTAAAGACAATGACATTACGTTCTGAAATCTGAGCTTCAACTTTTGTCTTAGGATTTCTTCCCATTCTTGCTTTTTTTCTTTTTAAAATAAAACTACCAAATGATGACAATTTCACATCATTACCATTGGCTAATGAATTAGACTTCTTCTCAATGATATTCTGCACGATGTCTAGAGAGTCCTTTCTGGATAATCCTATTTGTTGATATATTTGCTCACAAATACCCAGTCTGGTTAATGTGTTATCTGACATTTTTATATCCCCCTATAATATTTTTAAGCTAGATAGAAACTACAGTCAACACTCAGAATCATTTTTTTAGTAACGAAGCAGAACAGCTCCCCACGTAAAACCTGCTCCAAACGCCTCAAGCAAGACTAAATCTCCCTTTTTTATTCTGCCATCTTGAATTGCCGTTCCCATTGCAACAGGTATCGATGCCGATGAGGTGTTTGCGTGTTTGTCAACTGTTATAATTATCTTATTCTTATCAAGATTGAGCTTTTTAGCTGTAGTATCTAGAATTCGAAGATTTGCTTGATGAGGAACAAACCAATCAATGTCATTTATATCTGTTTTGTTTCTGGCAAGGAGTTCTTCAACAACAGCCGTTTGCTTTTCAACAGCATGCTTATATACCTCCTTCCCATCCATATTGATGTAATGATTTGATTTTGCAATCATTGAAGGGCCCCCATCACAAAAGAGTTTAGTTCTAAATTGCCCATCAGATCTTATGATTGAATCTATAATGCCACTTTGATTTGCAGAATCGTTATTTGACTCTATTATAAATGCCCCTGCTGCATCCCCAAACAAAACACATGTGGTCCTGTCATTCCAGTCTAATATTCTTGAATAAGTTTCAGACCCAACGACCAATATTTTGTTATAATTTCCTGACTTTATAAAACTATCAGCAGTAGATAGAGCATAAATGAAGCCACTACAAACTGCATGGATATCAAATCCAGCCCCTGATCTTAATCCAAGCAAGTCTTGAAGTTTTACTGCTGTTGACGGAAAGACTTGATCAGGTGTTGAAGTCGCCAGTATAATTAAATCAATTTCAGAGGATTGAATGCCAGCATGATT
This sequence comes from Hyphomicrobiales bacterium, assembly GCA_049602435.1. Lineage (GTDB taxonomy): Bacteria > Pseudomonadota > Alphaproteobacteria > Rhizobiales > TMED25 > TMED25. Next base: position 30,103 of record JBMYRO010000002.1, read on the forward strand.
TATTGCACTCAGTGACGCCTCCAAAGCTAGATCTGACGTCAATTGTGTTTCAGCCGCAACATGTCTTTGTTTAATACCTGTTCTTCCAAAAATCCACTCATCACTCGTATCAACAAACTTTGAAATGTCATCATTTGATAGAATCTTTTCTGGCAAATATATACCAACACCACCTATTAATGAATTAGTCACCTAAAAGTTCCCTTTCTGTTAATTCTATATTATGAACAATTTTGCCAATCAATCCAGATCTATGCATATCTATACCAAGATCAAGTGCTGATGAAAACCCAACATGATCAGTTTTTCCATGACTTTTTATTACTATACCATTCAATCCCAAGAAAACACCGCCATTAAGGGTATTTGGATTCATTTTATCTCTCAAGGTTTGAAATGATTGTTTGGCTAATAAGTATCCAATTTTAGATAAAATTGATCCATTCAATGTTTCTTTTAGGTATTGGGAAATTTGCTTAGCTGTTCCTTCTGCAGTCTTTAATGCGATGTTACCAGTAAAACCATCGGTAACAATAACATCTGAAAAACCAAAACCGATATTATTACCCTCAACAAATCCTTTATATTTAAAAAAATTATCCCCATTCTTCAATATCTCATGTGCTGCTTTTATCTCATCCAGTCCCTTAATTTCCTCTTCACCAATATTAAGCAGAGAAAGAGTTGGACTCTCAACATCAAAAATAGTTTGCGCCATTGAGGCTCCTAAAATTGAAAAATCAATCAACTGTCTTCTATCAAAACCAATTGTAGCTCCCATATCCAAAACAACTGTCTCTCCATTTACTGTTGGCCACAATGCAGCAATTGCAGGCCTTTGTATCTTAGAAATTGTTCTAAGTATAAGTGTAGACATTGCCATAAGTGCACCTGTATTACCTGCTGAAATAACAAAATCTGCGTGACCATCTCTTACAGACTCAATGGCTTTCCACATTCCAGATATACTTTTTCCATTTTTGATTGCATGGCTGGGCTTGTCATCCATCTTTACATGATATTCTGCATGCAATATTTCTGATGAATTTGCCAAATCCTTATAGTTAGACAACCGTTTTTCAATGACATCTTTATCTCCAAACAATAAAAATGATAAATTATTATTGTTTCTGAGAGTTCTGTTAAGTCCAGGGAAAACAAATGTTGCATCATCATCTCCACCCATACAATCTACAGCTATTTTAATTAAATTTGGCATACCAAATGTACTCTAGTTAGTGATTTTAGTTAAACCCATTTGATTAATATTAAATTAATCAGCTTAAGTAAAGAACTTGCTTGCATTGAAGCTAAAATCTTCAATCTCAGCAATATTCAAGGTTTCTAGCAATTCTTCGAAACCTAGCGTGTACATAACAAAAGCTTCAGAAGCATCAATATAATCAGAATTTGACAGAAAAGCATTCCTTAAAAAATAATTCGATAGCTCTTGATGTTTTGCATGCAATTCTTCTAAAGCTAATATACGATCCAGATTTTCGATACGACCATAGAAGACCATCCCCACCTTTTTCATTTTCTTTGGGATAGATAAATCACCAACTCCCTCTTCACGAAATGATAAATCAATGGATTTAAACATCAAATCCACTATATCTTGAGATAATTTAACCTCATTTTGTTTTCTCAATCTTCGGATTAATAAAATTACATGGATCAAAAGCAATTCAAATCTACCGTCAATAGAGTCAAGCAATGGAAATTTTTCATAAAAAACTTTCTGACGTGATTGCTGTGACATCTTTTCAAATAAATAAAAATGTCTATCATTGTTTTTTTTAAAAAAAATCATTTATCAATTACTTAATTAATCTATATTTAAAATTACTTTATTTATAATTGGTCTGTTATGCAAAGAATACTATTAATTATATTACTATTAAATCTTACATCGTGTTCTACTGTTGTTGAAAATAGAGGTTATATTTTTAATCCTGAAACGCAAGAAAAAATATCACAAGGAATGGATAGAAGCGAGATACTATCATTAATGGGAACGCCCTCCACAACATCAGATACTACAGGCCTAAAATATTACTACATATCAAATAAATTTTTGAAATATGCATTCCTCAACCCACAAGAGATTGAAAGGATAGTTCAAGTTATAAGTTTTGATGAAAATGATAATGTTCTGAACATTGAAGAATATACACTAAAAGACGGTCGTATCATAAATTATAATACTGATAAAACTATTCCAAAAGGAACAGAAGTTACAATAATACAAGATCTATTTGATAATACAGGTAGGTATACAAGCAAAGAAGCCATTGCGGGGTCAATATTTTAACCCCGCAAATTAAGCAATTTAATGAGCAAGAATAGCTAGTAGTAGTAATGCTACTATATTAGTAATTTTGATCATAGGATTTATAGCTGGTCCAGCTGTATCTTTGTAAGGGTCTCCTACGGTATCACCGGTTACAGAAGCTTTGTGTGCCTCAGATCCCTTACCTCCAAATTGTCCGTCTTCAATTAATTTTTTTGCATTATCCCATGCTCCACCACCAGCTGTCATGGAAATTGCCAAGAACAAGCCTGTAATGATGGTGCCAAGAAGCATCGCTCCTAGGGCAGAGAAAGCTGAAGATTTTCCATCAATCGCGTTGATAACAAAAAAACAAAGTATTGGTGTAAGCACTGGTAAAAGGGATGGTACAATCATCTCCTTAATTGCAGATTTTGTTAGCATATCAACAGCTCTTGCATAGTCTGGTTTTGATGTACCTTTGAGAATATTTTTGTCTGCTTTGAATTGCCTTCTGACTTCTTCGACAACTGATGATGCAGCTCTTCCTACTGCAGTCATTCCCATGGCAGCGAATAGATATGGCATTAGTCCTCCAAGCAGAAGTCCAACAACAACATATGGATTTGAAAGAGCAAAATCTACGTTTATACCTTCAAAGTATGAATATTTATCTGAATTTGCAGCAAAATAACTTAGATCTTCTGTGTATGCAGCAAATAGTACAAGCGCTCCTAAACCAGCAGAACCGATTGCATATCCTTTGGTCACAGCTTTTGTTGTATTACCGACAGCATCAAGTGCATCTGTTGTATTCCTGACCTCTTCAGGTAAATCGGCCATTTCTGCTATCCCGCCAGCATTGTCGGTAACAGGCCCAAAAGCATCTAATGCCACAACAACTCCTGCTAAGGCAAGCATTGTTGTTACTGCTATTGCGATACCAAAGAGTCCTGCTAGACTGTGTGTAACGATAATACCAGCTATAATAACAATTGACGGTAAAGCAGTTGCTTCCAATGACATTGCCAATCCTTGGATAACGTTTGTTCCGTGGCCAGTTACAGATGCAGCAGCGACTGATTTAACAGGCCTATAATTTGTGCCAGTGTAATATTCGGTAATAACTATGATAAGAGTAGTAACCGCTAAACCTGATACACCACATAAAAACATATCCATGCCAGAGAATTTAATAAATGACGTTTGGATTATGGTATCCATGCCAATTAACGCATTTGTTAGAGGCCATAAGAGAATAAGTGAAAGTAATCCTGTTACAAAGAACCCTTTGTAAAGAGCTCCCATGATTGACTTGCTTTTACCAAGTTTGACAAAAAAAGTTCCAATGATTGAGGTTAAAATACAAACTGCTCCAATCGCAAGTGGATATAACATGATTTGTTCAAATATCGCATTCCCTGCAAAATAAATTGATGCAAGAACCATTGTCGCAACTATTGTAACCACATATGTTTCAAATAAATCTGCTGCCATACCAGCACAATCACCAACATTATCACCAACATTATCAGCTATTGTTGCAGGGTTTCTAGGATCATCTTCTGGAATACCAGCCTCAACCTTTCCTACCAAGTCGCCCCCAACATCAGCTCCCTTTGTGAAAATTCCTCCACCCAAACGAGCAAATATTGATATTAATGAAGCTCCGAATCCAAGAGCAACTAGTGAGTCAACAATTATTCTATCATCAAATGTGTATCCGAGAATATTTGTTAAGAAATAGAAGTAAATACTAACAGATAGTAAGGCAAGAGATGCAACCAACATACCAGTAACAGATCCAGCTTTGAATGCGACTGAGAGCCCTTTTGATAAATCTTCTGATGCGGCTTGAGCTGTTCTAACATTCGCTCTAACAGAAATCAGCATTCCTACAAAACCCGCTATACCAGACAGAATGGCACCAATAGCAAATCCAACAGCAACTGTTAATTGCAAGAATATTGCCACAAGAACGAATATAATAACACCAACAATTGAAATTGTAGCATACTGTCTTTTTAAATAAGCTCCAGCTCCTTCTTGTATTGCCCCTGCAATTTCTTGCATTCTTTCATTACCTGCGTCAGCACTCATAACAGACTTACTAGCCCAAAAACCATATATGACTCCGAGAAAGCCACACAGAATAATTACTGAGATTAATGTTGTCATTGTTTCCTCTATAGATTGTTTAAAAATACTAGTTATTTGAAAAATAATTCTTTATTAAAGTAGTTTTCGTTTAATGGCAAGAAATTAAGATAGAAAATCAAAATTAGTCTATTTAAAAATGTTTAAAAGTAAAATTACTTGAACCTATTAAATTATTGTTTTGATCTATTATGACTGGCTCTTTTGAACCTTGCAAAACTCTCCCTATTTTTGTAACTTGAATATTTTGTTGGTGAGCGAAATCTGATATGAGGTTTCTATCATCTTTATTTGCTGAAAAAATACATTCATAGTCATCTCCACCAAAGTTTACAATGTCATAATCATTGAATTGTTTCAGAAATTCTGTTGCCGAGTCTGAATATGGGATTTTGTCAAGATCGATACAAAAATCTTTCCCTGATTTAACACTCAAGTTCTTCAAGTCGTTAAGAAGACCATCTGTTGTATCCATTGAGCTGTTTGCAAATTTTTGGATTAGATCTGAATATTTTAAATTTGGTTCAGGCAGATGATATCGACTGATAAGTCTTTTTCGGTTAAAATCTGATATCTTAATTTTATCATTTTTTTCTTTTAGAATATACAACCCTACTGCGCTCTCACCAATCGTTCCTGTAACGTATATATCATCATCTATTATAGCAGTTGATCGTGATACTATTTTATTATCGCTGAAAGAAATCATATTTATTGAGATAAATATCGTATCTGAAGAGAAGATGGTATCTCCTCCCAAGAGTTTTAAATTATAATATTTTTGATCCTGAGCTAATCCATTTGTAAATGATCTGACCCAATCTTCATTTACTTTAGAATTAATTCCGAAAGAGAGGTAATAACCATATGGACTTACACCTTTTGAGATTATATCTGATACGTTGACTCGTATGGCTTTTTTAGCAATATATTCTGGATCATCATCAGCGAAAAAGTGAGTCCCCATAACCAAACTATCTTGATTTGTAATTAAATTTTTATGTAATGTAATATCAACTTGTGACACATCATCATTTAAATTGAGTGCCTCATCATTCTTTGCTAAGGGTACAAAATATTTCTGAATAATATATTTTTCATCCATATTATTTCCTGTGTATTTCCGATAATTTATCCAAAATTGCATTAGTAAAGTTAGGCTCTTTTCCAGAAAAAAAAGAATGAGAAATTTCAACATACTCGTCAATTATAACTTTGTATGGCGTATTACTCTGAAAAATGATTTCGTAAAAAGCTGATCTCAAGATTGCAATTAAAATTTTATCCAAACGATTAAAATCCCAATCATCACTTAAAAGTTTTTTAATCTCTTTATCAATTATTATTTGCTTTTCAATTATCTCATTTATTAAATCTGAGAACAGACTTTTATTTATATCATTTATTAGTTCATCCTCAGAAGAGTCAAATATGATCCTACTATTTAGTGAGTCAATAATCTCATTTACATCAGTGCCTGCAATCTCCATTTGATATAATGATTGCACTAAGACTAACCTTGTTATGCTATTTGAATTCCTTGTTCTAGGCATCTTAATGAATTTTTTTAGTTTATTAATCTAATTAAACCAAGAAGAGCTTCTGCAGCATGACCGCCCCTATTTTTCATATCAGGTTGAGCTCGTTCAGTTGCCTGAGCAACTGAGTCAACTGTAATAATCGCATTTGTTATAGGAATATTATACTTCATTGAAACGTCCAATAATCCCTGCGCAGATATATTTGCTACTATATCATAATGGCTAGTTTGACCACGAATTACACACCCAACTCCTATTGCTCCAATAAAATCACTTTTTGAAAACAGAATATTCATTGCAATAGGGATCTCAAGCGCACCTGACACAGAATGATATATATAAGAAAAATCCGAATTATCTAATACATCAGTAATCCCAAGCATTAGATTATTTGATATATCCTTATAATAATTAGCATCAATTATCAGTATCTTATTTTTAATATCTTTCATTTATATTACCCATCACCTTTTAATACATACCTTGAAAGTATATCTACCTCTAAATTTACCAAATCACCAATATTGCGGTATTTCCATGTTGTATGCTCTAATGTGTATGGAATAAAATTAATTTCGAATTCAGTATCATTTACATGGTTAACGGTTAGAGATGTACCATCTAATGATACAGAACCTTTTGAGGCTATAAACTTCAGAAGATTAGAGTCGACTCCAAAACAAAACTTTTTTGAATCTCCAATGCTCTCAATATTTTTGATTTTAACAACACCATCTATGTGACCCTGCACAATATGTCCGCTCATTTCATCTCCCAATGACAGGCTTTTCTCTAAATTAATATGATCACCCTCTATCAAATTTCCAAGGTTTGTTTTAGATAACGTTTCTTTAGACACATAAACATCGAAGACATACCCTTTCTCGCTTTTATTAAAATCGATAACAGTCAAACATATTCCTGAACAAGAAATGGACATGCCATTTGTGAATCCTTTTACATTACTTGAATATATACTGAGTAGAATATCTTCATCTTTTTTCGTAATTTTTTTAATTACCCCAATATCAATTATAATTCCGGTAAACATATCTCTTATTTCACTTAGTTCTGTATTTTATTATATATGTATCACACATTTCTTTTTTAGATACAAATTCATATGATTTATTTTTATTATTTATAATATTATCTAGTGCTTCAACAAACAAACCTTCCTTACCAATACGATCTTTGCTTTGAAAAAAGATAAGCTCATCAGGAATTGTTTTTTTTATAATATTATCAAATAGCGTAACTCCTGGTTCAATCAGGAGATTGTTAATTCCATTTTTACCAATTTGTTCAACGACATCATCAAGTTTTAAAAAATTATCGTCATCGTTGTTTTTGACTCTAATAAAACGTAACCCATCAAGAGATAATTCTTTCGAATTAATAATTGATAACTCACTGCTAACTATAAAATAGAGATTCCCATTATTTTTAGTTAAGTAAAGATTTGAGTTCTCAATAATATCTGCATGACTTGACAAGACAAACCTCGATGAAGAAAAACTATTGTACCCTTCCAACCTGATGTTTAAATGAGGGTTATCTTTTTTATATGTTCCATTACCAATTAAAATCCCATCATATTTTGATCTTAATACATGAATATACCTGTCAATTTCAGCATTTGTGATCTTGAGTCTTTCATTATTTTTTTTTGCCATAAAATTATCTTTTGTAATTGCTATTTTAGCAACTACTTTAGGCACCCCCTGTGAAATTCTAGACACAAAACCAGCATTTTGTTCTCTCGCTTCAGACTCACAACAACCAATATCCACTTCTATTTTGTTATTCCTTAATTCTTTTATTCCATTACCAGAAACTAAAGGATTAGGATCAACCATACCTATAACTACACGTTTAATTTTATTTTTTACTATTTCTTTGGTGCAAGGCGATGACTTACCATAGTGGCAACAAGGTTCCATTGTGACATACATAGATGCACCTTCAAGGTTAGACGAATTTTTCATAGCCATTATTTCAGCATGAGGTACCCCGCCTGCATTAGTATGACCCGTAGCTAAAATTTTACCATCTTTAACAATCACACAGCCAATAGATGGATTTGGGTAAGTTTTTCCCTGTTCTTTTTTTGCAATTTGCAATGCAAGGTGCATATATCGGTGATCGTCGGCATTGATAGGCATAACTTGTAGGTGTTTTAATTAACTTTTTTTATCAGAAATTTCCTCTAAAAATTCTTCGAAGTCTTTTGCTTCTCTGAAGTCTTTGTATACAGAGGCAAATCTGACATATGATACATCATCTAGTTGTCTTAGGCCTTCCATTATTAATTTTCCTATTAACTCAGTTGGAACAAATGTATCACCGCGATTTTCTAATTGTCTGACAATCCCGGATACCATTTGCTCTAATTTATCAACTTCTACTGGCCTCTTTCTAGTAGCAATTTGTACTGATCTCATTAGCTTATCCCTATCAAAAATTACCTTTTGACCAGTTCTTTTCAGTACATATAACTCCCGGAGTTGAATTCTTTCAAAAGTAGTAAAGCGTCCTCCACATCCAGGACAAACACGCCTTCTCCTGATTGTAGAATTATCTTCGGAAGGACGAGAGTCCCTGACCTGTGTTTCTTTATTTGAACAATATGGACATCTCATTTTAAATCTATAATAGTGGGTATATTGGAAAATTATTGCAAATTTCCATCACCTTTTGATGAACCTCTTTTTCTACTGTACTATTATCTTCTTTATTATTAGCTAAACTATCCAAAACATCCCCAATTAAATTTCCAACCAGAACGAATTCATCTTCCTTAAAGCCTCTTGATGTTGCCGCTGGAGTTCCCAATCTTATACCAGAAGTTATGAATGGTGACTCGGGATCAAATGGTATACCATTTTTATTACATGTAATACCTGCATTCTCCAGAGATTTTTCAGCAAGCTTTCCGGTTAGCCCTTTTGGTCTCAAATCAATAAGTGATAAGTGCGTCTCAGTCCCGCCTGAGACAATATCAAATCCTCTCTTTTGGATTGTGTCTGCCAGAACAATTGAGTTTTTAACTACTTGGTTTGCATAATCTTTAAAGGAGTCTGAGAGTGCTTCTTTGAAAGCAACAGCTTTTGCTGCGATTATGTGACATAAAGGACCACCTTGCAGTCCAGGAAATATTGCAGAATTTACTTTCTTTGCAATTTCTTCATTATTTGTAAGAACCAAGCCACCGCGGGGCCCCCTTAATACTTTGTGAGTTGTACTTGTTACGATGTCTGCATAAGGGAATGGACTCGGATAAGCACCTCCAGCAACTAGTCCTGAAAAATGAGCCATATCTACAAGTAAATATGCGCCAATCTCATCACAAATTTCTCTAAATTTACTAAAATCTATTATTCTTGGATATGCAGAACCACCAGCAATGATAAGTTTTGGTTTATGCTCTCTAGCTTTTTGATAAAGTTCATTATAGTCAATTAGGGCATCTTGTTTACGAACACCATAACCTATGGCATTAAACCATTTACCAGATAAGTTTGGAGCTGCACCATGGGTCAGATGACCACCTGCTGCGAGTGTCATTCCCATAAAAGCATCACCCGGTTTCAGAAGAGCTAACATTACAGCCTGATTTGCCTGTGAACCAGAATGAGCTTGAACATTGGCATAATCACATTTAAATAATTCTTTTGCTCTTTCAATTGCTAATTGTTCAGTTTCATCAACAAACATACAACCGCCATAATATCTTTTATTTGGATAACCTTCGGCATATTTATTTGTAAGAATTGAACCTTGGGCATCTAATACTGCTTTTGATACAATATTTTCAGAAGCAATTAATTCAATACCAAATTTTTGTCGATCAACCTCTCTTCCAATTGATTGAAAAACCTCTGGATCTATCTGTGATAATGGGGCAGTAAAAAAATCTTTTGTCATTTCATCTCCATGATAATTTTATATTTTCTATGCAGCACGAGCAATTTTCATTTCTTTCCAAATGCTGTCTAATGAACTTACAAGGTGATCAATATCATCAATATTATGATATGGACTTGCTGTTATTCTTAGCCTCTCTGTACCTTTTGGAACTGTAGGATAGTTGATTGGTTGAACATATATATTGAACTCATCTAATAATTGATCAGTAACTTTTTTTGTTAATATTGGGTCTCCAACTAAAATAGGAATTATATGGCTTTCGTTTGTAATTACAGGAAGATTAATTTCTGTAAGTTTTGATTTTAATAAAGCCACATTTGCATGCATTTGATCGCGCTCTACTGAAGAGTCCATAAGATGGTTGATACTCACATTTGCACCAGCAGCTATTGATGGTGGTAGGGATGTTGTAAAAATAAATCCAGGTGCATATGATCTAATGGCATCTATTAATGTTTTTTCGCCCGAGATATATCCTCCAACCAGACCAAATGCTTTTGCCAATGTCCCTTCTATTATATCAATTCTTTCCATTTGGTTTAAATGCTCTGCCATACCTGCTCCTGTATTACCATACATACCAACAGCATGAACTTCATCAATATAAGTTAGTGCATCATATTTATCTGCAAGGTCACAGATTTCTTTTACTTTGGCAATATCACCATCCATAGAATAAACAGACTCAAAGGCTATTACTTTATTTTTTTGAGTACCCACTCTTATAAGCTTCTCTTCCAAATCAACCATATCATTATGCTTAAATATTATTTTAGAAGCACCTCCGTGACGAATACCTTCAATCATCGAAGCATGGTTGCTTTCATCTGATAAAAGAACTAGATCAGGTATTATTTTTGATAAAGTTGACAGCGTGGCATCATTCGCAACATATCCAGATGTAAAAAGCAGTGAGGACTCTTTATTATGTAATTTAGAGAGAGTGTCCTCTAATAAAACATGTTGATTTGTTGTTCCTGAAATATTCCTAGTACCGCCTGATCCCCCACCAATTGTGTCAATGGTTTCTTTAATTGCAGTGAGTACAGATTGATTTTGCCCCATACCAAGATAATCATTGGAACACCAAACTGTAATTTTTTTCTTGTTTCCGGATTTCATGTGTAGGGTTGCGTGCGGATAATCACCACGTATTCTTGTAATGTTCGCAAATGTTCTATACCTACCTTCAGAAATTACGCTATCTATTGAGTCTTTAATGTATTGTGAATATCTCTTTTTCATACCTATGTCCTGTTAATTAATAAATAGTCTTTTTGAGATTAAAATACAAATGATTTATGAGTATGAATTTTATTAAAGACCTGAAGAGAATTTGAAAATTTCAAGACAGCTAATTTTACGAAAAAATGAGCCCCTAACCCTAAGCTATTATTTTTATTAATATGTTGAATCCTTTTTGTAAATATCATCTCTAAATTGAATTTGACCATTTTCAACCCACGCCGTTATATAACCAATTTTTATTGGAATTTCTGAGTCAAGTCTGAGTGTTTTTGTTACAGAATTGTTTAATATCTCATGAAGTAAATCTTCATTCCAATTGGCACTTTTAGAAAGCAGCCAATCAATTAAGTCGTCGATATTTTGAACACGAACACAACCGGAACTGAAGTAACGTATTTCTTCATTAAACAATGATTTTCTTGGAGTATCATGAAGAAAGACTGCATGTTCATTTGGAAAATTTATTTTTGCTACACCAAGGGAATTAGTAAAACCAGGATTTTGACGAAATTTAAATAAAGTTGCTTCTTCTGTTGTCCAATCTATATATTGTGGGTTTATTATTTTTTGATAGTAATAATCCTGATAAATAAAAATATTATTTTTTTCCAAGTATCTTGAATCAATGTTCATTGCTTTAATTATGTCTTTTTTGACAATACTCTCAGGTACATGCCAGTATGGAAAAAAATTTATTTCATAAATATCACTATCTATAATTGGAGTTTGCCTATCACTTTTCCCTACTATAACTTTTGTGTAATAATCTACTGTTCCATTATCAACAGCTACTAAATCACCACCAGGTATATTTACAAATATATATCTTTCACCCAACCCTGATAAATAATTTAGAAATCGAGTTTTATTAATTCCTAACTTCTTTAATTTATATTCTACTGGATGATTTAGATGCTGAATTGTATTTTTATCAAGTCTACCAGATGGTTCAATTCCATGTCTGCTTTGGAAGTTTTTAAGTCCATCAGCAACAAAAATATCAAAAATATCACTAATTCCTCTATCCTGATCAATATCCTTTGTAATTACCAACCTCTCTCTCAGCTTTATGATTTCTTCAGAAACATCTCCTATTTCAAGTTCCGTTGTTATATCTATGGAAGGCCACCCTCCCTGATATAGAATATCTTGATAAAACCTAATAGCTTTTTCAATTTCTAGATAATTTTGATAATTTAAAAAGCCCTTTTTTGAGCTTCCTGAAGCCAGCATCAAATTATCATCCAACGGGTATTGTTCATCAATAGAGTTAGAAAATGGATCATCAAATAAGAACAAATCATTACTTTTGTATCTGTCAATTTGATCTAATAAATTTGCTGATGATACTGATGGAGAAAGGAGAAAAAAAACTTGCAAAATCAGAAGGTATATAATTTTGCATTTTTTATATTTTGTATTACACAGTTCCATATTTTATTGTATTTTGATAATCTGTTGAATTATAACTATTTTATAATATATATGATTCATACCTATGGTGTTAAATTCTTATTAAAATGCAAAAAATAACAAACAGTTATCCACTCGTAAGAATGAGGAGAAATAGACAGGCAGATTGGTCAAGAAGGCTTATTTCTGAGAACATTCTATCTACAAATGATCTAATACTCCCATTATTTGTATGCGAAGGGAATAATATTCTTGAACGGATTGACTCACTCCCGGGTGTTAATAGATATTCAATAGATAGAATAGTCGATGTTGCAAAAAAAGCTGAAGATCTTCAAATCCCCCTATTAGCGTTATTCCCAGTTGTGGATAATAAATACAAATCAATGGATGGTGAAGAAGCACTAAAAAGTGACAACCTAATATGTAGAACAATTAATGAAATAAAATATAAAGTCCCTAATATAGGCATTATGACTGATGTGGCATTAGATCCTTACACATCTCATGGGCACGATGGAATATTAAAAGAAGATAAAATTCTTAATGATGAAACAATTGAAATACTTATAAAACAAGCACTAAATCAGTGCCGAGCAGGAACTGATATTATTGCACCATCAGATATGATGGATGGAAGAATTTTAATGATAAGAAATGCACTTGAGGGAAATAATTTTAAAAATACAATTATTATGTCATATGCTGCAAAATATGCATCTTCATACTACGGCCCATTCAGAGACGCGATAAAATCTAAGAATAATTTAACTGGAAGTAAATCAACCTATCAAATGGATTTTGGAAATAGTGATGAAGCATTAAGAGAAGTGCAGCTAGACATAAATGAGGGTGCAGATATGATTATGGTCAAACCAGGAATGCCTTACTTAGACATAATATATAGAATAAAAAAAGAGTTTGGCATGCCAACATTTGCTTATCAAGTTTCTGGTGAATATGCATCTATCATGGCAGCATCATTAAATGGATGGCTAGATTATAACGATATTATTTTGGAGTCTTTATTATGCTTCAAAAGATCTGGGGCAGATGGTATACTTACTTATGCAGCAATTGACGTTGCAGAGAAACTACTAGGCAAATAATATGAATCTTCAAATGATACAAGATGGCTACTTAGATTTCATCATGTATGGTGGAATAAATATTTTTTTATCGGTATTGCTATACTTAGTATTGATTTGGTTAAAAAACAGAATAACTGCAAATATACAAGAAAAAAGCCAAATATTTGACATTATAAATATTGTTTTGGAACGTTTAAATAACGTAAGTATATTTCTAATAATATTCTTATTTATCTCACAAAATTTATTCCAAAATTACCCATTCATTGGGGCTATAAATATATTTTTATCGTTAATATTCTTCATCCAACTTGCTTATATAATTGATGGAGTCAGCGTCTACCTGATATCAAGCAACAACAAACTAAAATCAACTGGTAGAAAGAGCGCAGTAAAAAATGCAATCTCATTAATCAAGTTTTTCGCAAGATCCGCTATTTGGTCAATTGCCTTACTACTCTGTGTTGATAACATTGGCGTAGACATAACCGCACTAGTTGCGGGTCTTGGTATTGGTGGTATTGCCATTGCACTTGCCGCTCAAAATATTCTAGGAGATCTATTTGCATCACTAGCTATAGTATTAGATAAACCCTTTGAAATTGATGATTATATAGTAGTTGGCGACATATCTGGAACAGTTGAACAAATCGGTATTAAAACAACCAGGATAAGAGCTCTCTCAGGTGAAGAATTAGTTTGTTCAAATGCGGATTTGCTCGGTAGCAGAGTGAGAAATTACCGAAGAATGACAGAAAGAAGGGCTGAAATTCACTTGGGTGTAGTATATCAAACATCATATGAACTTCTTACTAAGATCCCAAATTTAATAGAAGAGATAATAATCAAGGCAGAAAATGCTCGCTTTGATAGAGCAAACTTTAAAAGTTTCGGTGACTCATCTTTGTTATTTGAAGTGATATTCTATGTATCCGTACCAGACAATGACTACAAAGAATATATGGATATTATTCAAACTGTGAATTACGAAATATTCAAAAAATTTGAAGAAGAAAAAATTGAGTTTGCATACCCTACTCAAACCCTTCATATATCGAAAGAAATCTAGTAAAAAATATCTATACTAAATTCTGGATAGATAAACACCACCTTTGATATTCAATTTCAATTTTTTTCCGACTCTTCCTCTTTCACCAAGATAGTTGTGAAGATCCTCTAATTTGCCGATAATCCTATTGTTTGCCGCTGACCTTATAGCAACCTTATCATTGACATCAACAGATAAAGCATCAAGCAATTCTGCTTCTTTAGTTTTTTGGAAACTTATGCCACTACCTCTTGAAACTCTATTTATACTAGTCTGATCTATCAAAATAACATTTGCTGCATTATTAAGAATGCAGATATATTTATGATTAATTGGTTTAACAATTTTAAGTAGTTGATTTGTATTGGCGAAACTCATCACAACTTTACCATTCTTAGTTTGGGATTTCATTTTGTTTTGAGCAGATATCATACCTTTGCATTTATTGGATATGAACATCAACTCTGTTTCATTATCCTCATCAACTAACAATTGAATAATCTTTTCGTCCGCCTCAAGATTAAAATACTTTTTAATTGGTTCAAAATCTCTAGTTTTGTGGAGTTTAGAAATATTCAAAGTAAAAACTCTACCCTTGTTCGAAAAGAGGAGTAAATCAGAATTCGAATAGCATTCTTCGAGGAAAGAGATCTCATCACCATCTTTTAGATCTCTAATATTATCTTCAATTCCATGTCCTTCTTTCAACCTCAACCACCCCTTATCTGTCATCAAAAATGTTAATGGGATAACATCCTCTATTTGTGTATCAGGTTCAATAACCTGATCTTCAATAATAGTAATTCTTGATGATAAATCAGACAAGTAACTATCATCCCTAAATGACTTAATCAATGAGGTTAATTGCTCTATAATTTTCGATACTTGTGCACTATTAGAACCCAATATTTCTTTATAATCTTTTCTATCACGCAATAGAGATTTTAACTCTTTTTGAATTGTCATCTCTTCGAGTTTGCGTAGTGATCTCAATCGTATCTCCAGTATCGATTCTGCCTGTTGATCACTAAGGGAAAATTCAGATATCAGGTCTTTTTTTGGATAATCACTGGTTCTGATTATTGAAATTACCTTATCAATGTTCAAAAATACAATAAGGTAACCTTCCAAGGTATGTATCCTCTTTTCAGCCTTTTCAAGATAATACTGATAGCTTTTTATTAGTATACTTCGTCGGTGGTCAAGCCATTGGGCAAGAACTTCTTTTAAGCCTAATACTTTTGGCACTTTATTATCACCATCTTGAAGTACATTCATGTTAATGGTGATTGTTATTTCAAGATCAGATAGCCTAAATAGTTTGTTCATAATTTTTTGAGGCTCGATAGATGAGTTTTTGGGTTTAATAATAATACATACTGACTCATCAGACTCATCTCTTATATCAGAAATTTCATTTATGGTTTTTGAGATAACTAAATCAGCTAATTTTTCAATGAGTTTTGATTTTTGTACACCATATGGTATTTGTGTTATTTTAATCAAATAACCATTTCTTGATCTTTCTTCAGTCCATTCGCATCTTAGTCGAAGAGAACCTCGACCTTTCTTATATATTTCATTTATCTCACTTTTTGAAGATATTAAAACCCCCCCTGTAGGAAAGTCAGGACCCAGAAAGTCAGACATTAACTCTTCCTCACTAATTTCTCTATTTTTTTGGAGTTTTATTGCCATATCTAATAGCTCGATAATATTATGCGGAGGAATGTTTGTGGCCATTCCAACTGCGATTCCGCTAGAACCATTGGCTAACAGGTTTGGAAATGCTGATGGAAATACCTTTGGTTCGAACTCACTTTCATCATAATTTCTTACAAATTCCGTAGTCCCATCATGGATCTGGTCCATTATTAATTCTGATATCTGAGTTAATCTTGACTCAGTATATCTCATTGCCGCTGCATTATCCCCATCGATATTCCCAAAGTTTCCCTGACCTTGAATTAATGGGTATCTATGAGAGAAGCTTTGGGCTAATTTTACTAATGAGTCATATACCGCTTGTTCGCCGTGTGGATGATATTTACCAATTACATCGCCAACAACACGAGCGCACTTTTTAAATGAGTTTTCAGAACCAAGTTTTAGTTCAGACATTGCAAAAAGCAGCCTTCTGTGAACAGGCTTTAAGCCGTCTCGCACATCAGGCAGTGCTCTATCTGTTATCGTTGATAGAGCATATGACAGATATTTATCTTTTAATAAGTCAATAAAATCTGATTTAATTGTAATTTCTTGATCTGATGACAAGGATCTTTCCTGTTTAGTTTGACAGTATTTGATTCAAACTATCACGAAATTTAGAGAGATTTAATTGCAATGGAACATATAGGTCTCTTTTCAGAAAAAATTCTGTTAATAATAGCCCTTTTTTAAGCTCCAGATCGTTTAAGTTACTCCCACCAAATATAAATTCTGGTATTTCAATTAATTTACTTTTATATGGTTCACCAACTTCTTTTGTTACAGCTCTTCCTGTCCTTGGCGAAATATATTTTAAATCTGTATTTGACATTGTAACAGCGCATTCGGACATATCCACGCCATAACCTAATTGTTCCAAAAAAAACAATTCCCAAAGCACCAGACCTTTTATTAAATTACTATAATCGCCAGTAAAATCTAGGAGTGAGCTTGTTCTATTAAATAATTCAGGAAATGATTCTCTTTCTGGCAAAATTCTTAGATGTGATACTAAAGTTTGAAGTACAACGATACTAACTCTATTATTTATAAACTTCCCTGATCTTGATCTATCCAATTCAAAAGTTAACGTCCCTAGATGCTCTGATAATCTTGCTTTCCATATAAAACTGATTGTATTACCTGGCTGAAGAATTGGCTGATTATTTTTAGATTGATAATTGCGCGCTAGACCGACATGTCTGCCGTGGTTTTTAGATAGTAATTCTAATAAACCAGCCCTCTCCCCATATTTACGAACAGACAAAACAATTCCAATATCCTCAAAGTTCATTTACAGCCAATACCCTTTGTAAAGTTATCATGTATATATGTCTAATTTGTACTATTTGAAATGTTATGCTTTTTAAGTTTTATAAATAGATATAAGTGAACTTTCTTATTTAAATAGTTTTGAATTTCAATCCTCGACTCAGTAGATATTTTTTTTATTTTCTCACCTTTTTTTCCTAGTATTATTTTTTTATGATTATCGTTATCTACGTATATGTTTTGATGAATCTCTATTTCGTTTACATTTTTTTCAGACCATTTTTCTGTATCTATCCTTATTGAATATGGTATTTCTTTATGAATGTAATATAATATTTTTTCTCTTGTGAATTCTTCGGCAATAAATACTTCTGAAATATTGGTTTTTAAATGCTCTGGGTACTCCCAATCTTTTTTGGGTATAATATTTATAAGATTGTTCAAAAAATCACTAACACCCTCAAGTTTTAATGCAGATATGAAATGAATATCTTCTACATTCATTTCTTCTTTTATTTCTTTTACAAGTTTCAGGAGATATGTTTTTTTAACGAGGTCTATCTTATTAATAACTACCATAATCGTTCCATTATAATCTTTTATCTGACTATAAATTGAAAAGTAGTTGGTTTCATGCGTCTTTGTAGGATCTATCATGTAAATTAGAACATCAGCTTGTTGTAAGCTGTTGATGGCTTCTCTAATTAATGGTCTTTCTCTATTATTAGTTGGCTTAAATAGACCTGGAGTATCAATAAAGATAATTTGTGCCAAACCCTTTGTTAAAATTGCATTTATCTGCTTTCTAGTTGTCTGAACTTTATGTGAAACTATAGATAATTTTTTCTCT
Organism: Hyphomicrobiales bacterium; assembly: GCA_049602435.1. Taxonomy (GTDB): domain Bacteria; phylum Pseudomonadota; class Alphaproteobacteria; order Rhizobiales; family TMED25; genus TMED25. Next base: position 48,632 of record JBMYRO010000002.1, read on the forward strand.
AAAAAAGCGTTTAGAAGAGTTGATTTGCCTGCATTAGTTGGCCCTATTATAGCCACACGTCCACAAGACCTTTTATCATCAATTCTTTGAGACATAATCGCTTCTTAATGCATTAATAGCTGCAACTCTCTCAGCTTGTTTTTTTGATTGACCAACACCCTCAAATTCTAAACTACTTCCAAGAATTAGTTTAATAGTAAATTCAGGGTTATGGTCTGGTCCTTTTCTACCTGCTTCAATATATTTAGGAAGTTCATAGCCTCGAGACTGGCACCACTCTTGTAACATTGTTTTTGGATCGACTGGAGGATTCTCATTATTTAATGTATATTTTCCCCAATTTTTTTTTATAAAATTAAAGGCATTTTCAAATCCACCATCAAGGTATATTGCTGCGATAAGAGCCTCAAGACTGTCTGCTAATATTGTGCTTTTATTTCGCCCTCCTGTTTTCTCTTCATTATAACTCAAAATCAAATACTCATTGAGAGATATCATTCGTGCAATCTCTGCAAGTGTATCTTCATTCACTAAATTATGCATTCTCCTTGTGAGATCACCCTCTGATTCAGATGGAAATTTATCAAACAATATTTTTGCAATGCACAGACCAAGAACTCTATCACCCAAAAATTCTAATCTCTGAAAGATTGAATTTTTTCTTCTGTTTTTACCAGTATGAGTAAGAGATTCAATAAGCAGTGTCTCATCACGAAAATTGTATGATATTATTTGTGATATTTTTTTTACATTACTCATTTAGTTTATCTTCTTAGCAATTCTGTCAAATCTAAATTTTTTATGCCAATTCCATATCTTCCAAAATGGCACTGATTTATCTGAGGAGAAAAACAAAAACTCTGCCCTACCTACGAAATTTTCAAAGGGTACATAGCCCACTTGATCAATGAATCTAGAGTCAAGTGAATTATCTCTGTTATCACCCATCATAAAATAATGATTGTTGGGTACTCTATATATACCCGTGTTATCACCCAAACTTCCAATTTCTAGATCTAAGACAACATGACTCTTGCCATCCAAAACCTCATTTTTTAATGTGTTTTTGCTATATTGTGTAAAGTATTTATAGTTATCAGTATAATTTGTGATACTAACTTGTTGGTCATTTATATAAATCAAACCATTTTTTATTTGTATTTTATCTCCTGGCAAACCAATAACTCTCTTAATGTAGTCTACATCTGTATCATTTGGTAATCTGAAAACAACCACATCGCCTCTCTCTGGCAATCTAGCAAAAACTCTGTCCTTTATAATATTTGGAGAGAATGGAAGGGAATATCTCGAATATCCATATGAATATTTTGATACAAATAAATAGTCACCAACTAATAAATTGGGAAGCATGGATCCAGAGGGTATTGTGAAAGGTTGCAAAATAAAGGTTCTTATAAAAAATGCTATTAATATTGCATAAATTAAAGTCCTAATATTTTCAAAAATGCTGTTTTTGTTTTTAGTAGTCATTATTTATTTTTCATAGGTAATTATCACAATTGCCTGAGCATAAGGGTATTCATCAGTTATAGTTACGTCTATCTTACTAGTGCAATCTGGGGGTGTTAAATTTTTTAATATTTCTAGAGCACCATTGTGCAGATATAATTCAGGTTTACCTGATTTACTATTTATTATCTCAATATCTCTCCAATAAACACCTTTTCTAAAACCAGTACCGAGAGCCTTGGAGCATGCTTCTTTAACTGCATATCGTTTTGCATATGAATTTACACTTAACCTTCGAGACTCACATTTTGCAATTTCTTTAGTAGTAAAAATTCTTTTCTTAAATCTATCACCATAACGATCTATGACAGTCTCAATTCGTTTAATATCGATAATATCTGTTCCCATTCCAAGTATCATATAAAATTTTTCCTTTGATTATTTATCATAGCTCTAAATCTTTTTATAACACAATCCAGACCGTCAAAAACTGACTCTCCAATAATAAAATGTCCAATATTTAATTCTTTTAGTGGCTTAATTTTTGAGATCAATTCCGTTGTTTCATAATTTAATCCATGCCCTGCATGCACTTCTAACCCAATATTCTCAGCCAAAAGAGCAATTTCTTTTATCTTTTCAAATTCATTCTGCATTATTTTTGGGTCTGAATAGAAGTTATTTGAGAAACTCCCAGTATGAATTTCAACAATATCAGAATTAAGATTTTGTGCCTCCTCTACATCTTCTTTTTTGGGATCTATAAAAAGTGATACCCTTATGCCTTCACTTTTCAAGGCATGAACGCACTCTCTGATTTGTCTATTGTTGGTAAATAAATCTAAACCACCTTCAGTTGTAACTTCTTCTCTTTTTTCTGGGACTAAGCAACAGGCATTTGGTTTATGTTTAATTGCAATTTTTAACATTTCATAGGTAGGAGCCATTTCCAAATTCAGCGGAAGATTAATTTCATCCATTAAACGTGATATATCCAAATCACTAATATGCCTTCTGTCTTCTCTAAGATGAGCAGTTATTCCATCTGCTCCGGCTTTAGAGGCAATCTGAGCCGCTTTGAGGGGATCAGGATGTACACCACCTCTTGCATTCCTAATTGTTGCAACGTGATCTATGTTCACTCCTAATCTGAGGTAGAGATCGTCTGAGTTCATTTCAGATTTCTGCTTCCTGGTTTTGAAATTGGCAGAGCATTTAGCCAATCTGGTATTTCTGAGTCTTTGAATGTTTCAATCTGCATTTTTGCAAGCGAAACAAGATCAACTCCAACATCTGCCGTACCGCCTGATCTATCGATCAGACATGCAGCTCCAATAACTTCTCCTCCATTCTGGTTTATTGCTGATATACATTCTCTTGATGACAAACCGGTTGTAACTATATCTTCAACCATTAAACATCTCTGACCCTTTTCAATTTCAAAACCCCTTCTTAATGTAAAATTACCATCTACTCTTTCAAAAAAAACTGCTGGACACTTTAATTGTCTTGCTACTTCGTACCCTACTATAACGCCTCCCATCGCTGGTGATACAATCATATCAACGGTTTCAAATCTTTGTGAAATCATATTTGCTAATTGACCACATAATTGACTTGCAATTTCTGGGAACATCATTACCCGTGCACATTGAATATACTTAGCTGAATGAAGTCCAGAACTTAGAACAAAATGTCCCTCAAGTAATGCCTTTGCTTCAATGAATTTATCAAATATTTCTTTTTCGTTCATTTAATCCTCAATTCAATCCATAATTCTGACAACTCTATGTACAACGTTTAGCTTTCTGATTGAACTTATAACTAAATTAAGATGCGAGAGATGAAAAACACCTATATCGATATCTAATTTATAGAAATCCCTGGATCTTGATATTAATTTTAAGTTCTCTATATTCGCATTAGAAAGTCCAATAGCACGTGATATTTTAGCAAGTGCTCCAACTTCATTTTGACAATCTATCATAACCCTAGCAATAAATCGTTCAGATAAGTTATTATCAATATCCCAAGTTAAATCTATGAAAGAAACCATGTTTTCTGAATATTTATTGAGGTTTTTTGATTGTTTTGAATAAATTGTAATTCCATTATCACCATCGTTTACTCCAAATATCTTATCGCCCGGCACAACCCTGCTATTTTCGGCAAACTTAAATGGTATATTTTTATCAAATCCTCTCACCGGGATGCTAATAGAATTAACTGTAGGGTTAACTTCAAAACTTTTATTGTCGGACTTTTTAATAATATCCATTTTTACAAAAGCTTTTCTTATAAGTTCTGGAGTAATTTCACCTCTTCCAATTTTACTATAAAGATCATCGGATGATTTTAATCCAAATTTATTACAAAAATCCTTCATGTTAGGAATTTTTTCAGCTGATGTTGAGTTTTTTAAGATTTTATCTAGAATCTGTTTGCCAAGTTCCGCATACTGATTCTTTATCTTTTCTTTGTTAATTCTTCTTATCGCAAGTTTTGCTTTACCGGTTACAGCAATCTTTTCCCATGCCATGGGCGGTAATGATTTTTCATCAGTGATAATTTCAATTTCATCTCCATTCGCTAACTCAGCATAAAGAGGTGAATTAACACCATTTACTCTACAACCTATGCATTTCATTCCGATGTCTGTGTGAACTTCAAAGGCAAAATCAATTGGTGTTGCTCCTAATGGTAATGCAATTATTCTGCCCTTTGGAGTAAAACAAAAAACCTGATCCTGAAATAATTCAAGTTTAGTACTTTCAAAGAAATCTTCAGAGCTTTCGCCTTGATTTAGCATTTCTAATAGGTCGTCTAACCATGGATATTTTTGTTTTTCTCCCTTAATATTTCGATCTTTATAGTCTCTGTGAGCAGCAACTCCACGTTCTGCAATATCATGCATCTTGTCAGTTCTTATTTGTAATTCTATTCTATTATTGTTTGGGCCAAGGATAGTTGTATGAATTGATTGATAGTCATTAATTTTGGGAGTTGATATATAATCTTTAAATCTTCCAGGGATAGCACTCCATTTTTGATGGACTATCCCGATAATTTTATAACAATCATCTATTGTATCTACTATAATTCTAAACCCGTATATATCTGATAATTGCTCTAAAGAGATAGATTTCCTGTTCATTTTTTGCCAAATGGAAAATGGTTTCTTTTCCCTGCCATCGACACGAAATTTAATGTTATGTTTAGACAATTCATCAGTTAGGATACTCTTTATACTATCTATTAATTCATTTGAGTCTGAGCTAATTGATTTTAGTTTTTCTAATATAATTTTACGAGCCTTTGGGTTTAATACATCAAATGCTAGTTCTTCAAGTTCTTCTTTTAATGCATGTATACCCAATCTTCCGGACAAAGGTGCATAAATCTCAATAGTTTCTTTGGCAATAATTTGTTGTTTTTCTGATGGAAGGAAATTAATTGTTCTCATATTATGAAGTCGGTCAGCTAGTTTTACAATTAAAACACGTACATCACTTGACATTGCCAAAATTAATTTTCTAAAATTTTCCGCTTGCTCCGCTTCTTTCGTAAATAAATCGAGTTTCCCAATTTTTGTTAGTCCATCTACGAGATTGCCTATTTCATCACCAAATTCTTTTTTAATAGACCCCAATGTGAGCTTTGTATCTTCAATCGTATCATGCAACAAAGCTGTAATGATTGTAGAGTCATCCAACCTATATTCAGTCAATATTTTGGCCACTTCCAATGGATGAGAGATATATGGATCTCCAGATCTGCGTTTTTGATTCTGATGCGCAATATCTGCAATAACAAAAGCCCTATTAATAAGCTCTTTGTTCGTTGATGGATTATACTTTGTTATGCACTCTATTAGATGATTTTCATTAAGCATTTTTGTACCAATTTCTCTATTATATTTGGTGTAACACAAATTAAAATAAAAAAATGAATAATAACTCGAACAGAAACTTACTTTTGATCAAAAATTGTAAAAGTCAAAATTCTAAATTTCAAACGAGATCTTTGATAATTTTTTCTGAAATAGTTTTTGCAGTGTAAGCTGAAAGTGTCCAACCAAGATGACCGTGTCCTGTGTGATACCAAATATGATTATTTTTTTTACTTTTTCTCATAATTGGCATCATATTTGGCGTCATCGGACGTAATCCGGTCCAAGTTTCAATTTCTGATGTGTCTATGCTTGGGAAGTTATTTTGAACCCAATGAATCAATGGACTTATCCTTTCGTTAGGAATATCCATATTATAACCATTGAATTCTGCAGTGCCAGCTACTCTGAGTCTATCTTGACCTAATCTTGAAGCTACGATCTTAGCTTCATCATCTAATAAACTCACCCATGGAGCATTTTGAGGATTGTTTATTGTGATACTATAACCTTTGACTGGATATATTGGCAAATGATCACCCACAGTCTTTGCAAGTCTTTTACTTCCAGTTCCGGCACAAACTACGATTGAATTATCAAAATCCCTTAAGCTAGTTATTTCCTCTTGAAATATTTTTACTCGATATTCTTTTTTAAGTTTATTTGCCAATTCCTGACAAAATTTATGGATGTCACCAGTAAAATCACTTTTGGTATAAAGACCTCCTATAATATTGTTTTTGGCGAGCGATGGTTCTAGATTGTAAATTTCTTCTGTGGTCAAGACTTCTCTTTGTAACCCTGCTTGACTATAAATTTGGTTTGCTTTTAAAGCATGATCAAATTCTTTTTGTGATTTATAAAAATGTAAAATTCCTTTTTTTATTGAGTCGTAGTTAATATTTTCTTCAAGTTCTATTTTTTTATATAATTCACGTGACTCAATTGCCATTAAACAAGTTTTTAGAGTGTTTTTATCAGCATTTGAAATCTCGCTTAAGAATCTGATTAACCATGAATACTTATCCCAACTTGGAGTGAGATTTAACCTCAGTGGAGCACTTTTATTTGTTAACCATTTAATTCCTTTCCAGATATTTCTATAGGAATTCCATGTCTCAGAATTGGATACAGATATTTGACCACCATTTGCGTATGATGTTCCCATTGCAGGATATTCTTCTCTATCAATAATCTCGACATCAATCCCTGCTTTGGCTAAGTAGTAAGCGGTTGTGATACCTGCAATACCAGCACCAATAACACTTACTTTATTACTTATCATTATTTATATCTTGGCTAAGACAAAATCATATTCAACATCATAGTATGGTTTGTCAAATCCATGCTCATTAATTTTCTTTATATCATTTATTAGCTTAAAATTTGCCATCAAACTCTCTTTAACACCAAAAACAGCATCAGAATTAATATATTGATCATTTGGGTCAAACAAATGAGTTGTCAGAGTTTGATAACCTTCTTTTTGGACTATATAGTGGAAGTGCGCTGGACGAAATGGATGCCTCCCCATAGATGCAAGTAATTTACCAACAGGACCGTCGTCTGGTATAGGGTAGTATCTTGGTTTTGCTGATTTAAAAAAATACTTACCATCAGCTTCTGTAAAAAATTTACCTCTGAGATTAAAGTCCGGTTGAATTCCTTTTTGTTGGACATCATAAAAACCGTCTTCGTTCGCTTGCCAGATATCAATCTGAGCGCCTGATATTGGATTACCATCAATATCAAGGATATTACCATGAACATACATAGGTTCACCTTTCCCATCGAGACTGATATTAGCTCCCATTTTTGTTTCAGGAACACCCTCGATATGGAAGGGTCCAAGGACAGTATTTTCTGATGCCCCATTAGGCCTTCTGCTGTTAATGGCATCTACAAGCATAGATACCCCGAGAATATCAGATAAAAGAATATATTCCTGTCGCCAATCATCAGTTTTATGACCTGTCTCAGTTAGAAACATAATTGCTTTCATCCATTCATCTTGAGTTGGTTCTATTTCTTTAACAGCTTCATGCAATTTTTTTATTATCACGGTCATGACCTCTTTCAATCTTGGATCACAATCAGAGGATATCCTCTCAATAACAGCTTCAATTGATTTTTCTTCTGTAAAATATCCTAATTTTTCTTGAGACATTGCTTTAACCTGACTATTTTAAATTACTTGTATACATTCACAGCATACATCTAAAAAAATAATTTACAATAAAAGTAGGGATACAGTAATTAGAATTGATAGAGATAAATTTAAATTCTAGGTGGCTTATAACCACTATCTGCAGCGATTGCTTTTTCCATACCTCGAAGTAATTCTTCTTCGGACATTCTTTCGCTTTCTTCTTCAATTTGGTCAACATTGTCACCAAATATTTTTGTATCTAGTGGTTCAACTGATGGTGCAGCATCTTCTTCTGGCTCGTCAACTTCAACGTGCTTCTGAAGTGAATGAATTAATTCCTCACGAAGATCCTCTGGAGTAACCTGATCATCTGCAATTTCTCTGAGAGCAACAACAGGGTTTTTGTCATTATCTCTGGCAACAGTTATTTGCGATCCGCCTGCAATCATTCTTGCACGATGACTCGCAACTAAAACTAAATCGAACCTATTCGCAACTTTATCAATACAATCTTCTACTGTTACTCTTGCCATTGTGATAACTCCTATTTTTGTTAGGTTTATAACTATTTTTAATAATAATCAATGTAAAAATTATTATTGATCTTTTTTTAATAGCCTTTGTTTACTTCTATCCCAGTCTCTCTTTTTTTCAGCCTCTCTCTTATCATAAAGCTTTTTACCTTTTGCTATTGCTAGTTCCATTTTTGCAACACCTTTTGAGTTAAAATAGAGCTTTAGAGGGATTAATGTTAAACCTTTCTGATCAATATAACCCTGTATTTTTTTTATCTCACGTTTGTGTAATAAGAGTTTTCTAATTCGTCTTGGATTTGTATCTTTTTGTGATGAATTTTTGTATTCAGTAATGAATAAGTTATGAATTTTAATTTCATCATTTTCAGGAGCAGCGTATGTATCTGAAATGTTAACCTTGCTTGTTCTCAATGATTTAACTTCTGATCCGGCTAAAACAATACCTGCTTCCATCGTTTCAACTATTTCGTAGTTAAATCGAGCCCTTCTGTTCTGGGATATTATTTTGGTATTATCATTTTGAGACATTTTGTTATAACTAGATTAATCCAGCAAATTCCATAGCCTCTTTAACTGCTCTTTTTGTATCAGATGATATATTCACAAGAGGAAGCCTGACAACATCATTACAAAAACCTAACAAACTTAAGGCATATTTCACAGGGCCAGGGCTAGTTTCAATAAAAAGTGCTTTATGTAAAGGTGTTAATTTATCCTGTAATTCAAGAGCATTATCATAGTCTTTCATCAAACAAGCTTTCTGAAAGTCAGCGCATAATTTAGGCGCAACATTTGATGTAACTGAAATGCATCCATGCCCCCCATGAGCCATCAATGCTAAAGCTGTCATATCTTCACCTGATAATTGAATAAAATCTTTGCCTATTGCATGCCTTTGGAGACTTGTCCGAGATAAATCTGCTGTAGCATCCTTTACTCCTACTATATTTTTTAACTTTGATAGTCTTGTCATTGTTTCTATGGACATATCTACAATGCATCTACCGGGAATGTTGTAAATTAGTAATGGAATATTTGAAACATCATTCAAGACCTTAAAATGTTGATACATACCTTCTTGGGTTGGTTTGTTGTAATACGGAGTAACTATCAGACCTGCATCAGCTCCAACAGATGAAGCATGTTCTAAAAAGTCTATGGCTTCCTCTGTATTGTTTGATCCTGCACCAGCGATTACAGGCACTCTTTTTTTTACAACTTCAACGCATAATTCTACAACTCGTTTGTGTTCATCATGCGATAATGTTGGAGATTCACCTGTCGTACCAACAGGAACAAAACCATTTGTCCCATTTTCAATTTGCCAATTAATGTGCTTAACAAAGCTATCTTCATCTAAAGAGCCATCTTGATTGAAGGGTGTCACTAAAGCTGTAATTGATCCACTAAACATTTTTTTTCCATTATTTTTGGTTAGTTATATAATAATATTATTATACAATTTATGAATATAAATCAATGATATCAGTAACAACAAAATTATCTCTCTCACTTAGAATAAGTAATAATGTTACAGGAACACTACTGATTATCTTTTCTTTATTTATATCATTAACGATTAATAAAACACATGCTCAAACTCACTCTGTAATACCAATAGCAAAGCCTTCTTTGATAGAATTAATAGGAGAAAAATTTTATTCCCCGCTTGAAAAAAATAAAAAACTAGAAACATTTGGAGTTGAGACGGAAGAATATCTTCACTTTTATGAATTTTTCAAAGAAATTGATAATAACAACCCAGACTCTGAACTTTTGTTCAATTTAAAAAATAAGTATGTAACCGATAAGAATAAAATTACGCATAAAATTATTGAATGGTATGTCTTACGATCCCCCTACACATCACCAAATATTGTTGAGATGTATGATTTCATGAATAAAAATCAAGATTGGCCAGACATTGATATAATCCAAAAAAAAATTGAAAAATATCTTATTTTGAATGACTTAGAAACAGATTTTGTTGCGCGTTACTTTGAAATGCACCCTCCAATTAGCGGAGATGGATTTATTGCTAAATCAATTAACGACTTCAAAATTAGGAAATACAATAGTGCAAAAGAGTCTTACAAAACTGCATGGCATAAAATGAGGATTAGTAAAGAAGCAAAGGATAAATTTATTCAATATTGCAGCTTGTGTATATCAAAAAAAGATTTAGAAATAAGATTTGATAGAATGATATATCTTGATGCCTTTGATGAACTATTTGATGTTGCAGTAATGCTGGATGAAAATTTTCTGCAACTAGCTAATATTGCTAATAAGATCAAATTAGGTGAGCATATTGCAAGAAGTGATTTTAATAAAATAGAAGACATTTTAGAAAACAACTCATCATATCATTATTTAAGAATCAAATGGCTGATTGAAAAAAAATATTACAATGAAGCTTATGATCATCTAAATAAGTATAAAAATACATTAAATATCAGTAATCCTATCCTGTGGGCTGTCCAATCCGAATATCTTGGTAGAAAATTGATCTCTGAACAAAGATATAGAGAAGCATATGAGGTGATGACTTTGAATGTAGAAGTCGAAAATGAGATTTTTGCAAATTTAGAATTCTTAAAAGGCTGGCTTTCTCTAAAAAAATTTAATGATCCAAATAGAGCTATAAAACATTTTAATAATCAGTTGAAGCTTACAAATCTTGACGAGAATATTGCACAAGCAAATTTTTGGATTGCTATGAGCTATATTAAATCTGAGGAAACTGAGTTAGCCCAAAATTTTTTACAAACATCAGCTAGTTACATAAATAGCTTTTATGGTTTGCTAGCAGCCTCCTATACTCGAGATAACGCTAGATTCAATATAAAAGTTAGTAATTTCTCTTATGAGGAGAATGAGGATATTGATAAAGATCTAATTGTTGCTATTAATATTCTCGGTGCAGTGGATAGAAAATACCTTGCTGCAAAATTCATTGATAATATCTACAACCTTTATCCAGAAACGATAAATCCTAATACATTATCAAATATAGCGAATAACGCACACTTAACTCAATCAGCAATTAGATTATCAAAAAAATTTGGAATAAATAAAATAAATTTAGAACATTTATATCCGACTAATGACTTTCCTCTCAATATAAATGAGAAGAATAAACTCTTTAGTATCAATAATCTAATTCACGCAATCATCCACCAGGAAAGTGAGTTTGCATCTGAAGCAATAAGTTATTCTGGAGCGATGGGCATGATGCAAATCATGCCTAATACAGCAAAAATGTTATCAAGATTAGAAAAAATTGAATTTGAGGAAGATAGATTATCACGTGACTCATCCTATAATGTTATACTTGGAAGTAGATATATTTCTGATCTAATTAATGAATTTGATGGATCATATGTTTACGCAATAAGCTCATATAATGCTGGTCCTACCAGAGTAAGGTCATGGATTAGGTCAAATAGAGAAATCGAAATACTTGATTGGATTGAACTTATTCCCTTCAGAGAAACCAGAAATTACGTAAAAAGTGTTTTAAGAAATGCACAATATTACAAAATATTGTTGTATGAAAATAATATTAACTCTAATATCCTTTATGATCTAAACAGGGGCACTGTTAATTAAGATTATCATTATGGAGAGGTGGCCGAGTGGCTGAAGGCGCTCCCCTGCTAAGGGAGTATACGAGAGATCGTATCGTGGGTTCGAATCCCACTCTCTCCGCCAATACTAAATAAACATTCTGTTATCAAATGAACAAAAATGAACTATTAAAAAGTAAAAACTTTTTGTCTTATTTAACCATAAGATGGTTCAATACACTAGCCATCCAAACAATTACCCTAACTGTCGGTTGGCAGATTTATGAGTTAACCAGAAACCCATTGGATTTAGGTTTAATTGGCTTAGCTCAATTTATACCAATCTTTATTTTTATTTTACCATCTGGGGTAGTAGCGGACAAATTCGATAGAAAAATAGTCATCGCAATTTGTAACATAATACATTTAGCTGTATGTTTTTTTCTCTTATTTTATTCACTTTCTGGACCAACAAGTATTGTGCCGATACTTTTGGTATTACTAATTCATGGAACAGCCAGAGCTATGTACCAACCAAGTTTGTCAGCAATATTGCCAAATATAGTTGAGAAAAAACTCTTCCCTAATGCGACTGCTTATAATTCATCTGTTTCAAAGCTCGGGCATTTAATTGGACCACTGATTGCTGGCATAATTATTTCATTATTTAATATCTGGGTATACTTATTTGCAATTGTTTGCTTCTCGATCTCAACTATTGCGACCTTCTTCCTTAATAACCCAAAGAATCCAGATAATCTAAAAGCGATATCTTTTGCTACTGTTGTTAGTGGATTTGTTTACGTTTGGAAAACAAAATTAGTTCTGGGAACGATGACTATTGATTTGTTTGCAGTTCTTTTTGGTGGGATAATGGGAATGTTACCTGTGTTTGCAATCGATATATTAAAAATTGGACCTGAAGGACTTGGTTTATTGAGATCCATGCCGGCTGTAGGAGGAGTCTTAACTGGTATCATTCTAACCCAGATTCCACCTGTAAAAAATGCAGGCAAATATCTCATAATATCAACAATCGTATTTGGATTTTCTACGGCCATATTTGCTTTATCAAATATCTTATGGTTATCACTAATTATGCTCTTTATATACGGAGCTGCTGATATGGTAAGTGTTTACATAAGACAGACAATTATACCTATAATTACTCCAGATAACATGAGAGGTAGAGTAGGCTCTGTTCATTCTATTGCGACTAATACTTCTAATGAGATCGGTGATTTTCGTGCAGGCGTTACTGCTAGTTTCATTGGTATTGTTCCATCAGTATTTATCGGCGGCACTATCACTATTGCAATTAGTTTGTTGTGGTCAGTCTTATTTCCTCAACTAAAAAAGGTAAATAGGATGGAAGATTTAAGAAGTAATGATGAGCAATAGTATCAATCAATTTTTAAAACATCTTCAAGCTTTATTATAAATTCTTCTTTATAATTTTCATCTAAATAAAACTCGTAACCAATATTCTTCATTTGCTCAGGATGATCAGTGTCCACAATTGAAACCCAGGCCCCTGGAGAATTCAAATCATTATTTAACTCAATATTTATAAAGTTGCCATCAACCGTTAAAATTTCAACTACTGTATCAGGATCTTCAATGTATCTCTGAGCCTCGCGCATATCTCTAAAATCAACCTTTAGAAACCTTCTCATAACACTTCTTAGTCCAATTGATGTCCGAGTCTCAACTCCTTCAAGGAAATCAATCATCATAAATTTGTTATTATCAAGGGGGTCACGTCCAAATTTTAAGACTTTTCTATTGCCACGAGTTACTGTCATTGAACTTATATCGTCAGGTATAAATTCAAGTAGTCTTGTGCTGATCCAATTCTTAATTCCATCTGACGCATTTAAATTACCTGACACTAACCAACTCTTGTAACCATCAGTTTCTCTTAAATACACCCCAAATTCTCCTCTTTTTAGAAGATTAGGCTTTCTTTTCCCAATTACAGCAGAGGCGATAATAGTATCATCATTATACAATTCCATTAGGTAAGATTTAGATCCAGGTTCAAAAGGATCTTCTAAATGTAATTTTTTTAGTAAAGAATCTCTTTCTGTCTTGGGCTCAATTTTTATTGCGTTGGATAGTGCGAAGAGATTGGTTTTAACCTTGTTATTATCTGCTGGATAATCATCTTTGTTTTTTAGCAACCATATATCGTCTTCTCTCACAATTTCAAAAACATTATCTGATTGAGATAATTTGATTTTATCAACATCATTTATTTTTTGATTAAGTCCTGGAAAATAATACTGTCCATAGGACGATTTATCATTCCAATTAGAGCTATTTATGCCAGTAAGGACAACAAAGGTTGAGATAATTATTGCTAAAAGTAATAGTAAGAGAGAGATATTTCGAGACATTTAGGATTCCCCTCTCACTTTTGATCTTGTTATTTTATATTTTCTTAAAAGCCAAAATAATATCCCGAATGTGATAAATATAGCTGGTATACCCGCTATATTACTTATTTTGATTGTATTATTTAAAGATTCGAGTTCTTGAGCAAGTTCCAATTTAATATTCCTTAACTCAACTTGAACATTTTGTGCTTTTTCTCTAAAATCATTAAAAGCATCCAAATCTTCTTGCCCTAACATTACTGAACCGCCAGCTTTTTGCTCCAACTCTCTCATTCTATTCTGAAGAGCACTCATTTCATTTGCTAATGAACGTTCTTTTTCTCTGAAGATTCTCTCTGACTCTAATTCTAGATTATTTATTAGTGTAAAAGGTCTGTCCATCACACCTCTAGCTCGAAGTGAAGCTAATGTAGATGCATCACTTAAGTTTTCTAGAGAATTCACGACAAATGCAGCATTGTTTGCAAATGGTGTTAGAAGTTCTTCTGCAAAATACTCTTTGACGTTCACCCAAAACTGATCCTCCATAAAATCAACATCAGCTACAATAATCGCGTTAACATTGCCAGTCTCTATGTGCTGATCAAGGTTGAAGCTTGATATGTTATCAACTTCTAAGTTCTCTAGAACAGAGCTAACTTCACCTTTAATTCTTACTGAGAGATTGTAATTATTATTTGATGCTTCAAAATCACGTAATAATTTATTTAGATCAGGATTATCCCTCACTTCTTCTTTGTTGATGATCATAGACTGTTCGCTTGTTGTAAACACACCTGAGACATCGGTATTCCCAATAGGAAGTTTTTCAATAATACCTGCTGTTGTCATATTAAGTAAATCAACTCCACTAACTATTGGATCACTTTGATTTATGTACTCTTTTGTAACTCCTAAAAGAGCAAGATAATTACTATAGACCCTATCTCCTCTATCACCTACCTGAGCTGGTCTTGCAAGCTTGAGGTCGCCAGCAACTACATCTGGTATTATCCTTACACCCCATTTTTCTAAAAGATAATCAAACCTTTTATCATATTGTATACCAGCTGCTACTGTAGTATTGGGGTCTAAAGCTATAAAAACACTACCCCCATTTAATACAAATTGGTCAATAGTATAAAGCGCTTGATCTGAAAAATTTAATGGCTGAACAATAAATAAGGCCTGAATATCAGTTGGTATACTCTTCAATCCATTTGGATCTTCATTGTAGTTTAACAAGGTAACAACATCAAAAAACTCATTGATTTGACCCATCACTTTCCAGGGCTGAACTGCTCCACCTTGCGCATCTAGTACCCCATCAATACCCAAACCAGTGATAAAACCTATCTTTGGTTTATTTTCTCTCGCAAGTGAAAAAATCCTGGAAGTTAGATCGTACTCGAGAAACTCTTCCCTCTCAATATCCATAAACGGGATTACCTCAACATCATCTGCCCTATTGTAAGCTCTAATCCCAAAATAACCATATTCTCCTGACTCATTAAGAGGGATGCCTCTTATATTGTCAGCCAATGCTTGCTCTTCAATCTCAGTGAAGGGCTCAGGATTGTATAATGATACGATTATTTTATCATCAGATATCTCCTGATATCTTTTCAACATAGTTTTTATTCGATCTGCAAAAAGTTTGAATGGTGGATAATTTTCGCCTAATCTGTCAGTAAAATAAAATTTTATTGTTATTGGCTCATCAATTGATTTTAGTGTTTCGATAGTTCCATTGGAAATAGTGTACATCTTTTCTTCTGTTAAATCCAAACGTTGTGAATTTAGATAAGTGTTAACTAAAGTGTTTATACCTATCATGATAATGACTGCACTAAAAATCCCTATCCAAGTAAATATTTGTGAGTTTTTATTAATCATTTCAGTTGTCTATGCCGCTTTCTTAATATTGATTATAATTATGTTTATAAATAACCAGAAGATGATTGATGAACCGTAAAACATTAAACTTCTAAGATCGATTACTCCCTTTACGAACTCATAAAAGTGATCTAGCGAACTCATTGAGCTAAAGATCGATAAGATATATTCAGGTACAAATCCTTCTATTGCCTTGGTCACTGCTTCAACACCACTCATAACAAACAGAAAACAGGCTGCTGTACTTATTACAAATGCAATTACTTGATTTTTTGTCATCGCAGATAGAGCAGAGCCAATAGCCAAAAACTGCCCAGCCAAAAGCCAACTTCCAAAATAACTTGCTAGAATGACACCATTGTCAGGGCTGCCTAGTATATTTACAGTTAACCACATTGGAAATGTTAGAACGAGAGCAATTGCAATCATAAACCATGCAGCTAGGTATTTTCCTAATACAGCTTCGAATGTTGTTATGGGTAAGGTCATTAATAACTCAATAGATCCGGTTTTCCTTTCCTCTGCCCACAATCTCATTGAAATTGAAGGCACCAACAATACCAATAGCCAGGGATGACTCTCAAAAAACGGGAAGAGGTCTGCTTGCCCTCTTTCTAAAAATGCCCCAAGATAAAATGTAAATGCAGCAGTAAGGCCACAAAAAATTGATATAAATATGTATGCAAGTGGAGTTGAGAAATAACCTTTTGTCTCACGTTTTAGAATTATATATATATTTCCAAGCATATTTTTTATCCTAAACCGTTAGTTTCCTGAAAGCTTCATCAAGAGCAATATGGTTTTGATGAATATCATTTATTGGAAACTTACTATCAGCAATAATCTTTGCTATTTCTGTTAGAATTATTCTATTTTCTTTTGGGTAAATATGGACATTAATATTATTTTCAGTTTCATTAACAGTTTCTATTTTACTTACACCAGAAATAGTCAGCAGTAATCTTTTTAAATTTTCAAGATCGTTTGGGTGAACCTTAATTAGAACTGAATTATGGCTTTCTACTTTTGACCTTAATTCTGAGGCTGATCCATCAAGAACAATATTACCTTTGTTGATTAAAAGAACACCCGAGCAAACTGCATCCACTTCTTCAAGTATATGCGTTGAAACTATAATTGCGGTTGTCCTAGAAATCTCAGTAATGAGCTCCCGCACATGATGCTTTTGGTTTGGGTCTAAACCATCAGTTGGTTCATCTAGAATTAAAATTTTTGGGTCATGCAAGATTGCCTGTGATAGACCCACTCTTCTCTTATATCCTTTGGATAATGTATCAATTTGTTGATGAAGAACATGCTTTATACGAGCTCTCTCAACTGCTTTGTCTATTTGAAGAGATCTTTGTTTACCAAAATAACCTCTAATATCTGCTATAAAATTCAAAAAACCAATTGTTGTCATTTCACCATACGCTGGTGCCCCTTCAGGTAAGTATCCTATTAGTTTTTTGGCTTCCTTTGGATTCTTTTCGATATCAATACCGCATATATTTGAGGAGCCAGAGTCAGGCTGTAAATAACCAGTGGCCATTTTCATTGTTGTTGATTTTCCAGAGCCATTTGGTCCAATAAACCCTAATATCTGACCTACTTTGACATTCAAGGACACATCATTAACGGCCTTAAGATCACCGAAAGTCTTGTGAAGGTTTGTAAGTACAATTTGATCAGTCATGCTTTATACTCTTATACTCACTTAATACTATTTTCCAGTAAAATTTGGTTTTCTCTTTTCCATAAATGCTTCGCGTCCTTCTTTGAAGTCATTACTATTAAAACATTGCTCTGATAACTGATCGAGTTTTTTTAGATCCCTGACCTCTGATCTTAAGATATGTTTTACTGTTTCTTTTGATGCCATTATTGTCAGTGGAGCGTTTATTGAAATTCTATTTGCCATGTCGATTACATATTGCTCTAACTTATCAACTTCAACTATCTCATTGATCAATCCCATCTGGTGAGCTGTATTTGCATCTAGCATATCAGCGGTAAATAATATTCTCTTTGCGTTTGCAGGCCCTACCAACTCAACAAGTTGTCGCAAATTATCAAAACCATACGCAAGCCCAAGTTTAGCTGCAGGAATAGCATATTTGGTATTATCAGCAGCGATTCTTATATCTGCGGCGATAGCTGTTGCCACTCCACCACCAACGCAATATCCTTCAATCATTGCAATTATAGGCTTACTAAAAGCATTCATTGCAGAAGTCATAACGTCGGTTGCTTTTGCATATAATTTTTCAGCTTCATAATTGTTTCTGACTTCTTTGAACTCAGAGATATCTGCCCCTGAGATAAATGCTTTACCACCATGTCCTTTTATAATCAGCACCCTTATATCTGGATCTTTTTCATACTCAACAAAAACTTGAGTCATTGCCTCACGCATTTCTAATGAAATAGCGTTTCTTCTTTCCGGATTGTTAATTATCATCCATCCAATATTATTTTCTTTTTTTGAAATTATCTTGTTTGTTTTTAGTTCCATATTTTCGTTTACCTTTAATTACCTCTCAAAAATTAGCTGTAATAATCTTGAGAAATATACACAATCTTTATTTTCAAATTATACCCTTTTTGAGTAAGCTGTTTATGTAATCTTCTTCAAAACCAAATTCCATCAACACATCTTTGTTATGCTGCCCCAGATCTGGAGCAGGATATTTGAGCTCATCTGGTTGTTCATATTCAGAGAAATTTATTGGCTGTCTTACAACATCCAATTCTCCAAGTCGATGATGATTTACTTTTCTGTTCATTTTTAAATGCTTGACCTGCTCATCATTGAACATTTCAGCAATATTATTTACTGGTCCACATGGAACTCCAACTCTGTTGAGCTTTTCTATCCAATAATCTGAATTATGTTGAATTAGGACCTCAGCAATGATCCCATTTAGTTCATCTCTGTTTTCTAACCTCATCTCATCAGTAGAATATTTTACATCTTCAATTAATTGATCCAAACCAACGGCCTGACAGAACCTTGCAAACAATCTATCGCCAACAGCACTCACGTTAATAAGTTTATCAGATGTTTTGTAACAACCTTGTGGAATGCCCGTTGGATGATTATTTCCTGCTTGCTTTGCGATTTGACCCTTTTGAAGCCATCTTGAAGCTTGGAAGTCGAGCATAAATATACCCGCCTCTAATAATGATGTATGAACCCATTGCCCTTTTCCAGTAGACTTTCTATTGAGCAAAGCAATAATAATACCTTGTGCAAGAAACATCCCTGCACATAGATCATTGATAGGAATTCCGACTCTTGTTGGCCCACTTTCTTCCATTCCTGTAATTGACATTAATCCAGACATACCTTGTATGATTTGATCAAGTCCAGGTCTCTCTCTATATGGACCTGTTTGACCGAAGCCAGAAATACTTCCATATATTATTTTTGGATTTATTTCTTTAATATTGTCATAATCAATTTTAAGACGATGTTTTACATCTGCTCTGAAATTTTCAATAATTACATCAGTTTTTTGTGCTAGTGAGAGAAAGAGTTCATGTCCTTCATCGTTTTTCAAATCAATTGTAATGCTTCTTTTGTTTCTTTGAAGATTTTGAAAATCAAAACCATCACGATTTCCTGTAACACTCCCACCTTTTTGCCCTGGTTTATTTGGTGGATTCACTTGAATAACATTGGCACCCCAATCTGCAAGAACTCTTGCAGCTGTTGGGCCTGCCCTTGCAATTGTCAAATCCAGAACAGTATATTTTGATAAAGGTAAGTTTTTGTTCAAAGAAACCTCTCCAGGAATGTAGATTATATATATCTCACTTGTAACAATACTATATATGTCTTTATTTTATATTAAAAAAATTCCATAATTTCAATATGCAATGAGCTCAAGCTAAAAAAAAATTAACAAAATATTAAAATTTATTTGAAATTGGAATTTAGATGATCTATAACTGTAGATTGACGTTTGTACTAGGTACGAATTGTTTACACTAGTGTAAGTGTTTTATTATTAACCTATAGGGAGGATATGATATGAAATCCACTACAAAATTTGTGCTTGGCGCTGCTTTCGGTGGTCTAGCACTATCAATGGTTTCAACATCTCCAGCTTTGGCGTTAACAGATCTAAACGTAATTACAGCAAACAACGGATCATGTTCAATTTATCCGCAGCACGTTTCACGTTTAACTGGCGCTAACGAAGTTAACGGAGTTGATGTTAACCTACTAAATTCAGAAACAACTATCCCATATGTTGCATTCCTAGATACAGGTGATGCTGAGTATGTGATGCTTGACTCTGCACAAGTACTACAAATGGCTAACGCAGGACAACCTGGTTCAGTTATATATGAAGCATATAACTTTGCATCAGAAGGTATTGTTGTTCCAGCTGACAGCCCAATCAAAGGCCTAGCAGACCTACCAGGCGCTGTTATTGGTCTTGCTTCTGACCGTGATGAAATCACAACTTTGATCGCTCTAGACTCAATCGGTCTATCTGGCGATGTGATTGAAACAGTTGTTGTTGGTGACGCTGGACCTGTTATGGTTGACGCTCTAACATCAGGAAGAATTGACGGTTTCGCTGGTGGTTCATCAGACCGTGCTAACATCCAAGCTGGTGGTGTTGCTATTAGAAACATCACACCAATGGCTGTGTCAGCAAACCCAGGTAACTCATTCGCTATGTGGGACTCACGCATGGATGAGCTAGATGAAGCTACAGCAGGTTTCCTACGTGCATGGGCTATGGCTCAACACATGGGTGTACTTGACACTAAATTCGTAATAAGCGTATGTGCTGTTGCAACACCAGAAGTTTTTGAAAACATGGCTACTGGTTCTGCATTGATCAATGGTTCAGTTTATATTTATCAACTACGTCGTACAAATAAATATGGTGAACCTCGTAACTGGATTTGGGCTCAAATCCAAGGTCCTTACATTGGTCTAGGTGAAATCGATGGTTTCATCGATCCAGCAACATTCGTAGATCATAGATATATTGATCGTGCGAGTGATTGGGACACATACGAAGTTGTAGAACTTATGGATGCATGGGCAGCTGCTAACCCAGACAAAATGGTTCCATAACAGTTCTTCATTCGAACTTGTCTAATAAAGCCCGAAAGAGTCTTCTCTTTCGGGTTTTTTTTATATAAAAAAATGAGTGAATTAGGTATTGCAATAATTGGCTGTGGGCGCGTTGGTAGAATGAGAGGCAAGATTGCCTCTGAATTCCCAGGCATATCTTGGATTGGGCTATGTGATTTGAATGAAGATATTGGCAAACAGTTGCAAAAGGATATAAATGCAGATTATTTTACTACAGATTATGCAGAGTTAATTCAAAGAAATGAAGTTGATGCAGTAATAGTTGCCACTTCAACTTGGTCTCACTTTGAACCTGCATTGATAACTATTGAAAATAAAAAAAAACTATTTATTGAAAAACCTCTCACATTGGATGCTACTCAGTCTAAATTTCTGATAAGTAAAATTGACCAATATAACAGTGATGTTTGCGTTGGTTATACCCAACGTTTTAGAAGAAAATTTATTTCAGCCAAAGAAAAAATAGAAAACTCTCAAATTGGAGACTTATCCTGTGCAGTAACCAGGACTTTCATGAATAGAATGGGGCCAATGAATGAGTTAAGACTAACACAAGACAGACGTTTCCTAACGCCTATGGTAGTTTCAGGCACTCATAGTCTAGATATGTCATTATGGTTAATCAATGATACGCCCAAATCTGTGTATGCAAGATCTTCAAATAAAATACTCGGAGAACTAGGAACCAAAGATGCAACGTTTGGTATATTTGCATTTGATGATAAGATGTGGAGTATGAATATATCGTGGGCTCTCCCCAAAAAATGGCCAGGTGCAAGTTATGGCTTGCAAATGGGTTTTGTTGGAACAAAGGGGGTCATAGATATCGAAGACACACACAGAGATGTGATAATTGTAAGTGATTACGATCAAGGCAAGATATATAGACCAAAAGGACGTGAAGTTGAAGATGAGAGGTTTGTTGATTTTTTGACAAGCTACCCCCCAGGCGATATATATAAAAATGATCTCTGGGGACCCATGAAAGATGAAACATTTTCATGGCTTCAAAGAATATCTGTGGGTAGAAATACACCTCATACCAGTGCACATGAAGCACATAGAAATCTCATGTATACATTAGCAATGGACTTATCAGCAAAATTAAATAAGGAAATTGACTTAGATATTTCTGAAGATTACATTATGGATAGATTAAATCTGGAATAATAAATAATGAAAATCGGAGTAGTTGGAACAGGAGCAAATGGGAGCTGTATTGCAGCTGACCTATCACAAGCTGGATTAGATGTTTCATTAATCGATCAGTGGCCTGAGCACGTTGAAACAATGAGAAAATGCGGGCTTACAATAGTTATGCCTGAAGAAACCATTAACACTAAAGTTAAAGCATATCATTTATGCGATGTCTGTACATTCAATGAAAAATTTGATGTGATATTCATTGTTGTTAAGGCTTATGATACAAAATGGGTATCCACACTTATTGAGCCATACCTTAAAGAAGATGGACTAATGATTGGACTTCAAAATTGTATGACTGCGGAAATCATAAACGAAGTTGTTGGAGCCAAAAGAAATCTCGCAGCAGTAGTTGAACTCTCATCTGAAATATTTAAACCAGGTCAAGTTAAAAGAAATACTCCTCCTTCAGGGTCATGGTTTGGGGTTGGAAGCTTAACAGCTGATATGGATAATCGAATTCCAGAAATTTTAGAATTACTAAAATATTCTGGGAAGGTAGCGCACACTGAAAATATATTATCAGCAAAATGGATGAAACTTATTGTTAATGCAATGACAATGGGGCCAAGATCAATTCTAGGGCTCAGAGCAGTAGAGGCAATGAATGTTGATGGAATGCGAGAATTAGCATTGAAGATTGGTGAAGAAGCACTTCTTATAGGTCAAAAAATGGGGTTCAGACCCGAACCGATTTTCGGATTAAAACAAAAAGATATAGAACAATCCAATAGATTACTTGAACTGTTATTAGACAAAATAATTAATGATGTCGGACCTCACGCTAGGGATGCAGTATTACAAGATCATTTAAAAGGTCGTTTAAGTGAAGTTGATTTAATTAATGGACTCATATGGGAAGAGGGAAAAAAACATGGGATTGACTGTATGTATAATAAGAGAGTTTGCGAGATCACTGAAAAAATACAGAAAAAGTTAATCAGTCCATCACCGATGAATTCTAGAGAACTTGTTAGCTGAACTAATCAGGCTCTTTCTATTATCATCGAAATACCTTGTCCAACTCCAACACACATTGTACAAAGTGCATATCTGTGATTATTTCTTACAATTTCCTTTGAAGCTGTAAGAGCCAACCTTGCACCTGACATACCAAGTGGATGCCCCAAGGCTATTGCCCCACCATTTGGATTAACTTTTTCACTATCATCATTTATACCAAGCATCCTCAAACAAGCAAGTGATTGTGATGCAAAGGCCTCATTAAGCTCTATTACATCGATTTGATCTAGGCTTATACCTGTTTTATCGAGTAATTTCTGTGTTGAAAAAACTGGGCCAACTCCCATATATTTTGGTTCAACGCCCGCAGTAGCGCCACCACAAAATCTTGCTAATGGATTCAGTGAAAATTTCTTAACCATTTTTTCTGAAGCTATTATAAGACAAGCTGCTCCATCATTTACTCCTGAAGCGTTTCCTGCTGTGACAGTTCCATTTTCTTTAAATGGGGTTGGCAAGCCATTTAACTTTTCAATAGTTGTCTCACGTGGGTGCTCATCTTGGTCAAATATTATTTTTTCTTTGCTTTTATTTGAGATTTCAACACCAATTATCTCATCACTAAAACGATTGTTTTTAAGAGAGTTTTGATATTTTCTTTGACTATTATATGCAAATAAATCTTGATCATCGCGATTGATATTATAATACTCAGCCACATTCTCTGCAGTTTCTGGCATGGAGTCTGTACCATAAATAGAAAACATCTTCTTATTAATAAATCTCCATCCAATTGTGGTATCTTCAACTTTATTATACCTCGAGAAAGCACTATCAGCCTTTGGCATTACAAAAGGCGCGCGAGACATACTCTCTACCCCACCAGAGATAATTAAATCCATTTCCCCTGACATAATGGCACGACACGCAACAATAACTGCATCCAACCCAGACCCACATAACCTATTTATTGTTGTTGCTGGAATTGAAACTGGAAGACCTGATAGCAATGTCGCCATTCGAGCTACATTTCTATTATCTTCACCGGCTTGGTTTGCACATCCAAATATAACTTCGTCTATTTCACTAGGATCCATTTTTGGATTTTTTTTAATTAAATGATTAATCACAAGCGCGGCAAGATCATCGGGTCTTATTGAAGAGAGTGCACCACCGTATTTACCAATTGGTGTTCTGATACCATCACAAATAAATGCTTCAGCCATAAACTTTACCTATTTACGAGCGCGTTGACCAAATAATACTTTTTGAGCGTCAAGATCTTTTGATAAATCATGACGAATATCCTCGCCGATACTGACACCTTTTTGAACAGCTGGCCTATCCATCATCCTACTAAACCAAGCATTTAAATATGGAAATTCATTGAGATCTTGACCTTTTTTTTCCGGATTTCTTACCCAGCCAATACAAGCCATATCTGCTATTGAATAATCTTCGGCAATGTAATCTCTTCCATCAGATAATTTCTTATCCAAAACACCATAAAGTCTATTTACTTCATTTGTATATCTATCTATTGCGTATTGAAGTTTGTTTTGAGAATAATTTCTGAAATGATGCGCTTGCCCTCCCATTGGTCCAAGGCCACCAACTTGCCAGAAGAGCCACTGATCGACTTCTAATTGTTTTCTATAATTGCTCGGATAAAATAAACCTGTTTTTCTTCCTAAATACTGTAATATTGCTCCAGACTCAAATATTGAAATTTCTTTGCCATCAGGGCCATCTGGATCTACGATTGCAGGCATACGATTATTTGGTGAAATTTTAAGAAATGAAGGTTCAAACTGCTCCCCCTTTCCAATATTTACAAAATTAACATTATATGGGTATTGTGCTTCTTCTAGAAAAATTGTTATCTTGAAGCCATTTGATGTAGGCCAATAATATAATTCTATAGGTTTATTATTACTAAAGTCACTCATTTAAAATTCTCGCTTAAAATTAAAATACTGATATAAGATATACTAAAAATAGCATAATAACACATATTTAGTAATGAATTTATTTGATTGGACAAGGCTTATAATTCTATCACTTCTCTGGGGAGGGTCTTATACATGGATCGAACTTGCATTAATAGAACTGAATCCTATGATGATAGTTTTTTATCGTGTTTTGATATCAAGTATTTTTCTAATAGTAATATGCAAAGTATTGTCTTTGACATTTAGAATAGAAAAAAAAATATTTATTTTTCTATTTTTCATGAGCTTAACAAATAATGTAATTCCTTTTAATTTAATTGCTTGGGGACAACAAGAAATAACGGCGAGTGTTGGTTCGATTTTAAATGCAACGACCCCACTATTTACTGTCATAATTGCAAATTATTGGCCAAATGGAGAAAAAGCAACTTTGAATAGAATTTTTGGGGTTATTATAGGCTTTTGTGGAGTAATACTTCTATTGGGATTGAGTATTCATGATATTGATAATTCCATAATTGGTCAGGCTGCAATCTTATTAGCTGCAATATCATATGCAATATCAGCTTTAATTGGGAAAGAAATAAAAAAAATTCATCCCGCAATATCTGCAACATATATGTTATCCATTTCCTCGGTTGTTTTACTGCCTATAATTCTATTGTCTGGAAATGAATTGATCCCTCAAGCAAGCAAGCAAAGTATGATTGCAATACTAGGACTCGCAATATTTTCTACATCCTTAGCTTATTTGATTTTCTATAAACTTATTGAAAATATTGGCTCGAATGTGATGCTTGTTACACTTTTAATGCCAGTTAGTGCAATTTTATTATCAATAATAATATTAAATGAGACAATAAACACCACTCAAATAATTGGCTTAATATTGATATTAACTGGACTTATATTAGTTGATGGTAGAGCGTTAAATTTCTTTAAACGATATTAGTTATAACCCAATTTTCTTTAAAACCAATTCATTAACCTTGGATGGATTGGCTTTGCCCTGACTTTCTTTAATGACCTGCCCTACAAACCATCCAACCATTTTTGGTTTTTCTCTTGCTTGAGCTACTTTATCTGCGTTTTCATTTATAATCTTATCTACTAGTTTTTCTATCGATGACTCATCAGTTATTTGAGACATACCTTTTTCGTCAACGATTGCTTTTGCACTTTTTTGGGTTTCCAACATTATCTCAAAAACATCTTTTGCAAGCCTTCCAGAAAGAGTCCCATCTGTAATGAGATCTATTAGCTCACCGAGATTGTCAGCTGTTATTGGTGATTGATCAATATCTAGTGAAAGCCTATTTAATGCACTAAATAATTCGCCTGAAATCCAATTAACAGATAATTTTGGATCCCTTCCTTTTGCTACAACCTCGAAATATTCCGCATATTTTTTATCGGAAACAAGAATATCTGCATCATAAGAATTAAGCTTGTACTGCTCCATAAGCCTATCTTTTTTATCATCTGGTAATTCGGGCAATTCTTTTAATATTTCATCGATAAAATCTTGATTGAGATTCAGAGGCAATAAATCTGGATCAGGAAAATATCTATAATCATGCGCTTCTTCTTTATTTCTCATAGATCGTGTTTTACCGGAAGAAACATCAAACAACCTTGTCTCTTGGACAATCTCATTCCCACTTTCAATTTCATCAATTTGTCTTCTTGACTCATAATCTATTGCCATTCCAATAAACTTAATCGAATTAACATTTTTTATTTCACACCTTGTGCCTAATTCATCACCAGGCTTTCTGACAGAAACATTAATATCAGCTCTCAGTGAACCCTCTTCCATATTTCCATCACACGTCTCAAGGTATCTTAGGATTGTGCGAAGTTTTGTCACAAATAATTTAGCTTCATCTGCACTCCTGAGATCAGGTTTTGTAACAATCTCCATCAGAGCTACACCTGACCTATTTAAATCAATATATGAAGATTGTGGATCAATATCATGAAATGATTTTCCAGCATCTTGTTCAAGATGGAGTCTTTCAATACGGACAAATATATCCGATCCATCTTTCAGTGTAACTTTTACAATACCCTCTCCAACTATTGGATGTTTAAACTGTGATATCTGATAACCTTGAGGTAAATCAGGATAGAAATAATTTTTTCTATCAAATACTGAGTATTTATTGATTTCAGCCTTTAGTCCTAAACCGGTTTTAACTGCTTGTCGGACACATTGTTTATTAATAACCGGGAGCATTCCTGGCATGGCTGCATCAACAAGACTAACATGAGACATAGGTTCACCGCCGTACGAAGCAGAAGATCCAGAAAATAATTTTGAATTAGATGTAACCTGAGCATGTATTTCTAAACCAATAATAATCTCCCAATCACCTGTTTGACTCTCAATTATAAAGCGAGGTTTTGGGTTATTAATTTCTGACATTGTGAGCATCCATTCTTATTTTTTTATCCACCAGTCTGTTGGCATTTCAATATTCATCCTAGAATCTTCAATTAGCTTTCCAAGTTTAAAAAGTGATTTTTCATCAAAATGATTTGTAATTAATTGAATCCCCATAGGTAAACCAGAACTATCCAAACCACTTGGAATTGAGATCGCAGGTAATCCAGCTAAATTAACAGGAACTGTCAAAATATCATTAGAATACATTTTTAATGGGTCTGAAATATTTTCTCCTATACCAAATGCAGTTGTGGGAGTGGTCGGTGTTAATATTGCATCAACTGTTTTAAAAGCTTCCACAAAATCTTCGTGAATAAGCCTCCTCACCTTCTGTGCTTTAAGATAATAAGCATCATAGTAGCCTGCAGAAAGCACATATGTACCCATTAATATCCTTCTTTTAACCTCATCACCAAACCCCTCACCTCTCGTTCTTTTATACAAACTATCAAGGTCTTCACCAGGCACTCTCTTTCCGTACTTAACTCCATCATAACGGGCAAGATTTGAAGATGCTTCAGCTGGAGCAATTATGTAATATGCTGGAAGTGCGTATTTACAATGAGGTAAATTTATTGATTTTATATTAACGCCAGCTTCTTGATACCACTGAATAGCCTCTTCCCAATTTTGCCTAATATCTGGAGAAAGATCCAGCTCCTCAAACTCTTTTGGTATTCCTATGCTCATCCCACTGAGAGTAGAATTCATGTAGTTTTCAAAATTTTCAACTTCAATGTTAGCACTGGTACTATCTTTATTATCATAACCCGCCATTGCCTGGAGTGCTATTGCGGAGTCTCTAACTGTTTTTGTGATTGGTCCTGCTTGATCAAGAGATGAAGCAAAAGCTACTATACCCCAACGTGAACATCTACCATATGTTGGTTTTAAACCAACTGTTCCTGTGAATGCTGCGGGTTGCCTAATCGAGCCACCCGTATCGGTTGCAGTAGCTACTGGACATAGTGATGCAGCAACAGCAGCAGATGAACCTCCAGAGGATCCTCCAGGAACCAAGGCTTTTTTAGATTTTTTTGATCTCCATGGATTGACTACAGCTCCGTTTGCACTTGTTTCGTTAGATGAACCCATGGCAAATTCATCATTACTAAGTTTACCGAGCATTATCATGCCCGATTTAAATAAATTCTCAGTAACAGTTGACTCATAAGGTGGAATAAAATTTTCCAAAATTTTGCTAGAGGCTGTTGTCTCTACTCCGCGTGTGCAAAATAGATCTTTGATACCAATGGGAATTCCTTCAAGGGGTCTTGATTCATTTTTTTTAATTTTACCATCACTGATCTCAGCACTATCAAGCGCTTG
The DNA here is from genome assembly GCA_049602435.1 of Hyphomicrobiales bacterium. Lineage (GTDB taxonomy): Bacteria > Pseudomonadota > Alphaproteobacteria > Rhizobiales > TMED25 > TMED25. The sequence goes on from JBMYRO010000002.1 coordinate 77,537, forward strand.
TTCAAAAGTGGTTGTGTTATATGTGTTTAATTTTGATGAGTCTTCAATTCTTTCGATGTAGGATTTTACTAATTCTTTTGATGTAAAATCACCCTTTTCTAGTGCATCTCTGATTGTAGATAAATCTAGTATTCTTACGTCGATCATTTTATTCAATAACTTTTGGAACCACGAAGAAATTTTTATCCTCTGCTGGTGAATTACTTAAAATCTCGGATCCCTTTTCCCCATCATTAACAATATCCTCTCTCATTTGCAAAAAATTAGTCAAGCTATTAGACATTGGTTCTATATTGTCAGTGTCCACTTCATTCAGAGTCTCCACCCAATTTAATATTGAGGATATTTCGCCCTCTAATTTTTCGATTTGATCTTCTGAGATTGATATTTTAGCTAGATTAGCTATTTTTAAAATTGTGTCTTTTGAAATAGTCATTTTTTTATAAAAATTTAGTTATAAGATATATATATATAAAAAAAATGAATTTAATATATTTTTTTTTATTTTATTATTTTCATTTATACTTGTTGATCATGATCTACAAAGAAATAAACCAAGCACTAAATAACGAAACCTTCAGCAATAGGCTAATTGGACTTGATCTTGGGACAAAAACAATAGGTGTATCCATGTCAGACTCTTCAAGAATTATTGCTTCTACATTTGAAACAATCAAAAGAAAAAAAACAAAACTTGATATCGAGCGTATTCTGGAAATTTGTGATGAATTTAAGATAAGTGGAATTGTTCTTGGCTATCCAATTAATATGAATTTTACTGAAGGACCAAGATCACAATCAACTATGTCTTTTGCAAAGCTACTTGAACTTAGAACTAATATTCCAATTATACTTTGGGATGAGAGGCTATCTACATCTGCAGCAGAAAAGGTTCTTATCTCAGCTGATCTATCAAGAAAAAAAAGAAAAGATGTTATCGACAAACTTGCTGCTACTTATATTCTACAAGGAATACTTGACAGAATATCAAATATTAAAAAGTGAGTTTGTCCGTACTAAGATTGCATAATTATTAGGTTCTTAATACCATCTTCAAATGTTGAGCGTGGAGATCTATTCTTAATTATTGCATTTGTAAAATCTAGCACTTCTCCAAAAAATGAACTAATAGGTTCAATCAAAATTTTTTTATTATTATGATATATCTCTTCATCAGTCTTTATACCAAAAACATTTTCGCCAATAATTACATCAGTATCTGAATAAACCTCTATTCTATTTACACGAGGCAAAATTGCCGAAGCTGTAACATCACACAGTATTTTATTATTAAAATTCATTGTAAGTGTTGAAATTTCATCATTTGGGCTTCTATATTTTGGTGATAGTGATATCAGCTTTGAATCAATAGGCTCACCGAAATACCATCTAAATATGTCTATCATATGAGTGCCCGTAGCGCTCATTGCCCAAAATTTTGATTGATCACCAAGAGCTCGCCAACCCTCAGGGTCGTTTTGTTGAGTGGATAACATAGCTCTGGCATAATAAATGTTGCCGATTTGACCTTTCTCAATTTGTTCCTTGATATACCTGAGACCTGCATTAAATCGATTATTGTATGCCATACCAAAGATTATTTTACTCTTTTTGATTTCTTCAATCATTCTCAAGCAACTTTGATAATCAGTTGACATTGGTTTCTCACATAAAACGTGTTTGTTTGCTCGGCAAGATTTTATGACTTGTTCTTCATGCATGGCATCTGGTGTACATATTATTACGGCATCTAAACTTTTATCTCGAAGTAATTCATCAAGGTCTACATATGAGTTTTTTATTTGGTGCTTTTTCGCAAAAGCTTCACCTTTTGCTTCATCACGTGAGAGAACAGATATGATATTTGTATCACTAATTTGTTGGATTGCAGGAATATATCCAATTTCAGCTATTCTACCTGTTCCAAGAAGTGCAATATTGATAGTCATTTTCACCTAATAAAGATTTACATTAATAAAATTTATTTCAATTTAAAGTAAAAATAAATAAATAATGTTGCAGAAAAACCCAAATCTCGTTATAAAATATATTTTTAATGAATATATCTAAATTTGATCCTTCTTACACCCCACAACTCAAGCATCTCTTGGGTATAGAAAAAACTTCTCAATTAGACTTAGAATTTATTATCTCCAAATCTCTGGAGTGGTTTGATAAAAATAAAAATATACCAAAAAAATTTGATATATTGAGAGGAAAAACACAAATTAATCTTTTTTTTGAGCCATCAACAAGGACACAAAGTTCATTCGAGCTGGCTGGGAAAAGGTTAGGCGCTGATGTAATCAATATGTCACTTAAACAATCTTCTGTTGCCAAAGGTGAAACACTAATCGACACCGCTGTCACATTAAATGCAATGAAGCCAGATTTATTAATTGTACGTCATCAATCCGCGGGCGCAGCCGAACTGCTATCTCAAAAAGTAGATTGCTCTGTAGTAAATGCTGGGGATGGTTCACATGAACACCCAACACAAGCAATTTTAGATACACTTACCATATTACATCATAAAAAAAGAATTGAAGGATTGAAGATTGCAATTTGTGGTGATATTTTACACAGTAGGGTTGCTAGATCAAATATACTCATGCTATCACTCCTTGGCGCCAACATCAATTTAGTAGCACCAAAAACCCTCCTACCAAGGAATATAGATAACTTTAAAGTTAACATATACAATGATATGCGTGATGGCATAAAAGATGTAGATGTTATTATGATGCTTCGACTACAAAATGAGAGAATGTTGAGTTCATACATCCCTTCAGCAAGGGAATACTTCAGATATTATGGACTAGATGAAGAAAAATTATCAATTGCAAAAAATGATGCAATAGTCATGCATCCCGGCCCTATGAATAGAGGTGTAGAGATAGACACGTCAGTTGCAGACAATGTACAAAGTGTAATCAAAGACCAAGTTGAGATGGGGGTTGCCGCGAGAATGGCAATTCTTGAGATATTATCAATGAGATAAAAAATGAATAAATCTACATTATTTAAAAATGCTCTATTAATTGATCCCAAAAATGAGAAAGAATTTATTGGGTCAATTCTTACTAAGGATGGAAATATTTGCGAGATCTTTAATACACCAGATCCAAATTATTCCATATCCGATTGTGAGATTATAGATTGTAATAATAATGCACTATCACCTGGTTTAATTGATATGTGGGTTTTTGTTGGAGAGCCTGGGTATGAACATATTGAAACGATTGAGGATATCAGTGATGCTGCAAAAGCTTCTGGGGTAACATCAATAGCTTGTCGTCCTGACACTAACCCCATAGTTGATGAAGCAGAATTAGTTGAATATATAAAAAGAAAATCTATTGATAAATCTGAAATTAATATCTGCCCAATTGCAGCATTGACGAAAAAACATGGTGGCGAAACTATGACTGAAATGGGCTCTCTCATTGAAGCTGGAGCACTTGGTTTTTCTGATTCATATAATTTTAATAACAACACAAATGTATTAAAGAACGCCTTCACATATGCTTCGAATTATGATGCCCTAATTCTCCAAAACAGCAACTCAGACCTTGATAAATACGGTGTTGTAAACGAGAGTGAATTATCTATGCGGCTTGGTTTGCCTGGTGTGCCGAAGATTTCAGAAGCAATTTCTTTAGAACGAGAACTAATGATCGCAAAATACGCATCAAATAAATACCATTCAATTTGCATCTCCACTAAAGAATCATACGAAATAATAAAACGATACAAGGATACATTAAGTTCTGTGACATGTGGAATATCTATAAATAACCTTAAACTCAATGAAAATGATATTGGAACATATAGAACATTTTTTAAAGTCCGCCCTCCTCTGCGCTCCGAAGCTGATAGATCATTCTTACTTGAGAACATTTCAAATGATATAATAGACGTAATTACATCTAACCATGATCCACAAGGGACAGAGTCGAAGCGTCTTCCGTTCGAAGAAGCAGAATACGGTGCCGTAGGAATTGAGACATTACTATCAGCATCCCTATCGCTTTATCACGAAGGACATATTTCATTGCCAAGATTAATTAAAAAATTGACCTATAATCCAGCAAAAATACTTAACTTAGATAATGTTGGAAGTCTTGAAGTTGGAAAAAAAGCAGATCTTATCCTATTTGATAGAGATATCCCATGGGTACTGGATGCAGACAATTTAAAGACAAAATGTAAAAATACCACATTTGAAAACCAAAAAATGCAAGGAAAAGTATTGCTAACAATGGTGGGTGGGAATATTATTTATAGTGCAATAAATTAATTTTAATCAACCCTTATTCCCATGTATTCATTTATATTACTGGCTTGTTTCGCATATTTACTGGGAAGTATTCCATTTGGCTTATTAATTTCCAAGAAATTTTTAAAAATTGACATTACAAAACAAGGTTCAAACAATATAGGAGCCACAAACGTCTTAAGGTTAGGTAATAAAAAAGTAGCCTTTTTGACGCTTATTCTTGATGTCTCAAAAGGATTAATACCAATCTTGATATCTAATAAGCTCGGTTTTGATTACCTCCTTATCATTGGGTTTTTTGCATTAATGGGGCATATTTTCCCTATTTGGTTAAATTTCAAAGGCGGTAAGGGTATTGCAACTTATATTGGAATTCTTATAGCAACAAGCCCTATTATGGCAATTTTATTTATCGTTGTTTGGTTAATTATATTCTCTATTTATAGATACTCTTCACTATCAGCAATATGCAGCGTTATATGCATGCCGTTAATCTACCTTTCCATCCAAATAAAGCCGTTTAGTGAAAATCTCAATATATATTCAACAATCCATAATACAGAGCTTTTTAATTTAAATCTAACGATTATACTTTTCATGACTTCAATTTTGATATATAGGCATATTGAAAATATAAAAAGATTAATCGCAGGCAAAGAGGCCAAATTTAAAGATAAATGATATTAGTAATAGTAGAATCTCCAGCGAAAGCTAAAACAATCAATAAATATTTAGGCTCAAACTATAAAGTTCTAGCATCTATGGGGCATGTAAGAGACCTCCCTGCCAAATCAGGTTCTATACAGACAAATAATAATTTTGAAATGATTTGGAAAACTAATTCAACAAGGTCTAAAACTATAAATGAACTAAAAAAAGAAGTAAAAAAAGCTGAGAAGGTTGTATTAGCCACTGACCCTGATAGAGAAGGAGAAGCAATTTCATGGCATCTATATGAATTATTTAATGGCAAAGAAAAGAAAGATTTTGAAAGAGTTGTATTTAATGCAGTAACGAAAGAAACAGTACTAAATGCAATAAAAGAGCCTCGTAATATTGATATAGATTTAGTTGAAGCATATAAGGCACGTCTATCTCTTGACTATCTAATAGGATTTACAATATCACCTGTTCTGTGGAAAAAATTACCTGGTGCAAAATCAGCAGGTCGTGTTCAGTCAGTTGCATTAAAAATAATCTGTCAAAGAGAGTCAGAAATAGAAACATTTAAAAGTCAAAGATATTGGACGATAAATGGTGATTTTAAAACAAAAGATAATCAGGAATTTTCTGCATATTTATATAGTAGAAATGGAAAGAGGCTAGAAAAATTTGATATTTCCTCAGAGCATGAAGCCAATATGATTAATGAAAGTCTACTAACTTGCGAATATAAAGTTAGTGATATAAATAAGTCCAACTTTGAAAAAAAACCTTACCCACCATTTACTACATCCACTTTACAGCAAGAAGCATCAAAAAGGCTCAGATTTGATCCTACTCGAACCATGCAGATTGCTCAAAGGTTGTACGAAGGGATCGACAATCCGCATATTGAAGATGGGCTGATAACATATATGAGAACTGATGGTGTCCAAATTGAAGATAATATTATTGAGGACATTAGAGATAAAATAAAAAGTGACTTTGGCGATAACCAAATTCCAAATACAAAAATAGCATACAAAACAAAGTCCAAGAATGCACAAGAGTCACATGAAGCAATAAGGCCGACATCTTTTGATAATAACCCTGAGAAATTAAAACCGTATTTATCTGATGAACAATTTAAGCTATATGATTTAATCTGGAAAAGGACACTAGCAAGCCAAATGAAAAGCGCTATTTTCGAGAGGACTGCAATATCTTTGATTACGACAGATAGTGATAATATCGAAAATATATTTAGAGCAAACTTCCAAATCAGAGTTTTCTCAGGCTTTCAAGAAGTCTATGATGATCAAAAAAGTGAAGTGGACACTGATGATGAATTGCCAGAAATTGACAAGAAAATCAATGTAATTAAAGATGATATAATTCTCTGTAATAAAGTTTCCCAAATTGCACATGATACTGAACCACCCCCAAGATATAATGCAGCATCACTTATCAAAACACTCGAAGAACTTGGAATTGGAAGACCCTCAACATATGCCAGTATATTAAGTAAGCTATCTGAGAGAAATTATACTCAGTTAGATCAAAGAAGAATATCTCCAACAAGTAATGGTAGATTAGTAACAGCATTTCTTGAAAATTATTATCCAGAATATGTTCAATATGATTTCACGGCAGATTTAGAAAACAAGTTAGACAAAATATCAAATGGGGACTTCACTCGCCTATCTCTGTTAGAGGAATTTTGGAAGAACCTTGATGAGTCCACCCAAAAAATTACTAATGTTGAAAGAAAAGATATAATAAATGTCATAAATGAGACTTTAGCTCCATTCATTTTTGATCAAGATCTCGAAAATCCAAGATTGTGTCCTGAATGCAGTGATGGAACCTTAACTCTTCTTTCATTTAAAGATGGTTCATTTGTTGGCTGTTCCAATTATCCTGAGTGTAAATTCCAGAGAGATCTATCTGCTAAAAGTGCAAAATCTATTCAAAAAAAGATAATTGCAGTTGATCCTACAACAAAACAAAATATCATCTTGCAAAGTGGAAGATATGGACCATATCTTGAACTGGAAAATATAGAGATTGATGGCAAACCCAAGAGAGCATCAATACCAAAAAACATCAATATAGATGATTTAAATGAACAAACTGCAATTCAATTAATATCTCTTCCAAGAATAATAGGGAACCACCCAGACACAAATGAAGAAATAATAGGTGCAATTGGTAGATATGGCCCATATTTAAAACATGTAAATACATATGTTAACAAAATTGAGCTTGATGAAATATACACAATTGGACTTAACAGAGCTGTATCTTTATTGAATGAACAATCCAAAAAGAGTCCCTCTAATTCTTCAAATAAAAATTTAGGTAAATACCCTAATACAGAGAATGATATTATATTAACTAGTGGTCGATATGGACCTTATATCAAATATGATAGAAAAAATTATTCTATCAGTAAAGATTATTCAATTGATGATATTACTCTAGATAATGCAATTCAAATAATAAGTTCTAAGGCTAAAAAAAAATAAAACATCAGTTGACTTAATAATCTATTCATATATTTATATAAAAAGAAAAGACGATAAAATGGCAAAATCTGGAAATATAAAAATTAGACTTGAGAGTACTGCAGGTACTGGTTATTTTTATGTAACAAAAAAAAATAATCGAACTATGACAGAAAAACTTGTAATTAAAAAGTACGATCCTGTTGCAAAGAAACACGTTGATTTCAAAGAAAATAAAATTAAATAGCAAGTTGAATTAGCTGACTCAACTACTCAATATTATCATCAAAAAATAAACTGTTAAATTGATCAATCATTCTATGGTTCGTTGGTCGGTTGTCAGTCTCTTATTTGGAGGAGGCCAAGTAAGTGACCAACAAAACGACCTAAAACCCTACGGACCCAGGAGATGCGGCGGACCTGAGCAACTCCGCAGGGAAACTCTTATGACTAGGTCATAATATATATCAAATTACCGGGTAATTAAAATATTTTTTTAATTTTTATTTTCAAGAAACTTATTTACATTTTCTATAAAAGGATCCATTGATATTGGCTTTGACATATAGCCTTCGCATCCCAAAGATAGAATTTTTTCTTTATCATCTTCCATAGCAAATGCTGTAATTGCAATTATCGGAATATGGTTATAATTTGCATCTGCCTTAATCCATTTTATTAAATCATATCCTGATATACGAGGAAGTTGTATATCCATTAATATCAAATTAGGCATTTCTCGCGCTAAAGTATCCATAGCAAACATCGGATCAAAACACTCTATTACATCACAATTTTCTGAGGTTAGAATATCTCTGAAAAGCTTCATATTCAATCTATTGTCTTCGACTATTAGCACCTTTCTATTTTGAGCACTCATTTTTTATATTCCAATGTAAAAAAAATTATCTATTATAATTAGAATATAATAATATTTATATTTTAATAGTATGTAATTTATTAATTAAATACAAAATTTCATCATGAATAATAACCTTTATACTCTTCCTAAATTACCCAAGCCACTCGGAATTTATTCCCCCTTCAGGAAGGTAAACAATCAGGTTTATATTTCTGGTCAACTACCAATTTCAGATGGAAAAATCGTAGCAGATATAAAAGATACTAATAACTTTATTTTTTCTGCTGAAAAACAACTTGAAGTGGCCACACTCAATCTTATCGCACAAGCTGCTTCAGCGGTAAACTCAGAAATAAAGAACATTAAATCTTGCATAAGAATAAACATATACATAGTATGTCCAAATAACTTCACAGATCATTCATCATTAGCAAATACATCATCCGGAATCCTAAATAATTTTTTTCCTGAGGCTGATGGCCATGCTCGCACAACAATTGGTGTACACAGCCTTCCATTGGGGTCTTTGGTTGAAGTAGATGGTATATTCGAAATGATTTAATCGTATGCTAGAAGTTTGCAATTCTATTAACAACATTCCAAAAGATCAATTTTTAAAATTGGAAAATGATAACCCTTTTTTGAGTTATGATTTTTTATGGTCTTTAGAAAATTCAGATTGTGTAAACGAAAATGTTGGTTGGATAACAAACCATATAATTCATCGAGATGACGAAGGTAAGTTGGACGCGTTTACACCAACATATCTAAAATATAATTCATTTGGTGAATTTATTTTTGACCATGCTTGGGCAGATTTTTACAATAAAATCAATGTCCAGTATTACCCAAAGTTATTAGTGGGGATTCCATTTACACCTGTCAGATCATCTAAATTTCTTGTAAGAAAAAATGAGACTGTAAAAAAACTAAATATAGTGAGAGATATAAAAAAAATTCTTGAATCGAACAATATTTCTAGTGCTCACATAAATTTTATCTTAGGTGATGATATTAAAATATTAAATGGAGAGAATTTTATTAGACGCAAAAGCAAACAATTTATATGGGAAAATAATAATTATATAAGTTTTAATGAATTTTTAGATTGTCTAACATCCAGAAAAAGAAAGATGATAAAAAAAGAAAGGCAATATATCAATGAAGAAGGAATAGTAGTTGAATGTCTTGAAGGCAAAGAGATCACTCCCGATTTAATAGAGTTATTTTATCAATTTTATCTAGATACAAATTATAGAAAATGGGGAAATGTTTATTTAAATTTTGATTTTTTCAAAAATATCATTACGAGAATGCCTTCTAATATACTATTAGTTGTTGCCAAGAAGAATAATGAAATTATAGCGACTTCTCTCCATATAAAGAGCGATAAGGTATTATATGGGAGGTATTGGGGTGCAAACAACTATTACAAATATTTGCATTATGAATTATGTTACTATCAAGCTATTGAATATGCCATCAAAAATAAATTAAACTTCGTTGAAGCTGGTGCTGGTGGAGCTCATAAAATATCGCGTGGCTATTCTCCTACCTACACTTATTCAGCTCATTACTTTGCAAATGAAAAAATACATTCATTAATATCTGATTATGTTGATCGAGAAGGTGATTATATAGATGAAGAGATTGATTATTTATCAAAATTCAAACCATTTAAATCCACGGAGTAAATATTATGGAAACATACAATAAAGATAATATATTCGCTAAAATTATAAATAATGAGATTCCTTCAATAAAAATTTTAGATGAAAAAAATTATTTAGTGATTATGGATGCATTTCCAGAAAAACCAGGACATGTGCTCATTATCCCAAAGAATGAATCTAGAAATATTTTTGACATTGAAGCTATAGACCTTGAAGGAATAATGGTTCTAGCTCAAAAAGTTGCGATTGCTCAAAAAAAAGCGTTTGGTTCATCAGGAGTTAAAATGATTCAAAACTCTGAGGCAAGCGCAGGACAAGTAGTATTTCATACTCATATACACCTTATACCTTATTTTAATGATGCTGACGCTATGCCTGCAAGCCTAAACACTTTAGAAAAACAAGCTGACGCAATCAAAAGAGCTTTAATTTAATAAGATTTTATCTTTATTAGTTTTATTTTTCTTGTTCTGTATTTTCTTCTTATTTACCAAAATGGTGAGTTCATCTATGTTATTATCGACATCAATGGTAATCTCACCGCCCTTTTTTAAACCTCCAAATAGCAATTCGTCAGCAAGCGGTTTTTTGATTTTTTCATCAATAACACGCTGAAGTGGTCTAGCGCCATACTTTTCATCCGCTCCATTACGGGTCAACCAGTCATATGCAGCTTCAGATAAGGTTAATAACACATTCTTTTCGTCTAGCTGTGTCTCTAGTTTGATAATAAATTTATCAACAACCTGTTTCATGATTTCATTTGATAATGAATTGAATGGTATAATTGAGTCGAGTCTATTTCTAAACTCTGGTGAAAAGATCCTATTAATTTCTTCATTATAATTTTTATCATTTTTATTATCAGAGAAACCCATGGATTCTTTTGCAAGATCCTGAGCACCTGCATTTGTTGTCATAATTATAATTACATTTCTAAAATCGATCTTTTTACCATTATGATCACTTAAGAAGCCATAATCCATAACCTGTAAGAGTATATTATATATTTCAAAATGAGCTTTTTCTATTTCATCTAGTAGCAATACGCAGTGTGGTGTTTTTTCAATGGCGTCTGTTAGTAATCCTCCTTGATCATACCCTACATAGCCAGGAGGGGCTCCAATAAGTTTTGATACAGAATGTCTTTCCATATATTCTGACATATCAAATCTTATTAATTCAATTGATAGATTACTTGATAATTGTTTCGCTAGTTCAGTTTTTCCAACTCCAGTAGGACCTGAAAACAAATAAGAACCAACAGGCTTTTCTTGATCTCTGAGCCCTGCCCTTGCTGACTTGATAGATGATGCAAGAAGATCGATTGCATGATCCTGACCAAAGACCTGGTTTTTAAGACTTTTATCAAGATTCTTTAATATTGAATTATCAGATTTTGTAACTGTTTTTTCAGGTATTTTTGCGATGATTGATAATGTTTTTTCAATCTCTTTTGAAGTTATTTTCTTTTTTCGTTGGTCAATTGGCAAAATAATTTGAGATGCACCTGTTTCATCTATTAAATCTATAGCCTTGTCAGGTAACTTTCTATCTTGAAGATACCGAGAAGATAACTCAACAGCTGTTATAAGGCTACTTTCATCAAATTTTATTTTGTAGAAATCCTCAAAATATGGACGTAGTCCTTTGATAATACTTATGGAGTCTTCGATGCTCGGTTCAATTACATCAATTTTTTGGAATCTACGGACTAATGCCCTATCTTTTTCAAAATATCTTGAAAACTCTCTGTAAGTTGTTGATCCTATACATTTGATCTGCCCAGATTGAAGGGCTGGTTTAAGAAGATTTGCAGCATCCATTGCTCCTCCAGAAGTGGCGCCAGATCCAATAATGGTATGAATTTCATCAATAAAGAGCACAGAATTTGGTATTTTTTCGACTTCCTTTAATACATCTTTTAACCTTTCCTCAAAATCCCCTCTATACCTTGTTCCAGCAATAAGAGAACCCATATCTAATTGAATAATAATTGTTTCTCTTAAAAATTCCGGAACTTCCTCCTTAACTATTTTTAGGGCAAGTCCCTCTATGATTGCGGTTTTACCAACACCCGGATCACCAACCAATAATGGATTATTTTTTCTTCTTCTACATAGGGTCTGTATTATTCTTGTTATTTCAGTTTCTCTTGCAATTACAGGATCAATCTGTCCTTTTTTAGCCTTATTATTTAGATGTATACAATAGTTATCTATGTTTGGTGTTAAGCTTTCTTGCGATTTGTTCTCATCACTATCCACTTCAGAGTACTCTATCTTACTTTCATCTTGTTTTGCACCATGACTCAAGTAATTTACGACATCATACCTGCTTAGATTTGCTTTATTTAAAAAATAAACTGCGTGACTCTCTCTTTCTGAAAAGATTGATACAAGAATATTGGCACTTGTAACTTCATCCTTTCCTGATGTTTGGACATGTATAACTGCACGCTGCACAACTCTTTGAAAACTTGTAGTAGGTTTTACGTCATCTAAATCCTTTACAATGATGTGACGTAATTCGTTATCGATGTACCCCTGAAGGTCATCTCTAATTTTATTTAAATCTATCGAGCAGTGTTTAAATATAGAGATTGCATCATCATCATCAATAATAGCGAGAAGAAGATGTTCAAGTGTTGAGAATTCGTGTTTCTTCACCCTTGCAATAGAAAGGGCTTTGTGCAGGGAGTCTTCCAATCCTTTTGAAAAAGTTGGCATATTACTTATTTTTCTCCATTTTACATTGAAGAGGATGTCCGTTTTTTATTGAATAGTTCATTACTTGCATAACTTTTGTTTCGGCTATGTCAAAGGGGTAAATTCCGCATAAGCCCTTTCCATTTCGATGAACGTGCATCATGATTTGGTTAGCTTGGTCAATATCTTTATTAAAATATCTCATAAGAACATCTACAACGAATTCCATAGGTGTATAATCGTCATTTAGAAGGATAACTTCATACATACTAGGACGTTTGACTTTATTCTCTGTTATGGTTTGAGTATTATTAGATGTGTTATCTTCAGGCATTTACTTAATTTAGAAAAAATATTACTAATATAATATTTGGTGAAAAAAAAATAAAAATCAATTTTAAAAAACATTTTTTTAATTTATTTTCCATTCAAATTAATCAAAATATAATATTTACGTGCTAATTTTTTTTCATGAAATCACATTCTATAAAATATTTAATATATTTTATATTAATTCTTAGCTTTACTGTTTCTTTCAATGAAGCAAAAGCTGCACCAGAATATTCATCGTTTAGTCTCGATGCAAACACTGGAAAAACCCTCCATAGTAATAAAGGATCCCAGTTGAGGTATCCGGCATCATTAACCAAAGTTATGACTCTATATTTAATCTTTGAGGATTTAGAGAAAAGAAAGATCCAGAAATCAGACTTGATTACATTTTCAAGAAATGCATCCCGTAAACCGGCTTCAAAATTAGGAATACCTGAAGGAAAAACCATAAGCTTTAGTAATGCAATAAAGGCACTTGCCGTTAAGTCAGCAAATGATGTTGCTACAGCTGTTGCTGAGCATCTTGAAGGATCTGAAGAAAAATTTGCACAACGAATGACAGAAAAAGCAAAGGATCTTGGGATGATGAGCACTACATTTAAAAATGCCTCTGGTTTACACAATAACTATCAAAAAACTACAGCTTTTGATATGGCAATTCTTGCTTTGAGGATGATAAAAGATTTCCCTGAAGAATCCAAAGTATTTGCACTTAAGGAATTCTATTTTGAGGGGCAGAAATATACCAGTCATAACAAATTGCTGTTCAGTTATTCAGGGACAAAAGGAATGAAAACTGGATACACAAGTATGTCAGGATTTAACTTAATTTCTTTTGTTGAGCGAGGTAGCAAAAAAATAATATCTGTTGTTATGGGTGGAAGTAGTTCAAATTCAAGAAATAGTAATATGGTAAAAGTATTGGATAAATCATTCAAAATACCAACAATCCCTATTCAATTACCAAAAATGAATCCCTATTTAAACAGTAATAAAAATCAAATAAGAGAAGATAACAAATATCCAACTAATAAGTCGAAAACTAATATATCTAGGTTTGATAGATTAAGTAATAGAGTTGATCAAATCTTGTCTATTTTCCCCTAATTTTTTTTTCTTTTAGAATAAACTCTCTGGCAAGATTTATCTTCTTAGCCAAATATTCACTACCTCCATTATCTGGATGATTTTTTCTTATTAGATCCTTATAAGCAGTCTCTATTTCCTCTAGACTTGCACTTTTATGAATTCCAAGTATTTCATATGCTTCATCTAAATTTGATATTTCATTTGATGATTTATGCTGGTAAGTTTTTATATTAAATCTATCTTTAATCTTGATTAGAAAGGGCATCAAATAAAACAATGCCGCAAGTAATTTAAATTTTATCAGAGCTATTATTAATAGGATAATTAGAGTGGACAGAAGAATAATCATTTTATCAATTGATTTGGTGCGATCGAGAAGATTCGAACTTCCACAGAGTTTCCCCTACAGCGACCTCAACGCTGCGCGTCTACCAATTCCGCCACGATCGCAGAAATTTTTAATATATGCATTAATATATTAGAATGGTAATATTTAGCAATTATAATTAATCGATAAAGAAATAATGTTTAAAAAAGTTGAACTATTTAAAAGCGATACACTTATTGATTATAATGTAGCATCAAAATTTATGGAAAAAAGATCTTCTCTAATTCATAACGGAGAAGCAAATGAACTTGTTTGGTTACTAGAACATCCAAATATTTATACTGCTGGCTCTAGTGCTAAAGATAATGAATTCCTTGGTACAAAAGATATCCCAGTATACAAAACACCTAGAGGTGGGAAGTATACCTATCACGGACCCGGTCAACGGATAATATACCTTATGATTAACCTAGAAAGGTGTGAGAAAGACATCAGAAAATTCATAATGATCCTTGAAAGAATAATAGTTAAAACATTTAAAAAATTTGATATGGATGTATATCCTGTAAGAGATAGGATTGGTATTTGGATAAAAACAAATAATGGTGAAGAAAAAATAGGTGCAATGGGTTTAAAGGTTAAAAAATGGATTTCTTTACATGGAATATCAATAAACATAAACCCAGAACTTCAATATTTTGATGGAATTGTTCCGTGTGGGTTATCAGAATATAATGTTACGAGCATAAAAAAACTAAAGAAAAATATTTCCATTGAAAATTTCGATGAAGAATTCATATCAAACTTTGAGAGAGAATTCGGGAAGATGAAGGAAATTAATAACCTAATTCTGGATTGAATTAATAAGTTGCATAAAAAAAGCAATTTCATCTTTTTTTATTTTTAATTCATTCTTTTTGTTTACGTCTTGATAGATTTCATTATTAAACAACTCATCAACATAAATCGTTTTCCATAGTTGTTCTAATTTAATCTTATTGAGAACCACTAGAATTGTTAAGATGCATGAGCCACTAATTTTGATTAGCTCAAACATTATAAACAATATAAAATTATCTAGACTAACCAGATAGTCTTCCACGATAGTAATATTTTCATGATTTTGTTTTATTGGATTTAAATTTGTAGTTGTTTTCCAATTTGTACTAAAAATATTATTAAATTCGTCTAATGCATTATCCCAAATTGTTTTTTGTGCATTAGCAAGAGACTCTGGAGAATTTACTCTATAAAACAATAGATCTGTTTCAAGATATTTTAATAATTCTGGTATTATAAATTTTTTAGTATCCTCACTGTTTGCGCTATATTTCAATATGATACTTATCATACTAATCTTTAAATTTTGATTATATTTTCCTGATAGCTCATCCAGTATTAATTTTTTTATATAAGCGTTTGGAATAATTATATTTTTTTTATTTTTTATATTGGATTTAATACCGTTAAATGTTAAATAAATTTTATTACCTTCTTCAAGTATTCCAATTTTTTTTTTATTGAGATCTGTCAGATTATTCATCAAAGTAAAGTCCTAGTTTACTAACTGCATTTTTAAAATGGTGAGGCATTTCAACAATAACACTAATATCTTTGGTATTTTGAGTATTAGGAAAAATTATTTCATAAGAATGCAAATATAACTTTTTGTCAATACTTGGAGGATATTCTTGAGTACCATATTGTTTGTCTCCAATGATAGGACAATGCAACATTGATAAATGTTTCCTTATCTGATGTTTTCTACCTGTATGTGGAATTAGTTCAATCAAAGATATACCATCGGGATTTGATGATTTTATTTTAAAATAGGTCAATGCTTCCTGTGATTTATCTATATCATTTGCAATGTTCTTATTTTTTATTTCCAATGGATAGTCTATTATTCCATCATTTTTCTTTGGTAAATTATTTGTTAGAGCCAGATATTTTTTATTAATAACTCTTTTATTAAAGGCTTCAGTATAATATTGGGCAGCTTTTCTATTTTTGGCAATAAGAAGAGCCCCAGTAGTATTTTTATCAAGTCTATGAACAAGTCTGTATATTGGGTCCTCGGATTTAATTATAGAGTCAATATGATATTTTGCAGACACACCGCCTTGGGTAGGGAGCCCATAAGGTTTATTTATAACAATAACATCTTGATCCTCATAAACAGTTATATCTGATAAAAGAAAATTATTTTTTTTAATATCATAAGATTTTTGCTTTTCATTGAATTCAAAATTAGGCGGGATTCGAATTTCATCACCCGATGTTACCCTATAATCAGATTTCTTACGACCACCGCCTACTCTTACTTGTCCTGTTCTAATAATCTTTTGAATTTCAGTGAAGGACGCATCTGTTAGATTCTCCTTTAACCAACGGTCTAGTCGTATACCTGCATCATCATTTTTAACATACTTATTCATAAAATTACATTCATCTAAGCGCAAACATACCTAATAGAAGTGCTGAAAGAGACAGTACAACTGATAAAATTATATAGCTCACGGCAAAAAATTTACCATAATTCTGATACAATATAAAAGCATCAATTGAAAAGGTTGAAAAAGTTGTAAAACCTCCAAGAAGACCAACTGTTAGTAATAATTTTGTACTTTCAGAAAAAAAAATATGATTATTAAAAAACTGGTAGAGAAAACCAATAAAAAAACTACCAATTATATTTACTATGATTGTGGAGTAAGGAAGATTTGATCCTAATAAATAATTTGAAGATAAATAAACTAAATACCTAAGTATCGCACCTATAAAGCCGCCTAAGCCTACATATAGGATATTAAGCATTCTTTATGCAATAGAATTAGTATTCTCTAATTCTTCTTCAACTTCTTCTACTATTACAGGGCCAGAGTCTTTCCCTTTAGCTTCAATATCTCTATCAACAAATTCTATCACTGCCATTGGCGCCGAATCACCGTACCTAAAACCGGCTTTTATAATTCTTGTGTAACCTCCGCTTCTTTCAGCATATCTTGGGCCAAGAACATCAAAAAGTTTAGATACCATAGATAGATCACCTAGTTTAGATATTGCCTGCCTTCTTTTATGAAGACTGTTTGTCCTAGATAAAGTAACCAATTTCTCAACTATTGGTCTTAATTCTTTTGCTTTTGGTAAAGTAGTTACGATCTGCTCATGCTTGATCAGCGCATTTGCCATATTAGAGAACATTGCCTTTCTGTGGCTTGAAGTTCTATTTAATTTTCTACCTGAATTATTATGGCGCATAACAAATCTCCTAAATTATTATCCTGTTAGTAACTATCTTCATATCGTTTGGCAAGATCATCTATATTCTCTGGTGGCCAATTTGGTATATTCATCCCCAGATGTAATCCCATCTGAGCTAGTACTTCTTTGATTTCATTAAGTGATTTTCTACCAAAGTTAGGTGTTCTTAACATCTCAGACTCAGATTTTAAAATTAAATCACCAATGTATACAATATTGTCATTTTTAAGACAATTTGCTGATCTAACAGATAATTCAAGTTCATCAACTTTTTTGAGCAATGCTGGATTAAATGTTAATTCAGGAGCTGTATCTTCAACTACTGGAGCAACAGGTTCTTCGAAATTTACGAATACATCTAATTGATCTTGCATAATTCTTGCAGCAAACGCAACGGCGTCTTCAGGCCTTACAGAACCATCTGTTTCAATAGTCATATTTAGCTTGTCATAATCTAATATCTGCCCTTCTCTTGTGTTTTCAATATCATAAGAAACACGTTTTACAGGCGAAAACAAACTATCAATTGGAATTAAACCAACTGGTTCGTCTTCTGATCTATTTTTTTCAGCTGGAACGTAACCCCTACCTGTTCTTGCGATAAACTCCATTCTGATGTTTACTTTATCGTCTAATGTACAAATAACAGTTTCTGGGTTAAGTATTTCAACATCAGATGATGATTCTATATCACCTGCCAGCACTGTACATGGCCCAGTCTTGTTGAGTATAAGCTTCACTTCTGAATCTATATGCATTTTTAATGCTATATCTTTAATATTTAAGATAATGTCTGTAACATCTTCTCTAACACCTGATATAGCTGAGAACTCATGAAGAACTCCATCAATTTTTACAGACGTAATGGCGCTTCCTTGAAGAGATGAAAGAAGTATTCTTCTAAGCGTATTTCCAATTGTTAGTCCAAAACCTTTCTCAAGAGGTTCTACAGTTAGAACTGATATATTCTTTTCGGAATTGTCTTCTTTTATTTCAATCTTATTTGGTTTAATTAACTCTTGCCAATTTTTTTCTATCACGGTATTACCCCTTAATGTTTTAGATTTAACAGTCTATCTGTTGTTTATACTCGACGCTTTTTCGGAGGCCTACATCCATTATGAGGGATAGGAGTAACATCTTTTATTGATGTTATTGTAAATCCTGTCGATTGCAGAGCGCGAAGTGCAGACTCCCTCCCTGTTCCAGGTCCTTTTACCATTACCTCAATTGTTGCCATGCCATGCTCCATAGCCTTCTTTGCAGCATCTTCTGCAGCTACTTGAGCCGCGTAAGGTGTTGATTTTCTTGATCCCTTAAAACCCATACCACCAGCAGACGACCATGATATTGCATTACCTTGAGCATCTGTGATTGTAATCATAGTATTGTTGTATGTTGCATTTACATATGCAATACCAGATGAGATATTCTTTTTTTCGCGTCTTTTTACTCTTGTTTTATCTTTGGCCATGGATCCTCACTACTTCTTCTTACCAGCTATTGGTTTGGCAGGACCTTTTCTTGTCCTTGCATTTGTATGTGTTCGTTGCCCTCTTACTGGAAGCCCTCTTCTATGTCTTAGCCCCCTGTAGCAGCCAAGATCCATCATTCCTTTTATATTCATTGCAACTTCACGACGTAAATCACCTTCAACAACATAATCAGCATCAATTGCTTCCCTGATTGCGATAACTTCAGCATCAGTTAATTCATTTACTCTTTTTGTTCTTTCAATATTTACCTTGGTACATATTTCCTTTGCCTTGATTGGACCAATACCATGTATTGATCTCAAAGCAATTTCAACTCGTTTATTTGTCGGAATATTTACTCCTGCTATCCTAGCCAATTTATATCTCCTTTTTTTAAGATAAATACGTGATTAAAAACATTTTGCCGTGATTATGATGCTTTTATATCAATATTTAATATCATTATCAATTATAATCGGTCCAAAAAATTCTAATGTTTCGTGCCACTTGCTATCAATTTATCAATAAGCATATTCACTGTTTTTATATCTTGCATTCCATCTATTTTATTTACGAAATAATCTCTCTCATAATATGAGATTATTGGTTTTGTTTCTTGGTTGTATACATCTAGTCTTTTGCTCAGTATATCTGCATTATCATCATCACGAACTGAAGCACTTTCAGATGCTCTTTTTTGAATACGCTCAAATAGTTCCTCTTGATCAACAACTAATTCAATTAATAAATCGATGCTCAAATGATTTTGAGAAAATAGTGCATTTAAACCCTCTGCTTGAGCAAGTGTTCTTGGAAACCCATCAAATATACGCCCAGGAGAAGTTGTTGTTTCTTCAATCTTATCTTTCATTATCTGTAAAATTAATTCATTATCTACAAGTTTACCGCTTGCTAGCACGTCTTTTACAATCTTTCCGGTTGGAGTATTGTTCTTTATTGCTTCTCTTAGCATATCTCCGGTTGATAGTTGAACGTAGCCATATTTTTCAACTAAATAAGTTGCTTGCGTTCCCTTACCGCATCCTGGTGGACCTAACAAAATTAAATTCATCTTTTTTTGCCTCGAAGATTGGCCTTCTTGATTAAACCTTCGTATTGATGCGCTAATAAGTGACTTTGTACTTGAGAGACTGTATCCATTGTAACGTTAACTACAATCAATAGAGATGTTCCACCAAAATAAAAAGGAATTGCTGCGTAAGACATTAGTATTTCTGGTAGAATACAGATTGCAGCTAAGTATGCTGCGCCAACACATGTTATCCTTGTTAAAACGTAATCTATATATTCTGCTGTTTTTTCACCAGGCCTGATACCTGGAATAAAGCCACCTTGTCTTTTTAGATTATCTGCAGTATCTGATGGATTGAATACGATTGCTGTATAAAAGAAAGCAAAGAATACAATTAGAGATATATAGAAAGTTATGTATAAAGGCGCTCCCCTTCCCAAATAGGAACTTATTATATTTAACCATTCCGGACCTTGTCCAGTTGAGAAGTTTGCAACTGTCATTGGAAGCAATAATAAGGATGATGCAAAAATTGGTGGTATAACTCCGGCAGTATTTATTTTCAGTGGTAAGTGAGAACTATCGCCCTCAAAAATTTTATTGCCTTGTTGTCGACGTGGATATTGTACAATTAACCTGCGTTGTGCTCTTTCTACGTAAACAATAACAACAATAACTGCTATAGCTAGAATAATTACACCTAATATCAACCATGTTGATAATGCTCCCTGCCTACCCAATTCTAGGGTATTTACTAAAGCAGAGGGTAGTTCGGCAACAATCCCAGCAAATATTATCAATGAGATTCCATTTCCGATCCCTCTGGCTGTCACTTGTTCACCAATCCACATTAGGAAAACAACCCCACCTACTAAGGTTATGACCGCTGACATACGGAAATAAAGACCAGGATCAATTACTATATCACCAGCACCCTCTAAACCTATTGAAATACCCCAAGCCTGCAAAGCAGCAAGGAATACTGTGCCGTATCTGGTATACTGGTTTATTTGTTTTCGTCCTCTTTCTCCCTCTTTTCTCATCTGTCCAAGAGTTGGTGAGACTGCAACTAAAAGTTGCATGATAATAGCAGCAGATATGTATGGCATGATATTGAGAGCGAATATTGCCATCCTTCCGACAGCACCACCAGCGAACATATCAAACATACCAAGTATTCCACTTTGGTTCTGTTGGAATAAATCATTTAAAGCACGTGTATTTATGCCCGGCAAAGGAATAAAGGTACCTAATCTATATATTAGTAGTGCGCCAAGAGTGAATAAAATTCTCTGCTTGAGATCTTTTGCTTTTGCAAAAGTTGAAAAATTAATATTTGACGCTAGTTGTTCAGCCGCAGATGCCATAAATTACCACAATGATTATTTCTATGTTGTCTTATTTTTCAGCAGAACCAATAATTGTAATCTTACTACCTGCTTTTTCTATTAATTTGATAGCTTTTTCTGAGGCACCAGATACTTCAAATGCCACTTTAGACTTTAGATTACCTCTGCCTAATATTTTAAGACCATTCTTTTCTTTACTAATTAATTTAGCCTTCAATAAATTTTCTGTATTAATGACCTCTTTATCATTTAGTTTACCGTTATCAATAAAATACTGAATTCTGTCTAGATTAAAAACGTTATACTCTTTTGCAAAAATGTTATTAAATCCTCTCTTGGGTAGCCTTCGGTGTAATGGCATTTGCCCACCTTCAAAGCCCTTTATTGCAACACCAGATCTAGATTTCTGTCCTTTTACACCTCTGCCAGCTGTTTTTCCAGTTCCTGACCCGATACCTCGACCAACTCTTTTTTGATCTTTTCTAGCACCTTTTACATCAGATAGTTCGTTCAATCGCATGATAATGATCCCATATTACTCAATTATTTCAACAAGATGTCTTACTTTTCTAACCATACCTCTTACAGCAGGTGTATCTTCTAACTCTCTAACTCTTCCTATCTTATTTAAACCAAGACCAACAAGTGTTTGTTTTTGGTCAAATTTTCTGCCTATCGAGCTACCAATTTGTTTTACTGTTATAGTTTTTGCTTTATTTGACATATTACTAACCATCAACTTCAACGTTTTGTTCTTTTCTTCTTGTGATGAGATCACTCACTTTAAGTCCTCTCCTAGAAGCGACCATCCTTGGACTTTGTTCATTTTTAAGTGCATTAAATGTTGCTCTTACCATATTATAAGGATTTGCTGTGCCTTGTGATTTGGCAACAACATCTTGAACACCCAATGCCTCAAAGATAGCTCTCATTGGTCCGCCAGCAATTATACCCGTTCCAGAAGGTGCTGTTCTCAAAAGAACTTTCCCGGCGCCATGGTGCCCGTATACATCATGATGGAGAGTCCTACCATCTCTAAGTGGTACCTTAATCATCTCTCTTTTAGCATCATCGGTTGCTTTTTTGATAGCTTCTGGTACTTCTTTTGCTTTACCATGACCAAAACCAACTTTTCCCTTTTGATCACCCACCACGACTAATGCTGCAAAACCAAATCTTCGTCCACCTTTCACGACTTTTGCTACTCTATTTATGTGAACGAGACGATCAATCAGATCATTATTTTCTTCTTTAGTTTTTACTTGTGATCTTGCCATGATTTATACTTCCTTAAAATTGCAGTCCATTTTCTCTAGCAGAGTCAGCGAGCGCTTTCACGCGACCGTGATACAGATACCCGCTCCTATCAAAAACAACCTTCTCAACTCCAGCTTTAATTGACCTTTCTGCTATCAATTTACCAATATTTTCTGCTGCCTTTACATCAGAGCCATTGGTCTTACGAAGATCTTTTTCTAAGGTTGATGCTGATGCTAGAGTTTTTCCATTAACATCATCTATGATTTGAGCATATATATTTTTAGAAGACCTAAAGACACTTAATCTTGGTCTTTGATCTTTGTTTTTCTTCAGAGCTCTTCTTACTCTTAATTTTCTTTTTGTTTTACTATCTAAATAAATCATCTTAAACTCTATTTTTTCTTACCTTCTTTTCTGAATACATATTCATCTTTGTACCTAATTCCTTTACCTTTATAAGGCTCAGGAGGCCTAAACCTACGAATTTCTGCTGCTGTTTGTCCAACTTTTTGCTTATCAATACCTTCAATAGTAATTTCAGTAGGTTTAGCACACTTTATTTCAATTCCTTCGGGAACCTCATATTTAACATCATGACTAAATCCAAGTGCTAATTGAAG
Organism: Hyphomicrobiales bacterium; assembly: GCA_049602435.1. Classification (GTDB taxonomy): domain Bacteria; phylum Pseudomonadota; class Alphaproteobacteria; order Rhizobiales; family TMED25; genus TMED25. The sequence goes on from JBMYRO010000002.1 coordinate 100,959, forward strand.
TGTATTACCTTGAATTTGGGCCCTATAACCAACTCCCTGAATTTCCAGAGTTTTCATAAAGCCTTCTGAAACACCAGCGACTAGGTTGTTAATTAAGGTTCTTGTTAGCCCCCAAAAAGAACGGGCTTTTTTATCAAGAGTTTTTGGAACTACACTAATTGTGTTATCGTTAATTTGAACATCAACATAATCAAAAAGTGAAGCAGACAACTCCCCTTTAGGACCTGTTACTGTAATAATGCCATTAGCAATATTTGCCTTTACATTATCAGGTATATCTATAGCTTTTTTTCCAATTCTTGACATATTTTCCTCATTTAGAATACTTTACAAAGTATTTCTCCACCTACATTAGCTTCTCTTGCATTAACATCAGACATTACACCTTTTGAGGTAGATAGTATGGAGACACCCAAACCATTAAATACACGAGGTAGTTCAGATACTGATGAATATACTCTTCGCCCAGGTTTTGATACTCTTTCCAAACTTTTAATCACAGGGTCCCCTTCATGATATTTTAGTTCAATCTCAAACATTGGAAATTGTCCTTCAATCTCAATTCTTGTGTATCCTCTTATATAACCTTCATCCTGCAGGACTAGCAATACATTTTCCCTAAGCTTAGAAGCAGGTGTTAGAACGGTTGATTTTTTTCTTAAAAGTGCGTTTCTTATTCTAGTTAGCATATCTGCTAATGGATCTGTCATCATTTTTACGTCCTCACCAACTTGACTTTATCATACCTGGTATTTGGCTTTCTGCAGTTAAGTCTCTCACTGCAATCCTGGATACTCCAAGTTTTCTGTAATATCCTCGTGGCCTACCGGTAATTGCGCATCTATTTCTATATCTTGTAGGAGCTGAATTTCTTGGAAGCTTTGCAAGTTTAACAGCAGCCTGAAAACGTTCTTCCATTGATACAGTTTTATTTTTTGATAGTTCTTTGAGTGCAGTTCTCTTTGCAGAGTATTTCTTGCTCATAGTCCATCTTTTTTTATTTCTCTCTGTAAGACTAACCTTAGACATTTTTGCTCCTATTACTAATTCCTGAAAGGGAAATTCAACCCTGATAACAATACTTTTGCTTCTTCATCTGTTTGAGCTGTTGTGCAAATGATTATATCCATACCCCTTATGACATCTACTTTGTCATAATTAATCTCTGGAAACACAATATGCTCCTTGATTCCCATTGCATAATTCCCATTGCCGTCGAAACTTTTTGAACTTATACCCCTAAAATCTCTTACTCTTGGCAATGCGATTGTTATTAATCTATCGACGAAATCATACATCCTAGATTTTCTGAGCGTTACTTTTGTACCAATCACCATACCTTCTCTTAATTTGAAATTGGCGATTGATTTTTTTGCTTTTGTGAAGACTGGCTTCTGTCCAGCGATAAGTCCAAGAGCTTCAATTGCTATATCCGCTTTCTTAGACTCAGATACTGCATCACCAAGTCCCATGTTGATAACAATCTTGTCAAGCTTTGGTATCTGCATAGAATTGGTGTAATTAAATTTATCCATTAAATCCTTTACTACAACATCATCATAAAGTGATTTCATACGAGGTATGTAATTATTTGTCATCTACTAACTCCCCGGATTTTTTATAAAATCTGACTTTCTGACCATCTTTTTGTAGTTTAAATCCTACTTTTGATGCTTTTGAATCTTTTGGATCGATCAAGGCAACATTCGACACATGAATCTTACCCTCTTTTTCTATAATTCCGCCTTGCTGAGTCTGTGTTTGCTTTTGATGCTTTTTCTTTATGCTTATGCCTTGAACAATTAGCTTACTCTCCGCAGGAAATACTGTAAGGACAGTGCCTGTTCTGCCCTTGTCTTTACCCACAAGAACAATTACGTTGTCACCTTTTCTAATTTTGGCAGCCATTAGAGCACCTCCGGAGCTAGTGATATAATTTTCATATGATTTTTTGCCCTCAATTCTCTGGTGATAGGGCCAAAAATTCTAGTCCCAATAGGTTCGCCCTGGTTGTTAATTAAAACGGCAGCATTCCCATCGAATCTTATAGCTGTTCCATCATTCCTTAGTACACCTTTAGCAGTTCTAACAATAACAGCTTTTAGAACATCACCTTTTTTTACTCTCCCTCTTGGGATAGCTTCTTTTACGGTAACAACTATAGTATCACCAAGATGTGCTGTCATTCTTTTCGAACCACCCAGCACCTTAATACACTGCACTCTTTTGGCTCCAGAGTTATCAGCTACGCTGAGATTTGTTTGCATTTGGATCATTTTCTATTATCCCTTTATAAACCTATAACACTATCCATCTTTTAAGTTTTGAGTAAGGCCTTGACTCTTGAATACGCACTTGATCGCCGATGTTATATTTATTTTCCTCATCATGCGCATGATATTTTTTTGACCTTCTAACAGTTTTCTTTAGAAGAGGGTCAATAAACCTTCTCTCAACTCGAACTACTATTGTTTTGTCGAGACTATTATTTTCTACAACACCTGAGAGTATTCTCTTTGGCATTATTTCTTCTCCTCTATTATGTTTTTCTGATTTTGTATTGTTTTAAGTTTTGCTATTGTTCTTCTAACAAATCTAACTCTTGCAGTATTATCCAATTGACCACTAGTTTTTTGAAAACGCAGATTTAATTGCTCTTTTTTAAACTTTACGAGTTCATCAGTAATTTGATCGTTCGACAACTCTCTTATTTCGTTTATCTTCATAATTCTAGAACCTAATTAACATCACTTATTCTTGAAACAACCTTACATTTAACTGGTAATTTAGCAGCAGCAAGAGACAATGCTTCACGAGCAACATCCACTGGAACACCATCAATCTCAAACATCATTCTACCAGGTTTGACTTTTGCTGCCCAATATTCAACTGATCCCTTACCTTTACCCATCCTAACTTCTGTAGGTTTTTTTGAGACAGGCACATCTGGAAATATTCTTATCCAAACTCTACCAGCTCTTTTCATATGCCTAGTCATTGCACGTCTAGCAGCTTCAATTTGCCTTGCTGTAACTCGGGATGGTTCCATGGATTTTAAACCATACGAACCAAAATTTAGCGTAAAGCCACCCTTGGCATTACCGCTGATTCTACCCTTATGCATTTTTCTAAATTTTGTTCTCTTTGGTTGTAACATGATTATTTCCTTAGATTTCTACCTTTGCAGAGCGAGCTTGATCCTGATTACCGGTTATACTTCTTTCTTGGGCCATAGGATCGTGTTCTAGTACTTCACCCTTGAAAATCCATACCTTAATTCCAATTGCACCATAAGTTGTTTGGGCTGTTGCAACACCATAATCAACATTTGCTCTAAGTGTGTGGAGTGGAACCCTTCCCTCCCTATACCATTCAGTTCTAGCAATTTCAGCACCACCAAGTCTTCCACCACAATTTATCCTGATACCTCCAGCACCCATTCTTAGTGCAGTTTGCACCGCTCTTTTCATTGCTCTTCTGAACGCAACCCTTCTTTCTAATTGCTGTGCAATAGACTCAGCAACAAGAGTGGCATCTATTTCAGGTTTTTTGACTTCAAGTATGTTTATTGATACATCTGTATTAGTTATTTTTTGTATTTTATTTTTTATAAGCTCAATATCTGACCCTTTTTTCCCAATTAAAATACCTGGTCTTGCAGAATAAATTGTTACATAACATTTTTTATGTGGACGCTCGATAACAATTTTAGAAATCGCCGCAGTTGCTTTCAAAGAATTAACAAGACTTCTAATTTTTCTGTCTTCCATTAGAAGTTTTGGGTATTCATTTTTCTCAGCAAACCAACGTGAGTCCCACGTTCTATTAATTCCAAGTCTTAGTGCTATTGGTGATACTTTTTGGCCCATTACTTCGCTTCCTCGTTATCTAGTTGTTTAACCACAACAGTTAGTTGGCTAAATGGTTTCTGAATTCTACCAACTCTACCTCTAGCTCTTGGTTTCCATCTTTTAAGAACTAAATTCTTTCCAACATATGCCTCATTTACATACAACTCATCAATGTCTAAATTATGATTATTCTCAGCATTTGCTATGGCTGACTTAAGGGTTTTTAGTACATCTTGAGCAATTCTTTTTCTTGAAAACTGTAGATCATTAATTGCTTTATCAACTTTTTTTCCTCTAATCATAGCAGCAACAAGATTTAACTTTTGAGTGCTAATTTTAAGGTTTTTTGTTGTAGCTAGCGCCATACCTTCTTGTGTTCTTGGGGCCATAATTATTTCCTTTTAGCTTTCTTGTCAGCAAGATGGCCATAATATGTTCTCGTTGGAGAGAACTCACCAAACTTTCTACCAACCATTTCTTCTGTAACCATAACAGGAATATGTTTTTGCCCATTATGGACACCAAATGTCAACCCAACAAATTGAGGAAGTATTGTTGATCTCCTTGACCAAATTTTTATGACATCATTACGTCCTGATGCCCTCGCATTTTCAGCTTTCTTCAACAAATAACCGTCAACAAACGGTCCTTTCCAAATTGACCTAGCCATTTATATATTACCTTTTCTTTTTCAAATGCCTACTTCTAAGTATCAATTTATCAGTAGACTTATTACTTCTGGTTTTTTTTCCTTTTGTTGGCTTACCCCATGGTGTTACTGGATGTCTACCACCTGAAGTTTTACCTTCCCCACCACCATGTGGATGGTCGACCGGGTTCATAGCGACACCACGAACAGATGGTCTTTTACCTAACCAACGTGATCTTCCAGCTTTTGCTAGTTTAATATTCTTGTTATCAGGATTTGACACAGCGCCGATTGTTGCCATGCATTCAGATCTAGTCATTCTTTGCTCACCAGAATTTAATCTTAAGATAGAGTATGATTGATCTCTTCCGACAAGCTGAACATAAGTCCCTGCTGAACGAGCAATTTGCCCACCCTTCCCTGGCTTAAGTTCTACATTATGTATAATTGTTCCAATTGGTATGTTTGCTAAAGGCATTGCATTGCCAGGCTTAATATCTGCTTTTTCACCTGAGGTAATCACATCACCCACTGACAACCTTTGCGGCGCTAAAATATAAGATTTTGTTCCGTCTTCATATTGAAGCAATGCTATGAAAGCAGATCTATTTGGATCATATTCAATCCTCTCTACTGTGGCAGGCACATTATGGTGATTTCTTTTGAAATCAATAATCCTATACAACCTCTTATGACCACCACCTCTTCTCCTGGCGGTTACTCTACCTTTGTTATTTCTTCCACCAGATTTTGTTAGACCAACTGTAAGTGTTTTTTCTGGTTTACCACCCCACAGACTGTCTCTAGAAACTAGTACTAGCCCTCTTTGTCCTGGTGTATTTGGTTTAAATGATTTTAATGCCATAATATTATCCGCTTATACCTGTTGTGAAATCAAAGTTCTGACCATCTTCAAGTGATACAATTGCTTTCTTAACATCAGATCTTTTACCAACTCTTCCTTTAAAACGCTTAACCTTGCCCTTACGTATTAGAGTGTTTACTGATTTAACTTTTACTTTGAAGAGTGTTTCTATCGCTTCTTTGATTTGTGTTTTTGTCGCCGATTTTGAAACATCAAATATTACTTGCCCATTTTCGGATACCAAAGTAGCCTTCTCAGTAATAACAGGGTTTCTTATAATGTCATATAAATCTATTTCATTCATCTAAACGACCCTCGATTTCTTTAATAGCATTTTTGGTGATAAATAGTTTGTCTCTTTTTAAGATGTCATAAACATTCATACCGTGGACAGGAAGAATGTCTACATTTGGAATATTCATCGATGCTAATTCAAAATTTTTATCAAATTCAACAGCATCAAGGAACAAAGCAGAAGTTACTGACATCTTATTTAAACTTTTAACTAGATCCGCTGTTTTTGGACTTTTGAGCTTCGCTTCACTTAGTATCACTACATTACCTTCTTGTATCTTTGCAGATAAGGCATGTTTTAGTGCAAGTTTTCTGAATTTTTTTGTTAACTTAATGGAATGATCTCTTGGTGTAGGACCAAATGCTCTTCCGCCGCCACGAAATTGAGGAACTTTTTTCGAACCATGACGTGCACTACCTGTACCCTTTTGTTTGTACATTTTTTTTGTAGTCGCCGTAATTTCAGACCTATTTTTTACTTTATGTGTTCCAGATCTTCTTTTTGCCAATTGATAAACAACAGTTCTATGTAAAATATCTTTTCTGGGCTCTAGTCCAAATATTGCATCTTTAAGGTCGATAGTGCCAGAAGCTTTAGATGATATGTCTATTACGTTCATTTTCATTTTTGTTCACCATCCTCAGTATCGCTAATTGATGATTCTTCCTGACTATCATCTTCACTGTTTAATTCTTGATTTTGATCATTAATATCAGTTGATTCAGCTATATCTGTTTCAGTTTTTACTTCATCATTTGATACATCAAGATCAGTTTCCAATTCTGAATTATCCTCTAAAGCATCAGATTTAGGTGCATTTGGATCGATAAAACTGCCCGGTTGAGGAAGATCAACTGATGGGATTAATTTTACAGAGTCCTTGATGGTAACCCACCCACCACTGTGCCCTGGCACCGCTCCATGGACAAATATAAGTCCTTTTTCTATGTCAACAGAATGTATCAATAAATTTTGGACTGTTACCTTCGCAGCACCCAAATGACCAGCCATTTTTTTTCCTTTGAAGACCTTGCCTGGATCTTGACATTGCCCTGTTGAACCATGACTTCTATGACTAATTGATACTCCGTGTGAGGCTCTCAGACCAGCAAAGTTATGGCGTTTCATTGCACCAGCAAATCCTTTACCGATGCTAGTACCAGTCACATCCACTTTCTGGCCAGGAACGAAATGATCAGCTTTCATTTTTAAGCCAATTTGAATAAATTTATCATCGTCAACTCTGAATTCAACCAACTTTGACTTGGGTTCAACCTTATTTTTTGCAAAATGCCCACGCATAGGTTTTGTTACATTCTTTGTTTTTGGTGAACCAGCCCCAAGTTGTATGGCAGAGTAGCCATCTACTTCTCTTGTCTTATGTGATACTACTTGACAGTCTGCTATTGACAGCACTGTAACAGGTATATGCCGACCAGTGTCAGTAAACACCCTCATCATTCCTAATTTTTCTGCAATCAATCCAACTCTCATTTTAGCAACAAATCCTATAGTTTAATTTCAACGTCTACCCCTGCTGACAAGTCTAATTTCATTAGTGCGTCAACCGTTTGCGGAGTAGGATCAACAATATCAAGAAGTCTTTTATAAGTTCTTATTTCAAATTGCTCTCTACTTTTTTTATCAATATGAGGACCACGTAATACGGTGAATTTTTCAATTCGCCTTGGTAAAGGTATAGGACCTCTTACATTAGCACCTGTTCTCTTTGCTGTATTTACTATTTCTGCAGTAGAGTTATCCAGTAGCCTGTGATCATAAGCTTTTAGTCTAATTCTTATATTCTGTCCTTGCATATTATATTCTTTCTTTTTAGGCAAATTTTGCAATAACTTGGTCTGAGACAGCCTGTGGTACTTGCTCGTAATGATCAAACTGCATTGTGAATTGAGCACGCCCTTGACTCATTGAACGGAGATGACTGACATAACCAAACATATTAGCTAATGGAACTTTTGATTTTATAACAGTAGCATTTGAACGTGCTTCTGTGCCAGCAATCTGTCCTCTGCGTGAATTTAAATCACCAATCACATCACCCATATATTCTTCAGGTGTTACTACTTCAACATCCATAATTGGTTCTAAAAGTTTCGGTGCAGCAGATTGGGCAGCTTCTCTGAATGCAGCTCTTCCAGCAATTTCAAAAGCCATAACTGATGAGTCAACATCGTGATATGCACCATCGTGAAGAACAACATGGATATCTAAAAGTGGAAAACCTGCCAGAACTCCATTATCCAAAACAGATGCAATCCCTTTCTCGACTCCAGGTATATATTCTTTAGGAATAGCACCACCAACAATTTTATTTTCGAAGACGAAACCAGTTCCTGCCTCACCTGGGCTGATTGTCATTTTTACACGAGCAAACTGTCCTGCACCACCTGATTGTTTTTTATGTGTATAGTCAACTTCAGATGACTTAGTAATTGTTTCTCTGTAGGCAACTTGTGGAGCGCCAATGTTTGCATCAACTTTGAACTCTCTCTTCATTCTATCAACAATAATATCTAGATGTAACTCACCCATTCCTTTAATTATTGTTTGCCCTGATTCCTCATCTGATGAAACCCTGAATGACGGATCCTCTTGTGCTAGCCTTGCAAGAGCTGCCCCCATTTTCTCTTGGTCACCTTTTGTTTTTGGTTCTACTGCTATTTCAATAACAGGCTCAGGGAATTCCATTCTTTCTAATACTATTGGATGCGAAGGGTCACACAGTGTATCGCCAGTTGTTGTAAGCTTTAGTCCAGCTAATGCAACAATATCACCCGCATATGCTTCTTTTATATCTTCTCTAGAATTTGAGTGCATTAAAAGCATTCGACCAACTCTTTCTTTTTTATCTTTTACTGAGTTGAGCAGCTGCATACCACTTTCGACTTTACCTGAATATATTCTGCAAAAGGTAAGCGAACCAACAAATGGATCATTCATTACCTTGAATGCCAGTAAAGAAGCACTTTCAGAATCTGAAGATTTAACAAGGATATCTGTTTCAGTTTTTAAATCTATACCTTTTATTTGCTCAACATCCATTGGAGAAGGAAGATAGTCTAGGACACCATCTAGCAAGGGCTGCACACCTTTGTTCTTGAATGCAGACCCGCAAAATACAGGATAAAATGTATTATGACATGTGCCTTTTCTGATCAATGACTTAATGGTGGCAATATCAATTTCTTCGCCCTCGAGGTATTTTTCCATCGCTGATTCATCTAATTCAACAACTGTCTCTACAAGAAGTTCACGATATTTATTTGATTTTTCAAGAAGATCTGAAGGAATTTCTTCATAATTAAATTTTGCGCCGAGACTTTCGTCTTCCCAAACAATTGCTCTCATCTCAATTAGATCAACTACACCTTTAAGGTTTGATTCAGAGCCAATTGGAAGTTGTAATACTAATGGGTTGGCACCCAATCTTTCTTTGACCATTTCAACGGATCTATCAAAATCAGCACCAATCTTGTCCATTTTATTTACAAAGATCATTCTTGGTACATTGTATTTATTTGCTTGCCTCCAAACTGTTTCTGTTTGGGGCTCAACTCCAGCATTTGCGTCTAGAAGAGCTATGGCCCCGTCGAGAACTCGAAGGGATCGTTCTACTTCAATTGTGAAATCAACGTGGCCTGGGGTATCGATTATATTTATTCTTTTGCCATTCCAGTATGTAGTTGTAGCAGCAGAGGTAATTGTAATTCCCCTTTCTTGTTCTTGCTCCATCCAATCCATAGTAGCAGCACCATCATGCACCTCACCTATTTTGTGACTTTTTCCGGTGTAGTATAGAATTCTCTCCGTTGTAGTAGTTTTACCAGCATCAATGTGAGCCATGATACCAATATTTCTATAATCTTCGATAGGATTTGATCTAGCCATAATTTACTCTTCTTAATATTACCAACGATAATGAGAAAATGCTCTATTAGCCTCAGCCATCTTGTGGGTATCTTCTCTCTTTTTAACTGCATTGCCTTTGTTCGAAAAAGCGTCCATAAGCTCATTGGACAATCTATCAATCATTGTATTTTCGCCTCTGGCTCTTGCTGAATTAATTAGCCATCTTATTGCAAGTGCTTGTTTCCTGTCGTTTCTTACCTCAACAGGCACTTGGTATGTAGCACCACCTACTCTCCTAGATCTTACTTCCACATCCGGCATTACATTCTTAAGTGCTTCATGAAATACATTTACGGGATCTTGTTTGCTTTCTTTCTCAATTTTATCGAAAGCACCATAGATTATTTTTTCTGATGTAGACTTCTTGCCAGATAGCATAAGACTACTCATAAATTTGGAGATTACCTTATCACCAAATTTCGGATCAGGTAAAACTTCTCTTTTCTCTGCGCGTCTACGTCTTGACATTTAAAATTCCTTATTTTGGTTTCTTAGCGCCGTATTTAGAGCGTCTTTGTTTTCTATCTTGGACTCCTTGAGTATCCAATACGCCTCTAATAATGTGATATCTGACACCAGGCAAATCTTTTACTCTGCCACCTCTAATAAGTACAACTGAATGTTCTTGTAAATTATGGCCTTCCCCAGGTATGTAGCTTGTTACTTCAAAGCCATTTGACAACCTAACCCTAGCAACTTTTCTTAATGCTGAATTTGGCTTCTTTGGCGTAGTAGTGTAGACACGGGTACATACGCCGCGCTTTTGCGGACAAGCCTCCATGGCTGGAACTTTATTCCTTTTTACTTGGGCTTTACGAGGTTTCCTTAGTAGTTGATTAATAGTTGGCATATTAACCAATTTCCTTTCAAAATTTTTGTTCTTTCTTAGTTTCTCAATAGCGTTTAAGTCACAACATACAGCCTATTGAAACAGATGTTCGGACAATACTTCTTCAAAAACAAAAGGTCAAGCATTATTATCATAGAATTATTGCGAAAAATAAGTCATTTACGATAATTTTTCAAATATAATAAAAACTACTCTTCAACTGACAAATTTTCTACGCTCTCATCAGCATCCGCAACGTTAATAAGATCAGAAACCAATGCTTCATCAGATGTTTGTGATAAGAGCTCGTCCGCTTTTTGCTTTTCTTGAAGAATCAAATTATCTCTATGAACTGATACCTGTCTGAGTTTACTTATTGCACTTCCAGTTCCAGCAGGAATTAATCTACCAACAATAACATTTTCTTTAAGTCCTTGTAATAAGTCAGATTTACCATTCATTGAAGCCTCTGTTAAGACTCTTGTAGTTTCTTGGAATGATGCAGCAGAAATAAAGCTTCGAGTTTGAAGTGCAGCTTTGGTTATTCCAAGTAAAATAGGCTTGGCTGATATTAATTTTTTTCCTGCAGTTTCAAGTTCTTCATTCAATTCTAATAGATCAATTTTATCAATCTGTTCTCCATGTAACAGATTAGAGTCACCAGGATCAGAAATTTCTACTTTCTTCAACATTTGACTTACTATCACTTCAATGTGTTTGTCATTTATTGTCACGCCTTGCAATCTGTATACATCTTGAATTTCTGTAACTAAGTAAGCAGCGAGTTCTTCAACACCTTTAATTGCAAGAATATCATGTGGAGCAGGATTTCCATCCATTATGAAGTCACCCTTCTCGATCTTATCGCCATCTTGCACTTCAAGATGTATATTTTTAGGTACCATATATTCACAAATTTGTTCACTATCATCATTTGGTATAATTCTAACTTTTCTTTTATTTTTAAAATCATTCCCAAATTCAATAACACCGCTGATCTCAGCAATAATTGCGTGGTCTTTTGGTCTTCTTGCTTCAAATAATTCTGCAACTCTTGGTAATCCACCTGTAATATCTTTCGTTTTTGCACTTTCAGTTGGAACCCTTGCTAAAACATCACCAGCTGATACTTCAGCATCTTTTTCAACTGATAAAATAGCATTCACGGGCAGCACAAACTTACGAGCATCGGCCTTTGATTTGCTTTTTGAAGTCGAGCCCAGAACAACTGATGGTTGCAGATTATTCCCGCGTGCTGAACTTCTCCAATCAATAACTACTCTTTGTGAAATTCCAGTAGATTCATCTAGTTTCTCATCTATTGAAATACCATCAACTAGATCTTCAAAATCTACTTTCCCTGCCACGTCAGCAAGAATTGGTCTTGTGTAAGGATCCCAGGAAGCAATCCTCTGGCCTCTTTCAATCTTTTCACCATCTTTTACAAATAATTGCGCTCCATATGGAACTTTATTTTGAGATCTCTCTACATTATTTTCATCAAGAATAGCAACAACTACACTTCTACCAGTAACAACTAATTTGTTGTTAGAGTCATTTGCTAGTATTGGATTTTGTATAGAAACGATACCGTCATGTGAGCTTTCAATGAAAGATTGATCAACAACTTGTGCAGTGCCTCCAATATGGAAGGTTCTCATTGTTAGCTGAGTTCCTGGCTCACCGATTGATTGCGCAGCAAGGACACCGACAGCTTCACCTACATTGACGGAAGTTCCACGTGCTAAGTCACGTCCATAGCATTTAGCACAAGCCCCAACTTTTGCATCACAAGTTAGCACAGATCTTACCTTTACAGCATCAAGACCAAGTTCATCAATTTCTTTTGCAAGAGCTTCATCGATCATTTGGTCTTTATCAAATATTACGTGATTTGATACTGGGTCGAGAATATCATCTGTAAGATACCTTCCCAATAACCTATCACCAATTGGAACGATTGTATCACCGCCATCCATAACACTCCTTAGAGTAATACCGTTAGTAGTACCACAATCTCTTTCTAGTATTATGCAATCTTGGGCAACATCAACTAATCTTCTTGTAAGATAGCCTGAGTTAGCTGTTTTGAGAGCTGTATCAGCTAATCCTTTTCTTGCTCCATGAGTTGAGTTGAAATATTCAAGCACAGATAAGCCTTCTTTGAAGTTGGAAGTGATTGGTGTCTCAATTATTTCCCCCGAAGGCTTTGCCATGAGCCCCCTCATTCCTGCTAACTGTTTCATTTGCGCTGGTGAACCACGTGCACCTGAGTGAGCCATCATGTAAACTGAATTCTGATCTTTTTGTTTCTTGGATACCTCATCGATTTCAATAACCTGAATTTTCGCCATCATTTCATCAGCAACTTTATCAGTACATTTTGCCCACGCATCCACTACTTTATTATATTTCTCTCCTTGAGTAATTAAGCCGTCGTTATATTGGCTTTCGTACTCTTGAACAAGAATATTTGTTTCATCGATAAAATTTGACTTTGTTTCAGGGATTACCATGTCATCCTTACCAAAGGATATACCAGCACGGCACCCATGATGAAACCCTAAAGCCATAATTTTATCACAGAAAATAACCGTTTCTTTTTGACCAGAATGACGATAAACCTCATCAATCATTCTTGAGATGTCTTTTTTAGTCATAATCTTATTACACAAGGAAAACTTAATTGAATGATATTTTGGTAATAATTCTCCTATTAATAATCTACCTGGTGTTGTCTCATGAGTTTCTCTAACAATATTGCCTTCTACATCTTTGGTAACAAACCTTCCTTTCACTTTTGAATGCAAGGAGATAGTGCCCGTTTGCAGTGCGTAATGAACCTCATTCATGTTACCAAATACCATACCTTCACCCGGCTCATTTTCTTTGACAAGTGATAGATAGTATAAGCCCAGGACCATGTCTTGACTTGGAACAATGATAGGTGATCCATCTGCAGGATGTAGAATATTATTAGTAGACATCATTAGAACCCTTGCCTCTAATTGTGCCTCAAGTGATAAAGGCACATGAACAGCCATTTGATCGCCATCAAAGTCAGCATTAAATGCGGAACATACTAACGGATGCAGTTGAATAGCCTTACCTTCAACCAATGTTGGTTCAAATGCTTGAATACCTAGCCTGTGTAAAGTCGGAGCTCTATTGAGTAATACAGGATGTTCACGAATTACTTCATCTAAAATATCCCATACTTCTGGTCTTTCTTTCTCCACGAGCCTTTTCGCTTGTTTTACAGTTGTTGAGAGACCCTTTGCTTCTAAACGTGAATAAATGAATGGCTTGAACAATTCAAGCGCCATTCTTTTTGGCAAGCCACATTGGTGTAATTTTAATGTAGGCCCAGTAACAATTACAGATCTACCTGAATAATCCACCCTTTTACCAAGAAGATTTTGTCTGAACCTACCTTGCTTACCTTTAAGCATATCTGCTAGCGATTTCAGCGGTCGTTTGTTTGCACCAGTAATAACACGTCCACGCCTTCCATTATCAAATAGCGCATCCACAGATTCTTGAAGCATCCTTTTTTCATTTCTTATAATAATCTCAGGCGCTTTAAGTTCAATTAATCTTTTAAGACGGTTGTTTCTATTTATTACTCGTCTGTATAAGTCATTCAAATCAGATGTAGCAAATCTACCACCATCTAGTGGAACTAGAGGCCTAAGTTCGGGTGGTATCACAGGGACAATAGTCATAATCATCCATTCTGGTTTATTCCCTGAACTAATAAATGCATCAACTACTTTTAATCTTTTAGCTAGTTTAATTGGTTTTAGTTCAGATGTTGACTCATCGATTTCAACGCGCAACTGTTCTGCTAATTTTTCTAGATCAAGATTAGTTAGTAGGTCCCTGATAGCCTCAGCACCAATTCCAACAGTAAATGAGTCGTCACCATACTCGTCCTTATAATTTAGTACTTCCTCTTCTGTAAGCAGTTGAAGTTCTTTTAAAGGAGTTAAACCTGGCTCAATAACAATAAAATTTTCAAAGTAAAGAACACGCTCAAGATCCTTAAGCTTCATATCAAGTAGTAAACCTATCCTAGATGGCAATGATTTCAAGAACCAAATATGTGCAACTGGAGCTGCTAATTCGATGTGCCCCATGCGATCGCGTCTAACTTTAGAAAGAGTAACTTCAACACCACATTTTTCGCAAATAACACCTCTGTATTTCATACGTTTGTATTTACCACAAAGACATTCATAATCTTTTATAGGACCAAAAATTCTAGAGCAAAATAGTCCATCCCTCTCAGGTTTAAAAGTTCTGTAGTTTATTGTTTCTGGCTTTTTAATTTCACCAAAGGACCAAGAAAGCATCTTTTCTGGTGATGCAATTGTAATCTTAATTTGATCAAAAATTTGGTGATTGTGAAAATTTGGATTAAAAACATTTGTTAGATCTTGATTCATATTATTTTCCTATTATTCACTGCTCATATCAGACAGCGTATTAGCTGATCCTTCATTAGATAATTCTGAGGATTTTAATTCAATATTAAGTCCGAGTGATCTTATTTCCTTAACTAGCACATTGAATGACTCAGGAATTCCTGCTTCAAATGCATCATCTCCACGAACTATAGCTTCATAAACTTTCGTTCTTCCAGCTACATCGTCTGATTTTACCGTCAACATCTCTTGGAGTGTATATGCTGCTCCGTATGCCTCTAAAGCCCACACTTCCATTTCTCCAAATCTTTGTCCACCAAATTGAGCCTTACCACCAAGTGGTTGCTGTGTAACAAGACTATAAGGACCAATTGACCTTGCATGTATTTTATCATCGACAAGATGATGAAGCTTCAGGATATATTTATAACCAACTGTAACTTTTCTATCAAATGGTTCACCGGTTCTACCATCATACAATTTGACTTGACCAGATTTATCTAATCCAGCTTTTTCAAGCAATTCGTTGATATCATTTTCCCTTGCACCATCAAATACAGGCGTGGCTATTGGCACACCCTTTTTAAGGTTTTGAGCCAATTCCACTAAATCTTCTTTTCCAAGAGAGTCGATAGTCTCGTTTTTACCGTAAACGTCATTAAGTGTTTTCCTCAATGCCTTAGCATCTGGATCCTTTGTTTTAATTAGATCAATTGAGTCTTCAATTATCTTACCAAGACCTCTACAAGCCCATCCCAAATGAGTTTCAAGAATTTGACCGACATTCATTCTGCTTGGAACACCGAGAGGGTTAAGAACAACATCTACAGGTGTTCCATCTTCAAGATAAGGCATATCTTCTTGAGGCATTATTCTTGAAACAACCCCTTTGTTACCGTGCCTACCCGCCATTTTGTCACCTGGTTGGAGCTTTCTTTTTACAGCCACAAAGACTTTAATCATCTTCATTACACCCGGCAACATATCATCACCGCGCTGGAGCTTTTCAACCTTGTCAATGAACCTATTTTCAATAGCTTCTCTAGATTGGTCGTATTGAGTTTTCATTGCATCTATTTCAGACATTACTTTGTCATTTGTTAGAACAAAATTCCACCAATCTTTCCTGTCTGCACTTTCAAGATTATCTTTATTTATCTTGGTTCCTTTTTTGAGTCCACCTGATGCTTTCGATATTTCACAGCCGATGAGTGTGTCATGCAGTTTAGCCATGACATTACGATCTAGGATGTTAAACTCATCGTTTCTATCTTTAGATAACCTGACAATTTCTTCTCTTTCAATAGCAAGAGCTCTCTCATCTTTTTCTATTCCATGCCTATTAAAGACTCGAACTTCAACCACAGTCCCATTGACGCCCGGCGGAAGTCTTAAGGACGAATCTCTTACGTCAGTAGCTTTTTCTCCAAAAATTGCACGAAGGAGCTTTTCTTCTGGTGTCATAGGACTTTCACCTTTTGGAGTTATTTTACCCACTAAAATATCGCCTGACTTAACTTCAGCACCAATATATACAATCCCCGCTTCATCAAGGTTTTTAAGCGCCTCTTCACCAACATTAGGGATATCTCTTGTTATATCTTCAGGTCCTAGCTTAGTATCCCTTGCCATAACCTCAAACTCTTCAATGTGAATTGAAGTAAAAGTATCCTCTCTTACAATTCTCTCAGAAATAAGAATTGAGTCCTCATAATTATAACCATTCCATGGCATATATGCGACGAGTACATTTTTTCCAAGTGCTAAATCTCCAAGATCAGTAGATGGTCCATCTGCGATTATGTCACCTTGATCAACATATTCGCCCACTTTAACCAGCGGTCTTTGATTGATGCAAGTATTTTGATTTGATCTCTGGAATTTTGCTAAATTATAGATATCAATGGCAGATTTTGATGCATCTTTCTCGTCTGTAGCTCTAATAACTATTCTATTGGAGTCTACCTGATCAACTACTCCTGTTCTGCGAGCAGTGACAGCAGCACCTGAGTCCCTTGCAACAACTGATTCCATGCCCGTACCTACAAATGGGGCTTCAGTTTTCATCAGTGGAACAGCTTGTCTTTGCATGTTTGAACCCATAAGAGCTCTGTTAGCATCATCATTCTCTAGGAAAGGAATTAATGCTGCTGCTGCTGAGACCAATTGCTTTGGTGAAACATCCATAAAATCTACTTTTTCTGCTGGAATCAATTGTACATCACCAGCAACACGGCAATTAATAAGTTCATCAACAAATTTAGACTTATTATCAAGCGGAGCATTTGCCTGTGCTATATTATATTTACCCTCTTCTATTGCTGATAAATATACAACTTCATCTGTTACAGTATTATTCACAACTTTTCTGTATGGACTTTCTATGAAACCGTACTTATTAACTTTTGCGAATGTAGCTAAAGAGTTGATAAGTCCAATATTTGGCCCTTCAGGTGTTTCTATTGGACATATTCGACCATAGTGTGTTGGATGCACATCTCTAACTTCAAACCCAGCACGTTCTCTAGTTAATCCACCTGGACCCAATGCAGATACACGTCTTATATGCGTAATGAGTGATAGTGGATTTGTTTGATCCATAAATTGAGATAATTGCGATGAACCAAAAAATTCTCTAAGTGATGCAGTAATCGGTTTTGCATTTATTAGATCATTTGGCATGACAGTATCTATATCTACAGAACTTAATTTTTCCCTTATAGAACGTTCCATTCTCAGCAAACCAATTCTGTATTGGTTTTCAACAAGTTCACCAACGGATCTCACCCTTCTGTTTCCAAGATGATCAATATCATCTACATCACCTTTTCCATCCCTTAATTCAACAAGATGCTTAACAACAGCTAAAACATCTTCTTTTCTCAATACACACAGAGTATCTGGTGCATCCAGATCAAGTCTCATATTCATTTTTACCCTACCAACAGCTGACAGGTCATACCTATCGGGATCAAAGAATAATCCTTCAAATAGGCTTTCAGCAGTTTCATCGGTTGGCGGTTCACCTGGTCTCATTAACCTATATATGTCTAATAATGCTTCTTGCTTATTTTCATTTTTATCAACTTTTAGAGTATCTCTAATGAATGCCCCAGTGTTGACATGGTCAATCTCTAAAACAGGAATTTTTGTTATCTTATTTTTTTCAAGTAGTTCGATTAATTCAGATGTAATCTCATCCCCTGCTTCAGCATATACCAAACCAGTTTTCATATTGACAATGTCTTCGGCAATGAACTGTCCGATTATATCATCAGCTGAGAATAGTACTTTTTTTAATCCACCATCGAGTAATTTATTGATTAAGCGCGGAGTTATCTTGGTACCAGACTCAACAGCTACTTCACCGGTATCTGCGTTTATCAGATCAGCATTAATTTTAACGCCCTTATATTGAGCTTCCTTAAATTCTGACACCCAACCAGTCTTATTTTTTTCAATTGTACGTATATTATAGAAATTAGATAGAATTTCTTCTGCGTCATAACCCAGAGCATACAATATTGTTGAAACTGGTATTTTTCTTTTTCTATCTATACGAGCATACACGAGATCCTTTGCGTCGAATTCAAAATCAAGCCATGACCCTCTGTATGGTATAATTCTTGCCGCATATAATATTTTACCACTTGAGTGTGACTTTCCTTTATCATGATCAAAAAATACCCCAGGACTTCTGTGCATTTGACTAACTACAACACGTTCCGTACCATTGAAAATAAACGTCCCATTATTTGTCATTAATGGAATATCTCCCATGTACACTTCTTGTTCTTTGATATCCTTTATAGATTTGCTATCAGTATTCTCATCAACATCAAAGACTATTAATCTAAGTGTGGCTCTAAGTGGGGCGGCATAAGTCAATCCCCTTTGAACACATTCTTCTACATCGTATTTAGGCAAATCGAAGTCATATCTGACAAACTCTAGTCTTGAAGTCTCATTGAAGTCCGTTATTGGAAAAACGGATGTAAATACCGCCTGCAGACCACTAGGCTCTCTACCACCCTCAGGTTCCTGATTTTGAAGAAAGTAATCATAGGATGATTTCTGTACTTCAATTAAATTTGGCATTTCCGCAACTTCGCGGATTTTACCAAATGATTTTCTAATTCTTTTTCGTCCAATGAAAGTTTCAGACATATTGTGTTCCCGTATAAAAGTTAAATATTTATGATGTTATGATAGCTGGAGTACTATGATCAATTATTTAACTTCAACGGTTGCACCGGCTCCTTCCAATTGAGCTTTGATTTTATCAGCTTCATCTTTAGATACACCCTCTTTGACTGGTTTTGGCGCAGCTTCAACAAGATCTTTAGCCTCTTTAAGACCAAGACCTGTGATAGCACGCACTTCTTTAATCACATTAATTTTTTGATCGCCCATGCTTGCCAAGATTACATCAAAGTCAGATTTTTCTTCAGCTGATGCAGCAGATCCACCTGCATCACCACCAGCTGGTGCAGCAGCAACAGCAACTTGCGCAGCAGCTGTAACTCCCCATTTTTCTTCTAAAATTTTTGTTAATTCTGAAGCTTCAAGTATTGTTAAACTTGATAGACTTTCTGCAATTTTTTCTAAATCTGCCATTTTTTCCTCGATTAAATTATAAAAGTTAGTATTACGCTGCTTCAGCTTTATTAGAGTAAGCTTTCACAACTTGAGCTATATTTGTTCCTGGTGTATTGATCAGACTTGCAATGTTTGATGCTGGTGCATTTAGCAATCCAAGCATCTTTGCCCTAAGCTCATCTAAAGATGGCAAGCTTGCAAGCTGTTTAACTTCTCCAAGATCAATTTTCTTTTCTGGAAGAGAGCCGCCTAAAACAACAAACTTTTCATTTCCTTTTGCAAATTCCACTGTAATTTTTGGCGCTGTAACGGGATCATCAGAATAAGCGATCATTGATGGCCCATTTAGATATTCCTCAATTGCTGACAGCGGCGTCCCCTCCAGTGCAATTTTAGTAAGTTTATTTTTTATGACTTTTACATGCCCACCTGCTTCACGCATGGCGTTTCTCAATTTATTCATTTCCATTACTGTCAGTCCTGAATTTTGAGCGACAACTACAACTGAAGAATTATTAAAAACTTCTTTTAACTCATTCACAAAGATTGTTTTGTTTTGTCTATCCACAGTTGTCTCCTCTTAAAGTTCACATCTGATTAAAAATCAAATGAACCTGCCCTTAGCAATAAATACTAACTGTGCCGATATTTGGTATTAATATCGATGTCTCATATAGGAAATTAAGCAAGAGCACCTATAATCTTGGACAGGTCAAGCATAATTAAAGTATATTTATGCTTTTTATTATTAAATGTAAAGATCAAATTCTATATTTTTTTATAAATTAATTTATTATTGAATTTGGATCAATTCTTACACCAACACCCATTGTTGATGTTAGAGATATATTTTTTATGTAAGTTCCTTTTGCACCAGTTGGTTTTGCATTTTGTATAGCTTCAACTATTGCTTTGACATTGCTCTTGATCGCTTCTTCTGTAAAATCTGCTTTTCCAATTCCAGCATGAATAATACCTGCTTTTTCTACCCTATACTCTACAGATCCTCCCTTGATGGATTTAACAGCATACGCAACATTGTCTGTTACTGTGCCCAACTTCGGATTTGGCATTAGACCACGTGGCCCTAATATTTTTCCTAGCTGACCAACGAGAGCCATCATATCAGGTGTTGATATTACACGATCAAATTCGAATTTTCCTGATTTAACACTTTCAGCAAGATCTTCGCTACCAACTATATCAGCGCCTGCATCTTGAGCTTCTTTCGCCTTTGCGTCCCTTGCGAATACAGCGACTTTAACATCTTTCCCCGTACCAGCAGGTAAACTCACAACACCGCGCACCATTTGATCAGCTTGTTTTGGATCTACACCAAGATTTAGTGATATCTCTATTGTTTCATTGAATTTAGATTTTGCATTAGCTTTAACTAGTTTAATAGCTTGATCAACATCATAAGTAGATTGACTATCTCTAGTTAGTTCGATTTCATTATATCTTTTTCCAGATTTACTCATCTTTTCCTCTATTCCGCTACTTTGAAACCCATAGACCTTGCTGAACCTTCTATGATCTTGGCCGCTTGCTCGATAGTATTTGCGTTTAAATCATTCATTTTTTGTTCAGCAATCTCATTTATTTGCTGTTTAGTTACAGTACCGGCCGTTTCACGCCCAGGCGTTGAACCACCCTTCGGCAAATTTGCGGCTTTTTTTAGTAAATAAGATGCCGGTGGTGTCTTTGTTGTAAAAGTGAAAGATTTATCTTGATATATAGTGATCATTGTTGGTATTGGCATTTCAGGCTCAAAATCTTGTGTTTGAGCATTAAAAGCCTTGCAAAATTCCATGATGTTAAGTCCTCTTTGCCCCAATGCTGGACCAATCGGAGGAGCTGGAGCAGCCTTCCCAGCTGGAACATGAAGTTTAAGATATCCTGTTATTTGTTTTGCCATGATAAATCCTGTTTTTTATAAAATACACATTACATAATTCGGAAAATAAATCAAAATAATTATAACTTTTCTACTTGATTGTATTCCAATTCAACTGGTGTTGCCCTTCCGAAAATTGAGACAGCTACTTTTAACCTTGAGCGTTCCACATCTACCTCTTCTACCATACCGCTAAATGATGCAAATGGACCATCAGCAACCCTTACCTGCTCTCCGATCTCAAAAGTGATTGATGACACAGGACCGTCAATACCTTCCTGAACTTGAGTCATAATTCTTTCCACTTCCTCTGCCGAAATAGGAATTGGTTTATTTTGAGAACCAAGAAATCCAGCTACCTTGTTAGTCTTTTTTACAAGGTGGTAGGCATCATCGGTCATTTCCATTTTCACCAGCACGTAGCCTGGGAAAAACTTTCTTTCTGATTGAACTTTTCGTCCTTTACGTACCTGAACTACGTCCTCTGTTGGAACCAAAATTTCACTAAATTTATCTTCCATTCCTCTTTGAATAGATTGTTCCCTTATAGCATTGGCAACTTGCTTTTCAAAGTTAGAGTATGCGTGAACGATGTACCAATTATGTGCCATATTAGCCTCCAATGCCAAGAATTAAGCCAACAAACCAACTTAATATCGCATCAGCGATCAAAAAGAATATTGCCGCAACAAAAACAAATATTAAAACCATTATTGAAGTGACCGTAGTTTCGCGTCTTGTTGGCCAAACAACTTTTCTGACTTCATTTTTAATCTCTTGAATGTATTGTACTGGTCTAAATTTTATCATGTTAACAACATTAAATCCCATTTATGGCAGGAGTGGAGGGAGTCGAACCCCCAACCTTCGGTTTTGGAGACCGACGCTCTGCCAATTGAGCTACACTCCTATTAAATAATTATGGGCCTTGAAATGGCCCATCAATTATTCAGAAATTTTTGATACAACGCCTGCACCAACAGTTCTACCACCTTCACGAATAGCAAATCTGAGGTTTTCTTCCATTGCTATAGGTGTTATTAATTCAACATCTACTTCAATGTTGTCACCTGGCATTACCATTTCAGTACCTTGCGGTAATTTAACAATACCAGTCACATCAGTTGTTCGGAAGTAAAATTGTGGTCTATAATTTGTGAAGAATGGAGTATGTCTACCACCTTCATCTTTTGTTAGGATATAAGCGTTTGCTTTAAACTTAGCGTGAGGTGTGATTGAACCAGGCTTTGAAAGAACTTGCCCTCTTTCAACTTCTTCTCTCTTTGTACCTCTAAGAAGTATACCAACGTTATCGCCTGCTTCACCTTGATCCAGAAGTTTTCTGAACATTTCAACACCTGTACAAGTTGTTTTTGCAGTATCTTTGATACCAACAATTTCGATTTCTTCACCAACGTTGATAACACCTCTTTCAACCCTACCAGTTACAACAGTACCACGACCGGATATAGAGAATACATCTTCGATTGGCATTAGGAATGGTTGATCTTTTGGTCTATCTGGTTGAGGAATGTATGAATCAACAGCAGCCATTAATTCCATAATTGAATTTTTACCAATTTCATCGTCTCTTCCTTCAAGCGCTGCTAATGCAGATCCTTTAACTATAGGAATATCGTCACCTGGGAATTCATATGAACTAAGTAGTTCTCTAACTTCCATCTCAACTAAATCAAGAAGCTCTGCATCATCAACTTGGTCAACTTTATTTAAATATACAACAAGAGCAGGAACACCAACTTGTCTTGCTAAAAGAATGTGCTCTCTTGTTTGAGGCATTGGACCATCAGCAGCATTCACTACAAGGATAGCCCCATCCATTTGCGCTGCACCAGTTATCATGTTTTTAACATAGTCAGCGTGACCTGGACAGTCTACGTGAGCATAATGTCTGTTATCTGTTGAGTACTCCACGTGAGCAGTTGAAATTGTTATTCCTCTTGCTTTTTCTTCTGGAGCCTTATCTATTGCGTCGTATGCAGAAAACTCAGCACCACCAGATTCTGAGAGTACTTTTGTAATTGCTGCAGTTAATGTTGTTTTACCGTGATCTACGTGACCAATTGTACCAATGTTACAATGCGGTTTACTACGATCAAACTTTTCTTTAGCCATGTTTATTCCTACCTTAATAGTTTTTAAATCATAATTTTTTATGATTTTTGAGTTACCGATGAATGAATATTTAACATATATAGTTGAATATTTTAAAAAATCTACAAAAAAATAATAAAATATTCCTTAAAATTTTATGGAGCGGGTGAAGGGAATCGAACCCTCGTCCTCAGCTTGGAAGGCTGCTGCTCTACCTTTGAGCTACACCCGCTTTATTTATGTATAAAAATACATGGTGGAGGGGGTTGGATTTGAACCAACGTAGGCTAAGCCAACGGGTTTACAGCCCGTCCCCTTTAACCACTCGGGCACCCCTCCATAAGTCGCCCAATCATAAAATAATTTATACAACAAAAAAACACCCATTTTTTTAATTATAGGTAATTATTTGTATACACCTTTACACCAAACATATATAAAAATCTATATATTAATAGCGCCATGATTAATAATTATACAAAAATATATGGCTACCATGCCAATATACACGCCCTTGCAAATATCAATAGGAATATATCTGAAATATATTTAACCAAAAATGCGATGGCAAAGGTTACTTCATCTTCAACCATTAACTTATCAAAATTTAAAATAAACATAGTTGATACAAAAACATTAAATAAGCTTCTTCCAAATGGACAAGTGCACCAAGGTATAGTCTCGCTTTGTGATCCTAAACAAATTCTCTTGTTAAAAGAGAGCAACATCACAAATAGAAACAGAATTATGTTTCTTGATAATATTACCGATCCCAGAAACATCGGAGCAATCATAAGAACATGTGCTGCTTATAGGATTAATACGTTAATTACAACTCAAAAATTTGATTTACTAGATGAAGGTCTAATTGCAAAATCAGCATCTGGTGGTTTGGAATACGTTGACATTATCATCGCTAATAATCTTGCAAATTTTTATGAGGAATTAAAAAACAATAATTTTTGGTTAATTGGTTTTGATAGCGATGCAGAAAATAAAATTGAAAAAATCAGCTATAATGAAAGTGATAAAGTTGTTGCAATATTTGGAGATGAAGGAAGGGGTATGAGAAACCTTACAAAAAAATATTGTGATCAGATCTATAAAATTGACGCACCAGGTAAAATTAAAAGCCTCAACGTGTCAGTGGCAGTAGGCATCATACTGGATAAAATTGCGATTAGATAAATTCCCACATTAAAAATTGATCTAAACAAATAATTTTCTTTTAAAAAAATGTTTTTTGATTTAATAGTAAATTGTTTCAAACGTGCCGGCTTAGCTCAGTTGGTAGAGCGGCTGATTTGTAATCAGTAGGTCGGGAGTTCAAATCTCTCAGCCGGCACCATAAATTCAAATTGCACACAATATGTCATTTTCAGATAACCAACTTGAAGCTTTCGTCTTAAAATTGACACATATCTTGGACGGAAGAGACATAATAACTGATCAAGAAACAATTTTTCCACATCTGCAAGACTGGGTTGGAAATTTTCATGGTAACTCACCACTAATGTTAACTCCAAGGACTTCTGAGCAGGTTTCAAAAATTTTGAAGATTTGTAATGATGAAAAGATAAAAATTGTTCCTCAAGGAGGCAACACTGGTTCAGTGGCCTCTGGCATACCAAATGGCGAAGTTATCCTCAGCCTAAAGAAAATGAATAAGATAATAGATCTGAATCCAAGAGATTACACAATTACAGTTGAGTCTGGGTGTATATTAAATCAGATTCAGGTTGCTGCATCTGAGGTATCCAGACACTTTCCTTTAAGCATAGGATCAGAAGGTTCATGTACCATTGGTGGTAATATATCAACAAATGCTGGGGGAATATCAGTACTTAAATATGGCAATATGCGGGATTTAGTTCTGGGTATCGAAGTGGTATTAGCAGATGGTAAGATTGTCAATATGCTAAAAAAACTAAGGAAGGATAATACTGGATATGCCCTGAAGCATTTATTTATGGGTGCTGAAGGAACCCTTGGTGTTATTACTGCTGCTAGCTTGAGATTATTTCCTAAAATTGAAAATAAAGTTACTGCATTTGTATCTCTTACTAATCTAGAATCTTCCATGAGTTTGCTTGAAATATTAAGAGATTTTAGCGGAGATTTATTATCCTCTTTTGAACTAATCCCTGATATTGGACTCTCAATTGCAACCCAATTTGGTGATAATATCATAAACCCTCTTGTTAATGCAGCGCAATGGAACGTAATCATTGAATTATCTGATACAAAGAACAATGAAAATGCAAAAAACACACTTGAAGCTGCTCTTCAACATGCATTAGATAAGAATGTGATAGCAGATGCTGTTATATCAGACTCAATTGCAAAAACACAAAATATTTGGAAGATACGTAAGGCCATTGTTGAACATCAACCCAAGTTGGGTGGAGAAATAAAACATGATGTATCGGTCCCTATTTCATCGGTCCCAGACTTTATCAAAACAACCGGAGATAAGTTAGCTAAATACCTACCCGGAGTAAGACCTGTACCATATGGCCACATTGGTGACGGTAATATTCATTACAATGTATGCCCTCCTGTTGGCTATCCGTTGGAAGCATTCAAGGAAAAAACTAGCGAAGTTCGAGAAATTGTCTACGGGAATGCTTTTACATATGGCGGAAGTTTTGCTGCAGAGCATGGAGTTGGCATTATTAAGAAAAGTCAAATGATAAAATACAAAGATCCTGCTGAACTAGCAATTATGAAAGAAATTAAGAATCTTCTAGATCCAGAAAACATCCTAAACCCAGGTAAAATATTTTAGAAATGATGGTTAAGCAAAGCTATATCGGCGCATTACTAGCGTCATTGTCTGCAACTATTGGAGGTACAACTGTAGTACTCACAAGGTACTTGATGCCTGATAGTGATCCTTTTACACTTCCTGGGACCCGTTATGGGATAGCAGCTTTATTATTGTTGTCGTTGCTATTTTTATTCAAAAAAAATAAACCACTTGAGAGGGTGGATTGGTTACCAATACTTCTGTTATCCATAGTTTTTTATATTGGTTTCCCATTATCGTTTGCTGCTGGACTTGAGCATACAACTGCGGCGCGAGGGTCTATTGTCTTTACATCACAACCTGTAATAACATTGGTTTTAGGAGTAATGCTTGGCAAAGAAAGACCAACACCGCTCAAGGTATTAGCGATTTTGATAGCAATCACAGGAATCACCGTAACACTGAGTGATGATATAGGTTCGCTAGCACCTGATGTACATTTAGGTGACTTTTTAATGTTTATTGCTGCATTCTGTAATTCTGTTTATGTATTAAATGTTGGACGGTATATACATAAATATGGCAGTTTTACTTTTACTGCATGGCCAATGTTTATTGGATCATCACTTATGCTTGTTTTAGCGCTTTTCTTTGGAAGTCCTCTCAGTGGATCTCTGTCATTTGATTCAACTCAATGGATTGTATTACTAATACTAGCAATTCCTGGCGCAGCTTTGATGAAGTTTATGTTTACTTCCTCAATAAACATGTCGACACCAACTGGAATAACAATGACTGTTGGTTTCAATCCATTAAGCGCAATGATTTTAGGTGCACTGATATTAAGCGAGCCTGTTTCTTCAAGGATTTTAATTGGATTTTTCTGCGTTGTTCTCGCTGTTATATTAGCAAACTATGAAAATTAGAGAACTAAGGGTAAAATCTATTATCGTCTTCTGAAGTTTTTTCGTGCCTGCGCTCTGGTAGCAGGTGCCTTTTCATCTTTATGTCTAAAAATAATACGCCCTTTATCGAGATCATATGGCGTCATTTCAACTGTTACACGGTCACCAATTAAAGTTCTGATCCTGTGTTTCTTCATTTTTCCTGCAGTGTAAGCTACAATTTCATGTTCATTGTCCAACATAACCCTAAAACGTGCATCAGGAAGAACGTCAGTAACAACCCCATCTAATTCTAGTAACTCTTCTTTTGCCATAAAATTTAACCTCAGTAAAAAATCACATATAAACTTATATAATATATTTTGATAATTGAAAGTATTATTTCGTCCTGTTCAATCTTGTATTATCTTCTTTTTATACCACTCTGTAATTTCAATTACTAATCCATCTTCAACTGAACTATTTGCACAATTAATTGATTGAAACAATTCTTGTCTATTCTTAACACCAGGGACTGTTGTGGAAATATTTGGATTTTTAATGCAAAAAATCAATGCCATCTCAGCAAGACTAAGATCGTATTTTTTTGCAATAACATTCAATTCTGATGCATTTTGATGCATCTTATATAGGCTGTCCTTTTTATTAACAGTCCTATCAAGAATATCGACAATAGCACCAGCAGCATGTGAACGGATTCCAATTACACCGACGTTATGCCTTTGACACAAATCAAAAATTGATCCCTCACTTAAGTTATCATTTATGTCAGACCCTTGGTCTTTTTCACCAAAAATTGGAGGTTGCCCCCCTGCTGATTGATTAAGAGCATTAAACAGCACTTGAATAGTATCAAACTTCTTACTCTTCAGGAGACTAGATATTGTTGAGAAATCGGCATTCCAACCTGTCAATCCGGTGAAACGAACCTTCCCTTCAGTTTTAATACCACTTATGACATCAGAGAAATTAACGCAATCAGAATAAGTCATAATTGGAGCAAATTCTGGAGGGTTATCTCGAAATTTATATTCCCCTCTGGAATGCCCTACCTGATGGTGTATTTGAATTAGATCTATATGATCAAGATTTAGATTTGATAAACTTCGATCAATTGAGGTTCTGATGGTATTTTCTATCTTGTCAAGTTGTTCAAAATCATGAAACCGAATTTTTGTTGCAATTATCAACTTCTCCCTTTTTGTTGAGGATAAATTCTTAAAAACATTTCCTAAGTTTATTTCAGATTTTTCATTTCCATAAACGGGGGATGTATCATAAAAATTTATTCCATTATCAATTGCATAGTTAATGAGATAATTACATTCTTCATCAGTGGTTACACCCCAAGCGTGACCGATTCCTGCACCACCAAGACCTACTTCAGAGACTTTTATACCTGTCTGTCCGAGAAGATTATATTTCAATATCTCCCTCCAATTCATCCATATATGGACTGGATAATTCAGAGTGCTCAACACCAAATACATTTATGGTCATTGATATAAGTGTGTAATAACCAAGTATTCCAACTAAATCTACTGTTCTATCTTTGCCAAGGGTGTTAATTGTCTTTTCATATACTTCATCACTCACCTTTTTATCTTTGTGAAGGCGCATTGTAAAATCATAAATTACATTCTGTTCTGAATCCATATTTGATGGTTTTTTGCCTTTTCCAATAGCATTTATAATTTCTTTTGAAACACCTTTTTCCATTGCGATCTTACTGTGAACTTTCCACTCATAACCAGCACCCCATACACGAGCTATCAAGCAAATAGCAAATTCAGATAATTTTGGTTCTAGTGATGTGTAATATCTGCAATAAGCACCAAGTGACTGGGCTTTGTCTGCCAAACCAGCTCTATGCATCCAAACTGCAAGTGGACCTCTTACACTACCTCGAGGACCTGAAGAAATTTCATTGTGTATTTTTTTTTGATCCTCATTCATTTCGTCATAAGTTAAATTTTTAAGTCTCATTATTCTCTCCTTACAGTTTATTATCCTTACAGTTTATTAAAATACAATTAGATTTATTTTTATAGTGTAATCATTGAATGAATACATCGTCACAATCACTTTTTAGCAAGATATGTGTGTATTTAATATATACAAAAAAAATTTATCAACGACAGAAGAATTTTCTGGAAATTGCAATTGTTAATTAGTTATTAAATTTTTTTTTGATTAACTCTAGATTTTACTTTAATTTTTATTAAAATGTTGTTACAAAGAAACTTTAGCTAATGACAGCTAGAAAAAGTACTATAGTTCAATTATCAAAATTTATGCAAACTCTGCATAAATCTAACGGGAGGAAGTTAAACATGGCTGAAGACATAGTCATTAGTGGTAGCGGGCTCGGTAAGCAATTTAATGAAACTGTGATTGCTGTTGAAGACGCTAATTTCACTATCCCACGCGGTTCATTCATATCTCTAGTAGGACCAAGTGGTTGCGGAAAATCTACATTACTTAGACTTATATCAGGTCTAATTGAAAAATCAGACGGGGACCTATTAGTCAGAAATGCTGAAGTGGTCGGCCCAAGAAGTGATATTGGAATGATGTTCCAAAAAGCAGTTTTATTAGATTGGCGTACTTCAATTGAGAATGTACTTCTGCCAGATGAAATCAGAGGGACAGTTGATCAAGCCGCTAAAAAAAGAGCATGGGATCATCTTCAACTAGTTGGACTAAAAGATTTTGAATTTTCATTCCCAAGACAATTATCAGGTGGTATGCAACAACGTGTTGCTCTTGCGAGACTATTACAAACAGGAGCTGATATCATGCTGCTCGATGAACCATTTGGTGCTCTTGACGAATTTACCCGTGAGAGATTGAACGATGAACTACTAAGAATTGTTGAAGGCCCAGATATTACTACAATATTTGTGACACATAACATACAAGAAGCAATATATCTTGCTGATCAAGTTTTTGTGATGACTCCAAGACCAGGAAGAATTGCAGCACAGATTGAAATTGATCTACCTACTCCAAGAAATATTGATATGACAACAACTCCAGAATTTAACAAGTACGTACAACAAGTTAGAGACGTGCTCGCTGGTCATTTAGATGGACAACCGCTATGAGTAATGATCAAGAAGCTAGCGTTAGTAATATTGAACTAAATGCCCAGTATACTGGGACTTTGAGTGGTGCCGTTTTAAGACACACACTAATCTTCTTCGTAATCATGTTTATATGGGAAATGGCTAATAGAACTGGTTTTAGTAATCCTCTATTACTTCCAAGACCTACTGATATTGTTGCATCAATATGGAAAATATATGTAACACAAGGTAACGTATGGTACCATTTATGGGTTACCTTCCAAGAAGCCATGCTTGGCTGTTTTGTTGGTACAGTTATTGGTATTGCGCTTGCTGTAGCAGCTGTATTAAGCGATACATTCAGGCAATTCCTAAAACCATACATTATTATCGTTGAAGCAACACCGAGAATTGCTGTTGGTCCGATATTTGTTACATGGTTCGGATTTGGAATGAGTTCTAAAGTTGCACTAGCAGCTTTGGTATGTTTCTTTGCGCCGTTCGTTAACACAATTACTGGATTACTGGGTGTTCAAGAAGAATCTTATGAACTTTTTAGATCACTTGGGGCATCTAGAAGACAAGTTTTCTGGAGATTAATGATACCTACTGCACTACCAACAATGAACGCAGGTTTAAAACTTGCTGTTGGATCTGCATTTGGTGGAGCTCTTGTTGCAGAATTCATATCCGCTCAGGCTGGTATGGGCATTCTAATGGCAAGATATACCATGTCACTTAACATGCCATCTGCTTTCGCAGGACTCCTATCAATTACCCTATATGGTTTCCTACTGTTCAGAACAATGGAAGTCATAGATAGGCGAGTGCTTTATTGGTTAGATGATGATCTGATGGCTAAAAAAAGTGCTAAAAGAGAAATTAAATACAGACAGGAGTTAGGACTATGAGTGATATTGGATCAGACGGCGTTTTAGCCGGCGTAAAAGAGCTATCACCAGTACAAAAAACACTAGCACATGGGCTTGTTTTTCTAATCTTATTTGGAGGTTGGGAACTTGGATCGCGTGCTGGGTATGTCAATGAATTAATTATGCCTGCCCCATCATCTATTGCCTACAGACTTTATGAGATGTTTTTTGTTACAGGTTCAATTTACTGGCATTACATAATCACAATGTATGAAGCCACAATGGGCTTCATAATTGGTGTAAGTATTGGGATGGGACTGGCTATTACTGCAGCAATAAGTCCTGTTTTTAGAAGATATTGGGCACCTTATGCAGTGGTATTTAACGTAACACCAGGTATTGCTGTTACACCATTTATTATTGCTTGGTTTGGCTTTGGATGGAGTTCAAAAATTGCTCTAGCAGCACTAGTTTGCTTCTTCCCTCCATTTATCAATACACTTACAGGATTATTAAATATTGATAAAGACGCTACAGAACTATTTAGATCTCTTGGCTCAACAAAAAAACAATATTTCCAAAAGTGTCAAATACCAAGTGCGCTACCTATCATTATAGCTGGACTAAAGCTTGCAATGACAGGAGCTTTAATTGGTACAATCGTAGCACAATTCTTTTCAGCATCTGAGGGTGTTGGTATCCTGATGCAGAGATTTGCATTCCGCTTAAATATGGATGGAAGTTTCGCTGCTCTAATCGTGATGTCTTTAATGGGTCTAAGCTTATTTACACTCATGGAATACATGGACTATAAAGTTCTATATTGGAGAAGACATTCAAGGATGGAGGAAGTAGGAGCGAAAAGAAAAAGAAAATGGATTGCAGAAATGGGTGATATGAGCAAAGCTTAAATTACCACATTCTAATCTACAAAAAAAACCCAGATTATCTTATCTGGGTTTTTTTTTGCTTAATTATCATTTCTATCTATCTATGAAATCTCTAGCTTTTTTATACATAGCATAGTCAACTAACTTATTTTCAAAAGTTATTGCAGCTTGCCCCTTCTTTTCT
This sequence comes from Hyphomicrobiales bacterium, assembly GCA_049602435.1. Taxonomy (GTDB): domain Bacteria; phylum Pseudomonadota; class Alphaproteobacteria; order Rhizobiales; family TMED25; genus TMED25. Next base: position 133,084 of record JBMYRO010000002.1, read on the forward strand.
GCATCTTCGAATGCTGCAACCATTCTTGTATATAAATCAATTTCTTTTGGATCTGGTTCATAAGCTTCTCTGGCAACTTTTATGTGACTAGGATGAATTAATGTCCTACCATCATAACCTAATCTTTTACTGAGTTCGCATTCAGCTCTCAGACCTTCCAAATCATTTATTCCACCATAAGCTCCATCAAGAACATAGGGCATCTTTGCTGCTCTTGCTTCAACTAATGATCTTGACCTAGAGTAATTTAATTCAAAGCCATCTATGGACCAATCTGATCGAAGATCTCTTTGTAAATCTCCATCTTGGGCACTACCAAATACAATTGATTCAACACGTTCAGCAGCACTACAAATATCAAAACATTTGATTACGCCGAGAGCAGTTTCAATCAGTAGAAGAAGTTTAATTGAATTTTTTTCAAGCCCTTTCTTAGCCTCTTCGTCTGAAATTATTTCATCGACGAACTTTACTTGACTCACTGACTCTGCCATTGGAAGAGCAATACCATAAATATTTTTCTGGGTTACAGCTCTAACGTCATCCTCAAGGAATTCTTTCTCGCTATTTACTCTTACGAGCGCGGTAATATTGAGATTTGGTATTACATTTTTTGATATATTTTCTCTAACTTCACTTTTCATATTTAGCGGCACAGCGTCTTCAAAATCGATGATGATTCCATCCGGTTCAAATCTTGATGCTTTTTCAATTAATTCAGGTTTATTTCCTGGTGTATAAAGCGTAATGAGTGGTTTTTTATTCATATATTGTCTCCTCTTAACTTATATTATTCCATCTTGTTGTAATTTCTCAATTTCATCTTCATTGAGCCCTAATCGTTTTCTAAATATTTCATCATTATCTGAACCCATTTCTTTTCCAAGATGTTTAATCTTACCAGGTGTTCTCGATAACTTTGGAAATACATTCTCAGTCTTGAGTGATCGACCATTATCTATAATATTCGTAATCATCTCTCTAGCTTGAGCATGAATATTATTCATAATATCTTCAATGTTATAAATTGGCCCCATCGGAACAGAAGCCTCATGTAATATTTTAGAAACTTCTTCAAGATTGTGCTCCATCATCCACTCTGATATATGCTTATCTAACTCTTCCACATTTAGAACACGCTGAGTGTTATTTAAAAATTTTGGATCATTGATTAACTCACTCTTACCAATAACTTTAAATAATCTTTCCGCTGTTGTTTGTGTCGCTCCTGCAAGAGCAATCCACTTATTATCTTTCGTTTTATAGGTATTTCTTGGCGCGCTAGTTGGAGCAATATTACCCATACGCTTTGGGGCTTCTCCAGTTAAGTCAAATACCATAGCATTTGGACCCAATACTGAAAACAAACTCTCCCAAATACTTACATCAATTATTTGCCCTTTATTCGTATTCTGAACATCCCTATTGTATACCGCGAACATAGCTGATAGAGCGGAATAAAATCCTGCAAATGTGTCCGCTAAGGCAAATTGAGGTAATGTAGGCATCCCATCCTTCTCACCTGTCATTTCAGCAAACCCACTCATAGCTTCCATTAGAGTGCCAAAGCCTGGCTGATTAGCGTATGGACCGGTTTGACCATAACCAGTAACTCTAACTATAATGAGTCTTGGAAATTTTTTTTGTAACTCCTCTATGCTGATTCCCCAATCTTCGAGTCTTCCGGGTCTAAAATTTTCAATGAAAATGTCGGTGTCATCAAGAAGATCAAATAATATTTTTCTACCCTTCTCCTTTGATATATTAAGTGTAATCAACTTCTTGTTTCTCGCATATGTTTTCCACCATGGATTGATACCATCAACTTCAAAACCAAAATTTCTTAGATGGTCTCCTTTTATGGGTGTTTCAATATGAAGGACCTCAGCCCCAAAATCAGCTAGCAATCGTCCACAAAGAGGTGCAGCTATGACTGTGGCACATTCAAGTACCTTCAGTCCTGTTAAGGCGTCAGATGTTGTCGAAATATTACTCATCACTTAATATGTTGATAGCACGTTTATTAATGCTAAATTATTTAGCATATAAACACTGATATATTATAATATTACTAGATATTATTAACTTAAAAACAGGGGAAATGAAATGCCAAAAATGACAGGTGGACGATTTATAGCGGAGTTTCTAGAAAAATCTGGTGTTGATGCAGTTTTTTATGTGCCTACAATCCTCAGTAGACCACTTGCAGAAATGGACAATATGAAAATTAAGAGAGTTCTTGCCCATGCAGAAAAATCAGCTGCCTATATGGCAGATGGGTATGCCAGAGCCTCTGGAAAACCTGGTATATGTGCCGCTCAAGCAGTAGGTGCTGCTAATCTAGCTGCCGGACTAAGAGATGCTCTTATGGGTAACAGTCCTGTAATAGCATTATCAGGAGGCAGGAAATCGATGGAAAAGCACAAAGGAGCTTATCAAGAAAATGATGACTTCCCTGTGTTTCAAGCCCTAACAAAAGCAAATTTCCAAGTTGACCAAGTAGAAAGATTACCCGATTTAATGCGACAGGCATTTAGAGAAGCAACAACAGGAAATCCTGGACCAGTGAACTTACAACTAGCAGGAAATAATGGTCAAATTGAGGATGATTACGCAGATTTAGAAGTTCTTGTTGAAGAGAGATATGGCAAGACACCATCTCATAGATTTACCCCTCCGCTTGAAGAAATAAAACAGGCCATATCCAAGATTAATACAGCAAAAAAACCTGTAATAATCCTCGGTGGCGGGGCGAGAATTTCTGATGCAGGTGATGAAGCTCTCGAATTTTCAAAAAAAACAGGGATTCCAATAGCTACTTCTGTAGCATCTTATAATCTCATCCCTGAAGATTACGAACTTTATATTGGTGTACCAGGATCATATTCCCGTGAATGCACCAATAAAATACTCACTGATGCCGATTTATTCATCTTTATCGGGTCAAGCACAGGGGGACAAGTCACACATTTTTGGAAAATCCCATCCAAAGATACCAGAGTAATTCAAATTGGGATAGATCCATCAGATCTGGGTAGAAACTATCCGAATGACATTAGTTTGCTCGGTGATGCCAAAAGCACACTTCAAATGCTTCTTAAGGAGGATCTAAAAAGGCTAGATATTGACGATTGGAGATCACACTCCATTGGTTTGGTCAAAGATTGGAAAGACTCACTTAAACCTCTTAGGGAGTCTAACAATATTCCCGTAAGACCTGAAAGAATGATGAAAGAGTTATCAGAAATTATACCTGAAGGGTCTGTTGTTGTATCAGACACAGGTCACACTGCTATGTGGACCGTGCAAAACTTATGGCTAAACAAGAAATGGAATTTTATTAGGTGTGCAGGGTCATTAGGATGGGGATTCCCAGCTGCTATGGGCGCAAAGTGTGCTTTTCCAGACAAAGATGTATATTGCCTTACTGGAGATGGAGGGCTTTGGTATCATTTCACGGAACTAGAAACTGCTGTGAGATGCGATATTCCAACGATAACAATAGTAAATAACAATAACGCTCTTAATCAAGAACACGATATATTCATGAACGCATATGATGGTAAACCATCAAATAGATGGACCGAAATGTGGTATTTTAATAAGGTTAGCTTTGCAGAACTTGCAAATAATATGGGAGCATTTGGTATTTCTGTAACTGACCCAAATGATATCAAAGAGGCAGTTAAAGAAGCAAAAAAATCCAAGAAACCAGCCATAGTTGAGATTGAAGGTGACGTAAGTGCACTAGCTCCGACAGCATGGTCGAAATAGGTTTCTTCTTAAAATTTTGAATATTTAAAATATGTTTTTTAATAAAAACAGGGCTGATAAATTAATGGATCAATTTAATATTGATCTACTTATTGCATCTACGCCTGAGAATGTGACATACCTCAGTGACACTGTCAGTTGGGCACCAAAGGTGTATTCTTATTCTGTTGATATGTTTGCAACGTATTATCGTGATCCAAATATTGATGCCTCGCTTATTGTTCCAAGTCAGGAAATGACTTATGTATCAGGTTCAAAATCAACTATTAAAGATTATTATACCTATGGTGGTAAGAGTGCTCTCGTGCAGCCAGATGAGGTTAAGACCCTATCACTTGAAGAACAAAATTATTTGCAACTTCAAAATAATGATTTTAAGAGGTCTAAAAATTCTATAGATGCGCTAGCTCAGTCAATTACTAGCAATAAACTCAAGAATATTAGAATTGCAGTTGATGAAGACAAAATCGATGACAAAAAGATGAAAATTTTAGCAGAATTGCTTCCAAATTGTGAAATCCTATACGGTTCTGATCTATTTAGACTGATAAGACAAGTTAAAACTGAAGATGAGATAAAGGCCATGAAGGGTGCGGCTGATCTGAATGAGTCTGCATCAATTGCTGCCTGTAATGAAATAAAAATTGGTATGAGTGAATACGAAATTGCAAGTGTTTATGCATCAAAAGTTGGAAATGGTCTTGGTAAATGGCTTTGGTACCATTTTGGATCAGGAAGAAGGTCTGTAGGAATATTCCCTCCCACCGATAAGAAAATCCAGGCGGGAGATATGTGGAAGTTTGATGCCGGTCTCTCTCTTAACAATTATCAAGCTGATACTGGATGGGGAGGCGTCATGGGTGAACCGAGTAAAGAACAATTAAAATTATGGGAAGCTACTGAAAATGGATATAAAGCAGCATTGTCAGTTATTAAGGAGGGAGTTTTACCATCAGAAATACAAAATGCAATGTTAAATGGTACAAAAGATGGCGGTCTCCCTGATCATTCAGGGACTTTTGCAGGACACGCAATTGGCTTGGAAATGAGGGAGTTGCCCTACGTGCTCGGTAACAAAAGTAATGTTAAGAGCGAGTTTTTGCCAGATACAACAGACATCCCTATTCCAGAGAATTCTGTTTTATGTATCGAAAATCCATGCCAAATATTTGGACTAGGTGGAACACAAATTGAGCAGACAATAATTGTTAAGAAATCTGGTTATGAATTATTAACAGATCAAGAACGAAGGTTATGGATTGTTGACTAATATCAATTAAGAAGGTTATTTATCCATTACCTTATTTATGAAGTTAGACATAACGAGTGCTATTTCATCTTCGTATGGCTCCCAATCTTCCCATGAAATCAAATCAACATCCACATCATCAATTGGTAACTTATGTAACTCACTATTTCCTAACATATTATATGCATCAATACCACTAACAGAGTTATGAGTGTTATCGTTTCCAGGGATTACCAATGATGGAACTTTAATTGAGCCCAATTCGCTCTCTGTAATACCCATAACTGGATAATTTGCACCATCTAAAAATTTACCCAATAAATTTGTTTGAATTTTTATGAATTCATTCACATCCATATCTAATAATTGCTGCTCAATTGCTGGGTTGGTTTTTATATATTCTGCAAACCTATTTGTTTTAGATACAGCTTCCATACCGCCTGTTTTAGCTGTATCAATAAATACTTCATAATAATTTTTGGGGAGCCTATTAGAGGCAAACTCTCCACCAGTAACTCTCATTATAATCATACCAATCAAATCTTCTGGAAAATGTAAGGCATACATAAGTGATGTCCTTGCCCCAGAAGATGATCCTGATATAAAAATATAACTTTCATTCAATAACTTAAGCAATTCTCTTAACTCATTCGCCCAAGTTATTTCTTCTGTTTCAGTATCATCCAATAACATCCCAGATTTACCAGTATTTCTTCTGTCATGAAGTAGTACCCGTATGTTGTTTTTTGCTATCTTTTCGGCAAGTGATTTCATCTCGATTGAACCTCTCCTCGCTCCTGGCATAAGAGCTAAAATTGGTTTACCTTCACCAATAATTTCATAATCTATATTTACACCATTTATATTTTTTATAGTCATATTCCACCTATCTAAATCAACATTTTAATTATATAATAAAAAAGATACATTTAGTAGGGATAATCAAATGAAAGCATATTTTACAGAGGTAATTGATAACCAGAGTAAGCTTTTACCTAGAGACATTGAGATACCAGTACCTCAAAAAGATGAGATTCTGTTCAAAGTTAAATCAACAGCTTTAAACAGAGGTGGCTTTATTGTTGGTGGGGTAATGCATGGAAATCCCAATAAACCTTCTGGAACTGAAGCTGCAGGCGAAATAGTTGGCTTAGGCTCAGATATTAAAAATTACAAAATTGGTGATAAAATTATGGGTAGAGTTTTGGGAACAGACTCTGGATCATTTGCAGAATATGCGTTAATAAAAGAATATCAAACAATGAAAATACCAGACTCTTACTCATGGGAACAAGCAGCAGCAATACCAGTTAGTTTCCTTGCAGCATATGATGCAATCGTAACATATGGCAAATTATCGAAAGATCAAATTACACTCATTACATCTATTTCATCGGCTATTGGCGCTTCTGGTCTTGTCATTTCCAAAATTTTGGGCGCCAAGGTTATTGGAACCTCAACTTCAAAAAGAAAACTTGATGCTCTCTCTGACTATGGCATGGATTTCGGGATCATAACACCTGAACAGAATCTGACTAAAAAATTACTAGATTTTTCAAATGGTGGAATAAATCTTATTGTTAATTGTTTGGGTGGTAGCGTTTTTAATGATGCTATGAATGCTTTATCATTCAAGGGAATTATTGTTAATGTAGGCTACATGGATGGAATAGATACTGTTCCAATAAACATTCGAAAAGTTCATGCGCAGAGATACAGTATTCATGGTATATCAAATGCTTTTGTAACAAAGGATGATATTATTCAAACAGTTGAAGGTTTTAAGAGAGATATACTGCCTTACCTTGATAAAGATAATAATAAGCCAATAATTGATAAGGTATTCCACTTTGATGAGATAGATCAAGGTCGTGAATACATGATGAGTAATAGTCAAATTGGTAAAATTGTAATAACACTATAGAAACGGAGAGAGAAATGGTTAAAAAAGTTGGTATTGTAGGAATGGGTTTGATGGGCCAAGCTTTTATTCTAAATATGAGAAAATCACAGTTTATTATTCAAGGATTTGATGTTGATTCCAATAGAATGGATGAATTAAGAGAACAAGGAGGTACACCTGTTAATACTCCAGCTGATGCAGCCAAAGATGTTGATTGTGTAATAATGTCACTGCCAAACAGTACAATTGCAAGAGATGCGGCTGTAGGGGCTAATGGGATTGCTGAAGGAGTAACATCAGATAATCTTTATATTTGTGATACTACTACTTCTAGACCAGAAGATTCTATATCCCTCTCAAAAGATCTTGCAGAAAAAGGAATAAAATTTTTGGATTCAGCAGTTAGTGGAACAAGCACAATGGCAAGAGCCGGTGATTTAATAGTAATCGCGGGTGGTAAAAAAGAAGACTTCGATGTATGTAAGGGATATTTTGAGGGCTTCAGTAGAGCCGCATACTATATGGGGCCTGTTGGATCAGGAGCAAGAACTAAATTAGTTATTAATCTTATACTTGCTGGAAATAGACTTGCTCTTGCCGAAGGGTTGGTTCTGGGACACAAAGCAGGACTTGAACAAGAAAATTTATTAGAAGTATTAAAAGACAGCGCAGCATCATCAAAGACGATGATCGATAAAGGTCCAAAAATGATAAATGCTGACTACTCAAAACAAGGGCAGATAAAGACTTCACTTAAAGACAACAGGCTTATGATTGAACAAGGACAGATACTTGGGTCACCTACATTAATGACATCCGTTCTTTCTCAGATCTATCAAGCCGCATATGAAAAAGGATATGCGGAAAAGGATACTGTATCATTTTATGAAATACTCAGAGGTATGGCTGGACTTGAGGAACGTGAAGGAATAGATGACGTACCTTTCGGTAAAAAAACTCCCAAATAGTTAAATTATTATGAAATATTCAAGGAAAGAAGCTAAAGAAGCAGCTAGAGTGTTATTGAAGGGAATATGGACTGCCATGCCATATTGCTGGGATGAAGATGATAATTTTGATGATGTTGCTAATCGATCAAATATGGATCATATAATCGAGAACATAAAAGTTGATGGTCACTATTGCTCAGGTAATATTGCTGAATTCTGGTCAATGCCTGATAATGAAAGAATGCACGCACATGAAGTAATGCTTGATCAAGCACGAAATAGGATACCTATGATTGCAGGTTGTCACCACCAGTCAGTAAAGCAAGTGGTTGCACTAGCAAAACATGCTCAAGAAATTGGTTATGATTTTGTAATTATCCTCACGCCATATGTTGCGGCCAGAGATGATGAAACTGTCTATCAATTTTATGAATACATCTGCTCAAGAGTTGACATTGGTATAATACTGTTTAATGTTCCTCAAAATTGTCATCCAATAAATGCCAATCTAGCAAAACGGCTATCAAAACTCCCAAATATCTGCGGATATAAGCAAGCTGATGGGTCGCCAGCTTCTACTCACTCAATAATAGACTCTGTAGGAAAAGATATAGTGATATCTGTGGCGGATGAAGCTCCATGGCTAACTAGTATGACTCAACTTGGACTGCAATGGCTTGTAAATTACAACCCACATCTATACCAATCAAAAGATTGGTTGCCGTTAAAAGATTATACAGATGCTGCATTAAATGGTGAGATAAATAAAGCCACTGAGATAGCTAAATCAATTCAGCCACTTAGAGAACTCCATGCAAAATGGATTATGGGATATTGGAATAGCGGAAGAATGCCTATTAGTGAAATGAAATATTGGCAAGAACTCATTGGTATGAAAGGTGGAAGGACAAGGCCACCAGTTATTGAAATAAGTGATGAAAAAAAACAAGAATTAAAAGAAGATCTAAAAAGTACGGGATTATTTGATATAATTTAGTCTTTGTGCAATAAATTTGTATTCAATTCATCAATAGAATTAACTCCCAATAGGGCAATGTCTCTATCAATTTCTTCCATTAATAATTGTATAGAGTGTTCAACCCCCTCTTGACCTGCTATAGAAGCTGCATATAAAAATGGTCGCCCGATAAAGACAAAATCTGCTCCAATAGCCAAGGCTTTAATGACATCCGTACCTCTTCTAAAACCACTATCAACAAATATTTTACATTCCCCTTTGATTACTGGCCTTATATTCTCGAGAGCTTTGATTGATGATATAGCTGAGTCAAGTTGTCTCCCGCCATGGTTTGATATTATGATAGCATCTGCACCCATGCTCTGAGCTTTAATCGCATCATCTGTATTCAATATCCCCTTTACTATAAGATTACCATCCCATAAATCTCTTATTTGCTTTAAATGCTCCCAATTCAAGTTAGACCTTTTACCAAAATCACGATTTATGGTAGCTGAAAATACTGGTTCACCTCTATCAGCAAGAAAATTCTCAAAGTGAGGCATACCGTGGATTAAAAGCGTTCTTAAAAATGTATTTAAAGTCCACTTTGGTCTGATCATTCCATCATACATTAATCTAAATGAGGGTCTTAAAGGAGTCGAGAAACCATTTCTAAGATTATTTTCTCTACCTGCTAAGACTGACACATCAACTGTTAGTATAAGTGTCTTAAAACCTGCATTTTTAACCCGAAGAACTAACTTTTCAACTTTATCATGTTCCCCTGGTAAATAAGCTTGGAACCATGTCTCAGGTGCTAATTTTATAATTTCTTCCATTGGTATTAGAGATGATCCACTAATAATCATTGGTATATTCATATTTCTAGCAGCTTCTGCTAGAACTATATCACCCCTGTATGCGGCCAGCGCACTGACCCCCATTGGGGAGATACCAAATGGCGCATTCCATTTGTTACCGAACAGTGATGTAGTGATTGATCTTTTCGAAACATCCCTCAAGATATTTGGTATAAATTTTATTTTTTGTAGGTCTTGTAAATTAATGTCAAGTGTTTGATTTCTTTCAGAACCACCTGAAATATAACCAAAAACTGGCCTTGGTAAATGTCTCTTTGCATAATATTCTAGATCATCTAGTGCAAAAACTTTATTTAATATTCTTGGCTTTTTTGTCATGAAATTAAAGTTGGATTAAATGAGTATATTCAAAGTTAACATTATTTGATTTTCTGATATAGTAAATACTTAAGAAAAAAAATACAAGATATACATATGTTTGATCTAGAAAATTTTATTGAAGAATGCGATGCCCGTATCGATAAAATAAACAACCACAAGGCTGTCATTGATATACTCTCAAAAGCAGTTGAAGATCCAATTGGTATATTCAAGAAACTTGGTGAACCAACACAAGGCGGTATTCAAAAACTATACCAATCCGATAAATTCTCAATACTAAACGTAATTTGGACGCCTAATATGACAATTATGCCTCATAATCATAATATGTGGGCTGCAATTGGTGTTTACTCAGGACGTGAGGATAATATTTTTTGGCGACGTTTAGATAATAAAGAACACGGTAAAATTGAAGCAGCTGGTGCAAAATCACTCGAAAAATTTGATACCGTTCCACTGGGCAGTGATATTATTCATTCTGTAATTAATCCAACAAATAAATTTACTTGCGCTTTACATGTATACGGCGGTGATTTTTTTGATACCCCAAAAAGTGAATGGGAACCGGAGACATTGGTTGAAAGTGAATATAAAGTTGAACACTCTCACAAAGTCTTTGACGAAGCAAACAAAAGAGCTCAGATAACTTCTAAATAATTTCTATAACTTCTCCTGTATCACCTGATTTTACAATCGCTTCAAATATCTCAATATTTGCAATCATCTCATCAGTTGAAATTGGATATTTTTCTCCGTTAACTGTAGCATCATACCAACACTCAAAATTTTCAAGCACAGTATTTGTGTGCGCATGCGTAGTTACAATTCTATTACCCCCTTCTTTACAAAGAACGAGCTCGCCGGGATCATCATGTTCAAAATTATTAATTTCTCTCGCTTCAATCCACCCCTTATCACCAAATACTGTGTATCTGCCATAAAAAGGAGTGGCAATAGATACCGAAACAATCCCTGTAATACCATTCAAAAACTCTATATTTGCAGACATTGTATCTATCCTTGGCTTTTCATATGCAATGCTAGACATGGTTGAATAAACCTTCTTTGCTCTTCCAAACATATGTACCATAAAGTCAGTCAAATGAATTCCTCTTGCGGTAAATCCTCCACCAGGTGCATCTATAGGGCTAAATCTCCAATTATCTTTATCAAGTGTTTTAAACAAATCATGGCTAAAGTTAGTTTCAACATGAAGCACATTTCCGATATCACCATTTCTTACGTGTTGAAATAAACTTTTCATTGCAGATTCATAGCGTCTCTCATGACCCAAACCAAGTACAACTCCTCGGTTATTACACACCTCTATTGCATCTTTGGCGTCTTTTGAGCTCAAAGAAAGTGGTTTTTCACAAAAAATTTGTTTCCCGGCTTCTGCAGCTTGGATGATATGAATGTGATGAAGTCGGTTAGGTGTTGCAAGTATTACTGCATCTATATCTTGATCTTCAAGAACAGCTTCATATGAGTCTCTTAGTTCAATTTTATGCTCTTTTCCAAAATCAGAAAGGCTGGACAAGTCTTGGTCAACACCACAAATAACATTTATTTTTTTACTTTTTGCGAGGTTTTTTACAATAACCTTACCCCACCAACCCAAACCAATTACAGCGGCTTTCATAGAGAAATCTCCTTCTTGAATTTACTTGTCAGTATACCAATCAATAATTTTTCTTTAATGATAATAATAGCGTTATCAACGAAATTATTCCTAAAATAGAAAATGATATTAGGGTATTTTCAATTCCAAGAATATCACCAAAGGCGCCCATCAAAATAGAACTAATTGCTGCAAGACCAATAACAAGTAGAATCCATAAGCTCATCACCCTACCTCTATATGTATCATTAAGTTCTAGCTGAACAACAGCTTGAAGATCTATCCCATTAATAGTCATACAGAAACCCATTATGAATATAGCGATGAGCGCAAGATACCAGTTAGAAGATATACCAAGAATTATAACAGCCAATAAACCTAAGAAGGATGAAAAATAAACTCTAAAAGGAATACCCCTTTCCTGATCTTTTGACCTTCTCATAGCAATAAATATGGCTGCAACAAGTGCTCCTGCACCAGCAGTGGCCATCATCTGACCAAGACCTTCCGCACCAGCATTAAAAACTCCACCTGCTATTGCTGGAAGAATTTCGATTGCACCACGAGCAAAAAGAGAAAAAAGTGCCGTAATTGCGCAAGCTTCAAGAATGACATTGTGACTAATAGCAAATTTTGCACCATCAAGAAACTCAGATAAAATATTTTTTTTCTCTTTTTTTTCTGAGTCTTTTTCAGCTACTTTTATTGTGATCAGTGCAATAGGCATAGCTAATAGACACAAGAAATTTATAAAAATTGTAAATGAAAAAGTGGTTAATTGAATTAATAAGCCAGCCAATGCAGGACCAAGTAGCCGAGCGGTATTGAAATTAATACCATGCACTGCTAATGCATTAACAAGATTTTTTTTATCGATTATCCTTGGAACGAGAGTATGACGAGTAATTCTATCTGCACTTGTAAAAATACCAATGATAAGTGCTATCATGCATAAATTAATTATATTCAATAGATTGAAAAAATATAATACCCACAAAAACAGGACTGTCGCTGAAATTATAGACTGTGTATAGATTGCGAATTTTTTTATATCAACACGATCAACTATAACCCCAAATATAGGACCCGCAAAAATAGTTGGCGCAAAAAGCAAAAAAGATAAAAAGCCAACCCAAGAAGCTAGATTTGTCAATTCCCAACCAAGCCATCCAATTATCACTCTATTAATCCATAGCCCATTCATTGCAAAAAAATTACCTGCTGTATATTTTTGAAATTCTTTACTTTGGAAAGACGGGAAACTGATTAATAAATTCATAATTTTTGATCTTAAACTTTGGATATTATGCGGCTTAACAGAGAGTATTTCTTATTTTTATGTTCCAAATAATTGATTTTTATCCTATAAATTATAGTTAGTAAAATTAATTTTTTTGAGTTTTAAAACTCTAACACTAAAGGGAGATTTATTGATGCGTACACCAAGATTAAATAGAGACGGACATCAGTGGATATATGACTGGATTGTTAAAGAAACAGGTCGTGTTTTTCACTGGGACGAAGAAGGGAGAGAATTACCAGGCACTGTTAAAAGTCACGGTCAAATTTCCAAGCATCTAGGCAGACAAGGTCAAAGGCTAGAAAAGGTTGCTCAAGAAGAAGAGGCAGCAGGTCATAAATCAACTGCTTTTGATTTGTATTACAGGGCTTCTGCAAAATTTGCTGCCGCACAGCATCCAGTTTTAGAAACAAATGATGAAAAAAGATACCTACACGGTAGATGTATTGCCAATTTCGAAAAAGTAATCGAACTAGCACCATACACAATTGAGAGAGTTGAAATTCCTTTCGAAGATATGCAGCTGCAATGTAATTTCTTTTTATGCCCTGGCGTAGATGTCGCACCGACAATGATATTTATTCCTGGATGTGATATGACAAAAGAAATGTGGCCTGACCCAAAAGTAGTTGAAGCTCACGCAAGAGGGATGCATCTACTTGTTATTGATGGACCCGGCCAAGGCATGAGTAATATCCGTAATCAAAAGCTTACCCATGGTAATTATGAAAGAGCGGTATTGAGCATTGTTGATTGGTTAGAAACAAGACCAGAAGTTGATAAAGATAAAATTGGTATATTTGCTGTATCAATGGGTTCCCATTGGGGTCTTGAAGTTGCCGCTTCTGGAGATCCTAGAATAAAAGGTGTTGTCGGACCATGGGCATCTTATCTAGATAAATATTACATTTTGGATACTTTTTCTCCAAGATATAAACAATTATTTGGCTATCTTACAGGCGCTCAAAGCGAAGAAGAGCTTGATAAAATCGTAGCACAAATGACTGTTGAAGGAAGAGAAAAAGATATTAAATGTCCAATACTTCTTACAGTTGGAGAATATGACTCAAGAAGTCCGGTTGAATTGGTCTATAACTTCTATGATAAAGTTACTGCACCAAAAGAATTGTGGGTTTATGAGGATACATATCACCAAGCAGTAATGTTTAAAGGTACAGGGCAAGATCGACATGATTGTCATATGATGTGCATGGATTGGCTTGTAGATGTTTTTAATGGAAAAATAAAAGCTGGTCACGACAAGAAAATGTATCTCAGAACAAACGGAAGTGGACCAAATGCTAAGCAAGGTGAAAACAAAGATGCCTTGCATTGGTGGGAATAATAAACTGAGTGCCCAGTCAAACTTATTTTGACTGGGCAACAAAAAATGATTTAGAAATTGGAGAAAGTACATGACAAAACATGATATTGAGATGAGACCATATGGTCCAACAGCTGGTAGAGATCACGTAAGTGGAGTATCTCAAAGACCAAAAACATTAACTGTTGATCTACATAATCATGTCAGAACACCTGCATCTGATGATTTGGTAAAGCCACATTTGCCGAAGGATTTTCATCCTTCAGTTGGCGTTGCAAGCGAATTAACAAAACAAGTAAATAAAAAACAATTTGAGGATAGAGAGGTTCCATTTACGGATATCAATGTACGATTAGAACAAATGGATAAATCCTTACTTGATGTCTCAGCCCTATCATGCTCTCCACAGCAATTTTACTACATGGTAGATAAAAATCTTTGTGCTGAGTCTTCTGAAATCATAAACAACAACATTGCTTCAACAGTAAAAACAAATCCAAAAAGACTTACTGGACTTGGAACCGTTCCTCTCCAAGACACAGACCTAGCAATCAAAGAACTGGATAGATGCGTGAATGAATTAGGCTTCAGAGGCATACAAATTGGAGCTAGAGTGGGAAAAGATGAGTTATCAGCTGAAAGGCTTGAACCCTTTTGGAAAAGATGTGAAGAGTTAGATATATTAATATTCATCCATCCATCTTCATTTTACAGTGACAGATTTGGTGAACACTATATGCTGAATGTTATCGGTAACCCATTAGATACCACAGTCGCAATTCACTATCTAATCTTTGACGGTGTAATGGAACGATACCCAAATATTAAATTCTATCTCTCACATGGGGGAGCGTTCCCTGCAAGCTATGCAGCAAGAATGGATCATGCATATGGGGCAAGGATTGATTGCCGTCAGAAGATATTTAAAAAACCAACTACCTATCTCAAAAAATTCTATTTTGATACTCTAGTGTTCTCTATTGATCAGCTAGAATTTCTAATTAAAAAATATGGAGCTGATCATATTGCAATAGGAACTGATTACCCAGCTGATATGGCAGAACATGATCCAGTGGAACACGTGTACCAAATAGAAAGTATTTCTGAAGAAGAAAGGGAGAAGATTTGTGGACTTAATGCATTGAGGTTACTAAATTTATCTGAGGATGATTTTAGATAGAACTCAAGTATTTTTGTTAAATCTTAATTTATTTGATGCTAAGAAAAAATATTGAGCAATTAAATTCTATTTCAAATGATCAAGCTAACAATTTGGCTTTATCTTTAGTCCCAAAAATAAGAAAAATTCGCTCAAAAACTGATAATGCAAATACAAATATATCAGATGAAATCTTAAATTTGATTCATAAAGAAAAATTGTTTAGATATGTCCAACCAAAGCAATGGGGTGGATTAGAATTGAACTTTGCGTCATGGTTAGACATACCTGAGATCATATCTAGAGGTGATTGTAGTACGGGTTGGATAGTTGCAAATATGGCGTCGCACCATCGAACATTAGCTGTCTTCAGTCCTGAAATTCAAGAAGAAATATGGTCAGAAAACCCAGATGTACTAATTGCTGCTGGAAATATTTACCAACAAGGTCATGCAAAAAAAGTTGATGATGGAATTATACTAACAGGACTATGGAACTTTTGCTCAGGTATTCAAATATCTGACTGGTGTATATTTGCATTCATATTGGATGACAATGGTCAAAAAGATTGGCATCAATGTGTGCTTCATAAAAGTGATTATGAGATTCTGAATGATTGGGATACCTTTGGCATGAAGCAAACTGGCAGTTGTTCTGTTCGAATAAATGAACTCTTTGTTCCTGAATATAAACTTCAGTCTTTCTCAGTAAATAGAGAAGATCATTCTTTTAAAGGAGCCAACACTAATACTAATTTGATGTACCAAATCCCAACAGCTGCAATAGGTGGACATGGTCTTGCTGGATGTTCTATTGGAGGCGCTCAACTTTGCCTTGATCTACTTATAGAATGGATAGAAAAGAGATCAACAAGTACTTCAAATATGAAAATGTCTGATATACCAACAATCCATAACCGCTTGGGAGAAATTGCATCAAGGATTGATACTGCAAGATTATTATTAAGAAATGACTGCATCGAAGTTGAGAAACTCATGAATAAAGATGGAAAAATATCAACAGATAATAAATTGAAATATAAAAGAAATGCTGCATATGCTGTTCAAATAACTTTGGAAGCAATCTCAATTATCCAGCAAGTTTCAGGTGCAAATGGGATTTACAACAGACATCCTATCACAAAAGCAATTATGGACGTGCAAGCATGCTCCAGTCATATTCATTTCAATCAGGATCTTCAATTTAGCCAATGGGGTAAAAATAGGCTAAAAAATGATTTTCAAAGCCCAACGTTATAGGAAAAAAGACATGGAACTGCCATTCAATCAAAATAAACTTGATAAGTTATTGGATAATGAAGGAATAGATTTCTTACTAATAAATGATAAAAATACTGCTCAATATTTACTTGGTGGCTATAAATTTTTCTTCTTTGCTCAAAAAGACTCAATTGGAATTAGCAGATATTTACCAACAATTGGATACCCAAAAGGCAAACCTGAAGATGCATTCTATATCGGTCATATGCTCGAGCCACAACAACAAGAAGTTGAACCTCTTTGGATAAATAATATCCAAAACATCCAATGGAATACCAAGCAGGCCGGTGAAGAAGCAGCTAAACTGATCAATAAACTCGGTTATTCAAATAAAAGAATAGGTATTGAATTTTGTAATACGCCTACTGATACTTTTTTAATGTTGCAAAAACTACTCCCAAATGCTGAGTTTGTAGATGTTTTAGTTTTAATGCAAGAACTTAGAGTAATAAAAACAGATCATGAATTAGAACTACTTAAAACAGCATCAAGTAATATCACAAACTCCATGGAGAAAGTGATGAAGAGTGCAAAGCCAGGATCTTCAACTAAATCAATTGCGCAAGCCTTAAAAGAAGAAGAAACCTCACTTGGAATGAATTTTGAATATTGCTTGATTGCAGCTGGAACATCTTATAATAGAACACCTTCAGAAAAATTATTCTGGAATGAAGGAGATATCTTATCCCTTGACTCTGGCGCAAATCTTGAAGGTTATCTTGGAGATTTATGCAGAATGGCGGTTATGGGTGAACCAACTGAGTTAATGAAAGATCTTCTATCCCAAGTTCGTGCAATAAATGATGCACCACGTAAAGTTATTAGAGCTGGCATAACCGGAAATGATATCTTAGAAGCAGCTAATAAAGAATTGACTAAATGCGATAGTTCTCTTGATTTCAAATTTGTTGCTCATGGTATGGGAATGATCCAACATGAAGCCCCTCATCTTTATGATAAAGGCGTTATCCCCTATCCTGCACCATATAAAGAAAAATCTCTAGAAGCGGGCATGGTATTATCAATAGAAACAGATCTAAAATATGATGGTGTGGGTTTTGTCAAACTTGAAGATACAGTAATCGTACGTGAAGACGGATACGAGGCCTTTGGAGACAATATCAGAGATTGGGTATGTAATAACCAGATTTGATCATCAATCACAAACAAGAAGTCAATATTTGTGATTTGAAAAAGATCACAAAATAGAAATTGATCAAAATATGATCCAAACCGGCTGCATGCATATAAATATTCTTATATTCTTACATTCGAATTTAAATAATAACCTAACATTTCTAAGTAAACGAATAATAAGTTGCACTTGCAAATCATTCTCACTTTCATTATATTAATATTTATGTATAAATTTACTCAATTCTTTGTGAAGATTCTAACAACAACCTTTGCTCTACTTTTATTTATTTCTTTCATTAGTGATGATAAGGCAAAAGCAGAAAAGATGAAAGTGGTCACAACTTTTACCGTAATTGCTGATATTGCAAAAAATATTACTGGTGACCTAGCAGTTATTGAATCCATAACAAAACCAGGAGCCGAAATTCACAATTATCAACCAACACCTAGAGATATTATTAAAGCTCAGGATGCCGATCTTATAATTCATAATGGAATGGGATTGGAATTATGGTTTGAACAATTCTACGACAGCCTAGATGGAATTCCAAGTGTTCTAGCAACAGAGGGGATTGTGCCAATTGGAATATCAACAGGCCCTTATAACGGAAAACCAAATCCTCATGCTTGGATGGCAATGGATTCTGCACGCGCGTATGTAAGAAATATTACAGAGGCACTCATTAAATATGATGAGTCGAATAGCATAAAATACCAAGAAAACGCTGAAAATTATATCTTAAAAATTGAAGATGTCCTTTTACCTCTTTCAAAAAAAATTGATACAGTCAGTCCGGATAAGAGATGGTTAGTAACTAGCGAAGGTGCATTTAGTTATCTTGCAAGAGACCTCGGGTTGAATGAGTTATACATATGGCCTATAAATGCTGACCAGCAAGGATCACCCAAACAAGTTAAGAACGTAATTGATAGTATAAATAAAAATGGTATAAAAGTTATTTTCAGTGAAAGTACCATTTCTCCAAAACCGGCCCAACAAATAGCACGAGAAACAGATATTTCCTACGGAGGTATTTTATATGTAGACTCTCTAACTGAATTGGATGGACCTGTTCCGACATATTTGGATCTTCTATCAACAACATATTCAACAGTAATTAAGGGACTAACAGCGCAGTAATCAAAATGAGCATTGAAATAAAAAATGTAAATGTATTCTATAAAAATGGTCATGAGGCATTACATGATGCTACCTGCTCTATTCCTGATGGCTCAATAACAGCATTATTGGGAGTTAATGGTTCAGGGAAAACTACATTATTTCGTTCAATTATGGGGATATTGAGAATTCATCAGGGTTCGATTACCATTAATGATTATCCAATAGATATCGCCATAAAAAATAATCTTATCTCTTACGTTCCTCAAAATGATGAAATTGATTGGGATTTTCCTATCCTTGTAAAAGATGTAGTTATGATGGGAAGATATTCTTATATGAACTTTATGAGAAAGCCAAAATCTAATGACCTTAAGATTGTTAAAGAGTCCTTGCAGAAGGTTGGAATGGACGAATTACATAACAGGCAAATTGGTGAACTCTCAGGGGGTCAGAAAAAAAGAGTATTCCTAGCGCGTGCACTTGCCCAGGAAAGCAAGATCTTATTGCTAGATGAACCATTTACAGGAGTAGACACTAATACACAAGATACAATATTAGAACTCATCAAACGAGAAAGAGAAAAGAATAAAATAATACTCATTTCAACACACGATCTTAATATTGTTCCAGATATCTGCGATAGAACAATCTTGATAAACAGAACAATACAAAAAGAAGGTGCTACTGGAGAAGTTTTTACGAAAGAAAATTTAATGAAAACTTTTGGCAATCATATAAACTACTTCAATTTAAAAGTTAGCTAATCACAATATGATAGATTTTCTCCTGGAGCCCCTCAATTATTCGTATATGCGGAATGCGATTTTTGTTAGTTCATTAGTAGGCGCAATTTGTGCATTTTTATCTTGCTTTGTAATAATGAAAGGGTGGTCATTAATCGGTGATGCATTAAGTCATTCAATTGTTCCCGGAGTTGCTGGCGCATATATACTGGGCCTCCCATTCACTCTAGGTGCCTTCATATCCGGAACAGCTGCAGCAAGTGCTATGCTATATCTAAATGAAAAAACAAACCTAAAAGAAGACTCTATTATTGGCATAATTTTTACCTCATTTTTTGCAATTGGTTTATTTATTGTTTCAATCTCGCCTACTCCGATCAATATTCAAACAATTATATTAGGAAATATTCTATCAATTACACCACAGGATACCCTTCAATTAATCTTAATATCAATAATAACATTGCTCATTTTAATTTTAAAATGGAGAGATCTCATGCTTTTGTTTTATGATGAAAATCATGCACAAACAATGGGATTAAATATAAAATTTTTAAAACTTATATTCTTTGTATTACTGTCCGTTTCTACCGTTGCAGCTATGCAAACAGTTGGTGCGTTTCTCGTCATTGCAATGATTGTTACACCAGGAGCAACAGCATATCTAATAACGGATAAATTCTCTAGATTGATACTCATAAGCATTTTCGTTGGAATATTCTCGTGTGCATTTGGAACATACATCAGCTACTTCATTGATGGAGCAACAGGTGGTGTGATTATATTAGTGCAAACTATCTTATTCCTATTAGCTTTCTTCTTCTCACCAAAATATGGTTACACCTGGAAGTTAATCTTAAAAAACAACAAAGACACCAAGAATGTTTGATCTAATAATATCTCCATTTCAGTATGAATTTATGCTAAATGCTCTAATTATCGCAATTTTGATCTCTATTCCTGCATCTATTTTATCATGTTTTCTTGTCTTAAAAGGTTGGTCACTAATTGGTGATGCAATCTCACATGCTGTTTTACCGGGTATTGCTATCGCCTATATTTTTAATTTTCCACTGATTATTGGAGCATTTACGGCTGGGTTAATTTGTTCTTTAGCTACTGGATTCTTCAAGAATAACTCACGCGTAAAAGAAGATACAGTGATGGGTGTTGTATTTTCTGGAATGTTTGCGCTTGGTATTGTCATATATACAAAAGTTGAAACTAATGTACATTTAGATGAAATATTATTTGGTAATCTACTTGGGATTAATGATTCTGACCTAATCTTTTCAACCCTAATATCCCTTATTGTTATCTTAATCTTGCTTGTAAAATGGAAGGATCTATTAGTTTTTTGTTTCGATATTATACACGCAAAATCAATTGGGCTAAATATTACTAATCTCCATTATGGACTTCTTGTAATTCTGTCTTTAGTAATCGTTTCAAATCTAAAAGCTGTTGGTATAATTTTATCTATCGCACTTTTGATAACACCAGGTGCAACTGGATTCTTGGTATCAAAAGATTTCAAAAGGATGTTAGTAGTTGCCGTATCCTCAACAGTTTTGTCCTCAATATTTGGTGTTTTGGCATCATATTATATTGATAGTGCTCCAGCCCCCACAATCGTAATATTTATGTCAATTAACTTTGTACTGTCCTATTTATTATTTATTTCAAATAAAATTAGAACTACGAAACAAAACAATGGTTAAACTAATCCAGTTTTACCCACTCGTAATCATTTTTAGCTGATTTTACCATTGCTTCAAAAGCAGCCACTCCTTGAATAGCCTCTTCCGCAGTAACAGGGAATGATTGCTTACCTTCAACATCATCTGCAAATGCTTCTAATGTGAGACCAACAATATTAGCATTTGGATAATTTGTGATCGTTTCGGTATTATCAAGAGACTTTTTAATCAATCTAGTTTCACCATCCATAAGTAGATAACCTTTTGAACCATAAACATGTAATCTCCATATATCTGCTGTTACATATATACTTCCAAGATATCCAGATACACCGCTTTTGAATTTAACTAACATTGACGTTGTATCATCAAGATCAATATCCAATACTCTTCTTTCACTAATACATGAGATTCTATCTACTTCTCCTGCTATGCTAATCATTGCATCCATCACGTGTATGCCCCTGGCTGCCATTGCACCACCTGGACTCTCTGATTTTTGAGCTCTCCACATACCCTCTTTTAATTTATAGGCGCTTGGACCTGATTGTTCACCTTCAATGTGAAGTACTTCACCAATGTCACCAGCTTTAACCATTTTTAAGAGATCTATGTACGCTGGTTGAAATCTTCTACTAAAACCTACTCCAAGTTTTAAGTTTTTTTCTTTTAATGCATTGACGCATTTTATTGCATCATCTTTTGTCAGTGTCATTGGTTTCTCAACAAACACATGTTTGTTATGGTTTGCTGCTGATAGAATTTG
Source organism: Hyphomicrobiales bacterium (assembly GCA_049602435.1). GTDB lineage: Bacteria > Pseudomonadota > Alphaproteobacteria > Rhizobiales > TMED25 > TMED25. The sequence goes on from JBMYRO010000002.1 coordinate 155,276, forward strand.
TTCAGTATGCAGTGAATGAGGTGTTGTAAGTATTACAGCGTCAACTGCTTCATCTTTCAAGACATCATCATAATTATTATAGCTTTTTAACTCATTTTTATTTAGATATTCGGCATGTTGATCTGTGTTTCTAGCACATGCACCTATAATGTTGATTTTCTCACTTTTTCCTTTTACGGAGTCAATAGAATGTTTACCCCACCATCCAAGTCCAATCATTACAGCATTAATCATGTTAATATCCTTTCGTTTCTGATATATTTATAACAGTTAAATTCAAAATTTGTAACTTATAATTTCTCATGTTTGACAAATATAAATGGGACAAAAGACTTGTCGTTCACTATCGTGATGATTCTGAACAACACCAAAAAATCCAGAAATATATAAACGATTTTTTTAAAAAAAATTCCATAGATATTGAAGAGAGAAAACTTAAATATATAGAAATATTTGACAGCAAAGTTACAGGAAATTTAGCATCTTCAATCGATAAAAATGGGTATGGTCTCTACCTAATTGGGCTTGATGGATCAATTAAAAAATACTCACAAAGTACTGATATTATTGATAATTTATTTATTATAATTGACGCAATGCCAATGAGGCAAGGGCATCTAAATCAATGATGCCATCTTTTAGTAAAAGACATATTTATACATGCATTCGTGATGCAATTATTATCTATCTGCTTATATATTCCATCAATAATTTTTTTATAAATACATACAATGAACAGTTCAGATATTTAATTATTGTATTGATATCCGTTTGCCTAATTTATTGCGTACTAAGATGTATTTGGGCATTAATTGCCACAATTTTGATTCTGGCCACTATTAATTATTATTTTTATAATCACAAAACTAAATTGAAACACTTCATAGTTGATTTTAGTGCATTATTTAATTTCTTTATTTATTTATTTTTAATATCTCTCAATATTCAAACGCTAGAGACATTCAATAAAGTTGATTATTATCTTATGATATACAAAATGATAACTTTTTAATAAAATTTTTTTTAGAGTAACAAAATGAATAAAATATCGAAATTTTTCTATGAAAAATCATCCTTCATTCTCGCGATACTATCAACTATATTATTTCTCACTTATCTCCTTAATATTCTAGTTGCTAAATCTATCCCTTTTGATGTGACAGGTGAAATGCCGAAGTCACTGGGTACAACTTTTGGATTTGGGGAGGCAGAAATCCTCAGTTATCTATCTGTTCGAACAAATGAAATGGTTCAGTCATATATCAATTTCAATCTCATATGGGATAGTTTATTTGGTGTTTTATATGGAACAATGTATACACTCTGGCTATCTTACTTATATAGACCATTCCAGAATAAGCTCAGGACTTTTAATTTATTACCATTCGCTCAAGTTTTATTTGATTGGATAGAAAATTTAAATCTTGCCATAATTTCTAATAATTATCTTAAAACAGAAACTATCCAACCACTATACTCACAATTTGCCTCCTACTCTAATATGATAAAATGGATTATTTCTCTAATAGTTATCTCATTAATAATTATAGGTTTGGTCTTATCTATAATGGACTTCATAAAGAAAAAACTTGTATAAATGTTTTTCATATCAAAGCTATAAAAAAAAGACTGTGATAATATAATATGAAATATTTTTTGGGTAATTATGACTGAAACGATATTAAGCGTTCGAAACCTGACCAAAAGATTTGGTGGACTTGTTGCATTAAATAATTGCAACATTGATATCGAAGAAAATTCCATAACCGGTATCATTGGACCTAATGGATCAGGTAAAAGTACCTTATTTAACGTAATTACTGGTCATTTGAAACCTGAAGAAGGTTCAGTTTTTTACAATGATAATGATATAACCGGTCTTGAGTCCTACGAATTATTCTCACTAGGCATGTTAAGAACATTCCAAATTGCTCATGAATTCACAAATATGACTGTAATAGAAAATTTGATGGTTGTGCCTGGTAATCAAAATGGTGAAAGCTTGCTCTACTCATTATTAAATAGAAAAAAAATCAATGAAGAAGACGAAATCATTAGGAACAAAGCCTTTGAAGTACTTGAATTTCTAAAAATTGATCATTTAAAGAACGAATTAGCAGGCAACTTGTCAGGTGGTCAAAAAAAACTTCTAGAATTAGCAAGAACAATGATGGTAGATGCAAAAATAGTTTTTCTTGATGAGGTCGGAGCGGGTGTCAATAAAACATTATTGAATGATATTGCAGACTCAATACAGAGGTTAAACAAAGAAAAAGGCTATACTTTCTGTATGATTGAGCATGACTTTGAATTAATAAGCAGACTCTGCGATCCTATAATTGTATTAGCAGAGGGATCGGTACTATTCAAAGGAACATCTAATGAGATTAGGAATAATGATGAAGTTATTGAGTCATATTTGGGTAGAGGGGTAAAAAAATAATGTATTTCTCTGCAAAGAATTTAACTGGAGGTTATGGTGGCGTCAACATCATTGAAGAATGTAGCTTTGAAGTTAATCAGGGTGAAATTGTATCAATCCTGGGACCAAACGGTGCAGGTAAATCTACAGCAATGAAAGCTATGCTAGGAATTTTGGATTTAAAAGCAGGAGAAGTAACTCTAGATGGAAAAAATATTACAACATTAAAAACTCAAGATCGAATAAAATCAGGAATCTCATTTGTTCCTCAAACTAATAATATTTTTACCGAACTAACTGTACAAGAAAACCTTGAGATGGGAGCATTCTTAACTGATGGTGATATTAGTGCTCGTATTGAAGAAATGTATAACTTATTTCCTATTATGAATGAAAAGCAAGATCAGTTAGCTGGAGAACTCTCTGGTGGTCAACGTCAACAAGTTGCACTTGCAAGAGCACTTATGACTAATCCTAAAGTTTTAATGTTAGATGAACCAACTGCTGGAGTATCACCAGTTGTTATGGATGAGATATTTGAACATATATTAAATATTAAAAAACAAAATATAGCTGTACTGATGGTTGAACAAAATGCCAGACAAGCTTTGGATATATCAGACCGGGGTTATATCCTTGTTACTGGTAGAAATGCTTATGAGGGTAGTGGAGATTATCTTCTTAACGATGATGAAATTAGAAAGTCATTTTTAGGTGGTTAAATGGATTTTTTAAACGCAATTGTACTCTTAACCAATTATATAATCGTACCAGCATTGACATATGGTTCACAGCTTGCGCTAGGGGCTATAGGTGTCACGCTTATATATGGTGTTCTTAGGTTCGCTAATTTTGCGTATGGCGATTTAATGGCCTTTGCAACAATGATTGTTATACTAACAACTTGGTATTTACAATCGTTAGGAATTACCCTTGGTTTCTTACCTACAGCTTTATTAGCACTACCCATCGGAATAATTGCTACAATCATATTGAGCTTATTTTTTGATAAGACAGTATTCAAATATTACCGAGATAAGAAGAGTGAACCAGTTATTCTTATTGTTGTCAGTATCGGAGTAATGTTCATCTTAAATGCCATAGTGAGGATTATAATTGGTCCTGGTGATGTTATTTTTATGGATGGAGCAAGATTCATTATGAAGGCTGGCGAGTTCAAGAAAATGACGGGGCTAAATGAGGGGATAGCCCTAAAATCTACTCAAGTGATTACTTTCATAACTACGATAATAACTTGCTCAATATTATTTTATTTCCTCAATAAAACTAAAACCGGTAAATCAATGAGGGCATATTCAAATAATGAAGACCTGGCCTTATTATCGGGAATAGATCCAACAAAAATAATAATATATACTTGGGTTATTGTCTCAATACTTGCTACGATTGCTGGCACTCTATACGGTTTAGATAAAAGTTTTAAACCATTATCCTATTGGAATAATTTATTGCCCATTTTTGCAGCAACTATTGTGGGGGGCATAGGAAATCCTCTCGGTGCATTCTATGGAGGTTTTGTTATTGCTTTCACAGAGATTGGACTGACATATGCATATAAGAAATTTCTAGTATATCTATTACCAGAGCAATTAGAACCAAGCAGCCTAGTTCAATACATATCAACGGACTATAAATTCGCGATATCTTTTGCGATACTTGTTGTAGTTCTAATTTATAGACCAAACGGAATATTTAAGGGAAAAGTTATTTGACAAATAATCTTGATATAAAACTTGCTTTTGGTGTCATGGCATTACTACTTGTCATGGTTGGTTTCTTCCAATCTTGGGGGGTTGCTCTAGCAATTCTCAATCTATGCTTGATTTCTGCGGTGATGTCGATGGGTGTGAATATTCAATGGGGATACTCTGGACTAATTAATTTTGGTGTAATGGGTTTTTTAGCTATAGGAGGCTTTGCAACTATAATTGTCTCAGTGCCACCAGTCACTGAGGCTTGGTCTGCAGGTGGATTTGGTATTATATTATCTGGCCTCATTTTGTTTATCTTAATTGCTGGTATTTTTTACGTTCATCGAAAATTCCAATCGAAATACAAAAACTATTTATTATTCTTTTTAGTAATTTCAGTAATACCAATCATGAAATTAGTTGCAGGGCCATCAATTTCTGCAATCGAGTCTATTGATGCTGCGACTAGCGGTTTTTTAGGCGGTTTTGACCTACCAATAATTCTCTCATGGTTTGTTGGAGCTTTTTTAGCTGCAATAATTGCATTTGTTATAGGTAAACTCTGCTTAGGCCTTAGGTCGGACTATCTTGCAATTTCTACACTTTTAATTTCAGGTATTATTGTATCATACGTCAAACATGAAGAATGGCTTACAAGGGGAGTGAAAAATGTAACCGGACTCAAGAGACCAGCACCATTTGAGGTAGACCTTCAAAATTCAGATTGGTTTGTAAATTTTATTGAATACTTATTTAAGGGAAGATTATCAAAAATTACAGATTTTGATGAAAAAGTTATTTTATTAAATGACTTAGTGATGACCTCTTCAAGTATTTTTGTAAAATTATGTTTTAGTTTAATTTTCTCTATAGTATTGATTACGTTACTAGTATTTTCAGAAAAAGCACTCAGATCCCCCTGGGGCAGAATGATGAGAGCTATACGTGATAATGAAGATGCAGCAAAAGCTATGGGGAAAAATGTTGTAAAAAGACATCTGCATATATTTATGATTGGCTCTGCCATCATAGGTTTTTCAGGTGCAATGCTCGTTACTTATGATGGACTCTTCACACCAGCAAGTTACCAACCATTAAGGTACACCTTCATAATTTGGGTTATGGTTTTACTTGGTGGAACAGGTAATAATTATGGCGCTATAATCGGAGCATTTGTCGTGTGGTTTATTTGGATTGAGTCAGCGCCATTTGCATTATTTGTGATTAATACATTGATGAGTGGGATTGATAATACAAATCAACTAAAAATGCATCTAATTGATAGCATCCCTTATTTTAGATATTTAATGATGGGCCTTGGTTTATTGGTTGTTATGAGATACAGACCAAAAGGCTTATTGCCAGAGAAGATTATTAAAAATTAAATTATCACCCCACATAATAAATGTGGGGTGATATTAATTACCTATCTGGCGCCTACATTAACGAACTTGCCGTCAACATAACCTTTTTCTAAGAATTGACCAAATGCTTCACCGACTTCAGTGAAGTTAACATCTGTAGCACCTTCATAGTTAACTGAATTACCAGCTCTTATTAACCTTAAACCTTTAGCAAGTTCCCCTGCATAGATTTTAGGTCCAGATCCGTTAGCAATTTTTTGAATATTATCTGCAATACTTCTACCATCTGTAGATCCATTACAACCACTAATATCACAATCACCAGCTTGCATAGCTAAGATTAGAAGAGCTGCAGCATCATATGACTCGCCAGCATAAACACTATTTGGGTCTACACCATTAGCTGATGCATATGCTTGGAATTTTTGGAATGACTCACCAAGAGAACCTGGTGTAGAACCCCAAGAACCATTTAGCTCATCACCAAAAGCTTCTTCAAGTGAAGTTCCAATCATACCATCACCAAGAGCAAACTGATCAAATGAGCCCGCGTCCAAAGTACCACGAATAATACTATTACCACCTTGATCAATATAGCCAAGTACTGCAAGTGCATCACCACCAGCGGCGGATAAAACACCAACCTCTGCGCTGTAGTCAGCTTTATCACCTTCATGAGCTATTTTGGCTGTTACTTCAATTCCCATTGATTTAACTGCTGCTTCAAAAACATCTGCTAGACCAACACCATAGTCATTATTAATATAAGTGATGGCAACACTCTTTACACCTTTATCTGCAGTAATTGCTGCTAATACTTCACCGCCTCTGGCATCTGATGGGGCAGTTCTGTAGAATAAACCATTGTCAGGTTCAGTTGTTAAAGATGGTGAAGTCGATGCAGGTGAGATATTTGGAATACCATTTGGCATACCAACATTTTGTGTTACAGCTTTAGTAACACCCGAGCAGTCAGCTCCAAATATAGCAACAACACCCTCTGCTACTGCTGCTTCAGCTGCTGTAACAGCCGCTGCTGAGTCAATACATGTAGCATCACCTTTTACAAGAGTAATAGTTGATCCATCAAGTAGCTCTCCTGACGCATTTGCTTCATTGAAAGCTAGTTCAGCACCATCCACCATTGGAGGCACGAGTGACTCAAGGGGGCCAGTGAAACTCATTATCATACCAACCTTTATTTCATCAGCTTGGGCTGTGCCAAAACCAAATGTAACAAGGGCAAGTACAGACATAAAAATTCTTAACATTTTATTCTCCCTTTAAAATAGTTAACACCTTATTAAATAATAAAATTGAAGAAATATCAATAAATTATGATAACTATATCATTAATCGCATTAAATAATTTCCTAGTATTTTTTTTATAAAAATTTGATAAAAAAAATTTGTCATATAATTTTCATACTTAAAACTCAGTCTATTTATATTGATTCTTTATTTAGGAGTGGTGTTGATGCATAAAAATACAATTAAAGATGTTATCCTGAATGGTTTAAATTCTGGACTGGGTTATGATCTTTCAGATTTTATTTTATATTTTATAAATAATTATAATAGTGAATTTGATAGAGATATAGAGAAGATAAAAAACTCCCTTATGGAAGCTCAAATTGAAAGAACACTTGATCAACCAATTTCAAGATATACAAAACAAACCTGTTATTAATGGCGGGCCCGGGAGGAAGCCGAAGCCATTGTTTTTATTATATTTTTTCTTTATTTTTCAATATACTTAGCTAGAAACTAACGACTAGTAAATTCACTTGAATTCATTTAAATTTACTGTAAAGTGGTATCGTAATGGTATCTTATTTTAAGGTTGGTTTGAATGCTGGCTTCTACTGCTAAAATAAAACAAATTAGTCAGTTAGCGAAAACGTTAAAAAAAGACCAGTTCCGAACTAAATCCTAACTAGCCCCACGATAGCAAATAGGGCGAGAACGCCTTTGCAGAATGTAGGTACACATGATTAGTCAGCATCCATATTTAACAGCGACAATAGGGCCCTCTTTATTGCGCCTTGCCACACCCAATATTATAGCGATGTCGTTTATGCTCATTGCAGCTGTCATAGAAGCTTGGTTTGTTAGTCATATCGGGACTGTTGCACTTGCTGGACTAGCGTTAGCATTTCCAATGTTTATGCTGATGATAATGTTATCTGCGGGTGCCTTTGGTGGCGCCATTACTGGCTCGATTGCACAGCGACTAGGGGCAAACAACAGAAATGAGGCTGAATCGCTTGCTTTGAACGCCTTACTCCTATCCCTCATCTTAAGCGCAGTTTCAACGGTTATTTTTGTAGGTGCTGGTCAGCTAATATATAGCTTTCTCGGCGGACAAGGTATGGTTCTTGAACAAACTCTTGCCTATTCTGATAGCCTCTTTTGGGGATGCACATCAATTTGGCTAGCTAATACACTTGCCGGTATTACGCGCGCAACAGGCAATATGTGGACTGCATCCAAAAATCTGGTGGCTGGTTCTATTGTTCAAATATTTGTATCTGCCATTTTAATATTCGGAATTGGACCATCTCCAACGATGGGTATATCTGGGGCTGCAATTGGTGTAATTTCTGGCTATCTTTTTTCTTCCATCCTTTTTATTCGCTATTTGCTGGCTCATTGTCCGGAGTTGAAACTGCAATTTTCTGGGGCAAAAATTAAAATTGTTTCTATGTTAATAATTTTTAAGGTTGGAATATTATCCTCATTAAACCCTATTTGTTCCGTTGCTTCTGTCATTGCAATGACATCTTTTATGACACAATTTGGAGTGGAAACACTTGCTGGCTTCGGCATAGGAGCAAGACTTGAATTTCTTATGATTCCTATGATTTTTGGATTTGGGACTGCTTCTACAGCAATGATAGGGGTGAATTTTGGAGCAAATCAAATCAAACGCGCCTACAAGATTGGTTGGACAGCTTCATTATTTGCAGCTCTTCTTGTCGGCAGTATTGGCACCCTATTCGCAATTTTTCCAGAAATCTGGATTGAACTTTTTACAAAAGAAGCAGGCGTTCAACTAGCGGCTACAACCTACCTTAGAATTGTAGGGCCATTTTATTTCCTATTCGGCTTGGCATTATGTCTTTATTTTGCATCCCAAGGTGCAGGGCGTGTATTATGGCCAGTTTTGGGGGTGGTATTTCGCTTTGTCATTATATTATGCGGCGGGCTTTTACTGGTAAGATATAATTTCATGGAGCTTGATTATTTTTACTATTTAATAGCAGCAGGTTTTATAGCACAAGCCTTAACGTCTGCATCATCTGTATATTTTGGTGCATGGACAAAGGGGCGATAAAGCTAGTTTTAAAAGTAAGTTAGCGACCGTAAATATCTTCATGATATTTATCAACAAG
>JBMYRO010000003.1:0-154417 GCA_049602435.1 Hyphomicrobiales bacterium
TATAGCTGAAGAAACATTATCATAAAGGAAAAGATATGAAGATTGATCATTACGCCCGTGGCGGGTTTAACGTTAGCTACGAGGAGAGAGTCTCCCCTGCTGATTTAAGAAAACAAAGAATTGACAAAGCTAGAGCTGAACTAAAAAAAGCAGGGCTGGATGCTATTCTTGTTTGGAAAGATGAGAACCAAAGATATCTTACAGATCTTAGACCTCAAATAATCCATGGTAAATCTTCATGTTTGAATGGCGCATTACTAATTGAAAACGAGGACCCAATACTTTTCTGTTCTGGAGGCGAAAGAGACAGGATTGATAGAACAATGCCGTGGATCAAAGAAGTTCATACAATTCCAATTATTGAAGAGAAAGCTCTTATTCACGGTCTAGTGAAGGATATTCTTGGACCAGTCCTCAAGAAGTACAAAATAGACAAAGGTAAACTTGGTTTAGATGAATCAAATGTTATCTTTCACAAAGCATTGCAAGAATATTTCCCTGATCTATCCATAGAAGATGGTGATACTCCAATGCAAAATGCAAGGATGATAAAACTGCCTGGAGAAATTGCAATGCTTGAAGAAGCAACTGCGATTGCTGATGCTGTTTGTGCTACCGCTATCAACTCAGTTCAAGAAGGTGTTAGAGAATGTGATATAGCAGCAAATGCAATGCATACATTATACTCATTGGGCGGCGAATATTCACATGTTACAACTCCTTTTGTTGCTTCAGGTGAACACATGGCACCTCCTAACAGAATTTGCTCAGACAAAATCGTAAGAGATGGCGACCTCGTTTTTATTGATATTGGTGCAGCGTGGAATGGATATTTTGGTGATATGGCAAGAACTGTTTACTGTGGAACTCAGGCATCTTTCCCATCCAAAGAACAACGAAATGTATATAGTGCCGTTTACTATGGATTGAAGGCTGGTATTGCTGAAATGCGTCCTGGCAGAACAAATAAAGATGCAGCCAATGCGCTTATTAATGAAGCATCTAAATTCGGACTTGGTGGACGTTTTTTATCATTATTTATTGGGCATGGAGTTGGCATAGGAGCAAATGAACCACCGTACATTGGTGAAACACTTCCTGGAGCTCCTGAATATGAATTCAAACCTGGTATGGTATTTGCAGTTGAGCCTCTAATATGGATTGATGGTGTAAGAGGTGGTGGTGGAGTCAGACTTGAGGAAATGGTTTTAGTCACAGATGACGGTCCTCACATCATGTCCCGTACTCCATTTGACGAGAGATTAATCGAAGTAAAATAATTCTAAAAAAAGGGGAACTGGATTATGGCAAAAACAAAAATATTTATAACTCAACCAATTGCTCAAAGTGCAATTGACAGACTTGAAGCAAGAGGAGATGTAGAGCTAAAAATATACCCAGATGCATCAAAAATAATACCGTATGATACATTACTCGAAGAGGTTAAAGGTTGTGATATTCTATATTGCCTACTTCATGATGTTGTTGATAAGAAAATCATGCAAGCTAATCCAAATCTCAGAGCTGTAGCATCTCAATCAATTACACCAGATAGAATAGATGTCAAAGGAGCGACAGAGATTGGTATGCCAGTTACTGTTATACCGGCGGTTGTAACAGATGCCACTGCTGATATTGCTTTTGGATTGTTGTTATGCGTAGCCAGAAGAATTCTCGAAGCAGATAGATTTGTCAGAGCTGGTGGTTACCCAGGCGCACAATCTGCTATGTTCCTTGGAGGTGATGTATCAGGCAAAACACTTGGATTAGTTGGTGGTAGAGGTAGAATCGGAAAAGCAACTGGACTGAGGGGCAAAGGTTTTGGTATGAAAGTTCTCTATTGGGGACCGAATAGAATGGAACTAAGTGAAGAAAAAGAGTATGGGTTTGAATATGTTGAATTTGATGAACTATTTAAACAGTCAGATTTTGTATCCGTCCATGCAGCTGAACGTCCTGAAACAATTCACTTAATCTCAGATAGAGAGTTTAAGCTAATGAAGAATTCAGCTTATATTATTAATTCAGCACGTGGTCCAATAATTGATGAGAAAGCTATGGTTAGAGCCCTTCAAAACAAAGAAATTGCAGGTGCTGGATTGGATGTATATGAGAATGAGCCTCAAATAGAAAAAGAACTTTTCGAAATGGATAATGTTGTACTAGCACCACATTTGGGTTCTGCGGGTAAAGACGTCAGAGAAGGAATGGCTCATCGAGTAGTCGATAATATCGAAGCGCTTATTGATGGAAAAACTCCACCAAACTGCGTAAACCCTGAAACTCTAAGCAAATAGGTGAAGCATGAAAAACACTCCACTAGTTGTTGTTACTGATAGCCCTTTTCCATCTTTGGATCCTGCAAAAAAAGCACTTGAGGCTGCAAATGCAGAAGTTATACAGGCTCCAAGCAATTCTGAAGAAGATATCATTAAAGCAGCAGAAAATGCAGATGCAATACTGGTAACCTATGCAAAACTTAATGAAAATATTTTAAGAAGCCTAAAAAAGTGTAAGGCAATAGGTAGATTTGGGATTGGCGTAGATAACATTGATCTAAAAGTTGCTGGAGAATTAGGTATTTCTGTAAATTATGTTCCAGATTATTGTCTGGATGAGGTATCTGACCAAGCTATGGCAATGATAATTTCAATGGCTAGGAAAATTCCTCAATCAAACAAACTAGTCCAAGCAGGTCGTTGGGAAATGCCAGCAGTCGTTCCGATTTATAGACTAAGAGGAAAAACCGTTGGATTAATTGGCTTTGGAAACATTCCAAGATTAATGGCACCAAAGGCTCAAGCATTTGGTTTTAATGTGATCGCATGCGATCCTTACGCTCCGCAGGAAGTATTTGATAAATATGGTGTTAAAAGTGTATCAATGGATGAATTATACGAAACATCTGATTTTATCTCAGTTCACGCCCCCCTGCTTCCAGAAACAAAAGGCCTAGTTAATATGGAGGCTTTCAAGAAGATGAAAAAAACAGCGGTAATAGTGAATACAGCTCGTGGTCCTCTAATCAATGAAAAAGATTTAATTCAAGCACTTGATAATAATGAAATTGGTGGCGCTGGATTAGATGTTGTTGAAACAGAGCCCCTTCCAGCTGACTCACCATTAATTGGCCGAGATAATGTTATATTAGCTCCACATACTGCTTTTTATTCTGTTGAAGCTCTTGAAGAATTACAAACAAAAGCAGCTTCTGATGTAGCTAGGGTATTAAATGGAGAAAAACCTCTATATCCAATAAAAGCATAAGTTAATTGATTATACCACCCCTCGATAGTATCAAGGGTGGTTTATCATTAAACGAAAAATTTGTAATCTTTCCAACTATTATTTCATGATCACCACCAGGAAATATTGAATGAATAACACATTCAAAATTTGCCACACACTCTTTTATCTTTGGTAATTTATTATCGCTCATTTCCCAATTTACATCATTAAATTTATCATTTGATGGTGTTGAAAATTTTTTCAATAAGTCTTTTTGGTGAGAAGATAAAACATTAACCTCAAAGAGTCTCCTGTATTTAAATGCTTCAATACTCGGAGCATTTTTTGAAATCCCCCACATAAGTAGCGGAGGTTCAAGTGATAGAGAAGTAAATGAATTAATTGTTAGTCCAACAGGTTCAAAATCTTCACTTGAAGTAGTTACAATTGCCACACCGGTTGTAAAGCAACCAAAAGCCTGTCTTAGTTCATTCTGATCCATTTAAAATTAGTATATCTTTTTCGTGTTAAGTTGCTCTGACAATTGGTCTAGTGCTTGTTTCAAGTTATCATGAATAGGGATACCATTTTTCTTTCTTTCATTAAAAAGATTATTTGATCTTTCACCAGGTAACCTGACTTCGTCAAAACCAGGTAATACATTAGAACCTTTCATTTGTTCCCACACATCATCTATATTTCTTTTAAATTGATCCACATCTGTGAATGCGGCAATATCAACCGCTATGATAAAATGACCTGTGTTTGTAAAACTTTTTGCATCAGCATTGAAGTCAACCACAGCCTTACCAAATGCAGCACCATTTAAAGTTCCCGCAAGGATCCCAAACATTAGAGCCAAACCGTAACCTTTTGCTTCACCAATTGGTAATAAAAATCCTTCGCTTGATTTGGATGGATCTGTTAATGGTTTCCCTTCTTTGTCAATCATCCATCCAACAGGCATTTCTTCTTTTCTTTGTAATTTTTCTTTGACTTTACCATATGCCGCAACTGTTGTAGCCATATCTAAAACAATAGGTGGTCTTTTCATGCTAGGAATTGATATTGCTATTGGATTTGTTGATAAAAGTAGGTCAGTACCACCCCATGGTGGTACATGGTTAGAACTACCAACAGCTACGTATATTCCAATCATATCTTCTTTTAGAGGAATTCGTGCATACAGTGAGGCAGGACCAGCATGGTTTGATGAGTTAGCGCCAACCCATGCCACACCATGATCCTTTGCTTTTGCTACTGCAATATTTGCAGCTTTTTCCATGACTAAATGCCCCATCGCATTATCACCATTTAATAGTGCCATAGCACTTTTTTCTCTCACAATACTTATATTTGGGTTTTTATTTATACCCCCCGCAATTAATCTTTTTACGTACTGAGGTAATCTGAATACACCATGTGTATCAACACCAAGCATATCTGCTTCAGTCATAAGATTAGATACTATGCTTGCATCATTTTCTGGAAGCCCAACCTCTAAAAGTATTGTTTTGATGTAATCTTTTAATTGCGCTTCTGTTACATTTTTAAATTTACCTGACATCTAATCATCCCTTCCATGAAACATATCTAAAAAAGCATAATTTACACGATAATGTTTTATAATTTCCCTATATAATGATATTCTAAATTTGTAATATAGGGAATAAATAAATGCCAGTTTATTGGATCGCTAGAGCAAAAATTATAGATCAAGAATCTTATAAAAAATACGCTGATAAAGCTGGCGGTATTGTTGAGAGTTTTGGTGGAAAATTCTTAACAAGAGGAGGAAATTTTAAAATTATGGAAGGAACTAATAATTTCACTAGGTTCGTTGTTGCAGAATTTCCAAATATGGAACTTGCTGAAGAATGTTTTAACTCTGATGCTTACAAAAATGCAGCCAAAAATCGTCGTAATGGATCTGGTGAAGTAGAAATCGTTTTCGTCGAAGCCAATTAAAATACATAAATTAGGAGAAAATAATGACAGCCAATATAATAAAATTTGAAGATAGACCAAATTTTGACAGAGGAGATGGTGTATCAACAGCATTACTCTACGGAAAAGATAATGCAGATGGAATTATATTTACTTCAGGCTTTACTACATTCCCAACTGGAAGAGCTGCACCTATGCACAGCCATAACTGTTGTGAACAAGTTTTAATAATATCCGGCAAAGGTGAAGTTGAATGTGGTGGTGTTAAAACAGAGCTTAAGTCTATGGATACATCATTTATTCCTGCAAACGTTCCCCATAGATTCAATAACATCGGTGATGAACCACTTACAATATTTTGGATATATGGCGAAACAAATGTCACCCGCACATTTACTGAAACCGGTGAAACTGTTCAACATTTATCTTCAGGAGATAAAGTTACCAAATGATTGCTTCATTTCAAAATGTATCAATCATAGGTATTGGACAAATGGGCAATGGTATTGCCAAGAAAATTGATCAAATTGGTAAATTAAAATCAATTTTTGAAATTAATTCTGAACTATTAGATGATTTTGAAAATAGAACTGATCTAAATATTAATAATACTGAAAATGGACTAAAAGATTGCAATATTCATCTTTTTATTGTCCCAAGCACAAAAGAAATAAGGCACTTTCTTTTCGACTCACATGGTATTGATAAAATTACCAGTGGATCGATAATTGTTGATTTAACGACATCAAATCCTGAAGAGAGTATTAAACTTGCTGAAGAATTAAAAGTTTATAACATTGACTATCTAGACTGCGGAATGACAGGCGGTGCTCAGGGCGCTGCAAATGGAACATTAACATTAATGATAGGCGGAGAGAAAGATACAATCCAGAAAGCAAAGAGTATCCTGGAGTCTTTCACTAATAAATTAGTTCATGTTGGTAAAACTGGCTCAGGACACGCAATGAAACTAATCCATAACATGGTTACACACACCATTTTTTTCGCAACAGTTGAGGGTGTAAGGGGAGCAAAAGAACTTGGAATTGATCCCAATATAGTTATTGATGTATTTAACTCAGGAAACGCTCGAAGTTTTATATCGGAAAAAAGATTTCCAAACCATATATTATCAGAAAAATGGGATGCAAAATCTCGTGTTTCAAATCTCTATAAAGATTTAAGTATGGTTACCGATGCTCTGAACAATCTCGAAATTAAATGTCCATTCGGAAACTTAACAACTGAATTACTTAAAAATGCTGTAGATCAAGGGCTATCAGAAACAGACTTTTCGAAGTTATATCTTGATTACTACAAACTCATCAATGAATAGAAAATAGTAAAAAAATGAATAAAATATATTGGGCAGGATATCATCCTGAAAGATCAGTTCAAGCAAAAGGAATATTCTATTTAAAAAAGAAACTAGAAGGAATTTACCCGAATAATCTAGAATTTAAATTCGTTTCAGATATAGGAGACTTAAATTACAATGCTATTGATTTATTGAGACTAGTTGAAGAAGGTGAAATTGATTGCTGTTATTTTTTTTCAAGTTATCTCACTGAAAGAGTAGAAGAATTAAATCTTTTCGAAATCCCATTCCAAATCTCATCGCGCGATCAAGTATATAACCTCCTCGATGGTAGTGTTGGAGAATACATATCTCAAAAAGTTGAAAATAACACAGGCTATAAAGTTCTTGGCTATTGGGATAATGGTATTCGCCATATCTCATCAAATAATCGACATATAAAATCATTTGAAGATTGCAAAGCTTCTTCAATTCGTATTGCGAATAATAAAATGCATGAAGATGTTTTTAGAGCCATTGGCTTTGAGCCAAAGTTCATAGATGTAAAAAAATTAAAAAATGCTGTTATCACAGGTGAAGTTAACACCCAAGAGAATCCCCTTACCAATATTATTAATTATGGAATCGAAGACTACCATCCATATATAACCCTCTCTTCGCATTTATTTGGAACATCAATATTACTATGTAATAAGAAAAAATTTTATGATTGGGACCAAGATTTTAGAGATCATCTTCAAGAACAACTAAAAGAAGCCACTAAATATCAAAGATCATTAGCAATGGAAGAAGACGTTACATGTATGAAACTATTGAAAGAAAAGGGGACAAAAATAATGGAGATTGATCCTAACTTTAGAAATCAATTGAAGTCTATTGCTTTTAATATTGGCGAAGTAGAAATAAAGAAATTTCCAAAAGACATCCAACAGAAGTTTAATGAGTTAATCTAACTCAGAAAATATCATCCATTCTGCTTGGTAAAACAATCTCTTTACCTTCTTTTGCGGAGAGATCCATTGCCATTGTCATAAGCAGATTTCTGTGCCCATCTTGGGCAGTTGCATGAGGTGTTGCTTGTCCAGTGCATAATCTTGTATACCAGGTGTTTGTTTCTTCCCTCATTGGTCCCCAGAATTGTCCTCCTTGAATATCGCCAGCAGGATAACTTGTTAAGAAATCAACATGTCTACCTTGAGGAGGAGCATATTCTCGTGAAGTATACCCTGCACCTTGTGCAATATTTGATGCCAATACCAAATCACGGTGTGTATCTTCAATGTCAATAACACCTTCTGTGCCAACTATCCCAATTTCAAGACCATAAACCGAACCTGGCCAAACTTCTGGAAGTGCCCATGAAATATTCATACTCCAAATGGTGCCATCATCCATTGTAAAAATGCCGAATGTTGAGTCTTTTGTTCCCCATTGATTTAAGACCCCATCAACTGATTTTGCATAGACACTTACGGGATTTTTTCCTTCCATTAACCACATTGACATATCAAGACTGTGTGTTCCAGAAACAACCATTGGTGTCAGATTTTGTCTATCATTTGTCTTATTAATTGTCGCGATTGGAACCATTTTATTCATAAATGCTCTTGTTACAACGGAATGAACATGTCCAATCTGTCCTGTTGTAAGTCTCTCTTTGACTGCAAGAAACCGCCTTCTGAAACGGTTTGTGTAACCCAGAACTGCGTCAATATTATTAGATTCAATTTCATCAATTATACGGCGCGAGTCTTGAGGATTTGTTGCGAGCGGTTTTTCAATAAATAACGCATGTCCCATTTCTATAGCTTTTAGAGTTGGTTCAACGTGAGCATTTTCTTCCGTAGCGATTATAACAGCCGTAACCTCATTTCTATTTAAGAGTTCATTGAAGTCTGTGGTGTAAAAATCAGCACTGCAATCTGCCGCTAATTTTTCAGCAACATCTTTTCTAATATCACATAATCCAAGCCACTTAACACCAGGATAGTCTCTTGCTAATTCAGCTCTTATTCTTCCAATTGTTCCGCAACCTATTACTGCGAGTCCAATATCTTTCATTAATTTTGCTCCTCTTTCAGTGGGTCTATATTCATTGGAAGATTTATTGGCTCTCCCCTCTCCGCTGATAAATCTGCAGCTTGATATAGTTCCATCACGACTCGGGCTTCCCTTGGCTTAACTATAACTGGTTTATTAAACAGGATTGCGTCAATAAAGTTATTTGTCTCTTCTGCCATTGGACCTGCGTTAACATGGGCTACGGGTTCACCAGGCATTGATGACATAGGATATTCTATTCCCCTCTCACCAGTCATGATTGTTACATCATTATGAGAGTCATCCACCATAATAGCACCTTTAGAGCCAACAAATTCCATCTTAGTTGAAGAGTAGTTTGGATAACTTGGCGGTAAAACCCAACCTGCACCAACTGTAATTACTGTACCGTCATCAAGTGTAACCATTATGAATTGGCAATCTGCAGAGTTTGAATTTTTGATTAAAACTTTTTCAACTTGCTGAGAATATACTCTAACAGGTTTTCTTGGAGCCAAACACCATAGAGCATAATCTAAATCATGGGTTGCTTCCATGGCGGCAGGTGACAATCGTGTCCTTCCAACAATTCTCTTTGATAATTGCTGAGTTATATTACGTGTAATTAACACACTTACAGGTTCGCCAAGAGTCCCATCAAGGAATTTTTCTCGAACATAAGCGTATTTTGATCGAAATCTTTGTGAATAACCAATTGTAAATTGTAATTTGTTTTTCTCAGCAAGAGTAATCAATTCATCCGCTTCGGTTAATGTACGTGCGATTGGTTTCTCAAGTAAAACATGTTTGCCAGCTTCAAGTGCTTCTTTTGCTATTGGATAATGAGTGCTTTCTGGAGTGGTTGAAATCATTATCGCATGAATATCTTCATTCTTTAATAATTCCTTGTAATCAGTCGTTGCAGTCGTAGGATTTGTCAAATCTGCAACTTCTTTAAGTCTATCTTCACGAATTTCACAAATGTGTAATTGATCGACAAGTCCATTTTTTGCAGATGCTTCTGCTCTTATACCTCCGCACCAACCGGTACCAATTATTCCAACGTTTAATCTATACATTTTATCCCCCTTAAAATCACAGTTAATTTTATATAGAGTTTTATCAACATTATCAATGCGAAATTAACTTATTGCTTCGTAATATATTAATAATCTTTTTAATCTTTAATAAAAATTCATACGTTATGAATTTATAAATATTTATGTAAAAAATGCATTCAAAGTTTACTTGTTATAATTAAAAAAATACTATATACAAATTGGCGGAAGTGGTTTAATACTAATCAAAAATGATGAAACCAACAGATACAAAGAATCCAAATTACTATCACAAGGTTGTTGATTGTCAGTGGGCATGTCCTGCACATACTCCTGTTCCAGAATATATCAGATTAATAGCTCAAAGAAAATATACTGAAGCTTATATGATTAATTGGGAATCAAATGTTTTCCCGGGTGTTCTTGGTCGAACATGTGATAGACCATGTGAACCAGCATGTAGAAGAGTAAGGGTCGATGAAGAACCGGTTGCTATTTGTAGGTTAAAAAGAGCTGCAGCAGATAATAAATCAGACGTAAATAACTTACTGCCTGAAATACCTAACCAAAAAAATGGTAAAAAAATTGCAATGATTGGTGGTGGTCCTGCTTCACTTACTGTAGCAAGAGATTTAATGCCACTGGGTTATGATTGTACTGTATATGAAAAAGATCCAAAAGCTGGTGGTCTAATGAGAACCAATATTCCTTCTTTCAGATTACCTGTAGGCGTAATCGACGAAGAGGTCGATAGAATCTTGGATTTTGGTGTTGTCAAAAAATTCAATCAAGAAGTTAAGAGTTTAAAGGCAATTCTTGATGAAGATTATGATGCAATATTTGTTGGTACAGGAGCTCCTAAGGGTAAAGATTTGAATATCCCAGGTAGAAATGAAGCTAGCGATAACATTCATGTTGGCATTGATTGGCTAACAAGTGTTGCTTTTAAACATATCGATAAAATTGGGCACAGGGTTGTAGTAATTGGTGGTGGTAATACTGCTATGGATTGTTGCAGAACATCACTTCGCCTCGGTGGAAAGGATGTTAAAGTTACAGTTAGAAGTCCAAAGAGTGATATGAAAGCCTCCGATTGGGAAATTGAAGAAGCTGAGTTAGAGGGCATTCCAATATTTGACAACCATTCACCAAAAGAATTTGTTCATGAAAATGGTAAGCTTAAGGGCGTATTATTTGAAAAAATGAAAGCAGAATACAATGATGGAAAAAGAACATTAATTGCAACTGGAGAAACAGTTCTTTTTGAATGTGATGATGTTCTACTTGCAATTGGTCAAGAAAATGCCTTCCCATGGATCGAAAGAGATATTGGCATAGAGTTCAATCAATGGGAACAACCAATAGTTGACAAAACAACTTTCCAATCCACACAACCTAAGGTGTTCTTTGGTGGAGATGCTGCATGGGGACCAGAAAATATAATATGGGCGGTTGCTCACGGTCATCAGGCTGCCATATCCATTGATAATTTCTGTCAAAACAAAGATCTTAAAGACAGACCGAGTCCACTAACAAACCTTGTTAGTCAAAAAATGGGTATTCATGAATGGTCTTATCCAAATGATATATCAAACGATGATAGATTTGCCGTACCACACGCCGATATTGAGACCTCCCTTACTGACCTTAACTTGGAAGTTGAACTCGGCTATGATGAGAAGCTTGCTTTCGATGAGGCACAAAGATGCTTAAATTGTGACATACAAACTGTATTCACAGAAAACCTGTGCATTGAATGTGATGCGTGTGTTGATATTTGCCCAATCGATTGCATTAATTTTACTCAAAATGATACAGAAGAAAATCTTAGAAAGAAATTAACTGTTCCTGCCTTAAACTTAACTCAAGATATATTAGTATCTGATACATTAAAGACTGGAAGAGTTATGGTAAAAGACGAAGATATGTGTTTACATTGTGGTCTTTGTGCTGAAAGATGTCCAACAGGTGCATGGGATATGCAAAAGTTCACTTATATCGAAGCCCATGCCAAAAAAAGTACTATATCTGAATATGTCGAATAATATTTCATACAACGAACTTGTAATAAAATTTGCAAATGTAAACGGTTCAGGTTCCGCAAGTGCGAATACTTTTTGTGCTAAGTCGCTTTACCGCATGGGAATTCCAATTTCAGCAAAAAATATTTTTCCATCGAATATACAAGGTTTACCAACTTGGTATGAAATCACAGTATCTGAAAGTGAGAGACTCGCTAGAAAAGAAAAAGTTGATATTATGGTTGCAATGAATGCACAAACATATTCAAGTGATCTAAATGAAGTTATCTCTGGTGGTACATTTATCTATGACAATAGTATTAGAAGAAACTTCGATAGAGATGATATTTCTATAATTGGCATTCCAATCGCAAAATTATGTGCTGAAGAATATAGTGACTCGCGTCAAAGACAATTATTCAAAAATATAGTTTATTTAGGAAGCCTAAGCTTGTTGATAGGCATCGACATAGACGTTATTGAGAAACTTTTAGCTGATCAGTTTAAAAACAAACAAAATCTTCTTGATGCAAATATAAATGCACTCAATATCGGAAGAAAATATGTTATTGAAAATATTGACTATCCGCTAAATAAGCAAGTTAGAAAGTGCAATAAAAATTCTAACAAGATTATGTTAAATGGTAACGAAGCAGCTGCATTAGGCGCTCTTTATGGGGGCGCAACGGTAGCTACATGGTACCCTATAACGCCATCAACATCCCTTGTTGAAGCATTCGAAAAACACGCCAACAAGCTTCGCAAAACTGAGGATGGGCATCTAAACGCTGCCATAATTCAAGCCGAAGATGAATTATCTGCTGTCGGAATGGCAATTGGAGCTAATTGGAATGGTTCAAGAGCATTTACTGCGACATCTGGACCGGGCATTTCATTAATGAGTGAGTTTCTAGGATTAGCCTATTTTGCTGAAATACCACTTGTTCTATTTGATATTCAACGCGGTGGACCATCAACTGGTATGCCAACACGAACTCAGCAATCAGATATATTGTCATGTGCATATGCATCACACGGTGATACAAAACACATGTTACTTCTTCCAGCTGATCCAAATGAATGCTTCGAATTTGGTTATAAATCTTTTGATTACGCAGAGCTTTTCCAAACACCTATTATGGTATTAAGCGACCTGGATATTGGAATGAATGATTGGGTTGTTGATGAATTTGAGTGGGACCCTGAATATAAGCATAATAGAGGCAAATTAGTTACCGCTGATGATATAGAAAAACTTAAAACATTCGCTAGATACCGTGATGTGGATGGTGATGGAATACCATATAGAACTATTCCAGCAACACATCCTGAATATGGATCTTATTTCACTCGTGGTACTTCACACACCGATACAGGTGGTTATACAGAAAGTGGTGTAGTACACGCTGAGATGCTAGATAGAATTTCTAAAAAGTTCGAAACTTCGAAAGAAATGCTTCCTCAGCCAATCATAAACATTAATAGTCCAAAATCAAAAATTGGTATAATTAACTATGGCAGCACAACGGTTGCTTTAAATGATGCAATGGCACAACTCTCTTCAAATGGGATTGGTGTAAATCATCTTCGTATTAGGTCATTCCCTTTTGCTAAATCAATAAAAGATTTTATCAATGACCACGATTTTGTTTTCATCCTTGAACAAAATAGAGATGCGCAAATGAAAAAGCTTCTTATATCTGAAGAAAATCTTGATGTTAGCAAGCTAATTTCATTACTTAATTATGACGGTATGCCACTTACAGCAAACTTCATCTTCAATAATATAACAGAGTCAGTAAATAATAATAAGAACATTAAAGCTGCAAATTCACCACCAATAAAGATTGTTTGATATGACATTTATTAAGAAACCAATATTTAGACACCCATCACTTCCAACAAATGCTATAGGACTTACTTACAGAGACTATGAAGGAGTCGTATCAACTCTATGTGCTGGTTGTGGTCATGACTCTATAACAGCCTCAATCATTGATGCCTGCTTTGAATTATCTCTGCCTGCCCATAAAATAGCAAAATTATCTGGCATAGGATGCTCATCAAAAACACCTAACTATTTCTTAAACAATGCTCATGGCTTTAATTCCGTTCATGGAAGAATGCCATCCGTTGCAACAGGCGCTAATTTGGCAAATAGAGATCTCACTTATATTGGTGTGTCAGGTGATGGTGATACTGCTTCAATTGGTTTGGGTCAATATTGCCATGCAATCCGTAGACAGTTAAATCTAACCTATATAGTTGAAAATAACGGTACATACGGTCTAACAAAAGGTCAGTTTTCAGCAACTAATGACAAAAACTCAAAAAACAAAAGAGGAATGGATAACCCATTCGGTTCTATAGACCTAGCAATAATGGCTATAGAATTAGGAGCTGGATTTGTTGCAAGAAGTTTCTCAGGAGATAAAGAACAGCTTGTCCCATTAATAAAGGCTGCACTTGAATATGATGGGTTTGCACTCATTGATGTTATCTCTCCATGTGTTACATTCAACAACCATGGCTATTCAACAAAAAGTTATGATTATATTCGTGAGCATAGATCAATTTTTGGTGATTTAGATTTTGTTCCAGAAGAGGAAACTATCAATACAAGCTATGCTGAAGGAGAAACCATTTCATTAAAATTGCACAATGGAAGAGAAATCAACTTCAAAAAGCTTGGAGAAGATCATGACCCAACTAATCAACACAAAGTTATCAATACATTAAGGGAAAATAGAGCTGAAGGTAAAGTAACAACAGGGCTTTTATATATAGACCCAAACAAGTCTGATCTACATAAAACATTAAAAACCTCAGAAACCCCTCTAAATGCTCTTGCTATGGATGACTTGTGCCCGGGTAATGAGTACATTGATAATATAAATAATCTATTTAAATAATATCATAACTATTCATCATTATAATTTATCTTGCCCTTATCAGTGATGTAATATTTAATATTCATATTATTTATTTGTTTTAAAAGATAATATGGCTGTTACAAATACACTTGAGTTAATAAATATCCATAAGTCCTATGGCTCACTTGACGTCCTAAAAGGTGTTGATCTATCTGCACAAACAGGACAAATAATTTCAATCATTGGATCATCAGGATCGGGGAAATCAACACTCCTAAGATGCATCAATCAGCTAGAAGAAATTAACCAAGGTAAAATCTTTTTTAATGACTCTCTTATTGTTAGCAAAGATCAAGACACAAATAATAAAACCGACAAAAAAAATATACTCGAATTGAGAAAAAAAGTATCTATGGTATTCCAACAATTCAACCTATGGTCTCATATGACCATTTTACAAAATGTCATTGAAGCCCCAATTTCTGTCTTAAAAATGAAAAAATCTGAAGCAACTGCGCTCGGAATTGAAATGTTAACACAGGTTGGATTATCAGATAAATTAAAAGAATACCCAGCAAACTTATCAGGCGGACAACAACAACGTGCAGCAATTGCACGAGCACTCGCAATGAGTCCAGAGATAATATTATTTGATGAACCAACTTCTGCTCTCGACCCCGAATTAGAGAGCGAAGTTGTTTCAGTTATAAAAAAATTAGCTAGCCAAGATAGAACTATGATTCTAGTTACTCATGACATGAAACTTGCAAAAGAAATATCTGACTATATACTATTCATGGACGAAGGGATAATCCTTGAAAAAGGTACTCCTGACGTTATTTTTAATAATACTAAAACTGATAGATTGAAGAAATTTCTGGAGTCAGTAAGTTTTAGTAACACTTAAGAGGTATGTTATGAAGAAAATATTATTAAGCGCACTACTTCTGGGCTTCATATATTCACCTGTGAACGCTGATACAGTGAGAATGGGAACTGAAGGTGCTTATCCTCCATATAACTTTATTAATGATAATGGAGAGATTGACGGTTTTGAAAGAGATCTTGGTGATGAATTGTGCGATAGAGCTGGACTAGACTGTGAATGGGTACAAAATGACTGGGACTCAATAATTCCAAATCTAGTATCTGGCAACTATGATACAATTATAGCTGGAATGTCTATTACTGACGAAAGAGATGAGGTAATTGACTTCACTCAAGATTATCTACCACCTGATCCATCAGCTTATATCACGACAGGCGATGGAAACAAAGCTGCATACATAGGCGTAGTTGCTGCTCAGACATCAACAATACAAGCAAGCCATGTAGCTGAGTCAGGAGCAATACTTGTTGAATTTGCAACACCAGATGAAACAATATCAGCTCTAAGAAACGGTGAAGTTGAAGCTGTTATGGCTGATAAAGCATTTTTGGCCCCTATTGTTGCTGAGTCAAATGGAGACTTTAAATTCATCGGTAATGATGTGTTTATTGGCGGTGGTGTTGGAATGGGTATTAGAGAATCCGACAGTGATTTAAAAGATACTTTCAATGCTGCTATTGACTCAATGAAAGAAGATGGAAGTCTTAATGACCTAATCAAAAAATGGTTTGGTGAGGACGCATCTATTTATTAATAGATTAATTTTTTGGGAGGCCTCTTGGCCTCCCAGATTAAATCAAAAAAGTTGACCCATGTTTGAGTTTTGCTCTGATCCAAGTATCTTATCAACCTTTGATTGGTTCAGTTGTTACCTCACAAATGGGAAACATATCCAATTTTATAAATCTTTTGGACTAATCATTCTTCTTTTAGTTCTTACAGCACCACTGGCTTTAATGTTGGGTCTGGCAGCTGCAGTAGCAATAAAATCAAATTTTTTTTTACTGAGACTTATTAGTAAAACTTACGCCAATATTGTAAGGGGAATACCTGATATTATTTTCTTCTTATTTATTCCTATTACAATTGACCAATTAATTGAATTTACAAGGCATAAGATTAAATGCCCCGAAATAATAGATAGTGTTTGGCAAGGCAATGACTTTATTGTTTGTAGTGCCGCAAAACTACCATTAAGCTCAAGCCCTCAATGGATACATGACATGTATGGTTTTTCTCTAGCAATATTGTCATTTACAATTGTGTATGGTGCATTCGCAGCAAACACATTCCATGGAGCAATGAATTCCGTACCTCGTTCTCAGATTGACACCGGTAAAGCCTTTGGAATGAATAAAAAACAAATTTATTTTAGCATCATATTCCCGCAAATGTGGAGGTTCGCGCTACCTGGGTTATCAAATCTTTGGATGTTATTAATAAAATCAACCCCTTTACTTTTTTTATTAGGGATTCAGGATATAGTATTTTGGGCAAGAGAGCTTGGTGGCTCAAAAACATCTATTTTCCAATACCCACATCCAGATTGGAGAGTTTGGTATTTCCTATCCTTGTTAGTATTTTACCTACTCCTTACAAAAATTAGTGAGATCGCACTTAATCGCGTTTCCAAAAAATTTTATTTGCCAATTTAAGGGTCAACCATGATCTGTGAAAATACAATTCAATTATATTCTTTGAGATCGATAGGTATTGGTGAGAAACTATTACCAAAGAGTGATATAACCCTATGTGATCAGTTTGTCTTAATTGGTAGCGGTATAATTTGGAATATATATTTTTGTATTATTGCCTTGTCTCTTGGCTTTATTTTTGCAATTTCGACTGCAATAATAAGAAATAATAAATATCCTTTCGTATCAAAGGCAGTCGAAATTTATGTCTTCGTGTTTAGAGGCTCTCCGTTATTTATACAATTCTTTTGTGCTTATGAATTATTCGTACTATTACCCAAAATGGGTATTGATATTAATTTAATTTTTACAACAGTAACATTCCAAACAAGCTGGCTCACAAAAGCTTGGTTAGGAGCAGTAATTGTCCTGTTTTTGAATACTACAGCGTATAGTTCAGAAATATTCTATGGGGCATTAAAGTCAATACCAAAACAAGACATTGATGCTGCAAACGCTTTTGGTCTATCTAACTTGAGAAAATACAGAAAGATACTAGTTCCAACAATGCTGAGAAATTCTTGGGCATCATATACAAATGAAGCTATTTTCTTATTTCATGCAACGACGCTTGTGTTTTTTAGTAGCTTTCCAGCATGGAGGCAATCGGGTGATGCACTCTACTATGCAAGTTATTTTGCAGACAAAACTTTCAATCCGTTCATCCCCTATCCAATAATTGCCGCATACTTTATTTCTATTACACTTTTAATCATATTGATTTTTCAAATAATAAATGTATATTTTAACAAACATTTACCAAGAGAGAGAAAAAGCTCAATCAGGTTTTTATCAAATTATATTAGATAAAATTTAAACCAAACAGTAACACACAGACGTTATATAACCATACGTTAAAAATAAATTTTTTAAATATCAAAACATAATGAAAATTAGATCACTTATCACAGCTTTAGCTATTATAATTATTACTGCATTGTGGGTTGGCTCTGGATATTTTACAAAGCCATCTCAAACATCCGAAGCACCAACAGACGTAGTCGACGAAGTACAAGAAGACTTCACAGTTAGATACATTGAAAGTAAATCTTCAGATTTCAATGATACCTTTAAGATTATCGGCAAAACTGAGCCAAATAATCTATTGGAATTAAGATTTGAAACAAATGGAACAATAAAAAAAATTCACACTGAAAAAGGGGAATCTATCAATTCAGGTAGTGTTATATGCGAATTAGAGCCTGATGATAGAATTGAAACATTTGACTCAGCCAAGGCTAAACTAGAAGATGCACAAGTAAAATATGATAGTAGAGAAGAGTTGGTGAAAGCAGGTTATAATTCAAAGAATAGCCTAATATCTGAAAAATCTAACCTTGAACAAGCTCGAGCATCATTTAAACGTGCACAAATTGAAGTGGAACGTATAGAAACAGTTGCGCCCATTAATGGTACCATTGATGATATTATCCCTGAAGTAGGAGAATTAGCTACAATAGGTAACATTTGCGCAATTCTTGTCAATACAGACATTATAATTGTCTCTGGGAATGTATCAGAAAAAAATGTATCAAAACTAACCAAAGGAATGCCTGCAAAAGTTAGACTGATCGATGGTTCAATTGTTGATGGATTGCTGACCTACATTTCAAATGTAGCTGACCCTAATACACGAACATTCTCAACTGAGGTTACTATAGATAATAGTAAGAATACTATAAAAGTTGGTACAACCACAGAAGTATACATAAATAATAATATTTTGAATGCTCATTTAATCCCCTCTTCTATTTTAAGTTTGAGTGATAATGGAAATATCGGCATCAAGATTATCGATGATAACAATACGGTAAAATTTATAGAAGTTGAAGTAACCAACCTAAACAATAAAGGCGCCTACATCTCAAATTTACCCGAAACAATTAGAGTAATCACTGTTGGACAAGACTACGTCAAACCCGGTGATACAGTAAATGCAGTTATAGATAATATAAACTACTATGAATAAATTTATTGACCTACTGCACGCGCAGCCCAGAACTATTCTAACTTTGCTATTTGCACTTATTGTTGGTGGAATATACTCATATATAAGCATACCCAAAGAGTCAAATCCAGATATTGATATTCCTGTTTTTTATGTATCAGTTGTTCAACCTGGCATTAGTTCACAAGACTCCGAAAGATTAATTTTAAGACCTCTTGAAAATAAATTGAAGGGGATGGATGGGCTAAAACAAATACAATCTGTTGGCGCAGAAGACTATGGTGCTGTCATACTTGAGTTTGATATTAAGATTGATAATGAAAAAACTCTTGCAGACATCCGATCAAAACTCTCTGAAGTAGAATCTGAACTGCCAGATGAAGCAAATGAGCCCAAAGTTACTGAGGTAAATTTTTCTCTGATACCATCTATTGTCGTCACTGTATCCGGTGATGTTCCTGAGAGAACACTCAATAAATATGCAAAAGAACTTCAAGATGAAATTGAAGAACTTGATACTGTCCTGAGTGCTGATTTATCTGGTTCAAGAAATGAAATGGTTGAAGTAATAATTGATACCACAAAATTAGAATCCTATAATCTCACAGCTTTCGAACTAATTTCTGCGATTAGTCAAAACAACAAAGTCATATCAGCAGGAGCTGTTGAAAGTGATAATGGCCGTTTCAATGTGAAAGTTCCAGGGTTATTTAAAACAATTAATGACGTATATTCACTCCCTGTAAAAAGAAATGGGGACATAATTATAACACTTGGTGAGATAGCAGAAATAAAAAGAACTTATGAAGACCAAGCTGATTTTAGTAAATTTAACGGAAAACAGGCGATTTCTGTAAATGTAATAAAAAGACTTGGCGTTAATATTATTGAAAACAACAAGAATGTAAGGTCCGTTGTAGATGAATATACAAAGGATTGGCCTGATATCATTAAAGTTGATTATTCATTTGATCAATCAACAAATATATTTGAAGTATTAAAATCTCTTGAAGCTGCAATACTAACAGCAGTTGTTCTCGTCATGATCACCATAATTGCTGTGCTTGGTATCGGTCCTGCAATATTGGTGGGGCTCAGTATTCCAATAACATTTATGATAAGCTTCCTAGTTATAAATCTACTTGGGATGACTGTAAATATAATGGTCCTATTTGGTTTAGTATTAACAGTAGGTATGCTCGTTGATGGTGCAATTGTTGTTGTTGAATATGCAAAAAAACTTACAGAAAAAGGAAGCCCCCGTAGAGAAGCCTTTCTTAATGCATCAAAAAGAATGTTCTGGCCAATTGCAGCCTCTACAGGTACTACACTGGCTGCATTCACACCTATGCTCCTATGGCCGGGTGTAGCTGGTCAATTCATGAGTTATTTGCCAACAATGGTAATAATTGTATTAAGTGCTGCACTTGCGACTGCACTAATATTTATCCCAGTTCTTGGATCTTTGGGAGGTCATAGCAGTCCTTCCGATGAAATATTAGATACTGATGATGATAAACCATCACTATATGTACGCTTAATCGAAATCATAATTAAAAGACCAATAATGGTTCTGTTTTCAGCAATACTGCTTGGATATTTGATCTTCAGTAGTTATGCAAGATACAATAATGGTGTCGAATATTTTGTTGATCAGGAGCCAGAGGAAGCCGTTATATTTATTTCAGCTCGTGGTAATCTATCTCTTTATGAGACTCAAAGCATGATTGAAGATGTTGAAGCTGAAGTGCTTCAAGTTGCAGGTATACAAAATATAAACACCAGATCAAGTTTAGATGGTGGTGGTAATCCAGGCGATCAACAAGATAAACCAGTAGATGCTATTGGCCAAATTAGTATTGAATTAGAAGACTTTGAGAAACGCCGAAAAGCTAAATTTATTTTTGAAGAGATCCTTGATAGAACTAAAGATATCGCGGGTATCAATGTTGAAATCAGGCAAATTGAAGGTGGTCCGCCAACTGGTAAAGATATCAGACTGGAAGTGACATCAACAAACTATAATAATGCAAATGAATCTACAAAGCTCATTAGAAGTTACTTTGAGACTGATCTTGATGGAATAAGGGATATTGAGGATACACGACCATTACCTGGTGTTGAGTGGGCGGTTGATGTAGACAGAGAAAAAGCGGGTATCTACAACACAGATATAAATACGATTGGTTCTGTAATAAGGCTAGTTACAAATGGTATACTAGTTGGGAATTTTAGACCTGATGACTCAGAAGATGAAATAGAAATTCGAGCAAGACTTCCAAAAGAAGACAGAAATATAGATCAACTAGACAAACTGAACATTGAAACCCAACAAGGTTCGATTCCAATCAGTAATATCATATCCAAGACCTATCGTGACTCTGTGCCAAATATTAGTAAATTAAACGGCAAATTTGCATTTGTTGTAAAAGCGAATACAGAGGATGGTGTTAATACAGATCAAAAAGTAAGTGAAATAGAACAGTGGCTCGACAGTCAGAATTGGCCAGATGATGTTAAATTTAAGTTTAGAGGTGCTGATGAAGAGCAAAAAGAAGCTGGTGCTTTCTTAGGAAAAGCTGCTCTTGCTGCTCTAGCGCTCATGTTCATCATTCTAATTACACAGTTTAACAGCTTCTATCAGACATTTTTAACTCTGTTTACGGTAATCTTATCCGCATTTGGTGTAATGCTGGGTATCTTGATAACAGGGCAAACATTCTCTATCATCATGACCGGAACTGGTATAGTTGCCTTGGCGGGGATTGTGGTAAACAACGCTATTGTATTTATTGATACATACAATTCAAATTTAAGAGAATTTAAGGACCCAATAAGATCTGTCGTTCAAACAGCTAGTGAAAGATTGAGACCAATTCTGCTCACAACGATTACTACAATTATGGGTCTCATACCAATGGCGACGCAGGTAACTTTTGATTTCATTGGAAGAGATATTCTTGTCGGAGGAATCACATCATCATGGTGGGTACAGATGTCGACAGCGATTATCTTTGGATTGTCTTTCTCTACAATTTTAACATTACTACTATTACCAACAATGCTGGTAATGCCTTATGTGATTAAGAATAGAAAGAAACTGAAAACTAAGAGCCCGGAACCATTAGAACCTGCCCAGGAAATATCAAGTCAGGGTTAACAATCTGATTTGAGTTTGCAAGGTATATAACGGTATATTGCATACCTGAGCCATACTTCTTCCTTGAAATATTCCAAAGGTTATCACCCGGTTCGATTGTAATGGTATTTAACTGCAAACTATTATCTATTCCGTCAAATAACCGCGTAAATTTTGTTGATGTTCGAGCAATAACAAAATCTTGATCATCAACCATATCTGCTCTTATTTCATAATCTCCAGGAATGATATTTTCATCTATGTTCAATGACCACTTACCCAAATTATCAGATAATGTTTTTCCAACAAATTTATTATCTATATACGCATTAACTTCGGTATTTGCTTCTGCATTACCGCTTAGGATCAGTTTTTCTTCGTCATAATCAATAGTTCTTATGTTAACAACACTCTCATCTTGAAGAAATGATGGATCATCAGATAGAATTCTACTTGCCTCATTTTCTTGTGTTAAGAGAATAATTTCATCGGTTATATCAGGTTCTATTGGGTTATTTAGATTTTCAATTGGCATAATTGTTACAATTTGATCAGAAAAGACCTCAATTTCTGAGTTTTCATTTGTCGTTGAGATCTTTAAATTCAGTATTTCGTTCGGTATTTCTTCATCAATTGTGATTACCCATTGTCCAAGTCTATCTGATATACCTTCACCAATAAGGTTGTCTTCATTATAAATTCTGATTTTTTGATTTGGCTGTGCTCTACCTGCAAGTACTGATACCCCATCCCTATCAATGCGGACAACATCGAATGAACCAAGGTTTTCTTCTACAACTTCCTCAACTTCTTCTACTTCTATGACTTCCTCAGCTTCTACAACTTCAACAACTTCTTCTACTTCTTGTACTTCGACTATGTCTGTTGTTTGGTCTTTGATCTCATCGACTTGTTCAGCTACAGAAACCTCTGCTTGGGAGATTTCTTGAACGTTATTGATAGGATTTGAAGCGTTTTCTGTTCTGGATCTAAAATATTGCAGTACAGCTAAGATTACGATTAGTAAAATGAGCAAAACACCAAAGATTTTCGTTTTATCATTCAACATTTAAAAATATCTTATGTTAATTTCTGTCTATTATAATATCATGTATAGTAAATTAAAGTATTTTATATTTTAGAGACCTCTGGCTAACGATTATGGATAAAAAAATAAAAACAGTTTGTGTATTCTGCAGCACCTTCAACCCAAATAACCTCTTCCTTGAGGAAGTTAGTGAACTGGGCAAATTATTAGTAAAAAATGACATTTCAATCATTTATGGCGGAGGAAATAAGGGTTTAATGGGACATATTGCACAATCGGTTATAAATAACGGAGGTAAGGTCACAGCAATCATCCCTGAGTTCCTCATGAAATACGTTGAGATAATTGATGGCATCGATGAAGTGATAGTGACAAAGGATATGCATGAAAGAAAACAGAAAATGTACTCCTTGTCTGATGCATTTGTAACACTGCCTGGAGGTATTGGTACGCTCGATGAAATGACCGAGGTACTGACATGGAACCAACTTAAACAACATAACAAAAAGCTTGTGATGGCAAATTTTGATAATTTCTGGGATCCTTATATAAGTCTCTTGGAACATCTAAATAAGAAGCAATTCTTAAATAGTCTAGAAAAAATTAATTATCATGTTGCCTCTACGTCACAAGAGATTTTGGAAATCTTTGATTATTAGAATGCGCATAGCAAAATAATGATCTTTGATTGAAACTGAATGTAATGAAGTTAAATTTTAGACTGAACGAGTTTGTAATTAATTGCATCATATAACGCTTGAAATGATGCATCCACAATGTTGGGGGATACTCCAATGGTAACCCAACGCTCGTTAGTTTCTGTATCGGATGACTCAACCAAAACCCTTGTTACGGCCCCTGTACCGCCGTTCAATACTCTCACTTTATAATCAACGAGCTGCATATTCTTTAGATATTTATTATATTTTCCAAGGTCTCTGCGCATAGCATTATCTAGTGCATTTACAGGACCGTTACCTTCACCTGATGAGATAAACCGTTCGCCATCAACGAGTACTTTTACTGTTGCCTCTGATACAGTAATAAGTTCTCCTTTTGCATTGATACGTCGTTCAACTAATGTCCTAAAACTTTCAACATTGAAAAATTCTTTTAAGTTACCAAATATTTCACGAGCCAATAGTTCAAAAGATGCCTGCGCACTTTCATAAGTGTAGCCTCTTGACTCCCTCTCTTTAACAATCTCCAACAATTCAGTAATTCTTTGATCATCTTTTGGTATGTTTATTCCCATTTTCTTCAATGCAGAAATAACATTCGATTTTCCGCCCTGATCGGATATTAATAATTTTCTCTCATTACCAATGGATTCTGGTTCTACATGCTCATAGGTTTTAGGATCTTTAATGATTGCAGATGCATGAATACCGGCTTTCGTTGCAAAGGCGCTTTCACCAACATAGGGCGATTGTTTATCAGGCGCTCTATTCAAGATATCATCAATGATTAGGCTTGTTTTCCTAATATTTTTAAGAGCTTTATTTGTTACTGATATTTCAAAGCTAGTATTAAATCTCTCTTTTAAAAGAAGGGTCGGTATGATTGTGATTAAATCAGCATTACCACATCTCTCACCAATACCGTTTAGCGTACCTTGCACTTGACGCGCACCGGATTGAATTGCTGCAAGACTATTAGCTACCGCATTTCCAGTATCATTATGAGCATGGATACCTAAATTCTTACCAGGTATTACATTGCATATTTCAGTGACAATTTCAGATACTTCATCAGGTAATGTACCACCATTTGTATCACATAAAACAACCCATCTTGCTCCTGAATCATAAGCTGCCTTTACGCATTCTGTAGCGTATTCTCTGTTATTCTTGTAACCATCAAAAAAATGTTCACAATCAACCATGACTTCACCATGTGATTTAGAAGCAGCTTTTACTGACTCTTTAATTGATGAAATATTTTCTTCCAGTGTACAACCAAGCGCTTTTCTTACATGAAAGTCCCATGATTTTGCTACATAACAAATCGCGTCCGTTTTATATGATAATAGCTCATTAAACCCAGGATCATTTGAGGCTGAACGACCGGGTCTTTTTGTCATTCCAAATGAAACAAATTTTGAATTTTTGAATTTTGGCGGTGAATTAAAAAAATCTGTATCTGTTGGATTAGCCCCAGGATATCCACCTTCAACATAATCTATACCCAAGTCATCAAGAATTTTTGATATTCTGTTTTTATCATCCACAGTGAAATCTACGCCCGGCGTTTGGTTGCCGTCTCTCAGCGTCGTATCAAATATATATATTTTTTCTTTACTCATTAATATAATCCCAGGTGGACTTATCTCCATCATCTTGAAGCTTTATTCCCATTAATTCAAGTTTATTCCTAATTTCATCGGATTTTTTATAATCCTTTGCCTTTCTTGCGGTATTTCTCTCTTCAATGAGTTTGTTTACTTCCGTTTCATCAATTGCATCTTTTTTACTATTTTGCTCTGATGCCATTGAACGACTTAAATCTTCAATATTAATTCCCAGAAAGTTTAATGCTCCAAAGAGTTTGTCATATTCTTTATTTGAAAAATAACCGTGCATTTTTGTGATTGCTTGAGGTGTATTTATATCATCCAAAAGGGTTTCATAGACTTCTAATGGTACCTCATGAGTCCTCAGATTATCTTTGTTTGATACGGATACCCATTTCTTCAAAATATTCTTAGACTCTTCTAAACTACTCTTTGTCCAATCTATTGGTTGTCTGTAGTGTGTTCTTAACATGGTAAATCTTAGGATTGCACCATGGTATGTATCCAACATATCGTTCAATGAAACCACATTTCCGAGTGATTTTGACATCTTTTTTCCTTCAATATTTAATGTTCCATTATGGACAAAATATTTGGCCATATGTTCATTGGAATGATACGAACATGATTGAGCAACCTCATTTTCATGATGAGGAAATATCAGATCAATTCCACCCCCATGAATATCAAATTCTTGCCCTAGATATTTTGATGACATTGCTGAACACTCAATATGCCAACCAGGTCTGCCTTTCCCCCATGGACTATCCCAGTAAGGCTCATTTGGTTGACTTGGTTTCCACAATACGAAATCAAGCGGGTTATTTTTGTAGTTTGCAACCTCTATTCTTGCACCAGCTATTAAATCTTTCTGAGATTTATTGGATAAGCTCCCGTATTTGTCATATTTATTTATGTCAAATATTACATGTCCATCCGCTACATAAGCTGATTTCTTATCAATGAGACCTTCTATAATCTCAATCATTTCAGATATATGTTCCGTCGCACGCGGTTCAATTGACGGAGGCAAACATTCTAATTTACTTGCATAATCTTTGAATTTTTTTTCAATATCCGTTGTTAGCTTCTTAATTGCCAGATTTGTTTCAATATCAGGGTATTTTTCTGATGCTATTTTGTTTATTTTGTCATCTACATCAGTGATGTTACGAACGTAATTTACTTTCTCATTCCCATAGAAGTTTCTTAATATCCTGTAGAGAAGATCAAATACTATTACTGGTCTTGCATTACCTATATGTGGTTCGTCATATACGGTTGGACCACACACATACATCCTGATTTTATTCACATCCAAAGGAATGAATTCATCTTTTTTCTTAGTTATAGAATTGTATAGGTATAAATTCATTCGGATTACCTTAAATTATTCACTGAGATCATATTTAGAATCTTCTCTAAAGTCCTATTAAAACTCGAGTAATCACCTGTGGCGCGTGTAAAGATCAATGCACCCTCTATAGAGATAATAATATCCTCCGATATAGCTACTGCACGCGCGTTATCAATACCTTCATCTTCAATAATTTTAATAAGGGAATCCTTCCAATACATTGCGGCGTTCTTAATTTGCGTATGAAAAATGTCTTTTGTTGATCCAATGGCAAATACATCTATTAAGCAAGACCTTTTGCCATTGTTATAAAATAAATTTATACCTTCTAGCATATTTTTTATTTTTGTTTGGAAATTAAGATCCGTTGCAAGCGGTGCTAATACCAATTTAGTAAAATCTCTACTGATTTTTTCATAAACTGCATTAGCCATTTCTTCTTTTCCACCCGGGAAATGATAGTAAAGGCTGGCTCTGCCGAGTCCTGTCTTTTGAGATAATATTGTTAGACTTGTCCCGTCGTAACCAAATTCACAGAATATATCAATGAGTTTATCTACTAAATCTCTATATGAAACAATTTTTACCAAACCATCACCTTTAGAACGATCGTTCGATTATAAATCAATTTAAATGAAAATCAAATATAATTATCTAATCTTTTTTGGACTTTATCCTTGCCAAGTAAGAGTATGAAAGTTGCTAGTTCTGGACCTGAGGTCTCGCCTGTGAGTGCAATTCTTATTGGTAAGTATAATTCTTTACCTTTTAAGCCGGTCTTTGTTGCTATTTTACCTGTCCATTCTGACCATGTATTTTCATTCCAAGGATCTCCAGGTAATAATTCCTTTGCAGCTGTTATTACTTCTTTATTTACACTCTCATTAGCATTAATTGGGTTATCTCCTACAATATCCCACCATTTTTTTGCTTCATGGATATTGTTTATATTTGTCCTTATAACATTCCAAAATTTTTCAGCATTTTCACCTGTTATTCCATCCTGCCCTAATCTATCACTGGCTCTTTCAAATGGAATATTCTGAATAATCTTTTTGTTCAGCACTTCAAGCTCTTCAACACTAAACCTTGCGGGTGAACGAGAGATTTTTGATAGATCATAGTTCTTGACTAATTCATCGGTTGTTTGAAACGCTTCTACAGCATCTGATGTACCAATACGCGCGCAGTAATTTATTAGAGTAATCGGTTCAATGCCGCTTTCTCTAACTTCCTCAAGCGATAAGGACCCTGACCTTTTTGACATACGCGATCCATCTTTTTGTACCATTAAACTATGATGACCAAAATTTGGGATAGATGCATTAAGTGTTTTGAATAACTGTATTTGTGTTGCTGTGTTTGATACGTGATCTTCACCTCTCAATATATGAGTGATTTCTAGATCAATATCATCAACAACACTTGGTAATGTATATAAGAACGTTCCGTCTGCCCTTATCAAAACAGGATCTGAAAAAGATCCGCAATCAATTGTTTGGCGACCCCTAATTAAGTCGTTCCATTCAACAACCTCACGATCAAGTTTAAATCTCCAATATGGATTTATACCATTTGTTTTATATTCATTTTTTTGCTCTTCAGTCAGGTTCAACGCACTTCTGTCATATATTGGAGGCTGACCACGAGATAAACTTAATTTTCTTGCACGGTTTAGCTCTTCATCAGTTTCAAAACAAGGGTAAAGCTTACCCTGTTCAATTAGCTTGTTTGCAATATCTTGATATTTCTCGGTTTTTTCAGACTGTCTTTTAATATCAAAAATATCTATTTCTAACCAATCGATATCGTTAAGAATAGATTGATAATATCTTTCCTCTGATCTTTCAGTATCTGTATCATCGATCCTTAGTATTAGTTTTCCATCAATTGCCTTAGAATATATATAGTTCAATATTAATGTTCTGGCATTTCCGATATGTAAATTACCAGTTGGACTTG
The DNA here is from genome assembly GCA_049602435.1 of Hyphomicrobiales bacterium. Classification (GTDB taxonomy): domain Bacteria; phylum Pseudomonadota; class Alphaproteobacteria; order Rhizobiales; family TMED25; genus TMED25. Next base: position 28,816 of record JBMYRO010000003.1, read on the forward strand.
GAGCGAATCTGAGTTTGTTGACTGTCATAATATGGTTCTAACTTTTGTCTCGAAAATTGTTTGTAATTGGATATCTTCTGTCTTTTCCAAAATTCTTACTGGATATTTTTACTCCAGGCGGTGCCTGCCTCCTCTTGTATTCTGATATATATAAGAGATTTTGTATTTTAGTCACCCATTGTTTATCATGTCCTGATTTTATAATATCTTTTACAGAGATCTCTTCTTCAATGAGTTTATACAAAATATCATCAAGAACATCATACTCAGGAAGAGAGTCTTGATCTGTTTGATTATCCCTTAATTCAGCTGTTGGAGCTTTCGTTATAATATTTTTTGGAATGACTTCATGATTTGGGCCCAAACAAAATTCAGGTTTAGTATTATTACGCATCTCAGCAATTTTATATACTTCAGTTTTATATACATCTTTGATTGGGTTAAAGGCACCAGACATATCACCGTATAGCGTTGCATATCCCACTGCCATTTCTGATTTATTTCCTGTGGTTAATAGAAGTTTATTAAATTTGTTTGATAATGCCATCAATAAAACGGCTCTGATCCTAGATTGAATATTTTCTTCGGTGATATCTTTGTTTGTCCCTTCGAAGAATGGGTTTAACTGATCTTCTGCAGCATCAACCATCTTCTCTATCGATATTTCATCTGGATTAACTCCAAGGTTCTGTGCACATTCAATAGCATCAGCTAAACTCTCTTTACTTGTATACTTTGATGGTAGCATTACACATTGTACATTCTCACTACCAAGGGCATCCACTGCGATACAAGATACTATTGCTGAGTCAATACCACCTGATAACCCAATAAGAACCTCTTTAAATTTATTTTTTTGAACATAATCTCTAAGTCCAATTACACAAGCCGAATATATATCTTCTAATTCTTCAGTATCGGTTTGTTGGACAATAGTTTTACATAACCATTTATCATTATCTTTAGTCCATAATGTATTTTGAATATTTGAGACAAAATTCGGTAACTTTACTGGCATACTGTAATCTGGGTTAATAACAAAAGAACCTCCATCAAAAACAAGCTCATCTTGCCCACCGATCTGGTTTACATAAATCAGCCCCAGACCACTTTCCACAACTCTTTGCATAGCCACATTTATACGTAGATCTTGTTTTTCACGATTATAGGGTGATCCATTAAGCACAATTAATAATTCTGCTCCTGTTTCAGCAAGGCACTCAACCACATCCTCGTGCCAAATATCTTCACATATGGCTACCCCAATTTTCAATCCACGAAAGTTTATTGGTCCAGGCAAGTTACCCTTATTAAATATTCTTTCTTCATCAAACACATCATAATTTGGCAGATGGCATTTATGCTGAATTGAGATGATTTTACCATTATCTATTAGCACCACTGAATTAAATATTTGATCTTTATCCCTTACCGGTAAACCAACTAAAATTGCTGGACCTGGTTTCTTTGTTTCTTCAACTAACAACTTTAGATATGTATCGATCTCATCTAGGAAAGAATACCTCAGCACTAGGTCTTCTGGTGGGTAACCGGACATAAACAATTCTGAAAAAACTATTAGATCAGCATTTTCACTATTTGTGTCATTTCTGGACTTTAAAATGAGATTATAGTTATGCTCTACATTCCCTACAATTGGATTTTCTTGTACCAGAGCAATGTTAATCTGATTATCTTTTATCATCTCTAAAATCAAGTTTTATAGTGTTGATCTTAATTCATCAGCAACAAGGAAAGCTAACTCAAGAGCCTGATCCGCATTTAACCTAGGATCGCAATGAGTATGATATCGGCTTGAAAGATCTTCATCTCTTATAGAAATAGCTCCACCAACACATTCTGTGACATTTTTTCCAGTCATTTCAACGTGTATTCCACCTGGGAATGTGCCTTTATCTTTGTGAATTTTCATATAATTTCTAACTTCATTCATTATATATTCAAAAGGACGCGTCTTAAATCCAGACTCTGATTTTATGGTATTTCCATGCATTGGATCACAAGACCAAAGTACATTCTTATTTTCTTTTGATATGATATCAATAAAACTAGGCAAGTGTTTTTCTACATTCTCATATCCAAATCTGGCTATTAATGTTATCCGCCCAGCTTCATTGTCTGGATTCAGAGTATCAATTAAACGAATGAGATTTTCTGGTGTTAGAGATGGTCCACACTTGATTCCGATAGGATTTTTTATTCCCCTACAATATTCTACATGTGCTTCATCAGGGTCCCTAGTTCTATCACCAATCCATACCATGTGACCCGAAGTTGCATACCAATCACCTGTGATTGAGTCAACTCTCGTCATCGCTTCCTCATAACCTAGTAATAACGCTTCATGACTTGTATATAAATCTGTAGTCCTTAACTGGGGCACAGATTCCGGGGTGACTCCACAAGCTCTCATGAAACCAAGGGATTTTGTTATATTCTCAGCTAAATCTGAATATTTCTCTCCAATAGGTGAATTTTTTAAAAATTCTAATGTCCAACTATGCACTCTTTCAAGATCTGCATAACCACCTTGAGAAAAAGCTCTCAGAAGATTAACTGTTGCGGCGGATTGTCTGTAAGATTTCAGCAACCTCTCAGGATCAGGTTTCCTGGCATTTTCTTCGAATTCTATGCCATTTATTATATCACCACGATAACTTATAAGCTCTTCACCATTAACAACTTCTGTATCTGAGGATCTAGGTTTAGCAAATTGACCAGCAATTCTTCCTACTTTAATGACTGGTAACGATGTTGCAAAAATTAATACAACTGACATTTGCAGAAATAATCTAAATATATCTCTTATATTATCGGGATTATGCTCTACAAAAGACTCAGCACAATCTCCACCTTGTAATAAGAATGCTCGACCTTGACTAGCTAGTGCTAGTTTTTCTTTCAAATCTCGTGCTTCACCAGCAAATACTAATGGAGGATATGTTGAAATCGTATTTTCAACATTCAAAAGATGATCATGATCTTCATAATCTGGCACGTGTTTAATTGGTTTATTACGCCAGCTAGAAGGTGTCCAATTATGCATAAAATTCTCCAAAATTTAATCTCAGGTACATATATATAAGCCAATTTTTCATAATAAGATAGTATTACAAGAAAATTTCTTCAAAGGCTATAATTCTTTGGTAACCTTATTTCTCATTGTCATTATTTCTTCGGAGGTAGATGGGTGCAATGGTATTGTATTATCTAAGTCCATTTTACTTGCTTTCTTATTGATCAATGTTGACATAATCTGTGTTAATTCAGCAGAGTCATCTCCCATCATGTGAAAACCAACAAGTACTTGAGTCTTGTGATCGATAATAAGCTTAATAAAGGTACGTTTATTTACATCTGATAAAGTATAATACAACGGCCTGAATGATGATGTATAAATGTCTATCTTTTTATATTTTTGCAGAGCATCTTGTTCTGATATACCAACGGTTCCAATTTCAGGATTTGAGAAAACAGCTGTTGGGATATTTTCAATGATGTAATTATCCTTATCTTTTTCAAATTGCTTCCTAGCAAAAATCATAGCTTCTCTGATTGCGACAGGAGTTAGATGATAATTATTTGCAACATCACCAATTGCATAGATATTTGGTATGGATGTTTGGAATTGGTTGTCAACAATCACTCTTCCGCTCGCGTCTGTTTCTATTTCAATCTTATCTCCTATAAATGAAAGATCCGAATTCCTTCCTGTCGCAAAGAGCACTAGATCAGTAGAAATAGTTGAACCATCATTTAAGGTTGCAATGTACTTACCATCATGAAGATCTAATTTTGTGATATCAGTATTTAATCTCACTTTGCATTTGTCTGACTGAATTTGTTCATAAATATTATTACTTATATCAATATCAAAATTTTTGAGAAGTTTATCGCCTCTATATATAAGTTCACACATAGATCCGAAACCTGATATAATTGAAGCAAATTCAAGAGCAATGTACCCTCCACCTACAATTACAACATTTTCTGGCAGTTTATCCAATTCAAAGAAATCATCTGATGATACTCCATGTTCAATTCCTATAATATTTGGGAAATTTGGCTTTGCACCGGTCGCTATTAATATTTTCTTACATTTGAATTGATCACCATTTGATAATTCAACAATATCCTTATCAATAATTTTTGCCTCGGACTCAATTACATTTGCTCCAGATTTTTCGAGGTTTGTTTTATAAATATTACTTAGTCTTTGAATTTCATTATTCTTATTTTCTATTAATCTTTCCCATGAAAATTTAGGTTCATCAAAGTTCCAACCATAACTTTCAGCAATAATATTATGTTTGCTAAATTTTGAACTGTAGCTCAGTAATTTTTTTGGGATACAACCTCTAATAACGCATGTGCCTCCAATTCGATATCTTTCAGCAATGACAACATTTGCACCGCTTTGGGCCGCCAACCGTGCTGCCCTTACTCCGCCTGAGCCTGCGCCAATAACAAATAAATCACATTCTTTAATATTGCTTTTCATGATAAACCCTAAAACTAACTAATTATTTGAATAATACTTCCACTGCCTTATCATTCTCACCTAATATCATTGAACTAGCCATATCAATGAATAATCCACTAGTAACAACACCCGGAACACTTTCAATTTTATTTTTAATCTCATTAAGTGAATTGAGCTCAGTACAATAACAATCAACTACGAGATTACCCCCATCTGTATAAAAATACGACCCATCATCATTCAGTCTAATTTTAATTTCCGGATACAAATCATATTCTGAGAAAATATTTTTCAATAATGTGATTGTTGATTTTGGTCCAAATTTAACAATTTCCACTGGTAATGGAAATTTTCCTAACTTATCGACATATTTTGTATCATCTACGATGATAATGTAATTTTTAGAGATAGACGCTATCATTTTTTCACGCAAAAGTGCTCCACCTCCACCCTTGATCATATTTCCATTGTGATCAATTTCATCAGCTCCATCTATGGTGAGGTCTAAATAATTGAAGTTATCAATTTCTTCGATATTAATTGAATTATTTTTTGCCAGTAACTCAGTTTGAGTAGATGTACATGCAAATCTGCAATTGTCCTTTAGCTCAGGATTATCACCCAATAACTTTATTAACTCGTTTGCAGTTGATCCAGTCCCTAGTCCAATGTTCATCCCTGAAGTGATTTTTGTGATAGCAAGTTTTGCTGCATTTATTTTTTTTTGTTGTGTAACCATCAGAAATTTATTGGACCATATAAAACATTCATATATTAATGTTTTTAACACATATATTTGCAAAAGTAATAAAAATGATAAAGCGAACACGCCAAAAAATGGTTGTATTTGATCTGGATGGAACACTGATAGATACTGCACCAGATCTTATTGCATCAGCAAGAGAGGTAATCTGCGAAATCATAAACGTCGAAATTGATCCAGAAACTTCAAGAAAATTTATTGGTAAAGGTGGAGAATATTTCATAAAAAAAAATCTTGAATTTAATAACATAAGCCTTGAACAATCTAAAATTGAGAAACTAATTTCTCAGTTTCTCCTTATTTACGAAAAGAATATATCAAATAAAAGTTCTTTGTACCCGAACGCCATTAGGACTCTCAACTGGCTTAAAGACAATGACTATGTTCTGAATATTTGCACTAACAAACCTGAAAAATTAGCAAAAATAATTTTAGAAGATTTTAAGGTCATTAGCTATTTCGATGAAATAATAGGGGGAGATACGCTTGCTCAAAACAAACCCAATCCACTTCCTCTACTGACTATAATGAAAAACCATAATATTAAACCACTTAATACGCTTATGGTAGGCGATACTACCACCGATATCCTAACAGCAAAAAATTGTAATGTTAGATCTGTTTGCGTAGACTTTGGTTACTTTGACGAGAAAATTCCTGGCGTTGAAGCGGATTTCTTGATATCAGATCTTTTTGAAATAAGAGAAATATTACTCCAAAACTACTAATATTTTAGGCAAATTTTGAAAATATTCTTGCCCACGTTCTAATCCCACCTACATAAGAAGATAAATTATATTTTTCATTTGGGCTATGAATTCGATCATCATCTAGTGCAAAACCAACTAATACCGTATCCATATTTAATTGAGTTTTAAATACTTCTACAACTGGAATTGAGCCACCGCCACCTGTAAATACAGGAGCTTTCCCCCACTCCTCTTTGATTGCTTCTGAAGAAACTGAAAAGAATTCACTATCAGTATCAAATTCTATAGCTTTGCAATAGTCAGCACCTTTAAAATTAACTTTTATTCCATCTGGAACATTGGATTTTATAAATGAGTGTATATTATCTAATATTTTCTTTGGATCTTGTTTGCCAACAAGCCGACAAGTAATTTTTGCGCTTGCACTAGAAGGTATTACAGTTTTAGTGCCTTCATCTGTGTATCCGCCATAAATTCCATTGATTTCAAAGGTTGGACGAGCCCATGTTTTTTCAAAAATAGTTCTATCATTTTCGCCTGATGAGGTAATTTGTCCAATTTTATTCAAATAATCAGTTTCATCAAATTCCAATTGTGACCAACTTGCTTTTATATTCTCTTGAACCTCACTCACGCCATCGTAGAATCCAGGAATCATGACCTTTCCATCTGCACTGTAAATTTTTGCAATTATCTCACTCAATAATCTTATTGGATTCCAAGCAACACCTCCATATTCACCAGAATGAAGATCCCTATTTGGACCAATAATTTCAACCTCTTCAGATAGAAGTCCTCTAAGACTTCTTGTAATAGCAGGAGTGTTCTTATTCCACATGCCTGTGTCACAAACATATGCAATATCTGCTGATAGCTTATCCTGATAATCTTTCAAAAAAATTGGTAAAGTTTTGGAACCACATTCTTCTTCACCTTCTAAAATAATTTTAAGTGAGAAAGGTAGTTCGCCATAATTTTTGAAAAAATATTTAAGTGCAATTAAGAATGTCAGTAGTTGACCTTTATCATCGCTGGCACCCCGCGCAACAATACACTTTTCTCCATCAATTTCTGAAATTGTTGGCTGAAATGGGTCAGAGTTCCAGAGGCTAATTGGGTCTACAGGCTGAACGTCATAATGACCATAAAAAAGTAAGGTTTTAGATCCAGCCTTCTGTGATTTATATTCAGAATAAACAATGGGATGCCCCTCTGACTCATAAATAATTGTCTCTAAATTAATTTCTGTTAAATAATTTTTTAGCCATTCTGCTGCCTTCATGCATTCAGTTGCATATTCAGGTATTGTTGAAATAGATTTTATTTTTAGAAAGTCATTTAGTGTCTCAACATTTAGCTGTGTATCTTCAGTAATTTCAGAGAGTATATTTTCAATATTTATGACCATTAGCTCAATCTTTTTTGAAAAATTTTAATAAATAAACAAAACTAGTTATATCAAATTTTATACAATAGATCCAAAAAATATCCCAACCAAAAATAGAGATATAGAAACTATATAAATCCAAATACCTTTCATTATGTAATCAAAATTTATTGATTGAATACCATCAGGATTTATAACAAAAAAATCATCATTTTCAGTATTTGTATCATACACATTAATGATAATGTTTAGAGCCCCTGCTATGGACGCACTAGCCCAACCAAGGTTGAGTAAGCTCTTTTCTTTTGAGTGCTCACGTGTAGTAATAATAGCTTTTTTCCAATCTTCCTTGAGGATAAAAGACGATAAAATGATTAGAAGAGAGGTAAGTCTAGAGGGGATATAATAGATAATATTTTCCAAATACGAGATGAATTTCCCAAAAAGTTGATATTTAGTACCTGTTTGAAAAGTTAGCTTATTGGCATAAGAAATAAAATTACTTATGAGCAGCCCAGGTAAGCCCATAATGAAAAGCCAAAACAAAGGACACACAAGATGAAGCATTAATTTCCTAAACAGATTATCAATTGCAAGAGCAGTTATTTCACTTTCATTTAACTCTGAGCAATCAACTGATGATATGCTTCCTAGCCCATCTTTGGCTTGGTCAATTTCATCGTCCATAAAATTATTATAGATAGCCTTAATTTCATTAAATGAAGATTTTATATTCAAAAAGAGTGATACAAAAAAACCTATTAAAATATTTCCAACAAAATTACCAAAAAGGATTTTTTCTAATATTATTGCAAAAAACCATAAAATTATGATAGCCATCAACGTTATAATGGTTCCGTTGAAAACTTTTGTATTATCAGAGAATTCATCTTTGTTAAATTCGCGATCTATGAAATCAATAAATCTTCCAAAAACTATGACTGGATAATTTAATCTTTCAGAAAAATTCTTTTTATTGCCCCATATGAGGTCTCCGATGATAGCGGCAAAAAGTACGACTATGAAATCCATATTATTCCCATACTTTAGATATATATTAAGTTTCTCATAATTAGCATTTCTTTGGTAGCCTAAATGTTTATATCATGAGATTTATTAATATGTATTTGAATTGCAGACGCAATTAGAGGTATTGCCAATGCAGCAGCGCATCCGTTAGCTTCCAAAAGCTCAAGATCTAATAATGGCTTTTTATTAATAATTGATAATAATTTACCATGAGAAGGATTATGGGATTGGTGAGCAGCATAGCAGTGATCTATTGTATGAGGGGATATAGCAAATAAAAGTGCCGCAGCAGTACACGCTGAAATTCCGTCTAATATAACTGGAACTCTCTCAAAACGAGCAGAAATTATAGCTCCTACCATTGCTGCAAAGTCTCGTCCACCTAAATTTCGAAGTATTTCTAGTGGTTGTCTCTCTTTGTGTAAATTAAGCGCAGTATTTATAATTTTGACTTGATTTTCTCTAATTGTAATATCTGCATTAGGATCTAACCAACCCTCAATGTCTCCACCAAATAATGCGCAACACATTGCAAGTGCTATAGTATCATTACCTATTCCAGCTTCACCAAGGCATAATAAATCTGGGTTAGATGAGATTGCCTCACGACCGTAAAGTATGGTGGTAATACAGTCGTTAATTTCCATTGCGGGCTTTCTTGTAATATCCTCTGTTGGTAATTCCATAGCTAAGTCAAAAACCTGTAAGCCAATATTATGAAGCTTACACAATTGATTTAATGAAGAACTCTCTGATTTAAAACCACTGACCAATGAGTCTTGATTTGATTTTGGGTACTCTGAAATATCATAATTATCTGATATTCCATGGTTAGAAATAAAAATTGACATAACTATATTATCAGCTCTCGGTGGGTAGGATCCCTGCCATCCAGACAACCATTCCACCAATTCTTCTAAAACACCAAATTGTGCAATGTTTGATTTCTTTTCAGCTTTTCTCACTAATGAAACCGCTTCATGATCAATATTTGGGACATCTTTTATAAATTCAACCAACTCTTTAAAAGTTGGGATTGTATTTGTTGTCATTGTAATGCTTCAAGATACTGTTTATGCAGCGAGGTAATAAATTTGAATGCACTAAAATCGCTATTTCTATATCTATCCAGACCTCGTCTCCAATTTTTTGCGTTTGGTTTGTTATTAAACAGACTCATAAGTGGCTTTATTATTTGAGATTTTGATACACCAAGTTGCGTTTGTTTATCTGCATAATCACTGTAAATATCAATAATATCACTTATGGAATTTATATTATCTTCACTAAATATGATTGGATCTACATCGTAAAAGAAAAGAGGATCACTAATGACTTTTCTACCCAACATTACACCATCAACATAATTTAAGTGATTTTCAATATCAGTGTATGAATTTATCTCACCATTAATTATGATTGGGATATCAGGATTATTACTTTTTATATTGTAGACCTTTTCATAATCAATTTCTGGTAATGTTCTATTTTCTTTAGGACTTATGCCGTTTAACCAAGCTTTTCTTGCATGAATAATAACTAGGTCAGCTCCAGCATCAACAATTGAGCTTATAAATATAGGCAGTTCTTTATCGATATCTTGATCATCAACACCTAAACGACACTTCACAGTAACAGGTATCTTAACCTTATTTTTTATACTGGTGATTATTTCAGAAACTAACTTAACGTCAGTCATAAGACAAGCACCAAAATTCCCACTTTGTACCCTTGGTGAGGGACAACCAATATTTAAATTAATTTCATCATAACCATAATTTTCACCAATTAGAGAAGCCTCTGTCATTTTTTCAATATTGGAACCACCAATTTGTAAAGCGATTGGATGTTCTATCTGATGATATTTTAATAATTTCTCTCTGTTACCATGAATGATTGCATCAGCAGAAATCATCTCAGTGTAAAGAAATATATTTTTTGATAAATGCCTCAAAAAATATCTAAAATGCGTGTTTGTGTAATCCATCATAGGAGCAATACAAACTTTATGTGATAGGTGATTATCCATTAATGCCCAAGATCAAAATATTTTTCACCATATTTGGCAACTAGAGGTATCAATAAATCTTCTTCGTCATTGAGATGTGCCATCAATAGTTTATCAAATTCATCATTGACTGTTTTGTATGATCCTACGACTTTTTTGATATCAAAAACCTTATTTTCATTGATAGTTTTTATAAGAGAATTACCTTCAACGACAACGTTATCAATAGAAGAGTGAATAAGGTGATGATCATTTTCAAGTAAATCAAGCCCATACGAAAATTTTTCAATCTTTTGTGAAAATTTTGGAAAAATATAATTATCTTCTACAGTGTGATGGGAGTTCAAATTTTTTAGCATTAAATTCATCAATTGAATATAATCATTTAAAAATTTGTCTGTTGAAATTTTATTATCAAGAATGTTCTGAAGCGATTGGTTAATTGCAAAACTGATTTCTTTGAAAACCGAGTGGCGACCTAACCAATACCCTACCCAATTGCCGTTCAATACATCTTCTTCCCATGTATCTCTTGGATATTTTTTTAATAATTCTCTTAAACTATCAGGTAGACCATTTCTTTTTCCGAGTTGATCTATTTCTAATATATCCACCAAAAAACCACTCCAATATATGTAATTTACATTCAATAGAGTCCAAATAATAACAGAAAACCCTATCAAAATTGAAAAAAAATAATTAATTTTTCGTTAAATTAATTTTCGTTATAAATCAATGTTTTATATAAAAAATTAGAAAAATTCAATTAATTTAAAATTAAAATAATGCATTTTTTTCTTTACTTTTTAGCTGATATACGAATCAATAGTAAGTGATTCGGAATTGCGGAAACGAATCACTAGGAGGAGGAAATGCAGTTGGAACTAAACCATCCAACTGTTGGTGCACAAAACAAGCTAAGGTTAGTTTGTTTTTGGTTGGCATTAACAGTAATTGTTGGGTCCACATTAATACTTGCGTACAATGAGTTTACAGAGGCCTCATTGTTCAGCATCCTTGACGTAAATATCACACCATATGCAATTATAACTAATGTAATTATGCTCCTAGTAATTACAGTTTTGAATAAATCACAGTTAAATTACAATAATCAAATAATCGATAGATTATCCTCTCTGGAACACCACCAAAACCTCATAACAAACAACAGGGATCTATTATATTTTAATTGGTCACTGGATAATAAGAAAATATACCTATCAAATAAGATATTTAATATTGAAGAAATTGATAGAATGAATAGCATGTCTTTTGAGGATTTTCTGAAAAAAGTCAGTGGAAGTAATACTAATTTTTATCAACTTGCAAATGATACAATTAGGAAGAAAATCGATCAAATTGATACTTCATTTAAGTATCAAACAAACATCTCAAATAATTGGTACAAATTGAAGGCTAGAGTTATCGAGGACAAAGCTGGAAGACGTCATATTTATGGAATAATGATTGATAATACTCGTGATAAAAATCATGAAGTAAATGCAAATAGATTACAAGCAACACTAAACGAGGTAATTGAGTCACTGCCAATATCATTTGTTTTGTTTGATAATAAAGATAAATTGATAATGAGTAATAAAAAATTCAGAGATTTTTATACAATACCTCAAAGTGTAACAAATACGGGTATGAACAAATCAGAAATAAAAAAACTACTAACCAAATCGCTTGTTGAGCTTCCAGTGAATAAAAATACAGATTCTATTGACCCGAATAACTCAAATCCAATGAGAGTTAGTGAAATACAGCTAAAGGATAAAAGGTGGATTATGAATACTGAGATCACAACAAGCTCAGGTTATTCTGCATCAATGGGCTTGGATATCTCAAACCAGAAGAAAAATGAGCAAACTCTTCTGAAAAATGAACATGAGTTAATTTATAAAGTTGAGGAGCTAGAAAATCTCAGAAGGAAACAAGAAATTCAATCACAACAATTAATTGAATTAGCAAAAAGGGTTAACTCCGAAAGAGACAATTTAAGAGATCTAGAAAACGATAAGTCTAAGTTTTTACTTAATATGAGTCATGAACTAAGAACGCCTTTAAATGCAATAATTGGTTTTTCTGAAATGTTAAAAAATCAAACCATTACAAATCCAGAAAAAATTATTGAATATGCGAGTGACATCCATAATAGTGGTAACGAGTTGATGCAAATAATAAGTAGCATTGAGTCAATGACAAGTCTTGAAAAAGAAAACATTACAATAAATAAGAGAAATCAGAAGATAGATTATATAATTGATGAAGTTTTAGATGACTTCAAAAACGATATTGTACAAAAAAACATAAGTGTAAAAAATAAATTCGATTTTCATTCCAGTATGAACTGCAATGAAACAGCTATCAAACAAGCAATATCAAATATAATTTCAAACTCTATTAAATTTAATAAAGTTGGTGGAACGATAACTATTAAAAACGAAATCCAGAATGGGTGGCTAAATATTATAATTGAAGACAATGGTCACGGAATGCAAAATTCTAAAATTGAGAGTATTTTTAAACCATTTAATAAATCACGCAAAGAAAGTATTATTAACCAAGAAGGCGCTAGGTTGGGATTACCTATAGCAAATAGTTTGATAAATGTTCATGATGGTAATATTAGTTTGAAGAGTGCTGTTGGAAAAGGGACTACCGTTACAATTTCAATTCCTCTTATTTCTTCTGAAGAGCTTGGCCAAGATCGCAAAACAGCATAATTAAGATTTTTTATTTTTAATTATTTTGTAAGATACAAATCCAATACCTAATATCAGAATTAAAAAAGGTGTTACCCACAAAATAAATGTATTTCCTTGGAACGGTGGCTTCATCAGAACTGCATCACCATATCTCATACGGATGTTTTCGATAATTGTACTCCTATCATTACCTTGGCTGAGTTGTGTTAGGATATATGCTTTTATTGACTTTGAGAAATTTGAATTAGACTCGTAAACATTTTGTCCATCGCACTCAATGCATTTTAACTCTTTAGATATTTCCATCATTTCTGATGTGTTATCTGCCTGTGCCGAATGAGTCTCTCGATAATCACTAATGCCGAAAAAAACCAAGAATGACAGAAATAAAAAAGATAATATATTACTCTTATTCATCATATTAATCTCAAAATAATTTTGTTTTGCGGTTTAGCCTGATGACTGCCCCAAATACCATAAGGAACCCTCCAAGCCAAATTAGCCTAACTAGAGGCTTATATGATATTGATGCGAAGACATGCCCTTCATCAACTTCACCAACAGTAAGAAATATATGATCAAAAAAATATCTGTTAATAGCGGCTTCGGTCGTAATGTCACCACTTTTTCTGAATATCCTTTTCCGAGGTACCATCTTTTCTATTTCTTTACCTTCTTTATAAATTTCAAAATTCATAACTAAGTCATCATAATTTTCACCAATTTCTGCAGAGACTCCTGTATACTTAATTGAAAACTTATTAAGTTGTATTTCTTCCCCTAGATTAATCTTCGTGTCTTTATTTTCGGCATACGCTGAAGCTGCAACAATTCCAATTATCATTAGACCAAATCCTGCATGAATAACTCTGGAACTAAGTCTAGGCGAATTTATTTTTCGGAGATCTTGTAAATCAATTTTTGAAAGTGAAAAACTTATATTCTCAATATTTCTAGGGAAGAGATCTATTATTGAAACAATGATGATCCACATTCCCAAACCAATGAAAAAGATCGCTAAATTCAAACTTTTTCCTTCAATAATTATTTGAAGCAACAGAAGAATTGATATCGTTAATACCAATGAAATAAATAACTTCTTTAGAATAAACTGGTTAATTCTACCACTCCACGGCAGGTTCGGACCTATTGGCATAAGAATGGCTACAAGTATTAATATTGGAGTCATCACAAGATTAAAATATTGTGGACCAACTGTTATAATGTCTCCTGTTAAAGCATCTAATATAAGAGGGTAAATTGTTCCCAACAGAACAACAATACAAGAGGTTACCATGAGATAATTATTAATCTGGATAAACGAACCCCTACTAAGAATGACAAAATCACTCTTATCAACCTTTCGATCAGAATATGAAAAGAATAATAATAATGAGCATACGATAAAGATGGACATAATTATAAGAATCCATAAACCTCTCGATGGGTCAGAGGCAAAAGAGTGCACTGAAGTTAACACCCCTGATCTTACTAAAAAAGTTCCCAAAAGACTGAATGAAAAACTTAGAATTGCTAACAAAAGGGTCCAACTTTGATGTCTTCCATTTGAGTTGAAATGTATTAAAGAATGAATTAGAGCAGTACCTGTAATCCATGGTAATAAGGATGCGTTCTCAACTGGATCCCAAAACCACCAACCCCCCCAACCAAGTTCATAATATGCCCACCAAGAACCGATACATATTCCAGCTGTAAGGGATCCCCATGAAATATACACCCACTTTTCAATCCATTTCCCCCAACCATCAATATCTTCCCTTTCGAGCATAATTGCTATGGCAAATGAAAATACAATTGAATATCCAACATAGCCAATGTATAGAAGTGGCGGATGAATAATGAGTCCTGGGTCTTGAAGTAAAGTATTAAGCCCAAACCCATCTTGTGGAACAGGGTTCTGGAATATAAATGGGTTGGACGTAAATACTATAAACAAAAGAAAAGCTAGAGTTATTGTGGATTGTACAAATATGATATTTCTCAATATACTTCTGGGAAGCTTTGTATCAAAAACAATCACAAAAAAACCAAATAGACATAGTATAAGTACCCACAACAACATTGAGCCTTCATGATTACCCCACACACCTGTAATTTTGTATACAAGAGGCATATCAAGTTCTGAATTTTTCCAAACTGTTAATATGGAGAAATCTGATATTATGAACGCATAAGTTAGGAGTATGTATGAAAAGAATATGATAAGGAATTGTGAAACCCCAAATAAGCTCGTATAACGTATACTTCTGATTGGATTTTTTGAATATATTCTCGAATATACTATTGATAATATACAACAGATGATAGTCGACCAAAGCAGCAAATTACCAATAAATGCTATCATAGCAAACTCACATAAATAATCGTCTTAATTATTTCTGATGTTTTCATACACTTCCTTTGGCATGTAATTCTCATCATGTTTGGCCATTATAATATTGGCATAAAATGCATTTCCATCTAACCTGCCCTCTGCAATTACCCCTTGGCCTTCTCTAAATAAATCAGGAAGAATCCCTGTATAAAAAATCTCAATTTCACCATCATTATCTGTGATAGTGAATTTTATGCTATCATCATCTAATCTTATTAAACTATTATCCTTTACCAGTCCTCCAACTCTAATAAGGTTATTATTGTCTATTTGATCAACTTCACTTGGAGAATAAAAATATACAATATTATCATCGAGTGCGATAAGAATGAGCGCAACTGCAATAGCAGACATTAAAAATGATGCCAGTAACAAATATACTCTTTTGATATTCTTTCTCATAATTTTGTGATTTTTTTCGTTATATAATCTTCATAATCATCGTCTTTAACATCTTCCTCACTTACAACGTTATTAGATATAACTGAATTTTTCGCTTCATGGACGCTTTGATAAGATCCGGAAATTAAATGATGCCAATCAAACAATTCTCCTCCTCTAGAGACAATCTTGTAGGCGCAAGTTTCTGGAAGCCATTCAAGCTCACCAATGTTAGATGGTGTAAGTTTTATGCAATCTTTTACATATTTCATTCTATTATTGTAATCATTACACTCGCATTTCTTTAAATTGAATAGCTTACAGACCATTGATGTATCATAAATATCATCAGAAATCTCATCATGTAACTTTAACGTACAACATTTGCCACAGCGATCACAAAGTGATTCCCACTCCTCCGGGCTCATCTCACTTAGTGTCTTTTCTTTCCAAAACATAAATAGATATTAATAATTAAAAATGACAATTAAAAAATAAGTTTAGATCGTATAATATATTAGGATGTTCATATATAAACTAATTTTTTTACAAAACCGTAATAAATATTCATGACCGACTTAGAAGAAATACTAGATAATATGGAGTTCCTAGAAAATTGGGAGGACAAATACAAATACATTATTGAATTAGGTCAATCGGTCACTAATTTAGATGATGCCCTTAAAAATAATAAGACTAAAGTTAATGGTTGTGTAAGCCAAGTATGGTTATATTCATCGCTAAATATAGATAAAGATGGGGAAAAAGTCCTAAAATTTGTAGGTGACAGTGATGCATTTATCGTAAAGGGGTTGATCGCAATTCTAATTGCAATATATTCAGACAGGAAACCAAGTGAGATATTGGACATAAAACATGAAGATGTATTTGAAAGATTTGGACTACAAAGTCACTTGTCTCCGCAACGCTCAAATGGGTTACTTTCAATGATACAAAGAATAAAAGATGATGCACATTCATCAATTAATTCTGGAAATTGAGAAATGAATAAGCCAGTCCTAATTCTAATTCAGATAGCAACTCTTTTTCTCTTTTGGTACCTATTATCTGGTAAAAATGTCATTTTATTAATATCAGTCGGTCTGATTTGTTCGGTCTTGATTGTTTTCTATCAAAATAAGCTAAAGATGGTTGATGATGAATCCATGCCGATTTCAATTCTTCCAAAAGCTGTTCTTTATTGGATGTGGTTATATAAAGAAGTTATTCAATCAAGTCTTTATGTATCCAAGTTAATACTCTCAAAAGAGATGGATATCAGTCCACAATACTTTAAAATTAAATCAAATCAAAAAACAACAATGGGTTTTAACATATATGCAAACTCTATAACAATGACACCAGGTACAATATCTGTCATAACTAATAATGCATCAAAAGAGTTAGATATACACGCCCTTACAAAAGATACAAAAGCTTCATTACAAAGCGGAATAATGGATAACAGAATTAAAAAATTAATGGGTGATACGGATGTTTAGTGTCGTCATATTTATTATATCTATCACGCTAATAATATCCCTCTATAGAGCACTTATTGGTCCAACCTTATTTGATAGGCTTCTCGCTGCAAATATCATTGGAACAACAACCGTATTATTTTTGATCGTTTATGGATTTATGACTAATAGAACTGATTTTCTTGACATTGCAATAACATATATTCTGCTTAACTTGATTGGAACTTTTGCTGTTCTGAAGTATTTCAGATATGGAACCTTAAGCCATGGTGAGGAAGAATAATTATGATTGTTTTACAAACATACATTTCTTATGGGCTAGTTATTTTGGGTTCTATTTTTCTTTTAATTGGTGCAATAGGCCTAGTTAGAATGCCAGACGTGTTCACAAGAATGCACGCAACCTCTGTAATGGAAACTACTGGTGCAAGCCTAATTATTTTTGGGTTAATTATATACTCTGGGTTTAATGCTGTGTCGCTTAAATTAGTTGTAGTACTGCTTGCCATACTCTATTTATCATCTGTTGCAACTCATGCACTCGCAAGAGCCTGTATCCACGATAACATAAAGCCAATCAAAGTATCAGGGAGGACAAAAAAATAGAAATCTACGTTAACATGATCATTCTGACGCTTATGGCTATAACAACACTTGGTATAATAAAACTAAGAAATTTGTTTAGTGTTGTAGTACTGAGTACAATTTACAGCTTTTTGATGGCAACATTATTACTAATATTTGATGCTGTTGATGTTGCCCTAACGGAAGCTGCAGTTGGAGCAGGTGTTTCTACTGTGCTTATGTTAACAGTGATATACTACACAAAAACTACTGAAGAAGAGCCAAAGCATAGTTCAATAATTCCTATTATGGTTTGCTTGGCTATAGGTGGGCTTTTAATCTATGGTACATACGGTCTTCCTCCATTTGGAGCATCAGATACTCCATTGCACAATCATGTCTCAGCACAGTATCTTCAAAGGTCCATTCCCGAAACAGGAGTTCCAAACGTTGTTACCTCAGTACTAGCAAGTTATAGAGGGTTTGATACACTTGGTGAAGTGATTGTTGTTTTTACAGCAGCCATTGGTGTAATCTCCCTTTTGAAGAAAGATAATTCTTAGGATATTGGCATGAGATTAGATCTATTACTCCGAATTTCTTCAAAAATATTTATACCTTTTATTCTCATTTTTGCATTCTATGTCCAATTCCACGGAGATTATGGTCCTGGTGGCGGCTTCCAAGCAGGCGTTATCTTTGCCTCAGCGATAATACTTTACACAATAATATTTGGATCTACAAAAGCACTAAAAGACTTTCCTGAATGGATTTTTCATTTAATGATCCCCTTAGGAGTTATTATTTTCGCTGGGACAGGTTTTATATCAATTTTAAATGGATTTAACTTTCTTGATTACGACGCATTAGCTCATTACCCAAAACATGGACAGCATATTGGTATTATTTCAATTGAGATTGGCGTTTTTGTAACTGTCATTGGTTCTATGGTCTCAATATTTTATGCATTTGTTAATAGGGGTAAGAAATGAGTTCATTTTTATATAACTTCGTATCGTCTTATAACTATTACATAATAATTTTCTTGATGATCAGTGGTCTCTACATCGTTGTATCACGAGGAAATATGGTTAAAAAATTAGTTGGTTTAGCACTTTTCCAGACATCTGTTTATATTCTCTACATTTCACCTGGAAAAATATTAAATGGAACTGCACCGATACTGAGTGATGATTTTTCTGTCTACTCAAGCCCATTTCCTCACGTTCTTATATTGACTGCAATTGTTGTTGGTATTGCAACGTTAGCACTTGGGCTGTCTTTAGTAATTCGCATCAATGAAGAATTCGGAACCATTGAAGAAGATAAACTATTTGAAGATGAGATTTAAGAATGATTGACCATATCGCCGCAATAGTTGTCATGCTCCCCATAATTAGCTCAGTATTTGTGATGCTAATTCGCAATAATTCAATCAATTGGCTAATCTCTTCTACTGCATCTTTGATTACATCTATTGCTTCCATAATGATGTATTTACAGGTAAGTAAAAATGGAAATATTTCATATGCTATGGGAGGCTGGGAACCCCCCGTTGGGATTGAATATAGAATAGATGAATTTAATGCTCTATTTGTTATCCTAATTTCAATTGCATCTTTCTTAATACTAATCTATGCCAGGCATAGTTTAAATAGTGAGTTGAAAGAAAATAAAATTTCAACCTTCTACTCCATGTATTTGTTATGTTTGGGAGGATTAATAGGAATACTATCAACAGGTGATGCATTTAATGCCTTTGTGTTTTTAGAAATATCCTCATTAGCAACATATATCCTAATCTCAATGGGTTCAGATAGAAGAGCCCTTTTATCGGCTTATCAATATCTGATTATGGGTACAATTGGCGCCACTTTATATGTAATAGGTGTTGGACTAATTTTTGTCCTAACTGGAAGCCTAAATCTATATGATATATCAATAAGAATACAAGAATTAGAAATATACAGACCGTTATATGCTTCTTTAGCTTTCATTACAGTTGGAATTGCTCTTAAAGTAGCTCTCTTCCCATTACACGCATGGCTTCCAAATGCTTATGCCTATGCTCCTTCAGTGGGAACTGCATTCTTATCATCTACAGCCACAAAAGTTGCAATTTATCTGCTTATCAAATATCTATTCCTTGTTTACGGATATGACGTTGTTTATTCAAATAAAATATTTGTATTTGTCATCATTGGGCTATCCATCCTAGCAATGTTTGGTGCATCATTGATTGCAATTTTCCAGAGCAACCTTAAAAAACTATTTGCTTATTCTTCAGTAGCTCAAATTGGATACATAACATTAGGAATTGGTCTTGCCAACCACAATGGATTAATTGGCTCAACAGTCCATATTATCAATCATTCAATAATTAAGGCTGCAATATTTCTAGCAATTGGATGTATTGTACTTAAGACAAAAATTTCGGATACACACGAACTGGCCGGTCTTGGAAAAAAAATGCCTGTGATAGCAATTCTCCTAACAATCAGCTCTCTAAGCCTCATAGGTATCCCGGGGACTGTAGGATTTATCTCCAAATGGTACTTAATTATAGGAGCGCTTGAACAAGGTTGGTGGCTAGTTGTATTGTCATTAGCGATCAGTTCACTATTAGCATTAATTTATGTAGGCAGAGTAATTGAATTAATGTGGTTCCATCAACCTGAGGATGCCACCATTATAAATAGTAAAAGCCTACCAGTTGAAATGCTTGCAATTACCCTTATTTTAACATTTGCTACAGTCTATTTTGGAATTGATACAAGATTGACAGCAGGACTGGCTGAAATTGCAGTACAGAATGTTCTGCTTGGAGGGCAATGATGATAGAATATCTTATTTATTTTCCCATACTCATCCCACTTCTAACAGCTATTGCAATCAAGTTATCATGGCCAATAGAAATCACGAGAAAATTAATTTTATATATTGGTCCAATATTGACATTGGCTTGTTCAATATACATTTATGATAAATTTGATCAGCTAAACTCCAATGTTAATATCATAAATATATTTGACAATATAACGATCTCACTAGGGATAGAACCAATAAGTATGGTTTTTCTCATCATGGTCAATACTCTATGGCTCGTTGCTACTGCATACTCACTTGGCTATATGATTTCAAATAATGAGAAAAGGCTTGGTAATTTTTTCTTATTCTTTTCAATATCCATCTCTTGTGCAAATGGAGCTGCGCTATCAAGCAATCTTATAACACTCTTTATCTTTTACGAGTTGCTTACAATTTCAACCTATCCTCTCGTAACTCACAAGGGAGATGAGCAATCAAAAGCATCTGGTAGAAAATATTTATTGATACTGCTTGGGACATCTCTATGCTTCTTCCTTCCGGCAATTGGATATGTTTATTACCTCAGTGGAGGGCTTGAATTTGTTGATCAAGGCTTATTATTTACAAATCTATTGCCTGATCAAATTAATCATCTTGAAATTTCAATCCTACTAATATTATTTGTTTTTGGTATTTCCAAGGCCGCAGTTATGCCTTTCCATTCTTGGCTGCCCGCGGCAATGGTCGCACCTACCCCCGTTTCAGCGCTTCTTCACGCTGTAGCTGTTGTAAAAGTGGGTGTATTCTCCATAATTAAAATCTTAGTCTATACATTTGGAATAGAATTACTTCATGGGCTAAATTCAGTTGATTTGCTTGTGTATGTTTGTGGGTTTACAATTATTGCAACATCAATAATTGCACTAAAACAGGATAACCTAAAAAGGTTATTAGCGTATTCTACAATAAGTCAGCTATCTTATGTCATAATTGCAATTCTTATATTAACACCATCTGCAATTATTGCGGCCACTATGCATCTAATTGCTCACGCCGTCAGCAAGATTACATTATTCTTTTCTGCTGGTGCTATTTACACATCCACTGGTTTCACAAAAATAAGTGAAATGGATGGAATTGGCAAAAATCTAAAAATTGTTACCATTGCTTTTACACTTGGTGCTATGTCGCTAATTGGTTTACCAATACTTGTTGGCTTTACAAGTAAATGGTACATAGTCCAGTCAGCAGCATCTGATAGTCAATGGATAATTTTATCAGTTATTACTATTTCAACTCTATTGAATATTGGGTACTTTACTCCAATAATTTATAAATTCTTCTTCAACAAAAGCAATGCTAATAAAAAATTTAAAGATCTACCATTAACTATAAACTTTGCCATTCTTTCGTGCTGTATATTAATGGTAATTCTCTTCTTATATCCCACTCTAATCATCGAGGTAATAAAGAATGTCCAATAACATAAAGAAACTATGGTTAGGATTTATAGTTGTACTTGCCTTACTATTTTTAAGTGATCTTATAATTCATCGTCATAGTTATTTTGAAATAGATGGTTTCTTTGCATTCCCCTCATTATATGGATTCCTTTCATGTATTTTTTTGGTTTTTATATCTAAATTAATTGGAATTTTCTTAAAGAGACCGGAGGATTATTATGATAACTAATCTATTACATCCTGGAATAATTCTAATAATTTTTGGGCTCTTGATACCACACATAAAATACAGACAATTGGTGCCCATTTTTCCAATTGTTAGTTTTATTATATTAATATCTCTTGATGAGGGCTCCCACTTTATTATCAATTATAATTATTTTGAACTGGTTATAATAAGTATTGATAAACTGAGTAAGCTATTCTCATACATATTCCTATTAATTTTATTTTGCACTTCTATTTTCAGTTTAAATCAAGAAAATAGAACTGAAATAGCCTCTGCATTTATATATGTAGGTTCTGCGATATCTGTGGTTTTGTCTGGTGATTTGATAACACTATTTATCTTCTGGGAAATTATGGCTATTGCATCAACTATTGTCATTTGGTCTGGCTCAAAGGATGCTTATTATCCTGGAATTCGATACCTAGCTGTTCATTTGTTAGGGGGATCAATTTTACTTATCGGTATCATTGGATATGCAAGTTCAACGGGCAGTGTAGCCTTTGATTTAATGAGACCAGAAAATATATTCAGTTACTTCGTACTCGTTGGTTTCCTAATAAATGCAGGTGCTCCGCCATTCTCAAGTTGGATCCCTGATTCATACCCAAGCGCGTCATGGTCGGGGACCGTATTTTTATCAGCTTTTACGACTAAAACAGCCGTATATGTTCTCATCCGCGGTTATGCCGGATATGAATTCCTTATTTATATAGGAGTATTCATGATCTTTTACGGTATTATTTTTGCGATACTAGAAAATGATATGAGAAGGATTTTATCTTATTCTATTGTAAATCAGGTTGGATTTATGATTGTCGCAATAGGCATAGGAACAGAAATTGCGATAAACGGTGCATCTGCACATGCATTTACTCACATCATATACAAAGCACTTCTGCTAATGAGTGCCGGTTCAGTATTTTACATAACTGGCAAGACAAAATGTACCGACCTTGGTGGGTTATACAAAACGATGCCTCTAACTATGATTTGTGGAATAATCGGTGCTTTGTCAATTTCAGCATTTCCGTTAACCTCTGGATTCATATCAAAATCATTAACAGTCCAAGCTGCTGTTTATGAAGATTTAAAAATCTTATGGTTATTACTAACAATGGCTTCTGCTGGCGTATTCTTGCACGCAGGAATTAAATTTCCTTGGTTTGTTTTTTTTCAAAAAGATGCAAAATTAAAAGCATCCGACCCTCCAAATAATATGAAATTAGCAATGATAATTCTCTCATTCTTGTGTATTTTTATTGGTGTATTTCCTGGACTCTTATATTCAATACTTCCTTATGAAGTAAAGTACCTTCCATATACCGCAGATCATGTTTCATCACAGTTACAACTGTTGATGTTCTCTGGTTTAGCATTTTTCATTTTGTTAAAATTCCTAAAAAGAACATTAACTATAACACTTGATTTTGATTGGTTCTGGCGTAAATTTGGGCAATTAGTTATTAACGAGTTTAATATCCAACTCCTGAGTAGGTTCAATAATATAATAAAATCTATTCAAGGTGTTATCGGTCAAACTTTTGAGAGTTTACATAAACATAATGGACCATCTGGTGTGCTTGGTAAATCATGGCCTACTGGTTACATGGCTTTCTGGACAACTGTCTTATTAGGTTCTTTTCTATTATTTTATCTATTTGCTTAATTATGATATAATAATTACATGGACAAATGGAAAGATAAATTAAGTGATATCCAATATTACGTAACCCGTGAAGCTGGAACGGAGCGCCCATTTACTGGACCACATTTAGATGAAAAATCTGAAGGGATTTATCACTGTGTTTGCTGTAACAAACCATTATTTGCGTCTGAACATAAATACAACTCAGGTTCTGGTTGGCCAAGTTTCTACAATACCAATTATATAGATAATATCCATCAAGTGGATGATTTTAGTTTGCTGATGAAAAGAACAGAAGTGAAATGTAAAGAGTGTGATGCTCAT
Organism: Hyphomicrobiales bacterium; assembly: GCA_049602435.1. Taxonomy (GTDB): domain Bacteria; phylum Pseudomonadota; class Alphaproteobacteria; order Rhizobiales; family TMED25; genus TMED25. The sequence continues at coordinate 53,218 of JBMYRO010000003.1, forward strand.
CTTGGACACGTATTCGAAGATGGACCAGAACCAACTGGATTAAGATATTGCATTAATGGTCATGCATTGAGCTTTGAAAAAAAGTAGGTAATGATGTCAAAGACAAAAGAAGTACTTCCAGACAGTGATTGGCAGGATATTCTATCCATCGATAGCGATTTAACAGATGAAGAAAAATTAGTCCAAAGAACTGCAAAAGACTACTCAACAGACAAATTAATTCCTCGCGTTAAAGACGCATTCAGGAATGAAAGATTTGATAGAGAAATCATTTCTGAACTAGGAGCATTAGGGCTAATCGCGCCGACTATTCCGGAGAAATTGGGAGGGGCTAATCTAAATAATGTCTGTTATGGTTTAATTGCATTTGAAATTGAAAAAGTGGACTCGGGTTATCGCTCTGCTATGAGCGTTCAAAGCTCCCTTGTCATTCATCCCATATATGAATTTGGCTCAGAAAAACAGAAGAAGAAATACATACCAAAACTTATTAAAGGTGATCTAATAGGTTGTTTTGGACTCACGGAGCCAAACCACGGCTCTGATCCAGCAGGTATGCAAACAAATGCAAAGAAAGTTGATGGTGGTTGGATTATCAATGGATCCAAAACATGGATAACAAATTCACCAATTGCAGATATTGCAATCGTTTGGGCAAAAGACGATGATGGTAATATTAGAGGATTCCTGCTTGATAGAGATTTGCATGATTTTAAAACCGAGAAAATTGAAGGGAAATTTTCTTTGAGAACATCTGAAACTGGGCAAATTCACTTTGACGAATTATTTGTGGGCGATGACTTTGTACTACCAAATGTGGTTGGCTTAAAGGGTCCATTCTCTTGTCTAAATAAGGCTCGATATGGAATATCTTGGGGAACAATAGGAGCTGCAGAATTTTGTTGGCATACAGCAAGACAATACGCTTTGGATAGGAAACAATTCAATAAACCAATTGCTGGTAATCAATTAATACAAACTGATCTGGTAGATTTCCAGACACAAATCACCCTTGCAAAGATAGCAGTTCTAAAATTAGGAAGAGAGTTAGACAAAAGAAAAGTTAACCCAGCAGCAATATCTTTATTAAAAAGAAATAATTGCCAAATTGCTCTTGATATAGCAAGAAAAGCTAGAGATATTTTGGGTGGTAATGGAATCTCAGATGATTACCATATCATAAGACATTTGCTAAACCTTGAAACAGTGAATACTTATGAGGGAACAAAAAATATCCATACATTAATCCTTGGAAGATCGCAAACAGGTATTCAAGCATTCTTTTAATTCAACAATTTGAATTTTAATTTATTTTGTTTTAAATTTTAGAATTTAAATGATAATATTTCACTGTTTTATAATTAACTATAACGGAGAAAGAAATGGCATTTGAGCTACCAGATTTACCATATGCACATGATGCGTTAGGACCCTATATGTCCGCAGAAACACTTGAGTTTCACCATGATAAACACCATCTAGCATATGTTACAAACGGCAATAACATACTAGCAGAGACTGATCTAAAGAATGAGTCCCTTGAAAACATAGTGATAAAGTCACACGGCAATAATGCTGGTCTTTTCAATAATGCAGCACAACATTATAATCATTTGCATTTTTGGAAAATGATGACACCAGGAGGCTCAAAAGTTCCTTCTAACTTAGAAAACAAAATCAATGAAGATCTTGGTGGAATGGATAAATTCAGAGCAGATTTTATTAATGCTGGTGTTACACAATTTGGATCAGGTTGGTGCTGGCTTGAACTAAAAGATGGAAAACTAAATGTTTCGAAGACACCTAATGGAGAAAATCCTCTGGTAAATGGAGCTACTCCCTTACTTGGTTGTGATGTATGGGAGCATTCATATTATATTGACTATAGAAATGCTAGACCAAAATATTTAGAAGCTTGGTTTGATAATCTTGTAAACTGGGAATATGTAACCGAGTTACTCGAAAACTCTAATTAATATAATTAAATCTACTAATAGTAGGAACAAAGTAATTAAATTGACCCCTCATTTTTTAATGGGGGGTTTTTTTATTTGAATAAATAAAAAATATTATATAATAAAATCAATTACTTATATACTAAATCAACAGAAAAGGTCTTCCGCCGGTTAATTTTTCTAAAAAAGTATGTTATGGTAGGGGCCTACTAAATATAGACTACTTAAAAATAAAAAATAGGAAAATTATGAATAAATATATTATGTCGTTAATAGTAGTAGTACTTATTGCAGCCGGTCTTTATTTTAATAATTCAGTAAAAGATAGCGCTAAATTAGCGGATTGTGGCTCAGTAACTATTGCTAATATGAATTGGTCTTCTGCACAAGCAATTGCAGAAATAGATAGAATTATACTTGAAAATGGCTATAACTGCGCCGTTGAATTAGTACCAGGTGATACAATGCCAACATTTACATCTATGAATGAAAAAGGTGAGCCTGATGTTGCTCCTGAACTATGGTCAAATTCACTCAGAATACCACTTGATGCAGCGAAAGAAGAAGGTAGATTGATCCCAACTGGTAATGTTTTTTCACAAGGTGGTGAAGAAGGTTGGTTCATTCCAGAAGCAACACTCGCAGCGCATCCAGAGTTAAAAACATGGGAAGATGTTATCGCAAGACCTGACTTATTCCCAAATCCTGAAAATCCAGATCGTGGCGCAATCATTGGTTGCCCAGCAGGATGGAATTGCCAAATAATCAATCAGAATCTATATAAAGCATATGATATGGAAGCAAAGGGTTGGGATCTTGTTGATCCAGGTTCATCAGCAGGTTTAGATGCACTTATTAATAAGGCTGTAAATGATGGGAGTAATATCTTAACTTATTATTGGGCACCTACTGCAATTCTGGGCAAGCTCCCAATGTATATGCTAGAACCTAATGTTCCGCATGATAAAGATGAATGGGAAACATGCACAGGTATCGCTGATTGCGCTAACCCAAAACCAAATGCTTGGGGTTTCTCAGCAGTTGAAACCGTAGTTACAAGCAACTTTGCTGAAGAAGCATCAGTTGCCATGGATTACATAAGCACAAGAGCATTTGATAATGCAACATTAAATAGTCTTCTTGCATGGATGGCTGATAATCAAGCCACTGGTGAAGAAGGCGCAATTTATTATTTACAAAATAATGTTGATGATTGGTCATCATGGGTCAGCGATGATGTCAAACAAAAAGTTCTAGAAGCTCTATAACCTATAATTAGCCCCGGGGGAACACTACCTTTCCTCGGGGCATCATTCACATAATATGTCATTTTTAACTGAATTTCCAACGATTGACTTAGAGTCATTAAGGTCAATAAAAAAATCAATTGATACAGGGTTTAAAAATTTCTCCCGCACATATGGTGATAATATAGAGTCTTTCTTTGATCCAGTTAGGTTTTTCTTAATTGAATCTGAGCAGTTCTTAACTAATACACCTTGGCCAATAATACTATTGCTGATCTCAGTAATCGCTTGGATTGGTTCAAGAAATATAAAGGTCGTTGCTTCTGTAATTATAATCCTACTATTAATTGGATATTTTGATATGTGGGATAATACAATGAAAACAATATCGATGACGTTTGTTGCCGCTATGATGGCAATTGTATTCGGAATACCGCTTGGGATTTTAATGGCAAAATCAAATATTTTCCAAAGAATTATGAACCCAATTCTTGATGTTATGCAAACTATGCCAAGTTTCGTATATTTAATACCTGTTGTGATGCTATTGGGTATTGGTAAAGTTCCTGGATTGATTGCAGTTGTGGTATATTCAATCCCACCAATAATCAGACTTACAAATCTCGGAATAAGGCTCGTTAATCCAGCAGTGATTGAAGCAGCTGACTCATACGGTGCCTCAAATAGTCAGAAATTAATCTATATTCAGATACCATTGGCTTTGCCTACTATAATGGCTGGCATAAATCAGACAATCATGCTTGCACTTTCAATGGTCGTAATTGCATCAATGATAGGTGTAACAGGTCTTGGCCAACCTGTCTTAATGGCAATTCAAAATCAATATTTTACACTTGGAATTTTTAATGGATTTGCAATTGTTGGAATTGCAATTGTTTTTGATAGAGTAAGCCAAGCATATGGAAAAAGAATTCAAGAGAGTCACGGTATAGTTGATGAAAAATAAATCATATATAAGACTTAGGAATGTATATAAAATATTTGGTCAGAGTCCCGATAAGGTCATTGAGCTGGTATTAAATGATATTGATAAAACTGATCTCCAAAATGATTACAATCACATTATTGGCTTACAAAAAATTAACATTGATATCCCTGAAAACAAGATACAAGTCTTCATGGGGCTTTCAGGGTCGGGAAAATCCACCCTAATAAGACATTTAAATCAACTAATAAGACCAACAATTGGTGAAATCGTAATTAATGGAACTGATGTAACACAACTTAGTGATAAAGAATTAATACCATTTAGACGAGAAAACTTTGCAATGGTATTTCAAAAATTTGCGCTTCTACCTCATAGGACGGTTTTATCAAATACATATTTTGGACTTCAAATCAAAGGAATAAAAGGTCATGAACTAGAAGACAAGGCTATGCATTGGATTAAAAGAGTTGGACTAGAGGGTTTTGAAAATAATTATCCAAACCAACTTTCAGGTGGTATGCAGCAAAGAGTTGGTATAGCTCGAGCATTGGCAAATGATGCTCCAATTATACTTATGGATGAACCTTTTTCAGCACTAGATCCCCTGATAAGAATTGAGATGCAAGATATGCTTATTGATTTACAAAAAGAGCTCAATAAAACTATTATATTTATTACTCATGATCTAGATGAAGCTCTCAAATTAGGCGACAATATTGCCATTTTAAGAGATGGCAAAATAATACAATCAGGCACAGGTCAGGACATTATATTAAATCCTAATGACACATATATATCTAATTTTACAGCACAAGTTAATCGTGGCAAGGTTATAGAGTGTGAAAAAATAATGAAGAAAATCAATAAAAAAAATCTCTCTAAGATAACAATAAAAAGAGATACAAAACTTGATGAAGCTGCAAGAATTATGACTGTAAACAATTTAAATGAAGTAGATATATTAAATTCAAAAGGATTATATTTAGGAACTGTGACACTTAGTAGTGTGATGGCTTCAATAATAAATCCCTCTTAACAGGGCAAAATTTGCCTTCTTGATACTTCTCTTAATAATCGGAAATATATATATATATATAAGAATCAATTTATCTTGAGTAAAAAATGAGTAAAAAATTATCATCATTAATTTTAATAATCATAATTGGGCTCGCTATATATTTTAATAATGCTGTAAAGCCAAATAATGACTTTAATTCAAATGAAGCAAGTGTAACTGAAATAAACATCCAATAACTTCAAATAATGAATTAGCAGATGTTTTTTATGGTATTTCTATAAATGAAATTTTTTCGACGATAATTGAAGTACCTGGGTATAATGGTTCTTATTACACCTCCAGAATAAATCCTATTGATGAATAGATAAATATAATATAGCTTGAGCTCATATTTTATTTTCTATGTACTTTTTAAATGAGACAATCTGTAACAATAATTACAATATTCATTCTTGGATATTTATTAGCAATAATTTTCAGATCAATTAATGGAATATTAGCACCAAATCTAATTGAAGATGTTAATTTAACAGCTTCTTCATTGGGATTATTAACTTCGATGTTACTTATAGCCCATGCAGCAGCCCAAATACCACTTGGATTATATTTAGACAGTCATGGTCCAAAGAAAGTACAAATAACACTACTATTACTTGCAGCATTTGGCTGCATAATTTTTGCTCTAAGCTCAAATATCTATATCATGACATTTGCTAGGCTCTTAATTGGAGTAGGCTTTTCTGGTTCATTAATGAGTGGATTTAGAGCAGTAAGCATGTATCTCAAGCCAGAAAATTCAGCCTTAGGAAATGGAATAATTATGAGTGCTGGCCAAATTGGTTTGTTGGTTACAAGCTGGCCAACAGAATATTTATTAAACTTCTTTACATGGAGAGGTACATACGGAGTCTTTATTGTACTTATCTTTTTTGTTGTTTTACTGACTTATTTTTTCATTCCAAAACAGGGGTATACAGACAATTCAAAACCAGTGACTGAAAGGTTGTTAGATCTCAGAATAGTGTTTAAAGATATGTCTATCTGGTACTTGGGACCACTAATTTGGATAACTGGTGGTGCCCATATAGCACTTCTCACATTATGGGCTGGCCCTTGGTTCAATAATGTTGCAGGATACTCTAGGGACGAAGTTGCGACAGGACTGACAATAAACGCAATAGCAGCTATAGCAGGAATATTTCTTAGTGGCGTTATTGCCAAAATTTTAAGTAAATACAATGTAGATATACTTAAGATTCTAACTATAATTTTGATTATTAACATACTATCATTAGCACCAATATTTATTCTACCGCCTTCTATTGGTGCATACTTTTGGATCATTTTTGCTATGACTGGGCAAGGTGGAATTTTATCCTACCCTTGGATAACCGCAAAGTTTGGTATGGCACTATCATCAAGAGCAAATACAATTGTCAATCTAGGTACATTTGTTATTGCTTTCTTTGTACAGTGGTTTGTTGGAGTTATTATTGACTTATTCCCATTAACATCAGGCTCAGATTATAATCCAATGGCTTATCATGTAAGTTTTATGATAATATTTGGAATACAAATTGTAATACTAATTTGGTTTTTTACAGGCCAAAAACATCTAAAATTAAATAAAACAGAGATTGAAACAAGATGAAAATAGAAATTTTATGTACTGGCGATGAAGTCCTCAGTGGAAAAATCATTAATTCAAATTATTCATTCATGAGTAGTAAATTAGAAGAAGTTGGTCTGAACGTGATTTGGGGTACAACGGTTGGTGATAATAAAGAGGACTTACTAAGAGCTTTTGATCTGGCTTCAGAGAGAGCAGATGCTGTTATTGTGAATGGAGGACTGGGTCCAACTGTCGATGACTTATCACAAGAGGTTGCAGCTATTGCATCAGGTAATGAATTAGAATTACGCACAGATTGGCTTGAAATAATGGAGAAATTCTTCATTAAAAGGGGCCGGGTAATGACAGAAAACAATAAGAAACAAGCAATGCTTCCAAAGACATCAGAACTTATAAACAATCCTATTGGCACAGCTTGTGGCTTTGCAGTTAACATTAAAAAAGCCCGTTTCTTCTTCACACCAGGCGTGCCAAGAGAACTATTTCTTATGCTGGAAAATGAAATTATTCCAAGGCTTCTAAGTATGTCTGGTGAAAATATTGTTACAAAGCTTAAGACATTTCATTCCTATGGTATTGGAGAGTCAAGAGCTGACTCGCTGCTTAAAGACGTAGTCGAATTAGCTCCCGATAAAAATGTGAAATTAGGATTTCAGGCACACTTCCCTCAATTAGAAACAAAATTATTTATTCGCGCATCTTCAGCAGATGAAATTGAAAAAAATTTAATACCTGTAGAAAATGAAGTTAGAAAAATCCTTGGTAATTACATTTTCACAGAAGATAAAGATACTTTGGAGGACTCAATAATTAGAGCACTTTCAAAATCTAATCAAACACTATCTATAGCTGAATTTCTGACCCAAGGTAATGTTAGTTCTAGATTAGCTGGTGCTGATAAAAACGGAGAAAATTTAAAATTCTCAGTTAACTCAAATAATATTAAGACACTTACTAAAAATCTTGAAATTGACAATGATTTAGAGAAGAGTCTGATACTAAATGAAAAAATTGCTGAGAATTGTCGCCTGAAATATTCAACTGACATGTCTCTCTCTGTTCTAATTAATTATCTCGATAATAACGAGGCTGACACCTATATTAGTCTGTCATTAGATGGCAAACTTATATCACGGACAGGAAAATTTATTGGTGATGAATATAGGGTTACATTAGGTAGTGCTGAAATGGCACTTGACTGCTTACGCAGATATTTATGTAATCTCCCATTTGATGAAAAATCAGACTTTGAAAGATAATTATTTATTTAATATTTCTTCTAATTTTTTAAACAAAATATTTATATTTGATGGATCAAGGGCTATTTCACCTTTATGTGTCATTTTTGCTATTTCAACAACGGCATCATTATATGGAGTTGGGATCCCTAATTTTCTGCCCTCTTCAGATACCCTTCCATTAATAAATTCAATTTCGCTTCGTCTCCCCTTGACATGATCCTGCGCAGCGTGAGTTCTTGCATTTGGACCGACATCTTTAACCATTTTTTTCATAACTAGTTCAGCAGCATTCTCTCCTGCATTGCCAATATCTTCGTTTGTAAGTCCAAAAAGTGGCTCTATCATGTACCCAAGTGTTTGACCTACTTTAAATGACTCTCTTCCGACTCCAACTGAAAACTCGAACATACCTGGTAATTTTACTGCTTCCCAATTTTTTAGGTCAAGAGAAGAAAAAGGACAGGTCATAGAATTGGCAATTAATTTAGTCCATTTTGCACCATAAATATTATCTGTTAGATCACACTTCCCAACATTTAGCATAATTTTTTGAACTTCTTTTAGTCGAGGTGTGATCTCACCTGTAAGTTCTCCGACGGCAAACCATGTTCCTGATGGAATAGTATTTCTTTGAACAATGCCCGGGTTAAAAATCTCACAGCTTAATTCAACTACTGCACCAATCACATTTTTTTTGCCGACCATCTCTGCGTTAAGATCGTCATTGTATGCATTTTGTAGTCCAACAAATACTCCATTTTCTTTTAAATACACAGATGCAAACTTTGACATCCATTGTGTATCGTAAGCTTTCACAGCCATAAATATATAGTCAAATTCGGGCTGTAATTTTGCCAGATCACTTATGTGATGTGCTATTACTTTAGTATTCTTCTCACCTTCTTGAGAGATAATAGTAAGACCATCAGCCCTTATTTTATTTATATGATCAGACCATTGATCAACCAAAACAACATCTAGCCCTGCGTCTGTAAGTGAAGCTGAAACACACGAGCCAATCGCACCACCACCAAGTATACAAATCTTTTTCATATAATCACTTCGAATATAGTATTAAAACAGACCTTCGATATTTCCATTGTCATCAAGATAGATGGACTCCGCAGCTGGTTTTCGCGGCAAACCTGGCATTGTCATAATATCGCCAGATATAGCAACAATGAACCCCGCACCAGCGGACAACCTCAGTTCCCTTATCTCAATGTCATGATCTGATGGAGCATTTTTTTGAGTAGGATCAGTTGAAAATGAATATTGTGTTTTAGCCATGCAAATTGGAAGATCATTATAACCATTTTTTTCTAACTCATTAATTTGAGTTAAGACCTTTTTGCTAAATATAACATTTTTAGCTCTGTATATCTCACTTGCAATTTTTCTAATTTTATCTTCTATTTTATCGGTGAGCTCATATAAATAATCAAAGCTATTTGCATCATTATCACAAATATCAACAACCACTTCAGCTAATTCTTTGATACCATTTCCTCCATCTCCCCAGTGATTTGAGAGAATGACTTTGGACTCAACACTGCTTTTTTTGATCGTTTCCTTTAAAGCATCAATTTCTTGTTCTGTATCATTTGTAAATTTGTTGATACATACAACAGTTGGAACACCAAATTTACTTATATTTTCTAAATGCCTAATAAGATTTTCAGATCCATCAATTACGGCTTGTTTATTTTCTTCATTTAATTGATCAATCTTAACACCACCGTGCATTTTTAGTGCACGTATTGTTGCCACGACAACAGCAACTGAAGGCTTTACCTCTAAGTGTCGGCATTTTATATCAAAAAATTTCTCTGCACCGAGATCTGCACCAAATCCGGCTTCCGTTACAACATAATCTGAAAGTTTCAATGCTAATTTTGTTGAAATGATTGAGTTACAGCCATGAGCGATGTTAGCAAAAGGCCCACCATGAACAAATGCTGGATTATTTTCTAATGTTTGAACAAGATTTGGCATCAAAGCATCTTTTAAAAGAACTGCCATGGCTTTATTTGCTTCTAATTGGCTTGCTGTTACAGGCTCTTTATCTCTTGTATATGCAACTACAATTTTCCCTAATCTTTCAGTTAATTCTTCTAGTGAACTTGATAAACAAAAAATTGCCATCACTTCTGATGCTACCGTAATATCAAAACCATCTGATCTTGGATAACCGTTTGAAACCCCGCCAAGTGAAGATACAATCTCACGAAGTGATCTTTCATTCATATCTAGAGCTCTTCTAATCACAATTCTTCTGGTATCAATGTTTAATTTATTACCCCAATAAATATGATTATCAACCATTGCACATAGTAGGTTGTGAGCAATACCTATTGCATGGAAATCGCCTGTGAAATGCAAATTTATATCCTCCATCGGTATAACTTGTGCCATACCACCCCCGGCTGCACCGCCTTTCATTCCAAAGCAAGGTCCCAATGATGGTTCTCTTATACAGATCATAGCTTTTTTGCCTAATTTATTAAGACCATCACCAAGTCCAACTGTTGTTGTTGTTTTTCCTTCACCCGCTGGAGTTGGTGTAATTGCAGTGACTAAAATCAGCTTACCATTGCCCTTGCGGTTGATACTCTGATTTATTGAATCGAAAGAAATTTTTGCCTTATTTGACCCATAAGTCTCAATATCTTTATCATTTAGACCTAACTTTTTTGCTATATCTTTTATATGTTTTGGTTTTGCTTTTCTTGCTATTTCTATATCTGTAGGCATCTTTTTCTTCTCTTTAAATATTATAATTCTTTATTTTTACTGACCACAAATTGTACCAATTGTAATTTTATACTCATTGATAAATTCTGTTGCTGTGACCTTCTTACCATCAACACGAACTTTTTTTATTGAAATTGCACCATCTTTTGTTCCAATTATTAAAGTGTCACTATGTACACTAAGAATTTCACCAGAATTTTGGGTAGTTTGATCTAATAAACCAACTTCATAAAATTTTACTTCTACTCCATTTATCAAAGTCCATGCTCCAGGTTGCGGATCACTCGCTCTGATCTTATTGTAAATAGTCTGAACATTATGTGACCAATCAATTTTAGCTTCTGTTTTGCCAAACCAACTTTCATAAGATCCTTTATCGAGATCTTGTTCTATTCTGTCAGCATTATTATTCCTTACAAGATTTATAGCCTCTTCTAAACCGTCAATCCCCATTGGAAAAAGCTTATTAAAATATAATTCACCCAAGGTTTCATCTTGAAGAATTTCACATTCTTTTTGTAGGAGGATAGGTCCTGTATCAAGTCCATCATCTGGCCAAAAAATTGTTATACCTGTTTTATCTGATCCATTATTTATTGGCCAATTTATGGAGGACGGTCCCCTATGCATTGGCAATAATGATGGGTGGTACTGTATAGACCCTAATTTTGGCAAATTTAATACATTACTTGGAACAATTAGCGTTACATAGGCCATTACACATAAATCAGCGTCGAATGACTTCATTAGATCGTATGCTTCCTGAGTTTTCCAACTTGATGGTTGGAATACAGGAATTTTATTCTTAGTGGCATTTTCAACAAGTGGATCAATTTTTCCATTCTCCTTATCTGGAGCAGCACAAACAGCAACTATATTTTCTTTATTCTCAATTAATCTATCCAGTACAGCGCTTCCAAAAGCTTGCTGACCATGAAGTACAATTCTCATTCTATTACCCTTATTTCATAGCATTCGTATTATTGATTTCATTTATCTCTTCATCTGAGTAATTTAGGAGCCCTTTTAGAACTTCATCATTATGCTCTCCGAGTAGAGGAGATCTTTGCACATCAGCCTTTGAATTTGATAATTTAATTGGACACCCAACGGTAATATACTTACCCCGTGTTGGATGATCAACTTCTACAATTGTACCTGTTTTTTTAAGTGACTCATCATGAGCAATTTCTTTCATAGATAAAATAGGTCCACATGGTATACCAAGTGGATCACAAATTTTAATTACTTCAAATTTTGTTTTGGTTTTTGTCCACTCTTCTATTGTATCAAAAATGAATGACAATTTATTGAGTCTGGCTTTTGGAGTTGAGAATTCAGGATCATCAATCCATTCATCTTTACCTATGACGTTACAAACCTTATCCCATACTGGAGCTTGAGTAATAAAATACACATAAGCATCAGGATCGTTCTCCCAGCCTTTACATTTGAGTATCCAACCTGGTTGACCACCACCTGAGTCATTTCCAGCCCTTGGTGTCGTGTCTGTAAATGGAATGTCCTGTCCGTATTGACTATACTCAGTTAATGGACCACTTGACAGTCTTTGGTAGTCTCTTAATTTAACCCTGCATAAATTTACTACACCATCCTGCATAGCAACATCAACTTTTTGTCCAATGCCTGATTTTTCCCTGTGGTAAAGGGCTGTAACAATACCTAATGCAAGATGCAAGCCTGTTCCAGAGTCTCCAATCTGAGCACCTGTTACTAATGGAGGTCCATCAAGAAAACCTGTTGTTGAAGCAGCACCACCAGCACATTGAGCTATATTTTCGTAGACCTTACAATCTTCGTAAGGTCCTGGGCCAAAACCTTTTATTGATGCCAGGATAATTTTTGGATTTAATTTATGTATATAGTCCCAACCATAGCCCATTCTATCAAGAGTTCCTGGTGCAAAATTTTCAACAAACACATCTGATTTAAGAATTAAATCATCTAAAATCTTCTTTCCCATCTCATCTTTTACATTGAGCGTAACAGATTTTTTGTTATGGTTAAGCATCGTAAAATAAAGTGAGTCAACATCATCCTTATCACGCAATTGTGAACGTGTAATATCTCCACCTCCAGGTCTTTCGATTTTTATAACATTTGCTCCAAACCATGCTAGCAGCTGTGTACATGTTGGTCCGGATTGCACATGTGTGAAATCAAGAATCGTTACATCTTTTAATGCTTCCATTATTTTTTCCTCTATTTATACATTGTTTGTGCTTTTGTACCTGGTGCGTATTCATTCGGATCCACCCAGATATTAACTACAACAGATTTCTTATGCTTTTTAACATATTCCCTGGCTTCATTTAATGCTTCAGAAATCAAATTAGGATCTTTCACATCAATCCCATGCGCACCCCAAAGTTTCGGAAATTCTGAAAAATTCATATCACCTAACTTATTAGCGATATTACCTTTTTGTTGTCCGTATTTAGCTAATTGACCATACCTAATTTGATTCATAGCGGAATTATTACCTATGACCGCTATGAATGGTAAACCAAATCGATCTGCTGTTTCAATATCAAACGCTGTCATTCCAAAGGAACCATCGCCGTAATAACAAAGCACTTCTTTATTTGGATTTGCTAATTTTGCAGCTATAGCAAAACCTGTCCCAACACCTAAACTACCAAGTGCTCCCGGATCCATCCATTGACCAGCATTTCTTGGCCTTACAGCCTGTGCTGATATAGTAACCACATCTCCTCCATCACCAATAAAAATAGTATCATCAGATAAAAATTCATTTATCTCATACGCTACACGATATGGATGAATAGGTTTATTGTCAGACTTGAATGTTGGCAATAACTTCTGATATTTTTCATCTTCTTTTACAGCCAAAGACTCGACCCATTCATGTCGTTTTGTCAGGATATTTTGAGAGTATTCAGGCATGTATTCCTGAATTTGAGCCATAATTGCACCTGGATGTCCAACTAATCCAACATCAATGTCCCTATTTTTCCCAACATTTGTATAATCCTGATCAATTTGGATAATTTTTATATCCTTTGATATTCTTGATCCATAGCCCATTCTAAAGTCAAATGGCGTACCAACGATTATTATTGTATCTGCATCTTTGAAAGCATCTCCTCTAGTCCTATCGAAACAATATGTACTTTTGCTATCAATCATCCCTCTACTAGCGCCGTTAGTGTAAGCAGGAATGTGTAATTTCTCGATAAAATCTATCGCTTCATTCTGACTCCGGCTTTGCCATACTTGCTGACCGAATAATATAGCAGGTCGTTTAGATACCTCTAAAATCTCTGATACATGTTTTATTGATTCAATGTCAGCTTGAGATTTTATTGAAGCTCTATATTTTCCCAGCTCAGGTATTTTTGCACTGCTGATTGGGATTTCCCTATCTAATACGTCTCTTGGTATTTCAAGATAGGAAGGTCCACAAGCCCCGTTAAAACATTCTCTTGCTGCCATTGCCACCATGTCTGAAATTCTCTCAGTTGACATCACTGTTGAAGAAAATTTTGTAATAGGTTTAAGAATCTCCATATGAGGAAGTTCCTGAAGCCCACCCATTTTCCATTGTGAGAGAGCGCTTTGCCCTCCGATATGTAGGACGGGACTTTCTGATCTGAATGCTGTAGCAATGCCGGTAATGGCATTAGTGAACCCAGGACCTGCTGTTGTAACTAAACAGCCAAGCTTCCCTGTCTGTCTTGCATACCCATCGGCTGCATGAGCAGCAGTTTGTTCATGCCTAAAGTCAAGAATCCTAATGCCTTCTTCAATACAACCGTCGTAAATATCGATTATATGACCACCACATAATGTAAAGATCGTATCAACACCCTCGTTTTTGAGAGCCTTAGCAACAAGATGACCACCCGAGATCATTCCTTCTTCGGTACTTCTTTTTTTTAAAATTTCTTCAGTAGTTGTTACCATTATTCTATTTCCAAGTACTATTTAATTTATTATTTAATTGGTGAAAAAGGAGCGCCAGACATCAGCTTATCTTCTTGGGCCACAATCATTCCAGCAATTTTTTGTCTGTAAAGCGTCCAACCTGGGTCAGCATCTCTTTGTTCCCTGAGTTTTTCAAATTCCATTAAATCATTATATTGCCAGATATGAACAACCTGATTGAGTGTGCCAACTTTACTCACAAAATAGGCAACAAGATTGAGTCCATTTTTAACGGCAACTGGATATGCAAATTCTTCAAAAATCTTTACATACTCATTTGTTTTTCCAGGTTGAATTGTATAGGTTCTGTGATCAAATATCATTTTTATCTCCCCAAGTTGATGTTAGAATTTAATCAATTGAATATTCTAATAATATATAATAAGACTTATAATATAAAAATTATTTCATGACACTAATAATATGAGAAAAGATTTACTTAACAAAGCCTTGATTGCTGGAATTTTTTCAATAGTCATCATAGGAACATTATCATTCTTAACAAACGGGACAGATCTTGGATTATTCCTTGTCGCGTCTTTTGGTTCTTCTATGGTGCTTGTATTAGGCTATCCAGAAAGCCCATTCGCAAAAGGAAGGAACGTATTATTTGGGCATTTAATAACTTCACTTGTTGGGTTGATCTGTTACGCAGTCTTTGTAGTTGAATTAGCTATGTCACCATCAATGATCATCCCCATTGCAGTGGGTTTGGGTGTATTCTTTATGATACTATCAAATTCAACTCACCCACCTGCTGGCGGCAACCCAATTATTGTTATTTTAGGTGGTTATTCTTTTGATTTCTTGATAACACCGATTATTTCTGGCTGTTTGATAATTATCATTCAAGCATATATTATAAACAATTATATACTTAAAAAAGAGTTCAAATTATTTTAGAACTTTATGTTTGATGCATCTATTCAAAGATGTTATTAAATAAAAAAGTTATACTAACCAACACATGGAATTAATAAAATGAAAGTATTATGCATATTATATGATGATCCTAAAGGCGGTATGCCAAAAAATTATGCTTTATCTGAACTACCAAAGCTTGATAAATATCCAGACGGCATGTCTCTACCGAGCCCAAAATCAATAGATTTCACACCAGGTGAATTACTAGGGTGTGTATCTGGTGAACTAGGCTTAAGAAAATTTTTAGAGTCAAACGGTCATGAACTTGTCGTGACATCTGACAAAGATGGAGACAACTGCCAAGCAGACAAAGAATTAGTAGATGCTGATGTTGTGATTTCACAGCCATTCTTCCCATTTTATTTAACAAGAGAAAGAATTGAAAAAGCGAAAAATCTTAAAATGGCTGTAACAGCAGGTATTGGATCAGACCATGTGGACTTACAAGCTGCAATGGATCATAATATTGATGTTGTTGAGGTAACATATTGTAACTCAAGATCTGTTGCTGAGCATATTGTAATGATGATTTTATCTATGGTCAGAGATTACCATAATCAACACAGAATTGTTAATGAAGGCGGATGGAATATTGCTGATGCAGTTCAAAGATCATATGATGTTGAAGGTATGCATGTTGGAACAGTTGCAGCAGGAAGAATTGGTCTTGATGCACTAAGAAAGATGAAACCATTTGATGTTCATTTACATTACTTCGATCGTCACAGATTACCTGATTCAGTTGAAAAAGAATTAAGCCTTACATTCCATGAAACTGTTGAGTCGTTAGTATCAGTATGTGATGTGGTTACAATAAATTGCCCATTACATCCAGAAACAGAAAATCTATTTGATGAGACTCTAATCAATAAGATGAAAAAAGGTGCATATATTGTAAATACTGCAAGAGGAAAAATTTGTAACAGAGAGGCGATTGCAAAAGCTCTCGAGTCAGGACAATTGAGTGGATATGCAGGTGACGTATGGTTCCCACAACCTGCTCCAAACGATCATATTTGGAGAACAATGCCAAACCATGGTATGACTCCGCATACATCTGGTACTTCTCTCTCAGCTCAGGCTAGATATGCAGCAGGTGTAAGAGAGATACTAGAATGCTTCTTTGATGGCAATCCAATTAGAAATGAATACTTAATTGTGAAAGATGGTAACCTAGCAGGAATGGGTGCACACTCATACAGCAAAGGTAGTGCAACTAGCGGTTCAGAAGAAGCAGCCAAATATAAAAAAATGTAAAATAATATTATTTTTTTTTTATGAGGGATAGGGTTTACACTCTATCCCTTTTTTTATTAGGATAGAGATAATGAACAGGAATGAATATAAAAATTTTGATGCAATAGGTCTCGCTAATCTTGTTAAAAATAGTGAGGTATCGCCCTATGAGTTACTTGATCTTGCGATAGAAATTGCTGAAGAAAATGAGCCAAAAATATCTGCCCTCAATACAAAGATGTATGAAGAAGCAAAGTCATACATAAAAAATGAATTATCCGGAGGATACTTCGAAGGTGTGCCCTTTTTAGTAAAAGATTTGAATGTTAGTATAAAAGGCATTCCAACTACAATGACATGCAATCTTTTCAAAGATAACATTGCAGATTTTAATAGTAATCTCATAGAACAGTATAAAAAGGCCGGTTTTGTAATTTTTGGGCTCACAAAAACACCAGAAATGGCCTTATCATTAACAACAGAGCCACTAGCTCATTCGCCCACAAGAAACCCCATCAATATAAAATATTCTCCAGGTGGATCATCTGGAGGCTCTGCTGCTGCTGTTTGCGCAGGCTATGTACCAGCAGCCCACGGCACAGATGGTGGCGGAAGTATAAGAGTACCTGCAGCACTTTGTGGGCTATTTGGTCTAAAACCATCCAGAGGAAGGATTTCATCCGGTCCATTGATTGGTGAGGGATTGGGTGGCATGGTGACTAGCCATGTGATTACAAAATCAGTACGAGATAGTGCTGCAATCCTTGATATATCAAAAAATAATTTTCTTGGTGAACCTTATTATACGACTGATGAAAAAGTTTTTTTAAATGAAATTGATAAACCAGCTAATAAATTAAAAATTGCTTACTTAACTAAAGACTTTTTTGGCACACGATTAAGCAAAGAATTAACTCAAAATACAATAAAAATTGCCAAACTCTGTCAGTCGCTGGGTCATGAAATCAGTGAGGAAGAAATTTATCTGGGAGACTTTGATGTTCTCAGAGCCTGGAAAATACTACCTGGTGTAAATCTCCTGAATTTAATTAGTCAAAAATGTATGAGCTTAAAGATAGATATCAAAGAAGCAAACATAGAACCCCTTACTATGGCGTGGATAGAAGATGCTAAAAGCTATAGCGCATTAGATTATCACAACACTATAAACATGATGCATGCAATAGGAAGAAAAATTTCCTATTATTTGAGTAAGTATGATTTAATTTTATCACCTACTCTAGCTATACCCAAACTAGAAATTGGGACCATAAAAGGAGACCATGCGGATATTGATAAACATCTAAATTTTTTATTTAAATCCTTTTCTCCATTTACTGCTATTTTTAACCAATCAGGGGGTGCTGCAATGTCAATTCCGTTTGGCAAGACTTCTGATGGTTTTCCGTTAGGGATGCATTTTGCGGGTGGAATTGGTGATGAAATGAAACTTCTAAAACTCGCCTATCAAATAGAAAAAACTGCTCCATGGATTTGATATAATTTAAAGAAAGAATATTCAAAAAATTAGTCCTAGTATTAGTGATAACAACACAATAAGTGATATATTCCTTCTTAATTCGAGATACCATCGATTTATTTTTTCTGTCAATAGATACGCATAGTCAATCCATAACAAAATAGTAAAGGCAATAAGGAAAATACTTTTAAAGTAAAACTGAAATATATATGCAAACCAAATACCCAGAACAATCACATTTGATAATATTAACACATTTACTTTGTTATCGGTTTTTAATGACTGGCCCCAGTGAGAGCCAGAAATAAAAGAAATTATCAATAATGAATAGATGTCTATAGAACTTGATATGATTTGATCATAATTTTTTGGATAATCAAATATTGAATTTATCGCATAAATTATGAAAGGAATACCGCCAGAATATGTAAGTAAGTATATTAATTTCTTTTTATTAAAAAGCATGAATTAACCTATATCGTAGTATTATTCTGTATGAATTCATTTGCTTTTCTAACAATATTTTCGCGCCTGGAGGCATCCATTTTATCGTATGATGAAACCATCAAAGATAGTCTCGGATTCTTTGAGAAAAAATCTCGATGTTTATTAATAAAACGCCAATACAGTCCATCCATCACATCACACCAGTCACCCTTCTTGAAATCCATCATTTTAAGTATGTAATTTGAACCACAAATATATGGCTTTGTTGCAAAAATACCACCATCGCTAAACAACCCCATACCATATACATTGGGACCCATAACCCAATCAGATGAATCGACAAAAGCCTCCATAAACCAATTATGAACTTCAATGGGATTTATCTCGCACAGATTCATAATATTGGATAATATCATCAGCCTTTCTATATGATGTGACCATCCCTCGCTAAAAGCATTTTTTATAGCATGATCTAGTGGATCTAAACCTGTATTTGCAGAATACCATGAAGATTTCATTGATCGATTATGCTGAAAGAAATTCCTATTTTCAAAATCATCACTAAAATTTTGATAAATTCCCCTTATAAATTCTCGCCAACCAATAATTTGACGAATAAATCCTTCAAGCGAATTGATCTTAATTTCATGATTCAAAGCAAAATCCATAGTCTTATCAATGATTTTTGTGGGAGTTATTAATCCCAGATTCATATATGTACTAAGTGTACTATGAAACAGAATATTATCTCTCTGAGTGACTGCATCCTCATAATCACCAAAATTATTTAATTTATTAAGCAAGAAAAAATCAAATATGGTGTCAACATCATCTTCTGTTGTAGCAAAGTTAAAGTTATCTGTGCTACCATAATGGTCAGAAAACCTCTGTTCAACAAATTGCTTTAAATCATTAGTATGTTTTGTGATTAATACCTCTGGATATTTGGGTATCTCAATACTTGCTGGAATTTTTTTTCTATTTTCACTATCAAAACTCCATTTACCTCCAATAGGCTTTGAGTCCCCATCAATGAGTAGATTCATTTTTATCCTCACCATCTTATAAAAAGATGCCATCTGAGGTCTGTTCTTTGATAAAAAACTTTTAAAATCACTTCGTGTATTTAGAAACATCGGAGAAGTGATTTCCTCATAAATGATATTATTTTCTGTGAGGTATGATTTGATGTTATTTTCAAAAAATTTATCTTCTATCTCAAAAAAGCATACTTTGTTTATCCCCTTCTCTTTAATGATATCATCGAGCTTACGAATATAATCATCTTCAAAAGATTTATGATTTTTGTCCAAATAAATAATATTATACCCGTTTTTGATTAGCTTATCCGCATATGATCTCATCGCAGATAAAAATAATAATATTTTTTTCTTACTTGGTTTAGCATGCTTACACAAACCATAGTCTTCTGCCATAAAGAATATTGTATCGTCTTTATATTGTGCGGTATGATGAAGAGGAAATAGCTGATTTCCAAGTACTATAAATAAATTCATTAAACTTTTAGTTTTCAATATTATCTAAAAAAAAAGAGTAACAAAAATTCTTTATACAAACAATTATATTGATTAGATCTAATACGCGAGAGTAAATTCATTGGCTGGGGCGGCAGGATTCGAACCTGCGATCACGGGATCAAAACCCGATGCCTTACCGCTTGGCTACGCCCCAATGTTCGCATATTAAATAAGATGATATAAATCTGGCTATGCGTATTGATGATACATTAGTATAATATCTTATAATAAAAATAAATTAAAAAATTCATGTCAATAAAGATAAAAGTGATCACCGCCGATAATCCAGGACCCACAACTAATAATGGAACTAATACTTATATTATAGGAGATCAGGAATTAATAATTATAGACCCTGGTCCGAAATCTGAGTTCCATTTCAGTAATATTAGAAACTATATTAACAATAGACCTGTAAAGATGATTCTTATAACACATCATCATTTGGATCATATAGGATTGTTAGCGGATTTATGTAACTTAACCAATGCAAATATTTATCTTGATAAAATACAACAGAAGAAATTATTAGAAGTCTATCCCGATATTAAAAAACATACAAAAATACTAGATAAGAGTATTTTGTTTGCAAATGTTACCATTGAACCAATATATTCGCCAGGTCATGCATCAGATCATTTTTGTTTTAGAATCCCAGGTGAAGTGATCTTTACTGGGGATCATATCATGGGCTGGTCAACAACAATGATAAGAAAACCCGATGGAGATATGGGACAATATATTCAATCTTTAAATAAAATTAGTAAGTACACTAAAGAAATGTTTCTCCCAGGACATGGAAATAAAATAGTTGATGGTTATAAACGTTGTGAGGAACTTATTGAGCACAGGAATAAGAGATCAAATCAAATATTGAAAAGTCTTGAAGAGAAAGATCTGGATGCTCATGAGATTACGAAAATTATTTATAAAAAGATTAGTAAGAACCTTATCACATATGCTGAACTTACAGTTGAAGCCAGTTTAGATGAAATGATTGCTAGAAATCTTATAAAAAGAAAATTCGTTGATAACAAATATATTTACTCAATCAGAAAATAATATTTCTTATGGATATAAGTAGTTTTTTATCCAAACATTACTATTAAGTTTAAATCTTAATCTTTGATGCAATCTAAACTCAGAGTTTAACCAAAATTCAACCTCAGATGGTATTAACCTATAACCAACCCAATTATCTGGTCGAGTTAGTTCTATATTCTCATTTTCAATTGAATATTTTTCATATTCTTCAGCAAAAATTTTTGGACTCTCAAGTATTGATGATTGTTTACTAACAATGGCACCAATCCTACTCCCACGCGGTCTCGAATTAAAATATGAGTCCGACTCCGCACTATTTATAATTGAGACTTGCCCCTTAAATCTCACTTGTTTTCTTATACTTTTCCAATGAAAACACAAGGCTGCATTGCTGTTTTGATCTAGCTCCGAGCCCTTTTGGCTATTCCTATTGGAATAAAACACTAGCCCCGTGTCAACTCCTTTAAGTAGAACCATTCTGACATTTGGAAGGCCTTCTTTGTTTGCTGTTGCTAGTGCCATAGCATTGGGATCGTTTATCTCCAATTTTTTTGCCTCCTCAAACCAACTATTAAAAAGTTCTATTGGATCAGAGTAGTTTAATTCTTCTTTATTAAATCCTTGGTAAGTATTCATAGTTTAATCTTATCATGTAGTTGTCATGATTACTTTATTATAATAATATTATTTAATAATTAATTGGTATGAATTAGATATGAATACAAGTGTTAATCAAAAATTGATGCAAGGAAAAAGAGGCTTGGTTATGGGAGTTGCCAATAACCGATCTATTGCATGGGGTATAGCTAAAGCACTGCATAATGCTGGAGCAGAACTTGCTTTTAGTTACCAAGGTGAAGCAATTGAAAAAAGAATTATTCCACTAGCAAAAGAACTTGGTTCAGATATTACTATCGAATGTGATGTATCTGATGAAAAATCTATTATCAATCTAATAAAAAAATTAGAAAATGTATGGGGAAAAATAGACTTCCTAGTCCACGCTATAGCCTACTCAGATAAAAATGAACTAACTGGAAGATATATTGAAACTTCTAAAGAAAACTTTATGCAAACAATGCATATTTCATGTTACTCGTTTACATCCATACTAAAACATGCAGAGAGAATATTAAATCCGAATGCCTCTGTTGTAACCCTAACATACTCTGGTGCTGAGAGAGTTATGCCACACTACAATGTAATGGGAGTTGCGAAAGCAGGTTTAGAAGCATCAGTAAAATACTTAAGTGTTGATATGGGTAAAAATGGTACAAGAGTTAACGCAATTTCAGCAGGGCCAATAAAAACATTAGCCGCGTCAGGAATTGGAGACTTCAGATATATTCTGAAATGGAATGAATACAATTCACCATTAAGACGAACAGTTGATATTGAAGACGTCGGTAATGCAGCTATTTATTTATTGTCAGATCTTAGTAAATCAGTAACAGGGGAAATCCTTCATGTTGATGCAGGATATAATATTGTTGGCATGAAGAACGAGGAAGCACCAGATATCACGGTAACTTAGGAAAAGTGAATGTCGCATAATACATTTGGTAAAATGTTACGATTGACTACATGGGGTGAAAGTCATGGAGAAGCGATTGGTTGTGTTTTGGATGGATGTCCTCCAAATATTGAAATATCACTCAGTCAAGTTCAAAAATATCTCGATAAACGCAAACCAGGGCAGTCCAAGTTTACAACTCAAAGAAAAGAAGATGATATAGTCGAGATTTTATCGGGTACAATTAGAAATGGTGAAGATAAATATATAACCACAGGAACACCAATATCGTTAATAATCAAAAATAAAGACCAAAGGTCAAAAGATTATAATGATATTACAGATAAGTATAGACCAGGACATGCCGATTTTACATATGCAAAAAAATATGGGTTGAGGGATCACCGCGGTGGTGGTCGATCGTCTGCACGAGAGACAGCAATGCGCGTCGCTGGTGGAGCAATAGCAAGGGAAATTATACCCGATATTAAAATTAGAGCTGCTCTAATTCAAATGGGACCAAATAAAATTAAAAGAGAAAATTGGGACTGGAATTTAATAGACAAGAATCCATTTTTCTGCCCTGATAAGGATGCTATACCAGTTTGGCAAGATTATCTTGAAAAAATACGCAAAGATGGTGACTCTACAGGTGCAATAATTGAAGTTGTTGCAGAAAACGTCCCTGTTGGTCTTGGTGAACCAATTTATGGTAAATTAGATCAAGAAATTGCAGCTGCCATGATGTCCATAAATGCTGTAAAAGCAGTTGAAATTGGTGCAGGTTTTGAAACGGCTAAGATGAATGGTAGCGAAAATGCCGATGAAATTATTATTGATAATAATAATATCAAATTTTTATCTAATAATGCTGGTGGTGTTTTGGGAGGAATATCAACCGGACAAGATATCATTGTAAGATTTGCAGTGAAGCCTACGTCCTCAATACTAAAGCCGGTTCGCACGATAGATAGCGAAAACAATAATACGGATATTATAACGAAGGGAAGACATGATCCTTGTGTTGGCATTAGGGCAGTACCTATTGGTGAGGCTATGATGGCACTCGTACTTGCTGATCATTACCTAAGAAATAGAGGTCAAATAGGATAAATTAATTTATTCTTTTTCTGCGAAGATCAACCATTCCTCATTTCCGTCTTTTCCTAAAATAGGTGATTTAAATAATTTTATTTCTGAGAAATTCCTTAATTTAAGTAATGATAGGAATTTATTTATCGAATTCCATGCAAGTGAACTATTTTTTACAACTCCTTTCTTATTAACTTCATTAATACCAACTTCAAATTGTGGTTTGAATAGAATATAAAAAGAAGTTCCTATTCTTGCATTTGTAAAAACCTCATTCAGTGCTTTATCTAAACTAATAAAGCTAAGATCTACACTTATTAAATCAACGGATGATATAAGATCTTTGTCTAAATCTCTAACATCTACTTTTTCCATATTTATTACTTTGGAGTCTTCTTTTATAGA
The DNA here is from genome assembly GCA_049602435.1 of Hyphomicrobiales bacterium. Taxonomy (GTDB): domain Bacteria; phylum Pseudomonadota; class Alphaproteobacteria; order Rhizobiales; family TMED25; genus TMED25. Next base: position 77,663 of record JBMYRO010000003.1, read on the forward strand.
AGGGTCTAATTGATTAAATCCAACATCAACAGCATAGACCTTCCCAACACCAAATTCCAGAAGTACCTGAGTAAATCCTCCCGTAGACGCTCCAAGGTCTAAACAGACATAATCTGATATATTTTTATTAGTCTTTTCTATGAGATATTTTAATTTCCCAGCAGATCTTGATACATATACTTTATGGTCTTTGTTTAGTTCAACTTTATCACCTGTAGTAATTTTCTTACTAATTTTTTTTTCAATCATACCATTTAAGATGATACCACCGGCTTGTATTGCATTTGCCGCAGAATTTCTTGATTTGAAAAATTTATTTTCAACCAACCAAATATCCAATCTTTGGTTTGACTGACTACTTGCCATCTATCATTTCTTGAACATTTTTTACTATATTAGTTGAGTCAAGGCCAGCTTCCACTAATTGGTTGGCTTGTGTATCATGATCGATAAATTTATCTGGCATCATCAAATTTTTATAAACCAGATTTTTATAGAGGCCCAAATCTTGAATAAGTTTTGTTACTTGAGCTGAAAAACCACCTATTGAGCCTTCCTCAACAGTTAAGATATATTTGTGAGATTTAATATTATTTTTCAGTAAATCAATGTCCAGTGGTTTTGAAAATCGAGCATCAATTACTGTTGGCTGAATATTTAATGTATTTAGGCTTTCAACAGCCGCCATACACTCTTTTAATATCGAGCCAAATGATATAATCAATACTTCATTACCTTTGACTACTATTCGACCTTTTCCAATTGGAATCTTATCAATTTTAGTGGGGAATTCTATACCTGTACCACTCCCTCGAGGATAACGAAAGGCAATGGGTCCATCATTATAGTCAACTGCAGTTTTAACCATCTTTGCCAATTCCAATTCATCTGACGGTGCCATTACTACAAAATTAGGAATAGAAGAGAGGTACATGATATCAAATGTTCCAGCATGAGTTGCTCCATCCTCACCAACTAACCCTGCTCTGTCTATAGCAAATCTAACTGGTAATTTTTGAATCCCAACATCGTGAATAATTTGATCATATGCCCTTTGGAGAAATGTTGAATAAATTGCACAAAATGGCTTAAATTTATCAATCGCCAGACCCGCAGCAAATGTTACTGCATGTTGTTCTGCAATCCCCACATCAATATATCTATCAGGAAATTTATTTTGAAATGCGTCGAGACCTGTACCAGATGGCATTGCAGCAGTAATCGCAATAATTTTATCATCTAGGGATGCTTCATGTATCAATTGATCTGAAAAGATCTTTGTATAAGTTGGAATATTTGATAGTTTTTTCTCTTGTATGCCTGTATCTACATCAAATTTTGATACGCCATGATATTTATCTGCTGAATTCTCAGCAGGGGGGTATCCCTTGCCCTTTTTGGTTACAACATGAACAAGAATTGGACCATCATTGTGTGATTTAACATTCTTTAATATTGGCAGTAGATGATTGAAATTATGTCCATCTATTGGTCCCACATAGTAAAATCCAAGCTCTTCGAATAAAGTTCCTCCTGTAAAGAAACTTCTCCCATGACCTTCAACCTTTTGTAAAATCTTCTTCATTGCATCTGGAAGATGTCTTATTATTCTTTTCGCATAATTTCTAAAACCACGATAAAATCCTCCTGAAATTAATTTGGCTAGATAAGCACTCATCGCTCCTACAGGTCGTGCAATTGACATATCATTATCATTAAGGATAACAATTAATTTATTTTTCATTGCTCCAGCATTATTAAGAGCTTCAAATGCCATACCAGCACTCATGGCACCATCACCAATGACAGAAATTATATTATAATCTTCTTTCTGAATATCTCGTGCAATACTCATACCGAGTCCAGAGGATATTGATGTAGATGAATGCGCCGCTCCAAATGGATCATACTTACTTTCTGATCTTTTTGTAAAACCAGATACCCCTCCTCCGGTTCTAAGGGTGTGCATTTGTTTTCTTCTTCCAGTTAGAATTTTATGTGGATACGATTGATGTCCAACATCCCAAATAATCCGGTCATGAGGAGTATTAAAAACATAATGTAATGCAATAGTTAGCTCAACAACTCCTAATCCTGCTCCCAGGTGACCACCAGTCTGAGAAACAATTTCAATTAGTTCATTTCTTACTTCATTTGCAAGATTTGGTAAATCTTTTTCATCTAATTTTCTAAGAATTGATGGATCATCAATTTTATCTAGATAAGGCGTTGTGTTCATCAATGATCACTTTCATCTGATAAGCTTATATCCTTTTCACTGATTATCTCACCTTTTTTGTCAATCTTAATTGCCTTGATTCTAGACTCTGCGTTTTCTAGGAGTTCTTTACAATGTTTTGCAAGTTTTGAACCGTATTCAAATTTCTCTACTGATTCGGATAATTTTACATCACCGCTTTCCAAGCCCTCAATGATTTCATTTAATTGATCCATAGCCTCCTCAAAATCAAGTGTGCTTATATCAGAAAGATTTGATTTTTTGTTCATTGCTTTAACCTATTCTCTTGAAAATAAATAATTATTGATTTTGACTAAACAGTATAAAACTATATATAAATATTTTGATTGAGTTAATAAAAAAATGAAAAAAACTATTTATAAACCAAACAATTATAGTCTTAATAAAGCGATAGAAGTATTGAATCAGTCCGGGGTTATAGGTTTTCCTACAGAGACTGTCTATGGACTTGGTGGCAACGCATATTCAGATAATGCAATAAATAAGATATATGATATAAAAAATAGACCCAAAATAAATCCCTTAATTATACATGTCTCAAGTTTTAAACTAGCTGAGACTCTAGGTGAATTTACTGATACTGCAAAAAAGATTGCATTACAATTTTGGCCAGGGCCACTAACCATTTTACTAAATCGTAAAGCTAATAATGGTATCTCAGAAATCGCGACTGCAGGCCTTAACTCAATTGCAATTAGAATACCTTCAAATAAAATTGCTCACCTTTTACTAGAAAAATTTGGTAAGCCAATTGCAGCACCTAGTGCAAATCTCTCTGGTACAGTGAGTTCTACAAGTGCATCTCATATTTTTGATGATTTTGGAAGTCAAATTGACATGATAATTGATGATGGTCCATGTCTGCATGGCATAGAGTCAACCATCATTGATGCTCGAAATAATAATCTTAAAATATTGAGAGAAGGTAGTATTACAAAAGAAGATATTTTTAGAACAACAAATTTGATTATAGATGAAAACTCAGAAAACAAAATTATCGCACCTGGACAATTAGAAAAACACTATGCTCCAAAGGCATCACTTAGAATAAATGTTGAAAAACCAGATAAAGATGAATTTTATATAACATTAGGGAAGAATAATAATTTTACTAACTCTATTAATTTATCTCAGAATGCAGATTTAACAGAATTTGCTAATAAGATATATTCCGTTTTAAGAGAGTTGGATGATAAAAAAATTAAGAAAATTGCAGTGGCACCCATACCTAATTCGGGCATTGGTCAGGCAATTAATGACAGATTAAAGAGAGCTTCAAAATAATATTAATTAATCATGATAAAAAGAGATTACCCAGACAGACCAATAAGTGCAGTCGCAGGCGTCATAGTTCATAATCAAAATGTATTATTAGTAAAGAAAAATGCTACTGATAATATATGGAGTTTCCCAGGTGGCGCTGTAGAACTTGGAGAAACTCTTCAAAGCGCATTGATCAGAGAAGTGCATGAAGAGACCTCTATTGAAGTTGATGTTCTAAGATTAATAACAAATTCTAATGTAATTAGGGTTGATAATAAAAATAATATCAGATTACATTATGTTCTATCAATATATGAGTGTTCATACATCAGGGGAGAACCAAATTTCGGTGACGACGTGATAGATGCTTCATGGCATAAGCTGTCTGATTTAAATCAGTTAAAACTAATTGATGGAGCTGGAGATATAATTAAAAATTATCTAAAATAACTTAGTTTTCTATTATTATTCTTTTTCTACTTCTCCCAGAAATCATTAATTCTGATCTATTTAAAGCATCTGTGATATTAATTTTCTCTGTAATCTGAAGAATATCTTTCATATCAATTAAATCAAAAAGCTTATCCCACGCGTCTCTCCTTTTTTGTTCAGGACAGAGAGATGAGTCGATTCCGATCAGTTTAACTCCCCTTAGTATGAAAGGAGCAACATTAGTATTTAGATTTAATCCAAGAACTTGTCCACAAATTGATACAACACCAGCCCTATTTATTTGTGTAATAATATTCTCCAAAATATTACCTCCAACTACATCAACAGCGCCAGCCCATAATTCTTTTGAGAGCATTTTTGGTTTATTCATAAAATCTTGAGCCTCAAGTATTTCAATAGATCCAAATTTCTCTAAATAGGACCTATTTTCTGTTTTGCGCGATGTAACAACCGATACTTCATATCCATGTTTTAATAATAATTTAACTGCAATCCCACCCACAGCTCCCGATGGACCAGTGACCAAGATTTTTCCATCTTGAGGTGTAATATCATTTTCAATTATACTATTTACCGCAAGACATGCTGTAAGCCCTGCGGTGCCTAAACCCATGACACTCTCATAGTCATAATGTTCTGGTATTTTGAATAATTTCTTTTCTTCAAATGCACAGTGAGAAGCTAATCCACCATGGTACAATTCACCAAGACCCCAACCAGTTGTGAAAACTTTGTCCCCTTCTTTAAGACGTTTTCCTTTTGAATTAATAACTACACCACTGAAATCTATCCCGGGTATTAGAGGGAAGTTCCTAATTATTGGAGCAGTTCCCGTTAGTGCGAGTGCATCCTTATAGTTTATGGCAGAATTCTTTACTTCAACTATGACCTCATTATCAAGATACTCATCTCCATCAAGCTCAAGATATTGTGCTTTTGTAGTTTCTTTCTCTTGAGAAATAAGCCATGCATTAATTGTTTTTCGCATATTAGTATTTTAAAAATGATATTTCATATATAATTTACTATATTATAGATAAAATATTTTTCAAAAATTAAACATGTATCTTTTATCAAATAGAGAAGTTATTGAAATATCAGGCAATGACTCAATTTCTTTTTTGCAAAACATTGTCACAAATGACGTAATAGAAATTAATCAAAAGAAAATAATTCATTCATTTCTACTGACAAATAAAGGTAAAATCTTATTTGATTTTTACTTACATAGTTTTGAAGAGAGAATTTTAATTGATGTAGATAGAAATTCCTGCGAGGAACTAATCAAATACCTTTCACTTTACAAACTTAGAAGTGACGTAAGACTCGAGAGGCTGAATAGTCTATTCGTATATTGGACAAACCAAAATATAAATCATCCAAAAGATCCAAGAAACCCTGAAAATGGGACGAGGTTAGTTAATTATGAATCATTGGATGAAGACATAAATACAATTAATACTAACTATGATTATAATAGAATTTTTAATTCCATAGTCGAATTGGGAAAAGATTATAATTCAGACACAATTTTCCCCCATGAATTACCATACTATAGTAACTCAATTTCATTCAAAAAGGGTTGTTTTATTGGGCAAGAAATTATTTCTAGAGTATTCCATCAAAAAGTACTTTCAAAAAAAAATTTCACAAGATTGACTTATACAGGCAAACCACAACAACCTGGCACACCCATAATGGATAGCAACAAGCAGGTTGGATTTTATGGCTCGTATTCAAGTAAATATTGTTTAGTGTATATTAATAGAGGACTATCTGATTCAGATATCTCTTTAGTTGATGGGAAACTTAAAATTAAATAATGAACCATTTAGCTTTTACTTTATTTCTTAAATTAATAAAAATTTTATCTTATTTTTCTAAACTACAATTGTTTTTAGGTGCGATTGAATATATATATATATATGAATGAAACTAAGGTCTTTGAAAAGATAAAGAGATAACTTACTTGACATCAATGACACATTTACCAAATCTTGAGTTCACTGCTGAATTGGCAAAAGAAATGCAACCTTATTACGAGAAGGTTAAGAGAGTTATTCCCGAAATAGAATGGCCAATGCACGCTCCATATATCAAAGCAATAAACGAGATCAAAAAAGAAAAGAATGCTGTTTTACTGGTACATAACTATCAAACACCCGAAATATATCATTGCGTTGCAGATTTTGTTGGAGATAGCTTAGCACTATCAAAAGAAGCAGCACGTACAGATGCTGATATTATAGTACAGTGTGGTGTTCATTTTATGGCCGAAACATCAAAAATATTAAATCCAAATAAAATTGTGCTTTCACCAGATTTAAATGCAGGGTGTTCACTTGCTGAATCAATTACTGCAGATGATGTTAGATCTTTAAAAGCAAAGTATCCTGGGATACCAGTAGTGACCTATGTTAATACCTCCGCTGAGGTCAAAGCTGAATCAGATATTTGCTGTACATCAGGAAACGCAAAGAGGGTGATTGAATCTCTTGGAGTTAATAAAGTAATCTTTATTCCAGATAAATATTTAGCACAGAATATTGCAAATGAGACTGACATAGAGATTATTACCTGGGATACTGGCAGTTGCGAGGTACATGAATTATTTACTCCAGACGATCTAATTGAAGCACGTGAAAACGAAAATGATCTAAAAATTATTGCTCACCCTGAGTGTCCACCTGATGTAATTAAAGAAGCTGATTTTTCTGGATCAACTGCGAATATGATCAGTTGGGTGACTAATAACAAGCCTAAAAAAGTTATGATGGTAACCGAATGTTCTATGAGCGATAACATTGCAGCTGAGAACCCAGAAGTAGAATTTGTAAGACCTTGTAACCTATGCCCACATATGAAAAAGATAACATTGCCAAAAATTCTTGATAATCTTATTTATCTAAATAATGAGGTCAAAATTGATCCTATTATCGCAAAAAGGGCATTCAACGCAGTAGATAGAATGATAAAATTAGATATATCATAAGGTATATTCTAGTGAACTCACAAAATAATAGCATAATAATTGTTGGCGCAGGACTAGCTGGATTATTTACAGCAATTAAACTAGCTCCTTTAAATGTGGTAATTGTCGCATCAAAAAAATTAGGCTCTGGTACATCAAGTCAATGGGCTCAGGCTGGCATTGCTGCGGCGATGGGTAAGTCAGACTCGATCTTATCACATCTCAAAGATACAATAGATGTTGGTGGCGGAATTGTAGATGAAAAAATAGCTGAACTGGTGATAACTAATGGACCAAATAGAGTTAATGATTTAATCGCTCTCGGCGTTCCATTTGATAAAGATACGAATAATGAGTTAATTCTTCGAAAAGAAGCAGCTCATCAGCATAATAGAATTGTATCTGTTAGAGGTGATATGACAGGAAAGAAAATCATGGAGACCCTAACTCAGATAGTAAAAAAATCTTATCACATCCGTATTATTGAAGGATACAATGCCACGGAGCTTCATCAAATTGATGGAAAAATTCACGGCATCAGTATACAAAAAGACAATAAAGTAGAGTTGATTAATTCAAATTGTGTTGTATTAGCAACTGGAGGAATTGGCCAACTTTATAAAATAACAACCAACTCAAAAGAAGCACTTGGCGATGGAGTTGGAATGGCAGCACGAGCTGGAGCTGTTTTGTCTGACATGGAATTTGTTCAATTTCACCCTACTGCTTTTGATATCGGCATTGATCCAGCGCCCCTTGCAACTGAAGCTCTACGTGGCGAAGGGGCATTAATAGTAAATTCAAAAGATGAAAGATTTATCTACAATAGTCATAAAGATGGTGAACTAGCACCACGTGACATTGTTTCAAGGTCAATCTTTCAAGAGCAACAAAAAGGTCAAAAAGTTTTCCTAGATTGTAGAGGGGATATAGGTGACAGGATGGTTAACGATTTTCCAACTGTTTATCAGTTATGTAGAAATTCTGGTATAAATCCTAGTGAAGATAAGATTCCTATTTCACCCGCCGCTCACTATCATATGGGTGGTATTTTAACTGATGAGAATGGAAAAACAAATATTGAAGGACTTTATGCTTGCGGTGAAAATGCGTGTAGTGGTGTGCATGGAGCAAATAGACTTGCATCAAATTCACTACTAGAAGCCATTGTATTTGGGGATATAATATCAAAAGACATAAAAGAAAATATGAATAAATCAATACCAAATAAAGAAGTTAGAATTGATATCTCTAAGTCTGAGTCATTATCACAATTAAAACTTCAAGAATTGAGATCCATTATGACTGAATTTGTTGGTGTAGAAAGAGATCAAGAGGGATTAGAAAAAGCCTATAGTTTAGTTAAAGATATTTACACTAAATATACTATAAATGGATTTATAAATAACAGTTTGATAACATCACTATTAATTATACAATCAGCACTTAAAAGAAAAGAACACAGAGGAAGTCATTATCGAAAAGATTTTCCAAAATTAAATAAAAAACTTAACTCCAGAAGTTTTATAACTTATAACGATCTTGAATTATGAACAAAATTATGAATATACCTCATCATATTGTCTCACCACTCATAGATAACGCAATCAATGAGGATTTTGGTTCATTTGGCGACCTTACAAGTATTTCATTTCAAGATTCTGATAAAATACTAACTGCATCCATAACCACAAATCAAGATGGCGTAATTTCTGGTTTGCTATGTGCTGAAATGGTTTTTAATAAAATCGATAAAAGATTGAATTTTAAATCACAAGTTAAAGATGCTGATTTTGTTAAATCTGGAACTGAAATTGCAACAATTCAGGGGAATGCTTATTCCATTCTTGCTGGTGAGAGAACCGCACTAAATTTCTTGGGACATATGTCAGGAATATCATCAGAGACATATAAATTAGTTCAGATGATTTCTGATACAAAGGCATTAATTCTATCAACAAGAAAAACTACACCCGGTCTCCGTGCGCTTGAAAAATACGCCGTTAAATGTGGTGGTGGCCACAACCATAGGTTTGGTCTAGACTATGGTATCCTTATTAAGGATAACCATATTAAAGCGGCAGGAAGCATCACCAAGGCAGTAGAACTGATCCAAGATAACAAACCCTATTTAACTGAAGTAGAAGTAGAAGTAGATACAGTTGAACAATTTATGGAATGTCAAGAACTTGGTATTAAATATATATTATTAGACAATATGAGCCCAGAGCAAATTGAAGAATGCATCAAAAACAATAAGAACAACTCTGTTTTAGAAGCTTCAGGCGGGATTAATTCAAATACTATACAGGGAATTGCCAGAACTGGAGTTGATTATATATCAATTGGAAGATTAACACACTCGTCACCTTCACTTGATTTAAGTTTACATATTAAATAAAAACTATTTTTTAATTTCAGCTTGTGCAGCAGCTAAACGTGCTATTGGAACTCTGTATGGAGAACATGAAACATAATCTAGATTATTATTTGCACAAAAGATAATCGATTTAGGATCACCACCGTGCTCACCACAAATACCAAGTTTGATACCAGATTTAACACTTCTCCCTCTTTCTGCAGAAATTTTTAATAATTCACCAACACCCTCTGTATCTATTGATACAAAAGGATCCTTCTCAAGGATATTTTTATCAACATACTCCTGAAGAAATTTGGAAGAGTCATCTCTACTGATTCCAAAAGTTGTTTGTGTGAGGTCATTGGTACCATATGAGAAGAAATCGGCAACTTCAGCTATCTCATCAGATCTTAGCGCTGCCCGAGGTAGTTCAATCATTGTTCCAACGGTATATTTTAGTTCAATTTTATGCTCATGCATTACGTCTTGAGCAGCTTTATCAATTACACTTTTAACAATCTCAAGTTCTTTTCTGGAAGTAATAAGTGGCACCATTATTTCTGGAGAAACTACTTTCTTGGTCTTCTTGAAAATTTCTACACTCGCTTCAAATATAGCCTTGGCTTGCATTTCAGGTATTTCTGGATATGTAATTGCTAGTCTGCAACCACGATGACCTAACATAGGATTAGTTTCAATAAGTTCAGTAACTCTATTTTTCAAATTTTCAACTGATGTATTGAGAGAAGATGCAACTTCTTCAAAATCATTCTCTTCATGAGGTAAAAATTCATGTAAAGGTGGGTCAAGTAACCTTATTGTTACAGGTAAGTCACCCATTACCTCAAATAACTCAATGAAATCATTTTTTTGCATCGGTAACAATTTAGTCAAAGCAACCCTTCTCGCTTCTTCATCTGTTGCGAGTATCATTTCTCTAACAGAATTTATTCTGCCTTCATCAAAAAACATATGTTCAGTTCGGCATAATCCTATACCTTCAGCACCAAAATTCTTTGCAACATTTGCATCAACTTTGGTTTCTGCATTAGCACGAATCTTCAGTTTACGAATATCATCTGCCCATTTCATGATTTTTTCAAAATCACCAGAAAGATCAGGATCCTTCATTTTAACTTCACCGCTGATTATATTACCATTTGTGCCATCTATTGTTATTATATCTCCAGTTGTAAATTTTTTATCGCCAACTATGAAAAACTCATTTTCATAATCAATTCTTATAGATCCTGCACCAGATATACACGGTCTACCCATACCTCTAGCTACAACTGCAGCATGACTTGTCATTCCACCACGTGTTGTAAGTATCCCTTGTGCTGCATGCATGCCATGAATATCTTCTGGACTTGTTTCAATTCTTGTCAGAATAACCTTTTCACCATCATTTGAAGCTTTTTCTGCATCATCTGCATTAAAAACTATTTTACCCGAAGCAGCACCCGGTGATGCAGGTAAACCTGTGGCAATTATATTTAGTTCTTCACTCTCATCAATTGTAGGATGGAGCAATTGGTCAAGGCTATTAGGCTCTACCCTTGAGATAGCAACTTCTTTTGTTATTATTCCTTGTTCAAACATATCAACAGCTATCTTAATAGCAGCAGAAGTTGTTCTCTTTCCAGAACGTGTTTGTAATATCCATAATTTGCCCTGTTGAATTGTAAACTCAATATCTTGCATATCTAAATAGTGGTTTTCAAGTTTATTTGCCAGTCCAATCAAGTCTTGATAAATATTTGGCATAAGTTTTTCGAGTGATACAGCATCAGAGTTTGCCTCAATTCTTGCTTCTTCAGTTATATTTTGAGGTGTACGAATACCCGCCACCACATCTTCACCTTGAGCATTTATTAGGAATTCTCCGTAAAATTTATTAATGCCATTTGATGGGTTTCTTGTGAAAGCTACACCTGTAGCACTGTTATCATCTAAATTCCCAAATACCATGGCTTGAACGTTTACAGCTGTACCCCATTGATCTGGAATATCATTTAATTTTCGGTATGTAATGGCTCTACTATTCTGCCAAGATAGGAATACGGATGATATAGAACCCCATAGTTGTTCATTGACATCTTGTGGAAAATCTTTTCCAATCACTTCGCTTACTTTTTCTTTGTATAATGAAACTATTGATTTCCAATCAGCACCGTTTAAATCTGTATCAAGTAAGTAATTATTTTCAGCTTTGTAATCCTCAAGTATATCTTCAAAATAATGGTGCTCAATATTTAACACAACATCAGAATACATTTGGATAAATCTTCTATATGAGTCATAGGCAAACCTTTCATCACCGCTTTTTTTGGCCAACCCAATAACAGTTTTATCATTAAGACCAAGGTTCAGAACTGTATCTAACATGCCTGGCATTGAGGATCTCGCACCAGACCTTACTGAGACTAATAGTGGGTTCTCATTAGAACCGAATTTGTTATCTACAAGACTTTCTATTTTGGCAATTGCATCAGAAACCTGTCCATGTAAATCATCAGGAAAATTTTTGTTATTTGCATAAAACTCGTTGCAAACTTCAGTAGTTATTGTGAACCCAGGAGGAACTGGAAGCCCTAGTTTAGACATTTCTGCAAGGTTAGCTCCTTTACCACCCAATAGATTACGCATATCTACGTCACCGTCAGTCATTTCCTTACTAAAAACATATACCCACTTACTCATTATATATCCTTTAGAGTTTATTTTATATCAACTAGCTTTAAATCCACTATGTGTTGTAAAAGAAGTAAGACTGAAGCCAATAGATTTATTCTATTGGTTTTAATTTTTATATCTTCATCATTCACAACTACGTTATCAAAAAAATTATTAATTTCAGGAGTCAGAATTGACAACTGGTGCATAAAATTCTTTGCTTCATTTATATCATCAGATTTAATATTTTGTTTAATAAGTTTTTGTATGCCTGTGTATAAATTATTTTCTTCTTCTTTTTGAAATAAGTTAACTGAAATATCTTCAAATTTGGCATCCAAATAATCACTATCAATAATATTTTTTATCCTATTTAAGGATCTAAAAAGTTCTTGTCCTTCAGTTGTCTGAATAAAATCATTAATCATATTAATTTTTGAGTTTATTCTGTAAAAATTGGATGTTTTATCAGCCGCTATGATTGCGTTAGCTATCTGAATATCAATTTGTTGGTCACTTAAAAAAGTTCTGTACCTATCAACTAGGAATTCAACTAAATCTGAAGAAAGTGAAGATGCATCACCTTTATTACATATGTTTGTCTCTATAAATAATTCTTCGATTAAATGATCAAAATTTATATCCAGGTTGTTCACAATAATATTTCTAATTATCCCGTTACCAGATCTTCTCAGTGCATATGGATCTTTTGAACCTGTTGGCTTCTCACCAATTGACCAGAAACAGACCAAATTATCAAGTTTATCTGCTAATGATAAAATGTAAGATAAATAATTATCCGGAACTTTATCCTTAGGTGAATTTGGCAGATAATGTTCAGAGATGGCATCACAAACACTCTTATCGTATCCCTGATTTAGCGCATAATATCTTCCCATTACACCTTGTAACTCAGGAAATTCTCCTACCATTTCTGTTAAAAGATCATTCTTAATTAGTTTTGACGCCAATAGGATGTTCTTATCTTTTATATTTAAAACGTTTGATATTTTCTGTGCAATGTTGCCAATACGATCAACTTTATTTGATAAAGTGCCTATCTGCTTATGAAAAGTAACATTTTCAAGCAATTCAGTTTTTTCAATAAGGGGTTGCGCATTATCACGATCCCAAAAATATTTAGCATCATATAATCTTGCAGATAATACCCTTTCATTTCCATTGATAATTGATTTACCTTTATCAATTGAGTCAATATTTGAAACCAAAATGAATTTATTAGTTATTTCACCATTCTTATTATCAACTACTGAAAAATACTTTTGATGGCTTTTCATTGATGTAATCAATACTTCTTTAGGAAGTTCAAGAAATGTTTCTTCAAAATTCCCTATGTGAACAATTGGCCACTCAACTAATCCTGATACTTCATCCAGTAAATCTTCATCCATCAGAATTTTTAAGTCATACTCTTGTTCTATTTGTTCTATTTGAGATAGTATCTCATTTTTTCTATCATCTACATCCAGCATCACATAGTTTTTGTCCAATTCTTCTAAATAATTATTTATAGATGTGATTGATATTTGATTATTGTGAAGGAACCTATGACCATAAGTAGAATTATTGGAACTAATGTTCTCAATTTCAAAATCTACTGGGATAACTTTTGTTTCGTCAAATATTAAAGCAAGAATATTTCTAAGAGGCCTTACCCAGCGCAGACTTCCACTACCCCACCTCATTGATTTTGGCCATGGGAATTTAGTAATTATTTCTGTAATAAGTGTAGGAAGTATCTCCGGGGCAAACTTTGATGGAGTTTTTTGAGTAAATTGATATCTATCACCTTTATTATCATGAATTATGGTACAATCTTTTGTTGATTTTGCACCACATGATCTTAAAAAACCATCGATCGCAATTTTTGGAGCATCAACTCGTGGACCAACTTTCTCAACTTCGATCTCCTCACTGTAGAGCTCCATTTCTTCTACAATTATTGTTAATCTTCGTGATGAATAAAATGATCTAATTTTTTCATATTTTAATCCAATTTCACTTATCCGTTGAATAAATTCATTCTCAAGATGCTTGGCAGCATTTTTTTGCATTCTTGAGGGTATTTCCTCAGATAAAAGTTCTAGGACAAAGTTAGCCATATGAGTACCTACTCTAAAAATCTCTTGTATTCATCCATGCATCAGCTGATTTTTTTGCTAACGCCCTTACTCTAAGGATGTATGACTGTCTTTCTGTTACAGATATTGCACCACGTGCATCTAATAAATTGAACAAATGTGATGCTTTGATACATTGATCATATGCCGGTAAGGCAAGGTTTAGATCGGCAAGTCTATTACACTCTTTTTCAATTTTATCGAACTGATCTACAATAAGATCTGTGTCTGCATGATTAAAGTTATAATCTGAATACTCACGTTCTGCTTCTTTGAATACATCTCCATAGGTTACTTTTTTTTCATTTTGTAGGCCGTTATAATTCAAGTCATATACATTATCTATACCTTGAACATACATGGCTAATCTTTCCAACCCATATGTTAGTTCACCGGTTACTGGCTTACAATCATACCCGCACACTTGTTGAAAGTAGGTAAATTGTGATACTTCCATCCCATCACACCAAACTTCCCATCCAAGTCCCCATGCCCCGAGAGTTGGACTTTCCCAGTCGTCTTCTACAAATCTTATATCATGTTTAGATTTATCAATTCCGATATATTCAAGACTATTAAGATAAAGATCCTGAATATTATTTGGTGATGGTTTTAATACTACTTGAAACTGGTAATAATGTTGCAACCTGTTTGGGTTTTCTCCAAACCTTCCATCTGTTGGCCTTCTTGATGGTTGAACATACGCCGCATTCCATTTCTGACTTCCAAGTGCTCTCAATATTGTGGCAGGATGAAAAGTTCCAGCGCCCACCTCCATGTCATAAGGCTGAAGAATAACACATTCATTTTGCGCCCAAAAATCCTGAAGCATTAGAATTAAATCCTGGAATGAATTACGAGGATCTTTCAATGTATTATTTTTATTAGCCATAACTCTAGCTATCTGAAATTAATGATAAGATTTAATATCTATATAGGATAAATATTTATTATACAATTTTTTTTAAATTTTACTGCTATTGATGCGCATTATTCAACTTTTTAAGATCAAATCTAGAGCTACCTCTCAGAATTTTTTCAACAGTATCTGTGTAATGACCATTTTCATTATGTATAATCAATGGATATAATAATCGTGCTTTTGATTTTGAGCCCTTTTTTAACTGAACAATAACCCTATCTGCATCTTTTCCCCTTTTTGAAGTTAGCGGTAATATATTGATGCTACCATGATTACCAAGTGAATTAATTATACTCAACAAGTTTTCAACCCTATTTATAATTGTTAGTGTCCCATTGTGTTTCAATAAATTATTGGCAACATCAATCCATTTAGGCAAATCATTGACTGAAAAAGTTTTAGCAATTTTATTATGATGAGATGTTGGAATGATATTCTTTTGACTATCAAAATATGGAGGATTCATAAATATATGATCGAATAAAATATTCTTTTTTGAACTAATTAAATGTGATCTTATCTTAGTATCTAAAATATCTAAATTTTTTATTGTTATTTGATTATTCATATCATTTAATTGAACATTTCTTTGCGCAAGGGAGACATTTATATCATCATTATCAATAGCCACAATTTCAATATCTTTTACTAAATGAGCAAGAGCTATAGATGCGGTAGCATTGCCAGTTCCAATTTCCAATATAATATCTCCAAACTTAGCAGGAACAGCTGCAGATAGAAGTATTGTATCTGATCCTGAGCGTCCACCATCTTTAAGTTGTTCTATTGTAATTTTTCCATCAAGAAATTTATCTATGGTAGTGGCGTGAATGTTTGTAATTTTATTCATTTTCTAAAAATTAAAATTTGTTTATTAATATCAAAAAACAAATTATACCTTATGTAAATAAAAATTGAGATATTTGATGAATAAGAACGACATTGGGATAAAACAACTAATTTCATTAACTAAAGCAGATATGGAAAAGGTCAATAGTCTCATAATACAGAAAACTATGTCAAACACAGAGATGATCCCAAAAATCTCACAGTATCTTATTTCTTCGGGCGGTAAAAGATTAAGACCAATGCTTACGATTGCTTCAAGTAGACTTTGCAATTGTGATAATGACCACTACATCACATTAGCCGCAAGTGTTGAATTCATGCATACAGCAACTTTATTACATGACGATGTCGTAGACGATAGCCGTATGAGAAGAGGAAAAATATCCGCAAGAATGCTTTGGGGGAATGAAGCGAGTGTTTTGGTAGGAGATTACCTTCTTGGTGAGGCATTTAAAATGATGGTTGACGCCCGCTCACTTAAAGCTCTTGAGGTCTTATCCAATGCTGCTGCAATAATTGCTGAGGGAGAAGTTATGCAACTTGTTTACTCAAATCAACTGCTATTAACTAAAGAACAATATTTTAAAATAATTGATCACAAAACCGCAAAATTATTTAGTGCTGCAGCCGAAATAGGTGCAATCATCTCAAACGCACCAAAAGAATATGCAGAAAAACTAAGGGATTTTGGACAATTCTTAGGAATCGCTTTTCAGCTAACTGATGATGCTCTTGATTATAATTTAGATAACAGTGATATTGGCAAAGACCTAGGCGATGATTTTTATGAAGGTAAAATAACGTATCCTATCATTGTTGCGATAGAGAAGTCTGGAGCAGAGGAAAGAACAAAGTGGAAAAAAATGATGCAAAAAAAACAGCGTGATGAAAATGATTTTAAATTTGCTAGGGATATGCTATTGACCTCCGGGGCAATTAAAGAGACTTTGATTGAAGCTGAAAAGTATGCTTATAAAGCTATCAAATGCCTTGATTGCTTTGATGATAACGATATCAAAAAGGCAATGATTGATGGTGCCCATTTCTCCTATAATAGAGATATTTAATTTTCAATCCTAACGGATTTTATCCAAAAATTTGGATAGATAGTTCTTATATACTTCTCACTATCAACAGCATCTTCATTTTTTTTATATAACCCAAAACACGTTGAACCACTACCCGTCATTCTTGATATAATACACCCTCTCGTATCTTTAATTTTGTCTAATACATCATTAATAATGGGATATTTTTTTATAACAATATCTTGAAGATCATTTTTTGAGTCCTTTAAATTTTCAATACTCAAATCATCTTTCAAAATTGTTATTTTTTCATCTGTTTTTTTAATAATAAAATTTTCAAACACCCACTTCGTAGATACTGAAATATTTGGGTACACAATCAATACATATAATGGAAAATCAATACTCACTCTATCGATATGCTCCCCAAGACCTGAAACCCTAGCAGAATAATTTGTATAACATACAGGAATATCTGCGCCCACTCTTTTGGCGATTGAGGCTAAATTAATATCATTTATATTAATATTATTGTCCTCAATTAAAAACCTCATAAATGATGCAGCATCAGCTGAACCTCCTCCAAGACCAGCGGATATAGGTATTTTTTTCTCAACATGGATTGAATACTTATGTAGGTTTGGGTAATTTGCTAAAAAATATTCATAGGTTTTAATTATGGTATTATTTGTTTCCGATATTTTTTCTTCAAAGGGGCTATCAAAATTTACTGATAGTTTTGATGATCTTGTGACTTTTATAGTATCACTTAAGTTTAGAAAAACTATGATACTTTCAATATTATGATACCCATCATTTCTTTTATTCAATACTTTCAGATCTAAATTAATTTTAGCAAAAGCAGATAAAAAAGAAGTTGATTTCATGCAAATAAAATTAGACTACATATTAGAATAATTTGGTCCTCCGCCACCTTCTGGGACCTGCCAATTTATGTTTTGATTTGGGTCTTTAATGTCGCAAGTCTTACAATGCACACAATTTTGTGCATTAATTTGGAGCCTTGTTTCATTGTCATTTTTTATCCATTCATAAACTCCAGCAGGACAGTAATTTGCTGATGGTCCACCATATTCATGATATTCACTATTTAATTGAAGAGTAGAATCCATAACATTTAAATGTATAGGTTGATCTTCTTCGTGATTTGTTGAAGATAAATATACAGAAGAAAGCCTATCAAATGTATATACTCCATCTGGTTTTGGATATTCAATCACTTTTGCAGTATCCATATTCATTGTTGCTTCATGATCTGGTTTTTTATGGGATAATGTAATTGGAATATTAATACCAACATCTCGTAACCACATATCCAAACCACCAAGTCCTATGCCTATAAAAGTTCCAAATCGTGACCATAGAGGTTTAACATTTTTAACTTTAGACAACTCTTTAGCAATTGAACTTTTATCGTAACTTTCTTGATATTCAACTAACTCTTCATCTGTCTGGCCACTTACAAATTTCTTAATCATCTCATCGGCAGCTAATATACCACTCATGATAGCGTTGTGGGAGCCCTTAATCCGGGGAACATTTACAAATCCAGCAGCACAACCAACAAGCAGCCCCCCAGGAAATGTTAATTTTGGCACAGATTGGTATCCACCTTCATTTATAACCCTTGCACCATATGAAATCCTCTTTCCACCTTCCAAAAACTCCTTTATTGACGGGTGTGTTTTAAATCTTTGCATTTCTTCAAAGGGTGAAAGGTTTGGGTTTGAATAGTTCAAATGCACAACAAAACCTATAGAAACTAGATTTTTATCAAAATGATACATAAATGAGCCACCACCTGTTTTACTATCCAATGGCCAACCCATAGTATGCTGAACTAATCCTGGTTTATGTTTATCCGTTGGCACTTCCCATAATTCTTTTATTCCAATGCCGTATTTTTGAAAATCTGAGTCTTTATCTAAATTATATTTTTTAATTATTTGTTTCGTTAGATGACCGCGAGCACCTTCTGCAAGAATTGTATATTTTGCTCTGATTTCCATCCCTGGCATATAGGTATCTTTTTTGTTTCCATCTTTTGATATTCCAAAATCACCGGTAACCACACCTTTGACAATATCGTTCTCATATATTACCTCGGATGCTGGAAATCCCGGATATATCTCAATTCCCATTGACTGAGCAATGTTACCAAGCCATTTGACAACATTTGATAAACTTGTAGCATAACATTTGTGATTTGACATCAATCGAGGCAGAAGAAAATTTGGAATCCTAAGATTTCCCGCCGGTCCCAATATATAGAACCTATCATCAACAACTTCATCCATCACTGGAGGTTCCATATCTCTCCAATTAGGTAATAGATTATCAAGTCCAATTGGATCGATGACGGCACCAGATAAAATATGCGCTCCGACTTCTGATCCTTTTTCTAGCACCACAATATTAATATCTTTATTTTGCTTTTGTGCTTCGCTTTTAAGTCTTATTGCAGTTGCCAGCCCAGCCGGTCCAGCACCAATAATCACAACATCTACTTCAATGGAATCTCTTGATTGCTCTTCACTCATTATTACCTTTTTGATCTTTTTATTAATTAACGTACATTTTAACAATTATAATTTTTTTTATATTAATTACATTAATAATAGTTACAATTAATAGAATAAATATAAAAAAATAAACTAATAATGAGAGATCTACAGAAAATTTTGTTACTTGATTGGTACCAACAAGAAAATATTGCTCTTTCATTCAATAAAGAACCAATTAATGAAAAAAAACAAAACAAAATAATACCCGATTCACAAGAAATAGAAGATCTAACATCTCTCTCTAACATTATACAATATATAGATGAAAAACCTTTATCAGGTCTAAAAAAATATTCAAATCATTCTTGGATCCTTGAAGGCAACAGCAACCCAGACTTCTTAGTAATAAATGATTTCACAAATTCTGTAGAACAAAACTCAAAAAAAAATATTCTTTACTCAGATGAGAGAGAATTATTAGAAAAAATGCTAAGCGCTATTGATATAAATTTAAATGAGAATTCAATAATTAATATTTTCTTTTGGCGTACACCAGGGGACAGAAATCCAACTAAAGATGAAATAGAGGATTGCATGCCAGCCGTAAAAAAATTAATAAAAATACTCGCTCCCAAATACATCATCACATTGGGTGATCTTGCACTGATGTCAATTATGGAAAGAAATTGTAATCTTATGGACTCACGCGGAAAAAAACTTAATTGTAAATATTCTTCTATACCAATATTTGCTCTTTTTCATCCAAGATTATTAATTAAACAACCATCGCTGAAAAGACTGGCTTGGGAAGATTTAAAATTCATAAAAGAAAATATCAATACAAATAAAAATGGAACCAACTCATGAGTGAAGAGAGAGATAAATTTATAAGTTTAAAAATAGGAATAATAACCGTCTCTGATACTAGAAATGTTGACAATGACACTTCAGGCGCATACCTATCTGAAGCAATTAAGCAAAGTGGACATGAAATATCCAAGAGAGTAATCGTAAAAGATAGTATTGAACAAATACGCAATATCCTTCATGAATGGACATCCGAAAATGTAGTAGATGTAATAATCACTACTGGTGGAACTGGACTTACTGGAAGGGACAAAACCCCGGAAGCAATAGAACCACTTTTAGAAAAAAAGATTGATGGCTTTGGGGCTCTCTTTCATCAAATTAGTTCAACCAAAATTGGAACTTCAACAATACAATCAAGAGCATTTGGTGGTATATATAAAAATATATATATATTCTCTTTACCTGGATCAACAAACGCATGCAAAGATGCATGGGATGGAATTTTAAAACATCAATTAAATATTAATCATAAACCATGCAATCTTGTTGAGATCATCCCAAGGCTCTCCGAAAAATAACAATCCATATGCCAATCGAACAGAAGCCCTCATTAGACTTTGAAAATTATTATAAAAGCAAAGGTTATAAAATTATTGCAGGGTTGGATGAAGCAGGACGAGGTCCAATTGCTGGTCCAGTTGTAGCGGCAGCTGTAATTCTTGATCAAAAAAATATCCCAGCAGGCATAGATGATTCAAAAAAACTATCAAATACTCAACGTAAAAACTTATACTTTGAAATAATTAAGTCATCAAATGTTGGTATCGGAATAGCAGATGTTGAGTGTATTGATAGTATAAATATTTTGAACGCAACAAAATATGCAATGAATTTAGCCAGAGTAATGTTAAGTAAAAAACCCGATATGCTACTAATTGATGGTAACTTCATAATAAATAACAAAATAGATAATGTTCCTATAATTGGAGGAGATAGAAAATCTCTATCAATTGCGGCAGCATCAATTGTAGCAAAATATATTAGAGATGAGATTATGAAAAAATTTGAATTCATCTATCCAAATTTTTCATTTTCAAAACACAAAGGCTATCCAACATCCCTACATATCCATGAAATTGAAAAATTTGGAATAATTGAACTACATAGAAAGACCTTTAAACCAATAAACAAACTCAAAAAAAAGTAATAATTTAGAAAATAATAACTTTTTGTTGTCAAAATATAAAAAAATAATTTTTAGCAACAAGATGTTAAAGAAAATATCAAACGAGATACCCAAAAAACTAATCAATAAGATCCTTCATGGTGACAGTTATGCAACCATGCAGAAGTTACCAGATGACTCAATTGATTTAATTTTTGCGGATCCACCCTATAATTTACAATTGAATGACACTCTTTATAGACCCGATTATAGTCATGTGGATGCAGTTACTGAAGACTGGGATAAGTTTAGTGATTTTAAATCTTATGATGAATTTACTAAAAAATGGCTTTATGAATGCAAGAGAGTCTTAAAACCATCTGGTTCAATTTGGGTTATTGGTAGCTATCATAATATCTTCCGTATTGGTTATATGATGCAAAATTTTGGGTTTTGGATGCTAAATGATATCATATGGTCAAAAACTAATCCAATGCCACATTTTCGAGGTAGAAGATTTACAAATGCACATGAGACGATTATATGGGCGGCAAAGGATAAGAATTCTAGATATAGATTTAATTATGACTCTCTAAAATCATTGAATGATAATATACAAATGAGATCTGATTGGACCATTCCAATATGTAATGGCAAGGAGAGATTAAGAGATCATGAAGGAAATAAAATACATCCTACACAGAAGCCTGAAGCATTATTGTATAGAGTCATACTTTCATCTTCAGATCCAAATGCTATAGTACTAGACCCCTTCCTAGGTAGCGGAACTTCTGCAGTTGTAGCTAAAAAACTCGGTAGGAGATGGATAGGAATTGAAAATAATCCTGAGTATATCATAGCTGCTAATGAAAGAATTAAAAACACATCCAAACCAAGCCCTGAAGCAATAGATATAAAAGCTACAAAAAGAGATCAAGTAAGGATACCTTTTGGTGTGTTAGTTGAAAGGGGATATATTGAAATTGGAGAGAAATTATATTGCTCAAAGAAAAAAAATATAGCAATTGTTAAAGCAGATGGATCTTTGCAATCGAATGAAATAGTTGGTTCCATTCATAAAATTGGGGCTCATTACCAAGGCACGGAAAGCTGTAATGGATGGACCTATTGGCATTATCTCAGAAATAATAACTTGTTCCCCTTAGACAACCTCAGAGAGGAAATCAAATCTAATTTAGACTACAAAATAAACTAGTCTTTAATTAATTTCAAAACCTTCCTCATCAAACTCGATAATCCTAATTTACCTATATTCTTAAGAGCAACCCAATCTGAATTCTGGAATGTATAATTATCAAGTAATTGATAATCACTAAAGGGTATTTCAATTACTTTTAATTGCAGTTGAAAATGTGAAAATCTATGGTTAACAATACCAATCTGTCGTATGTTTTTCTTACTGAAGTTAGTAATTAATTTTTTATAGTTTTGATCATTAACCCAATCTGTTGTTGGAAATTGATAAGTTTTTGCAAGTATTCCTTTGTCTGGCCTTTTTGAAATTAAATATTCACCAACTTTATTTTTAATTACAAATACATTGCCATATCTTTTTGGTAATGATTTTAAATCTCTATTATTTCTAAAATCAAAATTGTTTTTTGAATTTGCTTTACAATGCTCTCTTATTGGGCAAACATCACATGATGGATTATTAACACTACAAATGGAAGAGCCTAAATC
This sequence comes from Hyphomicrobiales bacterium, assembly GCA_049602435.1. Taxonomy (GTDB): domain Bacteria; phylum Pseudomonadota; class Alphaproteobacteria; order Rhizobiales; family TMED25; genus TMED25. The sequence goes on from JBMYRO010000003.1 coordinate 100,792, forward strand.
CATTAATGCCTGAACAACATCTCTAGGTGAAGCACTGCATGTTAATTCTTCCACTAAATTTTCAACATTTTTTCTGTTTATACTAGGATTGGAATAATCCAGATGAAAATATCTCGTGAGTACTCTTTGAATATTTGTATCAACTGCTCTCGATGGTAGATCGTAGGCAATTGATACAATTGATGAGGACATATATTCCCCAATTCCTGGAAGTTTTTTTAATATTTCAATATTCTTTGGTATCTCATGTGAGAATTCGTTTGCAATTATTTGAGATGTTTTTAATAGGTTAGTTGCTCTAGAGTAATATCCTAACCCTGACCATGCTTGGATTACTTCATTTTCTGAAGCATTTGATAAATCATATAATGTTGGCCATATACTTATAAATTTCTCAAAATATCCAATAACAGTTGATACAGTTGTTTGCTGAAGCATAAACTCACTTACCAACACATAATAAGGTGAGTTTTTATTAAAATAATCGCTTCTCCATGGGAGTTCTCTTCTATTAGAGTTATACCAAGAAATTAGTGGGTATGTAATATCGTTTGGTTTGTACATTTTTTGAAATAAGAATATTATAATAATACAGATTAGGTGAAATAATTTTAATATGTCAACAAACGATAATATTTACCATTTTAAAAATAACAACGTAAGATTGCATATAAGTAATTTTGTTCGCGATATAATCAGTCCATTTGAAAAAAAATATGGAAACAAAACGAGTGAACTTGATGAACTATGGAGAATTGCATTAGGGAATGAATTTAGTGACTTCGTAAAACCAAATAAAATCACAAAAGAGTATAAATATGTAAATGATGAGAGAGTGATGATAAGAAAACTCCATTTAGATGTTGATAGTGCACGAGCTCTCGAAATTACATATAATTCTGAAAAAATTATTAATAGAATAAACAAATTCTACGGTACTGATTTTATCTCACAGATTATAATTAAGAACAAACACCAATCAAATGACACTAACAATATGAGCAAAATTAGTAATCATTACAAGAAATCACCCTCAGTTAAATTTAAAGTGGATACTGACGGAATTAAAGATGAGAATTTAAAAAATGCTCTAGAAAAACTTGGTCGCAATATAGAGGAGTCATAAAGAATGATAAGAAATAAAATATTAATTTCATCAGTTGCAATAGTTTGCTTATTAGCGGTTGTTTATTTTACGTTGAATATGCCCGCACAAAATAAAGAACCAATTTTAAATACAATGAATGATCCACAGTACTCTGGATCTCAAGTTATTCTAGAAATGGACTCAAATATTATCGATGTATCTCTTGAGGAATTGACTCTCGGAGACCCAAATGCACCCATTACAATAATTGAGTATGCTTCCATGACATGCTCTCATTGTGCTGAGTTTCATAACAAAACATACCCAGAATTGAAAAAGAATCATATTGATACAGGTGAAGTTAGATTTATTTTTAGAGAATTTCCACTAGACAAATTAGCTATGGCGACTTCAATGCTCGCGAGATGTGTGGATAATGAAATATCTATGGCATTCATTGAAGTGTTATTCAAAAATAGGGACAGGTGGATATCAGAAAACGCTCTGAATGAGTTAAAAAACTTTTCAAAGCAGGCAGGCCTGGATAGTAATGAATTTGATGCTTGTCTGAACAATCAACAACTGCTTGATGATTTAATTGCTGGCAAAGAAAAAGCTATCCAAGATTATAAAATAAATTCTACCCCTTCATTTATTATTAACGGTGAAGTTATTTCAGGAAATAAACCCTACTCATTTTTCAAATCTGAGATAGAACAAATTTTATCTAAGTATAAGGGTGCTTAAAGCTCATAATTATGGAATTAAAAAAAATTAAATTACATGGCTTTAAGTCATTTGATAAACCAACCGAATTAGACATATATCCTGGGCTAACAGGAATTGTTGGTCCAAATGGTTGCGGAAAATCTAATATTCTTGATGGTCTGCAGTGGGTAATGGGCGAAACATCCTACAAAAATCTTAGAGGATCCGAAATGGACGATGTAATTTTTTCAGGAACAGACACAAGTGCCTCCAGAAATTTTGCAGAAGTGTCGGTTGTACTAGCAGAAAATAAATTATCACACAAAAAAAACTCTGATAACGAATATGAAATTAGAAGAAGAATAGAGAGAAATTCAGGCTCAAAATATTTCATTAACTCAGTTGAAAAAAGAGCGAAAGATGTACAATTATTCTTTGCAGACAATTCACTTGGACCTCATTCAGTTTCCATAGTAAAGCAAGGTAATATAAACCAATTAATTGAAGCAAAACCAAGTGAACGAAGGAAAATATTAGAAGAAGCAGCTGGAATAAGTGGGCTACACCACAGAAAGCATGAAGCCATTCTGAGGTTAAATGCTACAAAAGCAAATATCGAACGGATAAATGATATCATTAACGAAATTAATACTCAATTATCCTCACTTAAAAGGCAGTATAACCAAGCAGAGAAATTTAAGATTATAGCAGCAAGAATTAGACAATTTGAAAAGGAATTACTACAAATTGAATGGAATGCGTTGACTGATAGAGAGAGTGAATTAAAAAATCAAATTTCAACTAAAGAAAATACTATCCAACTCCAAAAAAACAAAATTAATGATCTTCAAATCAAAGAGGTCGATCTCAAAAAACAAATTCAACCTATTAGAGATAACTACAACTCAACTTCAGAGGAAATTCAAAAGAAGAATAGTTCTTTATTAAACATTAAAAATGAAATCCAATATACTACAGAAAGAATTAATAATATAAGAAGTCAAATATCAATTTTAAAACAAGATATTCAAAGAGAAGAAAAGAACTCAGCAGATCACAAAGAACAATTGCAGAAATTAGCGATTAAAAAAGAGGAACTGCAGAGAAATCTCAATGAGATAAATAAGATAGAACATGAAGTTATAGAGTCATCTATAGGCGCAACACAAAACTATAAGTCTCTCGAAGAAGAATATAATAACTTTCTTTCAAAACTAGTGGAAAAGAAAACCGAAAAAACAACAATTGAGAATCAGATTGATGAAATCGAAAAAGCGATATTACATCACTCTGCTGAATTGGATGGGCTGGTGCAGGAAGAAAAAAAAATAAAATTGGAAAATAAGCATGAAAAGAATAGGCAGAGCCTTATTGAAAAACAAATATTATTAGAAAATAATATAAAGACATTATTAATTGATATATCAGAAAAAGAATCCCTAAAAGAAAAATTACTACAGGATAGTCAAAACAATAAAAACCAAATTATTGAACAAGAATTAAAAAATAAGCAACTGACTATTTCTAGAGAAAATATTGAAACATACCTTAAGGAAAATAATACATCGGACTCAATTATTGACTCAATTGAGATTGAAGATACTTATAAAGTATTAGTTAGCTCTATACTTGAGGATTTAGCAAACTCAACATTAGATGAAAATACAAAGTATTGGCTGCTTAAAAAGGCAATACATTTAGATAAGTTTGATGAATCTATCAAACCACTATCTGATATTGTTCAAGGACCAAAAGAAATATCTTTATTCCTGCAATTTTCAGGATTCACAGAAGAAAAAGATATTAAGAAAATCCTAGAACTATTAGAACCTGGACAACAAGTCATAAATTCTGATGGTAAGATTATTAGATGGGATGGGCTTATAAAAAAAATTAGTATTAACGACGAAACAAGCAATATATTAGCTGCCAAAATTAATTTTGAAAATAATCTAGCTCAATCAGAAATAATTAATAATGATCTAATAAAATTAGAAAATCAACAAAAGCAAATTGAGTCAAAATATAAATTGACAATAGAAGAAGAAAAAAAATTGAAAGAATTATGGAGTGCAAAAATAAAAGAACAGCAAGAGAATATTAATTCACTTCAAATGATTAATGAAGAAATAATTTTGGCACAAGATATAACCACGCAAATAAAGACAAAAATAAATACTGAAAATGATACTCTTAAGAGTCTGAATGATAGAATTCAATCACTACGATCACAAACAATAAAGCAAGATGATATTGATGTCCTAGAAAAGAATCTAGGTAAGATAAGACAAGAATTTTATAATGCAAAAACCATAGCAGATATGAAGGAAACGAATACTCAAAATTTATTGAAGGAAAAAAGAGAACTTGAAAAAAATCTTGAAGATATCGTTGCAAGCGAAGACTCGTGGGAAAATAGAAAAATTCAATCCGATATTCACCTGCAAGAGTTAAATTCTCGAATAGAGAATTTGGATATTCAACTCAACAAACTTCAACATGTGCCATCACAGCTTGAGAAAGAACAAATAGAAATTGATCTGGGTATTGAAGATCTAACCCAGAAAAGGCTTACTTTCAAAGATCGACTTTTAGTGATAGAGAATGAATTTGAGGCGAATTTAGCAGATATTAAAATCCAAGAAAATAATTTATCTCGAGAGTCAGAGAGTTTAGTCCATGCTAGAGCCCAGATTGAAAATCTTGAAGAAAAGAAGATTGATTTAAAAGATAAAATAAAAATCAATCTTGAAATCGATATAGATAATTTACTTGATGATTTTAATCCTGAATTAGATAAAGAGACTATAATTAATGCACTCGCGTCAGCGCATAGACAACGCGAACAAATTGGAGCAGTAAACCTCACCGCAGAAGATGAATACAGTGAAGTCAAAAATAGATATGATCAGCTCATAATTGAGAGAGATGACCTACTGTCTGCTACTGAAAATCTTCAAAAAGGAATTGTTGAAATAGATAAAGAGGCAAGAGCACGATTACTTAATTCCTATGAGAATGTTAATAATAATTTCAAATTATTATTCGAAAAATTATTTGATGGTGGTAAGGCTGAGTTAAGATTAAATGCCGAAGAAGATATTCTTGATTCTGGACTCGATATCATAGCATGGCCTCCAGGCAAGAAGCCCCAAACAATTTCATTATTATCAGGGGGTGAACAGGCACTAACAGTAATTGCTCTCATAATTGCAGTTTTCCTGGAAAATCCGTCCCCAATTTGCATTTTAGATGAAGTTGACGCTCCATTAGATGATAATAATGTAAAAAAATTCTGTGATCTGCTTGATGAACTATCAAAAAGTACACAAACAAAATTTTTAATTGTTACTCATCATCCCTATACCATGTCTAGAATGGATAGGCTCTATGGAGTAACAATGGCAAAAAAAGGAGAAAGCGTAATATTATCAGTTAATCTAAATCAGGCAGAAAATATAGTGAAAGAAAATAATGTCGCGTGATGATAAAAGTGCACAAGAAGAAAAATTAAGAGAAATAGCTGAGAAGATTGAAAAATACAAATTCAACCATACCTCAAATGACGTTAAACAAAAAAATAAACGAGGAAAACAAATATCTATTGCCATGAGACTGTCAACAGAACTTGTGGTGGCGTCGATTGTTGGTGCAATTCTTGGCTGGTATATAGATAAATGGTTAAATACAAAGCCAATATTTTTTATCATTTTTTTGCTTCTTGGAGTCGTTTCCGGAGTAAAAACTGCAATATCTACATCAAAGCAATTATATGATTAAAGCTAATAACTAAATTGATTCACAATTTAGTGTATTTTTTTTATCAAAAATAATAAATTTACTACCAAAAATGTTAAAACTTATATATAAGTTAGTTGTAAAAATGAGGATTAAATAATGGCTGCTGAAAAATCTGGTGCTCCTGATCCAATGCATCAGTTTGATATTGTTGAACTGGTTGACATAGAGTTGTTCGGGCTTAACCTATCTTTTACAAACTCATCATTGTTTATGGTATTCAGTGTTGCCCTAATTATTTTTTTAACACTCTTTTCATTTAATGGGAGAGCGACAATACCAACAAGACTCCAATCTATTGCTGAATTGTCATATGAATTTGTGGCTAAGATGGTTAGAGATAATGTTGGAGATGAGGGTCAAAAATATTTCCCATTTATTTTCTGTTTATTCATGTTCGTACTCTTTTGCAATATGCTTGGAATGATTCCCTATACCTTTACAGTTACTAGCCACATAATTGTAACTTTTGCACTAGCAATAGTAATTTTCTTTGGCGTAACACTCATCGGGTTTATTATGCACGGAATAAAATTCTTTAATTTTTTTGTTCCAAGCGGTGTGCCAAAAGCTTTATTGCCTCTGTTAGTTGTAATTGAGGTTATTTCGTATCTAACTAGACCAGTAAGTTTATCTGTAAGGTTATTTGCAAACATGATGGCAGGTCATACTATGTTAAAGGTTTTCGGCTTTTTTGTTGCAGGTATGTTCTTTTCAGGAAATTTATTTATTTCCCCCCTAGGAATAGCTCCGTTAGCATTTATCGTTGCTTTTACTGGATTAGAAATACTCGTAGCATTCTTGCAGGCATATGTTTTTGCAATCTTAACTTGTATATATTTAAATGATGCAATTCATATGCATTAATCGTTATTAAAAAAAAGGAGATAAAAATGGAACCAGAAGCAGCTAAGTTAATTGGAGCAGGACTTGCAACAATAGCACTAGCAGGTGCAGGTATAGGTATTGGAACAATTTTTGGTAATTACCTATCAGGTGCACTTAGAAATCCATCTGCAGCACCGGGACAATTCCCAAACTTGCTATTAGGTTTTGCTCTTGCTGAAGCAACAGGACTTTTCGGGCTTGTTATCGCACTAATACTTCTTTTCGTTGTATAATATCTTAATCTTATAAGCGGATAGGTATTTATGTCTGAATCAAGTATGCCTCAGTTGAATCCAGAATATTTTGCTTCGCAAATATTCTGGCTTATTTTTTCTTTTGCGATTTTATATATTGTTATGGCAAAATTTGCATTACCAAAGATTGCTAATGTAATTGAGACAAGAGAAGATATAATTGCTCGAGATCTTGAAGATGCAGAAAACTACAAGAAAGATTCTGAGGCAACTGAACTAAAATATACAAATGCTATCAAGGAAGCACAAAATAAAGCCTCTGAGACACTAGCAAACTCTAGAGAAAAACTAAATAAACAAATTGAAGCTGATAAAAACTCTTTTGAACAAGAAAACTCTGAATTAGCATCTAAGTTTATTGTTGATCTTGACAAGAAGAAACAGAAAGTTTTGCAAGACTCAGAGCAAATAGCAAATGAAGTGGCACTTGATATTATTGATAAGATACTTGGATCCGATGCGCTTAATCAAGATAACGTCAAAAGTACAATAAAGACAATGTTGAAAAACTAGTAGGTGGATGAATGTTAGAAAAAGATGCAACATGGGTAGCAATTGGCTTTGTCTTATTTATACTTATGCTCATTTACTTCAAAGTCCCTGGGCAAATCACAAAAATTTTAGATAATCGAGCTGAAAAGATAAAAAATGAACTCGATGAAGCTAAAAAGTTGAGAGAAGAAGCCCAAGCCATGTTGGCAGACTTTCAGAAAAAAAATAAAGAAGCTGAAAAAAGTGCGAAAGCTCTTATTGATGAAGCAAAAAAAATAGCAAAGAACTACGAAAAAGAAGCAAAGTCAAAGTTTGACGAAAATATGGAGAGAAGAAAAAAACTTCTTGATGAAAAGCTAAAAAGAGCTGAAGTAGAAGCCCTCAATCAAATAAAGAATGATATCACTGATATTGTATTTGACGCGATTGATAAATCCCTATCAAACAATAATATAAATAAAGACGCCTCAGATAGAATTATTGAAACTGGAATAAAAGAAATTACTAAGTAATTTTATTTGTTTTTATTGTATTCAATCTGATCGGCTGTCAGTTTAAATCCTACGAGAATTTGATAATCTTGTGATTTTTTTGATTGTTCAAAATCAACTCTATAGTCATTTGCAATATATTCGAACCTTGCCAATGAAGCACCATCGGGGATGTTTACATCAATGTCTATATATTTCCTTGATAAAACTTCCTTCCTTTTATTAACTACAGCTATGAAAGCTGGGAGTTCATAATTATTATCCATTGCTTGTTGCCCAAGTGAAATTGTACCAATTATATACAAATTCCCCAATGAATAGTCTTGCTCTATATTGCATTCATAATCTACTCTATCAATTCTTCCTCTATAAATAACATTAGACTCCGCCGAAGATCCAAAATCCATAAATTCACTTATGCTAATTGCATCAGCAAGTATCATTGGTTTTGGGCAAATTACTTCTTCAGATACATTTTTATTAAAGGGATTTATGTTATATTTAGTAAGGTCTGGCATACCAAGATTTGGCATACTAAAATCCGATACTGTTTCACATGCTGATAAAAATAAAACTAATATGATTGGAAGGAACTTTTTCATTTATTATTCGTGAAATATATTTGAACTATCATTTTGTTATATATAATATTCATAATATCATTTGTAAATCTATATAAATATACTTTGTTAAATACTTGTGTGGATAATAGATAAAACAGTAAGGAAACAAGTAAAATAAACGAATTAAACATACATTTAGCAAACCCCAGGGGTTTTTGTGCTGGAGTTGAAAGAGCAATTCAGATTGTAGAGCACGCGTTGTTGGAGTATGGACCACCTGTTTTTGTAAGGCATGATATCGTACATAACAAAACGGTTGTTAATGAACTTAAATCAAAAGGTGTGATATTTGTTGAGGAACTAGATGAGATACCAAACACAAAACAACCAATCATATTTTCTGCACATGGTGTCGCTAAATCAGTCATAAATGATGCAGAGAATAATAATTTGAATATTATTGATGCCACCTGCCCATTAGTTTCAAAAGTTCATATTGAGGCAGCAAAACTCTATAATAATGGATATGAAATTATACTGATAGGGCATAAAAATCACCCAGAAGTAATAGGTACTATCGGACAATTGCCAAATGGGTCAATAAAATTAATTGAAGATATAGAAGATGCTAAAAATTTTACTCCAAATCAAACAAATAAATTAGCCTATATTACTCAGACAACATTATCCGTAGATGATACCATTGAGATCATTCATTTACTAAAATCAAGATATCCAACTATTAAATCACCTCATAAAAATGATATATGTTATGCAACCACAAATAGACAAGAAGTTGTAAAAAGTATTTCTAAATTAGCGGATGTAATTTTTGTTGTTGGCTCAGAACATAGTTCAAACTCTCAAAGACTGGTTGAAGTAGGTAAAAAATCTGGTTGCAAAGCTAGCTATCTAATTGAAGATGAAACTAAAATAAAGTGGGATGTTTTAGATAATATCAAAAATCTAGCTATTACTGCCGGTGCATCGGCTCCTGAGGTTATTGTTGAAAGAATAATAAAAGAAATTTCAAAGAAATATAAAATTAATTTAGTTCACAATACTTACACAGAAGAAAATATAAGTTTTAAATTACCAAAGATTAAAAGATAGATGAATAAATGGCGGTATATACCAAAGTAGATCTAGTAGAGGCTCAAAATTTTATTGATAAAAATTATGAGCTGGAAGATATTTTGTCCATTGTTGAGATCTCAGAGGGCGTAGAAAATACTAATTACATTTTAGAGACAAGAAGCAACAAATATATCCTGACTTTATACGAAGACCGTGTCTCAGTTTCAGATTTGCCATTCTTTATTGATTTGATGGTTTATCTTGATGAGAGAAATATAGTATGTCCAAAACCAATAAGGATGAAAAATGGTAAATATATTGAAGTCCTAAATGGCCGATATGCAGCAATATTTAGTTTTTTGAGTGGGAAGTCTACTAGAAAAATAACAAATAGAAATTGTTTCCTAGTTGGGCAGACACTTGCAAATCTTCATGAACAGACTTCTGAAATAAAAATAATACGCCAGAATCAACTATCTCAAAAACATTTATCTAAATTATTTGACTCAATAGAAAATGAAACTTTTACAATTAGAAAATCCCTTCAATCTGAAATTAAAGATGAATTAAATTATTTAAATTCAAATTGGCCCGCAGAACTTCCGAATGGAATAATTCATGGTGATTTATTTCCTGATAATATATTTTTTAATGGTGATGAACTAAGTGGAGTTATCGACTTCTATTTTGCATGCAACGATTTTTACGTATTTGATATTGGTATATCTATAAATGCATGGTGCTTCGAGAAAGATAATTCATTCAATATTACTAAGGCAAAGCATTTACTCCAAGGATATAACTCAATTAAAGCACTAACTTATCAAGAAATTGACTCATTACCAATAATGTGCAGGGGAAGTGCTTTGAGATTCTTACTAACAAGATTAATTGATTGGAATAAACCAGGTGATAATGCCCTTGTCATACCAAAAGATCCTATTGAGTATTATGCAAAATTAAAGTTTCATCAAACTGTAATTAGTGCAAAGGACTATGGGCTATATGACTGATAGAGTTGAAATCTATACTGATGGAGCGTGTTCTGGTAATCCAGGTATTGGTGGTTGGGGTGCTTATCTTAAGTATAAAGATAATGTAAAGGAATTATCAGGATCTGCTGAAAATACCACAAATAATAGGATGGAATTAGTTGCAGCAATTGAAGGATTAAAGATTTTGAAAAAAAGTTCTGAAGTTAATTTATATACTGATTCTGTTTACCTCAAAGACGGAATAACAAAATGGATATTCAATTGGCAGAAGAATAATTGGAAAAATGCTAACAAAAAAGATGTAAAGAATAAAGATTTATGGATTCAGCTTCTTGAGGTAGTGAATAAACATGATATCAATTGGATATGGGTAAAGGGACATGAAGGTAATGAAGGAAATGAAATTGCAGATAATCTTGCAACATCTGCAATAAGCAATTTTAAGGGTTTATAATAAAATCTTCCAAGAAGTGTTGTCCCTCTGTTTTTATTAGAAATGTCATTTTAATATCTTTACTCTCAAAATCTTCTACATATGATCTGAATTTAAAATTATAATTCAAATAATTTTCTTGTTGGGATTGGTTATCGGATAAAAAATACTCTTCCGAAGTTAATGGGAATATAGCATCAATCTTTTTATCAAAGGTAATCTGAAGATTATCATTTGATGTTAAGTCATTAAATTTAATATTTTTTATGAATTTAATGTCATCGCTTCTGTATTTTGGAATATTTTTTAATGCATTATGAATTAATTTATATCTGATTTTATTATCATTTCTCTGCTTTTCATCTAATTGAAAAACAATAGTTTGGTTAATAGGAATGCAAACAAGATTACAAATTCCAAAATTCATGTCTAAAACAATATCATCTCCATATTTATAGTTTCCCAGTGATATAGTAATTGGTATTAGAACAGCATCCTCATAAATATAATTAGTTCCAAATTCATCTTTTAATAGCTTGGGTGTTGGCCAATTAATAGAATAATCATTGATATACTGGTTCTTGATTATTATTGAGGGCTCAATTCCACTATCACCTGGATTTGACCAATAGGTATAAGTATTGTCGTCTAATAACACTTCCACACCAATGGAGGTCAATCCACCGCGGACTTCAGATGTAATAATTCGTATTTTTGAATAAGTATTCTGATACCAGTCATCATTGCCGCCATCTAATACTAATCTATTCATTACACCTAGTGTAATTAAAAATAGTACAAAAAATAGATTGGCTATAATTCTAATATTTTTAACCATTATTAATTTCATTATATTTATTTTTTGTAAGAGCAAAAAGTAAATGGTCCTCCCATTTACCATTAATACGGAGAAACTCTTTTGCATATCCTTCTTCTTCAAATCCAATATTAATCAAAAGGTTTTTAGATGCAATATTTCTAGGAATGCAAGCCGCCTCAATTCTGTTGAATTTAAGTTCTAAAAACAATTGTTTTATTAACAATTTCAAAGCGTTTCTCATATAGCCTTTTCGTGAGTGATTTTGACCAATCCAATAACCAAGTGTACAACTTTGTGAGATGCCGGTTTTAATATTAAAAACATTAACGCCACCAACTAATTCATTATCTGAGTTAAAAATAAAAAAAGAATATTGGAGATTATTTTTTCTTTTCTGAGAATAAATTGATAGTAACTTTAAATATCTATTAAAACTATGTTCTCCAGGTCGCCAGGTTGGTTCCCATGGAGTTAAAAAAGCTCTACTCTTTTCCCTCAAAGACTTCCAACTTTTATAATCAAAAATTGATGGATATTTAAGTGTAATCTCAGATGAAGATATCGATTGATTTTTTTTATAGAAAACCAAGTTAAGACTCCTATATTATTTATAAAAGCTCAATATATCCTCTTTAGCTCTAAGAGTCTTAATAGCACCAAGCGCACTAATTGTCATTTTTTCTGGTATAAATGTCTTTTCAATAAATTCTTTTATATGGTTCAAATTTATTGACTCAATTTTATTAAGAGTCTCATTAATATCAATAACCCGACCATAAATTGATACTTGCCGTGCAATTTGGTTCATTCTTGCCATTGGATTTTCTGATGACATTAATAATCCTGCTCGTATTTGTTTTTTTGCTTTATTCATTTCCTGCTCTGAAATGTCTAATTTGGATGATAATATTTCATTAGCAACAGCTTCACTATACTCATTAACTTTATCTGGTGATGTAGCAGAGTAAATCCCAAAAACTCCAGTATCTCTATATGAACTAGAGAAAGAGAATACACTATATGCTAGCCCTAATTTTTCTCTTATATTTTGAAATAATCTAGATGACATACCGCCACCTAAAATGTTTGAGAAAATATGAGATACATACAAATCATCCGCGAAGTATGAACAACCTTCAAATGCATATATAATATGAGCCTGTTCAATATTCCTCTCTTCTCTAATTTCAGAAGGGCTATACTCAGCGTCTTTGCTAGGAGGTGTTTTTCCTTTAGGTATTGAGTTAAAATATTTATTACATAGATCCACTAATTCATCATGTTTTATAGCTCCTGTTGCTACAATTGTTAGATTTTCTGCATGATAGTGATCATCCAAATAGTTTTTTATATTTTCTGATTTAATACTCATTAAAGTCTCTTTATTTCCAAGTATAGATCTTCCGATAGCTTGATTTTGGTAGGCAGCACTTTGGAAATTCTCAAAAACCATATCATCTGGTGAGTCAATTGTAGAGGCTAACTCTTGCAGTATAACATTTTTTTCTCTACTCAATTCAATAGGATCGAATATTGAGTTTTGTATAATATCAGATAAAATAGACACACCAATCTCAACGTCATTTTTTAGTAATCTCACATAATAAGATGTCCTCTCCACACTTGTTGAAGCATTTATGTCCCCTCCAACATTTTCTATCTCAAGGGCAATTTGTTTTGCTGTTCTTGATTTTGTACCCTTGAATGCCATGTGTTCCAATAAATGTGATATACCTTGCTCACTCTTCTTCTCGTTCCTTGATCCGACCTCAGCCCAAACTCCAAGGGATACAGAACTAAAATTTGGCATATATTGTGATATTACTCTAATATTGTTATCAATCTTACTATCTGTAATTAACATCTACTTATTTCCCATAATTATTTAAAATATATTCTTTGATTTCATTTAGTTTATTATTCTTTGAAATAATTCTCTCTTCTTGCTTATATATATTAACATTAGCTATTGGTAGTTGAGGATATTCTCCGATAGCCTTATCAACTGTGTCAGGAAATTTTGCAGGGTGAGCTGTGGACAAAATAACTGACTGTTCGTATTTGTTTTTGAATTGTATACCCATTGCAACTGCAGTATGAGGATCTATAATTTCCTTATATTCTAAATATACTTTTTTAATTATTTCTAATGTCTCAGAATCATCCAAAGATCCAGCCCCGAAAGAAGCTCTGAATTGAGTCAATTGCTCATTATCTAATTTAAATCTATTATGATTAGCAAGATCTGCCATTTTTTCACAAACTATTTTTGACTTTCTTCCAACTAAATCAAATAGCAACCGCTCAAAATTACTTGAAATCTGTATATCCATAGATGGTGAAATTGTAGGAATAACTCCAGAAATCAGATAATCACCTGATTTAAAACATTGCTCTAGAATATTATTTTTATTTGTAGCAATAACTAGCTGATTAATACTTAAACCCATCTTCTTTGCAATATATCCTGCAAAAATGTCGCCAAAATTCCCAGTCGGCACAATAAAATTTATTTTACCAGATTTATGATCAAGCTGACTGTAAGCCGAAAAATAATACATGACCTGAATCATTATTCTTGCCCAATTTATTGAATTAACAGCAGTTAGCTGGACGCTATTGGAGAGTTTTTTATCTTTAAATAGAGCTTTTACAATATTCTGACAATCATCAAATGTACCATCAATCGAAATTACATGTACATTACTAGCTGAATTTGTTGTCATGAATCTTCTTTGAACTTCTGATATTCTATTTTTTGGGAACAAAACATACAAATCAATGTTATTTTTATTTGCAAAAGCTGATACAGCGGCGCCACCTGTATCACCCGATGTTGCACAAATTATTGATGCTCTTTTTTTGTTTCTATCTAATACATGTTCGATCATCCTTGATAATAACTGCATAGCTAGATCTTTGAAAGCTAGTGTAGGACCATGATGAAGTTCTAGAATAGATATTCTATCATCAATAATTTTTAATGGTGTTACTCTACTATCTCTAAAGTTACAATAGGACTCTTCAATCATTTGTGATAGTTTTGAGGCTTCAAATGTATCTCCAGCAAAAAGCTTCACAATTTCAAAGGTAATATTTTGATAGTCTTTAGAGAGTAGCTCTGTGATTAAATTTTCATCCAGTTCAGGAATAGACTCAGGTACGAAAAGACCGCCATCATCAGCTAGACCTTTTAGAAGTATATCTTCAAAAGAAAACTTATGTTTTTGATCACGTGTGCTGATATATTGCATTTTAACGTATCTTTCTTCTACTTATTATTATTGAATATAAATATATAAATAATAATACTGTTGCAAGACTATACCATGTAATTGCATATGATAGATGATTATCAGAAAAAGTTAATTTTGTTTCGTTCGATTGAGGTAGCTTAATGTCAGTATCAATTAGATCAATATAAAAGATTGTATTTATTTCAATTCCAAAAATTTTACTTAGATCCTCTTTATTAAATAAATACGTAACTTTTTCTATGAAATCTGCTTCCGGTGTAAATATATTATTTTTCTCATATCTTTTTATATATCCTTCAATTGACGCGTTATTGGTTGTAACATTGTATTTTGGATAATTACTATTGTTTGGTTGTGGTACGAACCCTCTATTTACAATTAACACGTGATCATCTTTAACGAGAAAAGGATTTAATATCCAGTATCCAGCTCCACCAAATTCTCCTCTTGGATTTGATAAGTTAGCAAAAACACGTGCCTCTAATCCATTCATATATCTACCTTCTATGCCTACTTTCCTGTATAACCAGTCGTTTAAATTTTCTGCTGTTATTTCTATATTGTCTAACAAGATAGTCTCGTAGCTTGTTCGCTTTATTTGGTCTAATAATTCAGCTTTCTGTGCTTTACGATCTAATTGCCATGACCCAAGGCAAAGTAGTATGACAAAGGTAAATATTACAAGAAGGTTTAATATTAATAACTTAAGTTTACTCATTCTATATTTTATTGGATCTTTTTATTTCATATGCTGAGTATAGAAATAAACTCTTCACAGGTCGTTTAATTAATAATGATAAGAGTATTGTCATTGGCAGCCATATAATTAATTGTATAACTAAATCAGGTTTGTAATTAAATTCTGTGTATAATATACCACCCATAATTATTATACCAACAATCAGAATAACAAAAAAAGTATCAGCATCACCTAAATGATATTCAGAATAATCTTCTGAACAGTTTTCACATTTTTTCTTAATAATAAAAAAATTAGTAAATGTAGATGAGTTTATACAATGAGGACATAGTCCCAATATAACTATTTTAAATAAACGTGAAAAATTACTTTTAAGCAAATACAATTAATCTTGGCAAATATTATTAATGAGGAATGATATCTCCAGCTCCCCAAACATATATAGCAGCAAAAAGGAAGAGCCAGACCACATCAACAAAATGCCAATACCAAGCAGCCGCTTCAAATCCAAAATGGTGATCTTTCTTGAAATGTCCTGCACCAACGCGCAATGTACATACAATTAGGAATATTGTACCGACGAGTACATGAAAACCATGGAATCCAGTAGCCATGAAAAAAGTTGCTCCATATATATGACCACTAAAATCAAATGCAGCATGACTATATTCATAAGCTTGCACGCATGTAAAGATAGCTCCTAAAGCAACTGTCAATAATAAACCAAGTCTAAGTCCTTTACGATCATCGTGAAGCAATGAGTGATGTGCCCATGTTACAGCAGTACCAGATGTTAGAAGTATTAAAGTATTTAATAATGGTAAATGCCATGGATCAAAAGTTGCAATCTGGTCGGGTGGCCAATGTCCACCTGTTAAATCAGTTCTCAGATACTGTTGAACTTCCCCTGCATATAGCGAAGCATCAAAGTATGACCAGAACCATGCAACAAAAAACATTACCTCTGAGGCAATGAACATAATCATACCGTATCTAAGATGCAATTGAACGACTGGAGTATGATCACCTTTATGAGCTTCCTTTATCACCTCTCTCCACCAGCCATACATTGTATAGAGAACTGCTAAGAGACCTAAAATTAGAAGCCAGTAACTATCTTGATGAAAATATAAAACAGCTCCGATTGCAGTAACGAAAGCTGAAATAGCCCCAATTGCAGGCCAAGGGCTCGGATCAACTAGATGATAATCATGATTTTTTGTATGGGTTTCACTCATTATAGTCGTCTCTCAATATATGAATAGTTCCGTTAAATTTTGCCTTATTATATACATAATTCTTTTACAATAAATCCTTATTTTTAAAAAAAGTATAAGAAATAGTAATTGTATCAACATCTTTTAATTCTTTATCACGATCAATTGATGGGTCTATAAAAAAAGTTAGAGGCATTTTGATTTCTTCCTCAGATTTTAATTCTTGACCTGTAAAACAAAAACATTCCACTTTAAGAATATATGCCGCTGCTTCTGCTGGAATCACATTATATGTAGCCACTCCATTAGTGCTAATATTTGATAAATTTTTTGCTTCATAATAAGTGAAGATATTATCTCCAGTTTTTATTTTATCGGATATTTTCTCTGGTATTACTGACCAATTTAGATCAGTTGCAATGTTAGTATCATAACGAATGATAAATTCACGGTCACCAATTTCAGATGATACATTAATTACACTTGGCGTTCCTTTGTATCCTGTAACTTTACAAAATAATTCATATAATGGGACAGCTGCAAGAGATAATCCTCCCATGAACAAGATAATTGATAAACATAAAACTAATATTTTTTTATTCTTATTCATTGAAATAGCTTTTTTATCTAAGAGATGTTTGAGATTAATCGAAGAATTGTTGTCACAAAAAATATTATAACTAATAAGAATAAAATTATAGCAATTGCTTGTGATTTTTTCCTCCTGTTGGAGAGGAATAAATCTTTTTTGGTTTTATTATTATTTATATCGTCATTGTTCATGAAAAAATTAATCCTCCAAAATAAGATTTATGTACATAGTCAACTAAGAATAAAATATAAATTAAAAACAGATATAAAATTGAATATAAAAATAATTTTTTTGAGTATTTCCTTTGCTTCTGCTCATCACTTGATTTAAGCAATTGAAGAGAAATAACTACAAAGATAAGACTTAAAATAATTGCTGGTATTAAATATAAAATTGACACCATTCCAATATAATATGGGACAATGACGGAAATTGACATTACAACTGAATAATACACAATTTGACGTTTTGTATAATTATTACCAACTACATTTGGCATCATAGGAATACTAGCTTTTTCATAATCCCCTGACGTAACAATAGCGAGAGCCCAAAAATGTGGTGGAGTCCATAAAAAAATTATCAAAAATAATATAATAGGCTCAATTGTTATGGGTGCACCAGTTGATAACCAACCAATTATTGGCGGAAAAGCCCCTGCGGCACCTCCTATAACTATGTTTTGCATAGTTCTTCTTTTTAGCCACATTGTATATATGACTGCGTAAAAAAATATTGTGAAGGCTAATAAAAATGAAGCACTCCAGTTAATAAGTATACCCATAATTACTACAGAACCTGCAGATATTACCATACCATACGTAAGAGCTTCATTTTTGTTGATGTTGCCTGCTGGTATTGGCCTATTAATTGTTCTCTTCATTAATCCATCAATATCGGAGTCATACCACATATTGAGAACACCGGATGCTCCAGCCCCAATTGCAATACAGAGTATTGCAATTAATGCTATAAATGGATGAATATTGATTGGAGATAAGACCAAACCAACAAAACTCGTAAATATCACAAGGGACATTACTCTTGGTTTCATTAGATCATAAAAATCTCTCACACTACTGGAGGTATATTCCATGATTAGCTTTACAACCTATTTAAAGGTTTTAAGAAATTAATGCTCGGCATCCCTTGTAACAGTTGATGCTTTTTGCATCGATGCATCACCACCAACAAATGATCCAAAATCAACTGGCTCAGGAAGATCTTCAAACTGGTGAAATGGAGGTGGCGAAGATAATGTCCATTCAAGAGTTGAAACACCTTCACCCCACGGATTATTTCCAGCTGGAACTTTTCTGGCAAATGCTAGATAAACTCCAAACAAGAAGACAAGAACTGCAAAAGATGAAATGTATGATCCCATTGATGAAACAAAATTCCAACCAGCAAAAGCATCAGGATAATCAACATACCTTCTTGGCATACCTGCAAGTCCTAAAAAATGCTGAGGGAAGAAAATCATATTAACACCAATAAATGTTAACCAGAAATGTAATTTTCCGACTCTCTCAGAAATCATGTACCCTGATATTTTTGGGAACCAGTAATACCATCCACCAAATATCGCAAACACTGCACCCATGGATAAAACATAATGGAAGTGCGCTACAACATAATATGTATCATGGAATGATCTATCTACACCCGCATTTGCGAGGACAACTCCTGTCACGCCCCCAATTGTAAATAAAAATATAAAACCAATTGCCCACAACATTGGAGTTTTGTATTCAATTGAACCACCCCACATTGTTGCTATCCAAGAGAATATTTTAATTCCAGTTGGTACAGCAATTATCATTGTAGCTGCAACAAAATACGCTTGCGTATTTACGCTCAGCCCAACTGTGTACATGTGATGAGCCCACACAATGAAACCTATAAGACCGATTGCGACCATCGCATAAGCCATTCCAAGGTATCCAAATACAGGCTTACGTGAGAAAGTTGATATAATATGACTTACCATACCAAAACCTGGAAGGATAAGAATATACACCTCAGGATGACCGAAGAACCAGAACAAGTGTTGGAACAATATTGGATCTCCACCACCAGCAGGATCAAAGAAAGTGGTGCCAAAATTTCTGTCTGTAAGTAGCATAGTAATAGCACCAGCTAGGACTGGGAGTGATAGTAAAAGTAGGAAAGCTGTTACCAATACAGACCATACAAAGAGAGGCATCTTATGCATTGTCATACCTGGTGTTCTCATATTCAAAATTGTAGTGATGAAATTGATTGCGCCAAGAATTGAGGAAGCACCGGCGATATGAAGAGATAATATTGCTAAGTCCATTGCTGGTCCTGGTTGTCCCATTGTAGATAAAGGAGGATATATAGTCCATCCCCCTCCAACACCATTTGCTCCAGGAGGACCAGGCACGAACATAGAAATTACAAGTAAAGCGAGAGCTGGCGGCAATAACCAAAAAGATATGTTATTCATCCTCGGGAAAGCCATATCTGGCGCTCCAATCATCAAGGGCACAAACCAATTACCAAATCCACCAATCATAGCAGGCATAACCATAAAAAATATCATGATGAGTCCATGTCCAGTAGTAAAAACATTATAGACATGTGGGTCACCGAATATTTGTAAACCAGGTGACTGAAGTTCTAGTCTCATAAACAATGATAATACCCCACCAACTATACCACTGACGATAGCAAATATTAGATACATCGTTCCAATATCTTTGTGGTTTGTTGAGTATACCCAACGTTTCCAGCCGGTTGGATTTGAATGATGAACTGCTGCTTCAGTTGCCATATTTTGCCTCTTTTATTACTTAATTAATTTAACTAGTTCTATATTACTATTGCGCTTCATTGTGCTAGCAAATTGTTCTGATGCACTTGCTAACCAAGCTTGATAGTCTGCATTGTCCAAAACATGAACCTCTATTGGCATAAATGCGTGTCTGACTCCACACAGTTCTGAACACATACCGTAGTAGACCCCTGGATTATCTACTTTAAACCATGTTTCGTTCAATCTGCCAGGTATTGCATCCATTTTCACTCCAAAAGATGGAACTGCCCAATTGTGTATTACGTCAGAGGATGTAACTTGCACTCTTACAACTGCCCCCGCAGGAACAACAAGCGGATTATCAACTGAGAGTAGCCTTAATTTTCCTTCAGTTAATTCGTCTTCTTCTAGAGGTAGTGAGTCAAAATACATACCATCGTTGTCAGGATACTCGTATCCCCAATACCACTGATACCCTGTGGCTTTGATTGTTAAGTCTGCATCAATAGGAATGTCTTGCTGTGTATAGAGTATTCTGAATGAGGGAATTGCTATTACAATAAGGATTATGACTGGTACAACAGTCCAAATAACCTCAATGAGGGAATTATGGGTTGTTCTGGAGGGATTTGGGTTATTTTTTGCACTAAACCTAATCATTACGTATATTAACAATGCAGTTACAAATAATGTTATTACAAGAATTATTGGGAATAGGAATGAATTATGAAACCATGTAATATCAGCCATATTTGAAGTAGCAGCATCCTGAAAGGTAACTTGGTAATCTTCTGGTATCCCTATATTCTCAGATGCGTGTGAAATTGAAGGAAGCAAAGCTAAAAATCCTGGTATTGAAAACTTCAATTTTTGAAAAAATTTATTGTAGATAGATCTAATCATTAATATTTTATCCTGAATTGCGAATGCATATTTTTTAAAACAATTTATTTATACAGAAATAATGTTTTTTGCACAAGTAATCAATACGTTAATCCTATAATATTCACTAATTATATTTATTTTTTCTTACATTACGTTTTATAATCAATTGCGTATTAAAAATTCAATATTTTTTTCGAAAAAATTTATGTATTACCTAGAGAAAATCAACAAATTATCTATTTTAATAATTTTATTGCTCTTGAGTATTTTTTTTAAAATCTCCAGCACCCAATCATATGAATTAAATAAAAATATTGTCTACTTCCAAGATATCTTTAAAGGTATTTTATTAGAAGATAGAGATAAATGGTCAATAGTTTGCGAAGAGAATAATGAAAACAACTGTATACTTACTCAATTTCTTGAAACGCAAACTGATGCCATTCACATTGTATTACTTGTAAATATTATTAGTGACGAGGATACAAATTATATAAGAATAATTGTGAAAAAAATTTTGAACGAGGGACAAATCCCAGAAGATATTTATATCATATCAAAAGACAAAGAACTGGTTTACAACATTAAGCAAACTCAATGTATTGATGAACAATGTGAATATATTGATCAAATTAATCCTGAATTCATGTCCATGCTCCAAGAAAATAATGATTTCATTATTGGAGTAGCATTTCAAGATCTGTCTTTAAATATTGGATCCTTAGTAAGCGGAGCAGAATTTAGTGATTTATATAGCAAAATAAAACAGAAATTATAGGCAATTGAATATTGTAATTAGTAACCAAAATATATACTATAATGTTATTAATTATAAGTCACTTTCAACCATGAGGTCTAAAATGAAAAAAATAATGGCAACAATCTTGTCAATAGTGATACTAAACTTCAGCTACATTCCATATGCTACTTCTAAAAGTTTGTGTGACGGTCCTGCGGGTGGTTTGCTTTGTGGAGCTGGAATAGGTGGTGGAATCGGTTCTGCACTTGATGGCGAGGAAGGTGCAAAAACAGGTGCAATCTTCGGAGGGTTAATGGGCCTAGCTGCAGGTATAAATGAAGCCGAACAAAATAAAAAATATGATAACCACAGCGAGCACCACATTATCATATCAAATGAATACCCTGCGCTTTTAGTATACAATACACAAATAGCTCTTATCAGTATTGGTTATTATGTAGGAATGTATGATGGATCATTCACAAATGAGACAAGTGATGCAATCAAGAGTTATCAGAAAGATAACAACTTAATTGTAAATGGAATACCTACTGAAGAATTGTACGAACGTATCAAGCGAGATGTTGCAAAACTATACACTCAAGAATAATTCTATTTATTATTGAGAGACTGACCCAAATAGAATGAACATGTGCCAACTACGGCTAGAAATACTAGCTGTATTGGCATATATATCAAACCAACACCTGCTAACAGCGCTGCAATGTATGAAGAAGCTCCTGCAATACTATATTGAATACATCCAGATAAACCTGAAGCGGCCCCAGCAAGCTTTGGTCTTATACTAACAACATTTGCAATAATATTTGGCATAACAATGCCATTTGAATATGTAACAATCATCATAGTCCCAAAAATTATATATATATTTAGAATCTCATTGATGAAAAGGATTAACATAATTGTTGAACCCAAGATTGCTCCTAAAACTGCAAATGATATCATTCTTAGGGAGCCAACTCTTTCTGATAATCTTGCAGTAGTAAAACTTCCTGACATGAATGCAAAAGATATTAACATGAAAGTGAAACCATAGTGAGTTGGACTAAAATTGAGTTTTTGAATTACTAAATATGGCGCAACACCCAAAAAAGTGAAAAACATAGAATTCGTACATGACATAGTAATTGTAAATAAAATAAACTTTGGTAATTTAATTAATTCACCAAAACTTCCTATCAATGAACTTACATCGCCCTTAATTCTATCTTCAGTTTTTGTTTCTTCTAAATTGTAATAGATATTTATTAAAAGGAAAATTCCTACAATAACCATAAGATAGAATATACTCCTCCAGCCAAATAGATCTTGTAATATGCCCCCCAGAGGCGGGGCAATCATTGGCGCAATAACCATAACAGTTGTAACATAACCTAGAGCAGAAGCTGCCTTCTCTCTGCTATATACGTCCCTAATTATTGCCCTGCCTAAAACCACACCTGCTACACCGCCAAATGCTTGTATAAATCTTCCAAAAATCAATAACTCACTTGATTGAGCAAAACTACAAATTAGTGTCCCAATAAGAAATACTATAATACCAAGCATGAGGATGGATCTTCTGCCATAAGCGTCTGATATTGGTCCGATAAAAATTTGTCCAACTGCCATTGAGATTATGAATGATGATATAGCCATTTGCGCACTTGAATATGAAATATCAAAATAGAAAGATAATGCTGGAAGAGATGGAACAATCAGATTTAGGGTTAATGGAGCAAGACCAGTTACTGCTGCCAATGACCATATCGATGGTGGTTTTTTTGTAATTTTTGTATCCATTATAATTTATGTTTTAGATCAGATATTGGAGTAATTATAAATGTTATTGATGTCTTGTGACCAAACTGTGTTAAATTTCTTAATCAAATCATCTGAAGGTGTTTCTTTCTTATTCAAAATATCCTGAAGAGGTCGCATATAAATTTCTTCTGTTTGTTGATCGTTATTGTATATATTTCGATCATTCA
The DNA here is from genome assembly GCA_049602435.1 of Hyphomicrobiales bacterium. Lineage (GTDB taxonomy): Bacteria > Pseudomonadota > Alphaproteobacteria > Rhizobiales > TMED25 > TMED25. Next base: position 124,558 of record JBMYRO010000003.1, read on the forward strand.
ATCCACTTAGTGAAATAGCTATAATTTCACTTATCAGATCTGTTATATTGAATTTTTGAAATTTTGCATCAAATCCACTTTTGTTCAGATTATTTTCAAATTCAAGTACATCTAATAGGGTCCATTCTTTTACTAAATCATAAGAAGCATCCAATGATGAACTACTATACATCATACCAGTCCAGATTGAAGCTAAACTGATGATAGAAGCATGATTGCCTGAGTCAGCTCCTCTCATCTCAATAAATTTTTTCAATCTTACTTGTGGGAATAAAGTTGATAAATGAGTCTCCCAGTCTTCCAATGATGGATAATATTCTATATCTTCTTCATCACGAAAACCATTTTGAAGATATTCTTTAAATAACATTTTCTTTGGGATAATATACTTTCCATTTCGATATATGAAATACATTGGAACATTTAGAGCATAATTTGCATATTTCTCAAAATTTAGATCCTTTTCAAATGCAAATGGAAGATAACCACACCTGTCATTATCTGTGTCCTTCCATACACTGATCCTGTTTGATAGCAAGTTTGTTGATTTTCCATTCCTAAAAGGACTATTATAAAATAACATCGAAACTAGTGGTTGTAATGACATTGCAACCCTAAATTTTTTATTGAAATCTTGCTCACTCCCATAATCTAAATTTACTTGTGTTGTGGCGGAGCAATGCATCATGTACAGCCCCAAAGAACCTACAGTCGGCATGTATTTTCTCATAAAATGGTATCGTGTCTTTGGAACTTGCGTCATATCAGAAAAGTCCCATTTAGGAGTAAAACCAAGTCCGAGAGCATCAACCCCAATCGTGTCGCATGCATGTTTTAATTGCTTGTGATAGTTCAAAAACTCTTCGTTTGTTTGATGTAAGTTTTTACATAATGAACCTGATAATTCAATCTGACCACCTGGCTCAAGGCTTATACTAGAATTATGATCTTTATCATTCAATCCAATCACATAATCTTTATCATGTATTGGTTGCCATGAATATACCTCCATAAGGAATTTAAAGATCTCTTCAATTCCATTTGGACCATAATAATTTATTGGCTCCAAAGAATCTCTGTAGAATAGAAATTTCTCATTTTCTGTGCCAATACTCCAATTCTGAGTTTCTTTTGATCCTGTGTGAAAATATTCTATAAGATCTCTCTCAGTGATCCATTCATTATGATCGTTCGTTTTTTTGTCCATTTTTTTTAAAAGTTTCTCGGTTTAATCTGGTCGGTCTGTACTAAATTACCACTTTGTTATTTGTTAGTTGTACAATCGTGGCAGCAACTATTGCAGCAGTATCTGCACGCAAAATCCTGGAGCCTAGTGATACAGGTCTTACATTCCCTAATTTAATCATATTCAATCTTTCATTATCAGAAAAACCACCCTCAGGTCCAATCAAAAAAGCGCCAATTCTCTCTTTCGCACCGTTTAATATATTGTTTGGCAGAGCCGTATTTTTTCTTTCATCGCAAAACAATGTTATTTCTCTGTTAAATTCTTCAATTATTAAATCTGATAATAATTTTGGTTCTGTGATTTCTGGAACTATCATCAGGCCACTTTGTTCAGCAGCTTCTTTCGCACGCAAGTAGAGCTTTTGGATATTTAAATTTTTTGTATTTGTGTAATCTGTGATTACAGGAGTAAACTTTGTAATGCCAAGTTCTGTTAGTTTCTCAATTATATAATTATGGCGATTATTATTAAGAGGAGTAAAGTAGCATCTCAGAGGCTCATAAAATAGTTGTTCCTTTTGATTATGAACCACTTCTAGATTGATGAGATCTCTATTTATACTTTTGATTTTACCTATCCATTCACCATCTACACCATTAAAAATTAATATTTGATCATCTATTTTTATTCTCATAACATTTTTCAAATAGTGAAAATTTGCATTCTCTATATCCAGGATTGAAGACTCTTTAAGTGGTCTATCTAAAAATATGCGTATTTTTTTAGGTGATTTCATAAGCATTTTTTACCAATATATTAATAATTTTGATATAACTATTTCATCTAATAATTATTTTGAAATCTGATCTTATTGTGCACATAATTCAAACTAAAATCCAGAACTATATATTGATCACAAGACAAGACAAACCAACAGGATGGATGTTATTATTCATCCCATGTTTATTTGGAATATTCTCAGCTTCAATTCACAAAAACCTACCGATAGATTTAAAAGTTATAGTTCTCTTTCTTATTGGTTCTATTCTTATGAGGTCAGCAGGTTGTATTTTTAATGATATTGTCGACAGAGATATTGATGCAAAAGTTGAAAGAACAAAAAATCGTCCTCTTGCAAACAAAAGTATGAGCTTGTACGAAGCTATATTTCTTTTACTTACCTTGCTAATTTTTAGTTTTTTAATACTTATTTCGTTGAACAAATTGACAGTAATTTTAGGTTTTGCATCTATTATACTTGTTGTTCTATACCCATTTATGAAAAGAATAACATACTGGCCTCAATTATTTCTTGGCTTTACTTTTAATTGGGGAGCTATTATTGGATGGACTGCGATCTCAAATAGTATAAACATTGAGATGTTCATAATCTACATATCATCAATTTTTTGGACCTTAGGATACGATACAGTTTATGGTTATCAAGATATAAAAGATGATAAAGTAATTGGTGTAAAATCAACATCTGTACTCTTTGAACCATACTCAAAAAAAATTATTTGGTTATTCTATTTTTTAAGCTTTAGCGTGATGTCCTATGCGCTATTCTCGCTAAAAGTAGCAAATATTTCAGTCATTTTTTTTATTGCTACTGTAATTTTTAGTTTGTATCTAATCAGAGGATTAAATTTAAGAGATGTTCATTCCTGCGGTAATTTCTTCTCAAAAAATAAATATATTGGCTTTCTAATTGCTATCTCAATTGCTTTATCAATATGATAACGATACAATCACCATATGCGTCTTAACACAAATTTTTTTATCAAATCTTACAGGGTAACCACCGCTCTTATAAGTTTTTTTATTGATATATTTTTGCTTTACAGGAAATTTCTCAAAAAAGAAAATGAACTATCATTAAGACAAAAAACATCAAAAGAATATGCAAAAAAACCAACTGATGAGCATAAATTTACATGGATACATGCAGTAAGTATTGGTGAAACGCACTCTGCAATAACTGTCGCTGAGATAATTTTAAAGAAAGATCCAAATCAATATATTTTATTAACCACAAGCACGATCTCATCTTCAGAAATAATTAATAAGATTGATAACGAGAGAATAATCCATCAATATCTGCCTTTTGATGTACAAAAATATGTAAATAAATTTATCAATTATTGGTCACCTTCAGTTTGTATATTTATGGAGGCAGAAATTTGGCCAAACTATTTTCTAGAAATTGAAAAGAGAAAAATCCCTCTATTCATCCTCAATGCGCGATTAACAGAAAAAAGTTATAATCGCTGGAATAAATTCCCAAAGTTTGCAAAAAAAATATTAAATATTCCACGACTCATATCATGTCAAGACAATGAGACATATCAGAGATATAAGTCACTTGAGGTAGCACGTCTCACAAAATCAGAGAATATTAAATATGCCAACAAACCTCTTAGTGTTGATGACAATGAATTTAATTCCTTAGATCAGTTATTTAGTGAGCATTTAGTATATATAATCGTATCAGCTCACGATAAAGAAGGAGAAATTTTCTTATCAGTTCACAAGCAATTGCATTCGATAGACCCAAATACCGTTTGTATATATGTACCGAGACATCCCTCCGGCATAAGAGAAATAATAGACTTACTAGATAAGGATAAAATTAGTTGGACTAAATTACCATCACAAGAAACTAACAAAAATGAATACAATAATAATATAAATTTTTATATTGTTGATAAATTTGGAGTCCTCGGTACATATTTAAAACTATCAAAGTTAGCGATAATTGGTGGTTCGTTCATTGATATTGGTGGACATAATCCAATCGAAGCCGTCCAACTTAATTGCCCTGTTTTTCATGGAAGTTACACAAGAAATTTTCATGAGGTATATAGAGAATTAGGAGAATTAGATTGTTGTAATCAATCCGATAATAAAGAAGATCTCATTAAAAAAATTAAATCATACTTTTCAAACATAGACCGAATGGAATTAACAAGAAAAAATATAAAAAATATAATAGATACCAAGAGATTATCTGTTGAAAATGAAATAAATGATATTTTATCTCTTAAAGATGGAGATTATTCATGAAAAGACCTCTAATGTGGAATAAAAAAACAAAATTTCACATTGTTTTAATACCATTTGGTTATATATATTCATATCTTTCACAATTAAATTATAAGCTAAAAAAAAAATATAGATCAACCATACCAATCATTTCAATAGGTAGCCCATTAATAGGCGGTGGTGGCAAGACTCCAACTGAAATGGCAATAATTAATTTTCTAATATCTCAAGGAAAGAGTGTCTGTTCATTATCCAAAGGATATAGTGGGTCAATAAAAGAACCAACATTGGTTACAAAAAAACACAGAAGTAGTGATGTGGGTGATGAGTCTATTTTATTATCCAATGTATCAGACACTTTTGTTTCGCATAACAGAACTAAGGGTCTCAAATATATAAACGATAACTTTAAATATGATTTTATTGTTATGGATGATGGCTACAGGGATGTTTCTATTGAAAATAAGATAAATATTTTAGTTATTGATAGTAATATTTCCAATATAAATCATTATCAATTCCCAGCTGGAGACTACATAGGTAAATTAGAGAATTCAATAAATTTCGCTGACTTTATTTTAATAATAGATCCAGATAAATTATCCAATCAAATTAAAAATAGCATTTCAAGTGTAAGTAAAATTATCATTCAAGCGAGCACCCACTTCAAAAATAAGTGTAGCGAAATATCTGATAGAGTTGCATTTACAGGAATTGGTTTGCCAAATAAATTTTATCGATCGCTTATTGAGAGAAATCATAATTTATTGGATGTACTCACTTTCAAAAATCATCATAGATTTACAAAAAAAGAAATTGAACAGCTCATCAACATTGGCAAGAGTCATGAAAAGTATACTTTGATCACAACAGAAAAAGATTTTGTCAGAATAGACGATGAAAATGACCCTAACCATAAACTAAGAACAATGATTGATGTGCAAACTATTGAAATTAAATTTAATAATTTAGATACAATTTTGGATATCATTAAATAGTGAATAGCATTTTTTGTATTTATATATTTTTTTTATGCTGTATGAGAGCTAAATGCGCACTATCATAGGCCTCTTGTCTTTCAACTGACCAATACTTTAAATCATTTAAATTAATTCTATTCCCAGAAACAGCACATAAAACGTATTGTCCATCCTTAATTATTTCAAACTCACCGTCTAAATATTTTATTTTAGCTTGTTTTTCTGTGCTACCTATTTCACTGAATTTAATCATTTGATTACCTATTTGCTTTTATTTGTCACATCTAGTTTGCCATCAGAAAATATAACTCTCATTGATTGATGCTCCTCTGCATCTTTTAGTGAAGAAATTATTTTATCATCAGGAGACTTAATGACTGCATATCCTCTATTTAATATATTTTTATAATCCAATGACCCTAGTAATCTTGACATTGATTGAATTTCATTTCTTCTATCAATTATCATGTTTCTTGAATGGAAGTTTAGGTTATTACTTCCAGTAATTCTATAGGTGTCTTTTGCACTAATAATTTTATTTGCCCCTAAAAAAAGTAAGTTTTGACTATAATTTAGTCTGGAGGCTTTTTTATCGATATTATCTTCCAATGATTTTTTCGATAACCTCCCAAATACTCCTCTAAACGTCAACAACTTCTCTTGTAAAGAGCTTTTCCCAATAATTGAAAATGACTGTTTAAAATAGTTTAAATTTAGCCATGTTTTTTTAATTTTATCTTGTATGAATATATTTAGTCTATTTTGATATGAATTTATATTAGAATAAATTTCATCTATCTTTGGAAAAATTTTATTTGCTGCTGCGGTAGGTGTTGCTGCCCTAAAATCTGCAACAAGATCAATAAGGCTTGTGTCTGTCTCATGACCAATTGCACTCACTACTGGTATGCTAGAATCAAATACAGACCTCACTAATGTTTCATCATTGAAGCCCCACAGATCCTCATAGGAACCTCCTCCTCTGGCTACTAAAATTATATCAGGCTTAATGGATCCATCGCTATTTAGATTATTAAGACGTTGAATTACTTCACTAATTTCAATTGGACACTTTTCACCTTGTACGGATACGTCAATAATAAATACATCAGAGGGATACCCATTATCATTAAAAACTTTCAATATATCTCTGATTACAGAACCAGTTAATGATGTCACAATAGCAACACTTTTTGGATATTTAGGTAAAATTTTTTTATGAATTTCATCAAACAAACCTTCTTCCAATAGTTGTTGCTTTAATTTTTCAAATTTTGCCTTTAATACCCCCTCGCCAGCAAGCTCAATACTTTCTATATGTATTTGATAAGTTGAAATTCCTTTTGAATAAGTGGTAATTCTACCTGAGGCTATAACTTCAAGACCTTCCTCTGGTATCACAGTCAAATGTCGGTATGTATCTGGCCAAATTACAGCATTTATCAGATCCTTTTCTTCTTTCAATGATAGATAAACAATCCCATTCTTACTTATTTTAAGCCCTGACACCTCTCCTCTAACTCTGACATAACCAAAACCTCCTTCTAGTGATTTTTTTATTTCGTTTGAAATTTCACTTACTGAAAATTCTGGGATATTTTCATTAACAAAAAACATTCATAAACAAAGAATTTAAATTAACATTATCAACTTATAGGTTATTATTATTTTGCGTTGAAATCAAAATTTAAACTAAAATTCAAATAAATGAAAATACTAATAATTGGAAGCGGTGGACGGGAACATGCTATTTCAATGGCATTATCTAAGAACTCAAATAATAACATGATATATGCTATGCCTGGCAACCCTGGCATGCTTGAATATTGTGAATGTGTGAATATTGATCAACTTCAATTTGATGAAATCATTTCATTTATTAAAAAAAATTCTATTGATCTTGTGATCATAGGACCAGAAGTTCCAATTTGTGAAGGATTAACCGACATTATTGAAGATGTTGGAGTAAAAGTTTTTGCTCCTAATAAACTAGCATCTGTATTAGAGTCATCCAAAAAGTTTACCAAAGAAATATCATTTGAAAATAATATTCCAACCGGTTACGCAAAATGGTTTATAGATTTTGTGTCTGCAGAAAATCATCTAAAAAGTCTAGAGCCTCCATATGTTATAAAAGCAGATGGTTTGGCTGCTGGAAAAGGTGTTTCTATATGTGAAAATTATGATGATGCAATTGACGCCCTTAAAGATATATTTAATGGACGTTTTGGAAAAAATCAGTCAGTTGTGATTGAAGAATTTCTGGATGGAGAAGAGATAAGCTACTTTGCAGTCACAGATGGTACAAATATGTGCCCATTAATTGGCGCACAAGATCATAAAAGACTCCTAAATGGCGATTTAGGGCCTAATACTGGTGGTATGGGTGCTTATTGCCCTCCACCACTTCTCAATAAAAATCTTGAAAATAAAATAATTAGTCAAATTCTTGAGCCCACACTTAATGGTTTAAAAAATCGAGGTATACACTACAAAGGCATCCTTTTCGCTGGATTAATGGTAAAAGATAACGAGCCAAAGCTCATAGAATATAATATCCGATTTGGTGACCCAGAAACCCAAGCATTATTAATGTTATTAAAATCAGATTTTACAGAATTGGTTATGAGCGTTATAAATGGAGATTTAAAATCTCATAAAATCGAATGGTATGATCAAAAGGCACTTACTGTAGTTTTAGCAAATGAAGGTTATCCAAATCAATATAATCAACACGAAGAAATCACTGGAATTGACGAAGCAGAAAAGAACCAAAAAATAAAAGTCTTTCATGCAGGTACTAAAATTAGAGATGGAAAGCTTATTGCAACTGGTGGTCGAGTACTAAATGTAACTTCCATTGATCACACAATTGAAAATGCAAGAGATAATGCATACGAAGCAATAAAAAAAATACGCTATAAGGGTAAAATTTATAGGGAGGATATTGCTTGGAGAGCGTTAGGGTAAATTATCTTTTTGTTTTAAAATAAGACTTTATTAGCTTACTGCACTCAATTTCTAAAATACCCCCATAGATTTCTGGCGAATGATTCCATTCATCTGATGAAAAATATTTGTTTAATTGGAATGCCACAATATCATTTCTTTTGGATGAATAAGCTCCAAAATACAATCTACGAATCCTTGCATTCGATATCGCACCTGCACACATTAAACATGGTTCCATTGTTACAAATAAATCATAATCAACCAATCTATTTGTTTTTAATTTCTCAGAAGCTAATCTGATTACAACTATCTCTGCATGTGAGGTTGGATCGTGAGATGTTTCTGTTAAATTATGTGCTTTAGAAATTATTTTTCCACTTTTATGCACCAAAACAGCACCGATGGGAACCTCGTTATTGTTCTGAGCCTTTAATGCCTCTTCAATTGCAATTTCCATAAATTTCATTGTTTACCTCAAAAACAATTCATACAAATTTTCTTTTTTTTAATATAATCAAATTATGTCAAATATAACCAATAAAAAAAAAGTTCACCAACGTATCGCAAAATTAATTGCACATTCTGGCGCTTATTCAAGAAGGGATGCAGAAAAACTTATTAATGAAGGGAAGGTAGAAGTCGATGGTCAAATCTTAACCAGTCCTGCAACGCTAGTAGATGGGAGTGAAAAAATAATTATTGATGGTAAAAAAATAAATACTAATTTTCAGACAAAAATCTGGCTGCTGAATAAGCCTAAAGGATTTATATCAACAAGTAAGGATCCCCAGGGTAGGAAAACTATTTTTGACCTATTACCTAAAAATATCAATCATATAATGCCTATTGGAAGATTGGATATTAATACTGAGGGATTATTATTGTTTACAAATGATGGGAATTTATCGCGTTACATGGAACATCCAGATAATAAAATAATAAGAAAGTACAAAATAAAAGTTCGTGGTAAAGTTGCTGAAGATTTAATTACAAATATGCAAAAAAAAATAACAATAAGTCGCATACAATACAATATTGTTGGTGCCAGTATAATATCCCACAGTCAATCTAATACATGGCTCAGTATTGAAATATCAGAAGGCAAAAATAGAGAAATAAGAAATATTTGTGAGCACTTTAGATTACAAATCAATAGATTAGTAAGAACAAATTTTGGTCCGTTTGAATTAAATAATATACAGAAAGGTGAATTCATTGAACTACCAAAAAAAATTATAATTAGCCAACTAAAAAAAATAGGTTATATGGGTTAGATGGATGCGTGTAATAACAGGTATTTCCAAGGGTAAAAAATTATTCTCTGGCAAAGATAATTTTATTAGGCCCACTTCAGATAGAGTAAAGATGGGAATATTTAATGTACTTTCTCATGGAGATATAAATTTTCATTTCGAGGGCTCTGCAGTGCTCGATTTATTCTCTGGTTCTGGTGCCCTCGGTATCGAAGCATTATCAAGAGGAGCAAATCATTGTTTATTTGTCGATAAAAGTAGAGAATCATTATCAATATGTGAGAAAAACATAATAAACTGTAACTTCATAGAGAAATCATCCTCTAAGTTTTTTGATATAAAGAGTAATCGAGATTTCAATTATGGCGCTAATTTTGATCTAATATTTGCAGATCCTCCATATAACAATGATTTTGTGCCAATAATATTTAATTTTTTGACCAATAATAAATTATTTAAAAAAGGAACTCTAATTGTGATTGAAGAAAGTATTGATCAAAAATTAACTACTAATGAAGGATTTGAGCAGATTGACAGAAAAGTCTATGGTAAGACTCAAGTATTATTCTTTGAAGTTATCTAAATTCTTTCAAATAGTTTTTCAATCTCTGTCTGACTAAGAAAAATATGCGTAGGTCTCCCATGATTACATTGTCCTGAATTAGGTGTTTTCTCTATTTCTCTGAGTAACGCATTCATTTCATCTACTTTTAATACTCTTCCACTTCGAACCGAGCCATAACATGATATTTTTGATAAAATATCATTTATTCTATCTTCAAGCGTTCTCCTCATAAATTCATCAGAGGGTAAATCCAATAAATCCCGCATTAATTCATTCACATTAGAATCTCTTATTAATGAAGGGATCGATCTGATAAGTACTTCATCACCAAATTCTTCTATTTCTATACCTACAGCATCTAAATCATTTTTAAATGATAATAATTTTTCTTTATCAAATTTATCGCATGCATAAACATGAGGTATAAGCAATATTTGCCTCTCAATTGCATTTTTATGAATACTTTCTTTTAGTTTTTCAAAAACAATTCTTTCATGTGCGGCATGTTGATCAACAATTATCATACCTTCTGAATTTTGAGAGAGAATGTAATTTTTAAAAATCTGACCTTTGGCAAAGCCAAGAGGAAACTCTTTAATGTCATTCGTTATTGCATTAGGAGATGCGTTTTCTTTTTCTGATACTTCATCATTATTGTATTTATTTGAAGTGTAAGATTCATCACTATCATACATTGATAGATTAACCTGTGAGTTAATTTGTTGGCTTTCGTATTGACTTTTATTCATTTGAGCGACTTTTTTTTCATAAAACTGACTAAAAACATTTAAGCTCTGGTTAGATTTATGATCTAGAGCCCCTCTTATAGAACTTACCAATTTTGATTGTATTATTCTCTCATCAGTAAATCTAACCTCAGATTTTGAGGGATGGACATTTATATCTACTGCGTCATATGGAATATTTATTTTAATTACAAACATCGGAAATCTACCCTTGGGAAGTTTATCACCGTATGCAGCTCTAATAGCTCCACTCAATTTCCTATCTTGAATTATTCGATTATTTACAAGTAAGTATTGATTATTAGAATTAGATCTATTGTATGATGGTAAGCCAATATTCCCAACAATGCTCATATGAGGTTCTTCATGACTTAATTCTATCATGTTTTTCATGAAGTCAGCACCAAGTATTTCTTTTATTCTCCATTCAAGAATTTCCTTATGATCACCATCAATAGATCCATAACTCATATATCTTAAGTTATCTATTTCAACGTTGAATAATATACTTGGATTTGATATTGCAAGTCTCTTTATTGAATCAACTATAGAATTTTGTTCTGATCTCGAGCTTTTTAAAAATTTATATCTGGCTGGTAATTTTAAAAAGATATTACTAACTTTTACTACAGTACCTTGGTTTGCAGCTGATTTTTTATAGTCTTTGATATCACCATAATCGACAACAATTTGATATCCTGTTCCATTTCTTGCTTTAGAAATAATTTCTAACCTAGAGACTGACCCAATAGAGGGAAGTGCTTCTCCTCTAAAGCCAAGTGTTTTTATGTTTTGAAGGGTATTTGAATTTAGTTTTGAAGTGGCATGCCTCTTAATACAAAGTTCCAGATCCGCAGGAGACATTCCATCGCCATCATCTTCAATTTCAATATATTCTTTACCACCATCTTTAATTCTGATGGTAATAGTTTTAGCATTAGCATCTATGGAATTTTCAATTAATTCTTTGACTATTGAAGCTGGTTTTTCAATCACCTCTCCAGCAGCAATTTGATTAATGGTGTTATTATCAAGAAGCTTTATTGTCATGCCAATAACCGAACGTACGTTCGTTTTTAAAATAACCCAAAGCCACTACTCAACTCTCCCCATAGCCCCTTAAATACATTTGGCCTTTCGCTGCTATCAGAATTTTTATCTTCCTCTGTATCCGATCCTTCCTGAAGTTCATCTGTAGCAATTGATTCTTCTTTTACTCTATCTATACCAAGAACATCCTCAATTCTAATATCATAATTTACATTATCATTTGATTTGCTTGAACTTTCATTTAGGTTGCTTAGCATAAATTGGTTCATACTTAAACCTTCAACATTGACGCTATCAGCAACAGAACTAATTGGTTCATTGTTTGTTTTTGGACTTATTTGACTCAATCTTTCAGACTCAAGTTCAGGATCCAAGACTTCATTATTTTCGCTCTTTAATCGTGCTAAATACTCAGCCAGTGTCTCATCCTCGAAAGCCCCTTCCTCAGAATATAATTCCTTCTTAATTTCTGGGTTTGCATCTTCAGCCTTGGCCATTTGCAAAATGAAAGCCTCACCTTCTGAAACTTCATTAACATTTTGCGTACCCAAAACTGCATCTTTAGCACTTGTCATTGGCTCATCAATAAATACGACTTGATTTTCACTTGGGGGTCTTAATAGATAATCAGGTGGCATTTTTAGTGGTTTCTTGGTTATTGTCAAAAATTCGTCTGGAGGACCAGCTTGGAATGCGTTACCTGAATAAGAAGTAGAAACAAATTCTTTTAATGAAGAACCGCAGCTAGGCAATACACAAAGTAATGAAAGAAGTAATGCTTTTGATAAATAATTTTTACTAAGGTTCATTTAACTAAATTCTAATTTTTTTTAATGTTAGGATAAATATAGCCATATATCAATATGAATAGCCCCATTACTATATAAATATCCGCAACATTAAACACATACCAACTAAAATTTTTTATATGGAAATAAAAAAAATCTGCAACTGCAGAATAGATTACCCTATCCATGATATTTGAGATCGCACCTGAAATAATTAGTATGCTTGAGATCATTCTAAATTTATTACTTGAGTTATTTATAATTTTCAGTACCCAAAGGCAAATTATAAAAGATACGATACTTATAATAAGTTGTCCCGCATAACTGTCTTGCGGAAAAAACCCATAGCTAATTCCTTGGTTCCAAACTAAAACTAGATCAAAAAAATCTGTTAGAGTAATTTGCCCTTTATTATCATTCAATACATTTAGTAAGTAAATTTTTGTTAATCTATCAAACAGAAATAGAACAAAAATGTATACGATATATCTCTTTAGCTGTATTAAAAACTTAATATTTTCAATTATCATTCAGATAATACTTATTTCAATTTCATGAATTCTCTAACTGCTTCAGCATCTCTTTGTGACAGTGTCGGATACTCTGGATCTTTACCCACATCCTCAGATATTCGCCATGATCTCTGGCATTTGGCTCCTTTTGCCATTTCTACAACTACGCCGATATTAGGCTCTTCTTCAAGTATAAAACTTCCCTTGACAGGTGATTGATTGACAACACTGAAACTGCTTGTAATTGAAATCTCAGCAAGATCTATATCTTCTATGGCGCTTAAGAGATTATTATCATCTATATACACTTTTATACCAGCCTCAAGACTAGAACCAATTTCTTTATCTTTTCTTTTTATTTCTAGAGCGGCTGTAATAGTTTTTCTTAATTTTTTTATATTTGACCATTTTAAATCTAGTTCCTTATTTATCCATTCTGTATTGATTGGTACAAAATGACTTTTGTGAATAGACTTATTATCATTGAATTTGTAATGTCCCCAAACCTCATCCATTGTGAAACTTAGAATAGGTGCATATAGTTTTATGATTATATTAAAAATATTATTTATTACGTAAAGCGTTGATCTTCTCTTGGTACTGGAAAAAGCATCACAATACAGGCAATCTTTCCTTATATCAAAATAAAATGCAGATAGTTCTATATTGATAAAATTCATGAGTAATGTCGTAACCCTTCTATAATCATATTGATTATAAGCCTCCCAAACCTCATTCTGCAGGTGTGTAAGTCTATCAAGCATATAGAGTTCAAGTTCATCCATATCTGTTTTATTATACACCCATTTCTCATCATAATTTGATAGAACACCAAGCATCCAGCGTGTTGTATTTCTAATTTTTCGATATGCTTCTACTATTGATTTTAATATTTCATCTCCAATACGCTGATCATCACTATAATCTGTTGATGCTACCCATAATCTCAGTATATCTGCACCATATTTTTTCACGATATCTTGAGGAGATATAACATTTCCAAGGGACTTTGACATTTTTTTTCCATCCTTATCCATGGTGAAGCCATGAGTTAAAACGGATTTATATGGTGCCTTACCTCTGGTAATACTACTTTCAAGTAGTGATGAGTGGAACCATCCCCTGTGCTGGTCGCTTCCCTCCAAGTACATATCGGCTGGCCATAATTTTTCTTCACTATTTTCTAAAACAAAAGCATGGGTTGTTCCAGACTCAAACCAAACGTCTAGTATATCATTAACCTTTTCCCAGTTATTAAAGTCATCAACAATACCATCTAAAAATCTTTTCTCAGATCCTTCTTTGAACCAAGCATTTGCACCCTCATTTGAGAATATTTCGTATACACGTTCAAGGAATTCTTCAGATTTTTTAAAATCCTTATTTGGAATAAAACTACCGTCAGTTTTATTAACAAATAATGCAATTGGGACACCCCATGATCTTTGCCTAGATAGAACCCAGTCTGGTCTATTTTCAATCATGGAATTTAGTCGATTCTTTCCAGCAGGTGGGTAAAACTTGGTCTCAGAAATTGATTTTAATGCTATGGATCTTAGCCCCTCTTGCTTATTATCCTGCATTGAAATAAACCACTGCGGAGTATTTCTAAAAATTACAGGTTTCTTAGATCTCCATGAATGTGGGTATTGATGTTCAAATCTTTTGCGTGCAATTATTGAATTAGCATCTGCTAATTTACTAATGACGTAATCATTAGCCTTTCCTTTTTTACCATTTTTATCAAAAACAAAAATACCATCAAACCCGTCAATATTTGGATTAAATGCCCCATCCTCATTTACGGTGTATGGTATTGAACTATCTATCCCTGCTTTTTCAATATCTTTTTTATATTTCATCCAAATTTCAAAGTCATCAGTACCATGCCCGGGAGCTGTATGAACGAATCCTGAACCCGCATCATCGGTTACATGATTTCCATCAAGCAGTGGAACTTGAAATTCAAAACCTTTAAAAACTGACTTAAATGGATGGCTGCATGTCACTGATTTAATTACATCTGGCTGCACTTCTTTGATTTTTGTATATTTTACTACCTTTGCAGAACTCATTACAGCTTCTACTAGGCTATCAGCAATCAGATATTTCTCTCCGACTTTGGCCCATACATCTCCTTCTGTTTCTTCAATTTGATACAGGCTATATTTAATATCAGATGAAAATGATATTGCCCTATTACCAGGTATTGTCCATGGTGTGGTGGTCCAGATAATAACATAAGCTCCAGCTAATAACTTTGATGTATCATTTTCTATTATTTTTGTTTTATCGCTATCTATTGCAAACTTTACCCATATAGCATCTGAGACATAGTCCAAATATTCAACTTCAGCTTCTGCTAAAGCAGTCTTTTCAACCACCGACCACATAACAGGTTTAGAGCCTCTGTATAAAGCACCGTCCATCATGGCAATTTTTAGTAACTCTTTCGCAATTAGAGCCTCTGATTCAAATTTCATGGTTGTATATGAATTGTCCCAATCCCCAATTACACCAAGACGCTTGAACTCATCTTTTTGAACATTGATCCAATGAGTAGCAAAATCCCGACATTCATCGCGGAATTTATTGATAGGAATTGAGTCTTTGTCTATTCCTTTCTCGCGATATTTTTCTTCTATCTTCCATTCGATTGGTAATCCGTGGCAATCCCAGCCAGGAATATATGATACATTATACCCCATCATTGATTTTGATCTCACAATAAGATCTTTTAGAATTTTATTAAGAGCATGACCGATATGTAGATTACCATTTGCGTATGGAGGACCATCATGCAATACAAATGACTCATTCCCATCAGCATTAATTCTGTTTTGATGATAAATATCTTCTGCTTCCCATTTCTTTAGGATTGCTGGTTCAGCATCAGGAAGGTTTGCTCTCATCGGG
This sequence comes from Hyphomicrobiales bacterium, assembly GCA_049602435.1. Taxonomy (GTDB): domain Bacteria; phylum Pseudomonadota; class Alphaproteobacteria; order Rhizobiales; family TMED25; genus TMED25. Next base: position 140,554 of record JBMYRO010000003.1, read on the forward strand.
AAATCTGTTTTTGGAAGAAGAATCGTCTCCGCCCAATTTATTTCTGCTGTATCCTTATTATCTACCATTACTTTTGTTGCTTATGAGTTATCTATCAAACTAGTATATTTGTCGTAATATTGCAGTTTATTTTTAACATTACAACAATCAATTTCCATTTGTTTTTTGAGTTCTTCTTCGTTTTTAAATTTTTGATCTTCTCTTATGAAATCAATAAACTCAATTTTTACCTCTTGATTGTAAATATCTCTGTCGAAGTCAAAGATATAAGTTTCAAGGATATCCCCATGATCATTGAAGGTAGGTCGAGCTCCATAGTAAGAGGCCCCATGATATTTTTTCCCCTCCAAATATACATTTGTCGCGTAAATACCATGCGCTAATTTAAGTGTATCCTGAAATTCAATATTAATTGTTGGGAATCCTAACTCAGTTCCTTTTTTCTTTCCGTGTTTCACATGACCATTTACAAACCAATAATGCCCAAGCAGTTTAGTTAGATCCGCAATATTACCGCTTGTTATATTAGTCCTAACTCGTGAGGAAGAGTAAATAACTGAATTTATATCTTTTTGTTTCTGTATACTGTTAAAACCTATGTCTTTTGAATTACATAGTTCTTCTAACTTATGAACATCACCAGACCTCTTATATCCAAATCTGAAATCTTCGCCCACAATCACATGGGAAGCCTCTAGATTTCTGTATATTACTTCCAAAAAAAACTCTTCTGGGCTCATTTTTGACAAACTTTTATCAAAATTTAACTCAAACACAATATCGATTTTAAGTTTTTCTAAGATTTCAATTTTTATAGCATCTGTTGTTACTTGATGGAAATTTTTTAGACCACCAAAATAAGCTTTTGGATGAGGATCAAAAGTAATAATACCAGATTTTTTGCCTTCAGCATTGGCGACTTCTAATACTTTATTTAATAGGTGTTTGTGTCCAAGATGTATGCCATCAAAATTACCTACAGCAATGACACTATTTTTGTAAATGTCGGGTATATTATTATAACCATTAATTATATGCATATTATTACTTAAGCTCATTTTGTATGTATCGTGGTTCTTCACTCAGAGAAAAATTTGAATTGATATAGTCTCTTATCATATCTATATCGATTTTAGAACTATGGTTTTTGCTAACAATTTCATTCTTATGTACACCATTGAGAATAAACATGGAGTCTATCTTAAAATTGTCCGCACCAGCAATATCCGTATGTAACCCATCTCCGATTGCAAGAATCTCCGATTTACTAATTGAATTTTTTTGTCTTTCATTGGCTTCATACAATGCCAACTCGTATATGGGTGAATATGGTTTACCAAAATAACTAACTTCCCCCCCCAACTCATTGTATTTTTGGGCGATCAGTCCTGCACATGGTAATTTAATTTCCCCCCTATGGACATACAAGTCTGGATTTGCACAATGTATCTTAATTTTTCTATCCAAAAGGGTATTTAATAACCCTTCATAATCATTCAGAGTTTCAGTATATTCATCAAAAAAACCAGTACATATGCATTCTGAACAAGAGTCTTGATCTGACAAATTCAAATCTAAATCAGAAAAGAGTGAGTAATCTTTTTTTGGCCCAATATGAAAGATGGGTTTATCAGAGATAGAACAAATCCAATTATAACTGCAATCACCAGATGTAACAATATTTTCACAAATTAATTTATCTATACCCATATTTAATAAATATTCCCTAACAACATTAGACCTTCTTGGTGCGTTAGTAATCAAGAAAACTAAGCCACCTTGTTTCTGAAAATCCATCAAAAATTCAACAGCTTTTGGATAATAATCTTTACCATTATGAATAACACCCCAAATGTCACAGAGGATGAGCTTATAATTTTTATAAAGATCGCTTTTCTTTGGAATTATCATGTGTGTGCACATTAAGTTATCAAATAACAGTAACAAACATAATCTTTATACATTAATAATTCAATAATTGTTGATCTATAACAAAATCAATTTTTTTTCATATTCTTAAATATATTTTCTTATATCTATTGACAAATTTCAGTAAAATTCATATATCAACATTGTTAGCACTCTATTAGGGTGAGTGCTAATTATTTATCAATTAAAAAATTGGAGATTTAAAAATGAGCTTTCGTCCTTTGCATGATCGCGTTTTAGTACGTCGAGTAGATGAAGATGAAAAAACAACTGGTGGTATTATTATCCCAGATACAGCCAAAGAAAAGCCAAGCCAAGGTGAAGTTGTCGCTGTAGGCCCAGGTGAGAGAGATGACTCTGGGAATAGAGTTGCACTTGATGTGAAACCAGGTGATAAAATTTTATTTGGCAAATGGTCAGGTACAGAAGTTAAAGTCGGTGATGAAGAACTCTTAATTATGAAAGAGTCTGACATCATGGGCATAGTAGAATAAACAAACTAGGAAGGATAAAAAAATGGCTGCAAAAGAAGTTAAATTTTCTGCTGATGCAAGAGATAGAATGTTACACGGTGTAAACATTCTTGCAGATGCTGTAAAAGTAACATTGGGCCCAAAAGGTCGTAATGTGGTTATAGATAAATCATTCGGTGCACCAAGAATAACAAAAGATGGTGTTACAGTTGCCAAAGATATTGAACTTCAAGATAAGTTCGAAAATATGGGCGCACAAATGCTTAGAGAAGTAGCATCTAAAACTAATGATGTTGCTGGTGACGGAACTACAACTGCAACAGTTCTTGCACAAGCAATCGTTAAAGAAGGTGTAAAAGCAGTAGCAGCTGGCATGAACCCAATGGATTTAAAACGTGGTGTTGAAATTGCTGTAGTAGCAGCAATTAAGGACCTTACAAGTAAATCAAAGAAAATCAAAAGTTCTGATGAAGTATCACAGGTCGGCACAATCTCTGCAAATGGTGAAGCAATAATCGGTGAGAAAATTGCAGAAGCTATGCAAGTTGTTGGCAATGATGGAGTTATCACAGTTGAAGAATCAAAAGCACTAGAATTCGAACTGGAAACTGTTGAAGGTATGCTTTTTGATAGAGGATACTTATCACCATATTTCATCACTAATGCTGAAAAAATGATTTGTGATCTTGAAGATCCATATATTCTTCTTTTTGAAAAGAAATTATCAACCTTACAACCAATGCTTCCAATCCTTGAACAAGTCGTTCAAAATGGTAAGCCGTTATTAATAATAGCTGAAGATGTTGAAGGGGAAGCACTCGCGACTCTTGTTGTTAACAAACTTCGAGGCGGTCTAAAAGTTGCTGCAGTAAAAGCTCCAGGTTTTGGTGATAGAAGAAAAGCGATGTTGGAAGACATAGCAATTTTAACAGGCGGTCAAGTTATATCTGAAGATATCGGTATTAAACTTGAAAATGTTTCACTTGATATGTTAGGGAACGCAAAAAGAGTTTCAATCACGAAAGAAGAAACAACAATCATCGATGGCTCTGGAACTAAGAAAGATATAGAAGCCCGAGTTAGCCAAATCCGTCAGCAAATAGAAGATACAACTTCTGATTATGATAGAGAGAAACTACAAGAAAGACTTGCTAAACTTTCTGGTGGTGTAGCTGTCATCAAAGTTGGTGGTGCAACAGAAATTGAAGTGAAAGAGAAAAAAGACAGAGTAGATGACGCATTAAATGCAACACGTGCTGCAGTTGAAGAAGGTGTTCTTCCTGGTGGTGGTGTTGCTTTATTGAGATGCACAAAAGCTGTTAAAGCACTTACTGATAAGAACGCTGATATCCAAGCTGGTATCAATATTGTTCTTAAAGCACTTGAAGCACCTATTAGACAAATTGTAGAAAATGCTGGTGTTGAGGGATCAATTGTTGTCTCAAAGGTACTTGAAAACAATACACACAGTTTTGGTTTCGATGCACAAAGTGAAACATATACTGATCTAGTGAAAGCTGGGATTATCGACCCTACTAAAGTTGTGAGAACTGCATTACAAGACGCAGCATCTGTCGCAAGTCTATTGATAACAACAGAAGCAATGATCGGTGATCTACCGGAAGATAAACCTGCAATGCCTGCAATGCCTGATATGGGCGGCATGGGCGGTATGGGCGGCATGATGTAATTGCCTGCAACCGATACTTAGGTTAAATAACAAAAACCCTCTCACTATGAGAGGGTTTTTTTATTTCGATAAAATTATTTTAAATTTCTGAATATTTTTCTCAGAGCATTTTAATTTACTGAGTAAATTTTCAAGTAGACTCAATTTTTCTTTGTTCCATCTTGTATTTAAAGCACCAAACAAACATGCCTGACTTCTTAAAATTGTCCCTAAGTCTATTCTTTTAAGTTGATTTGCCTTTAACGTAGATCCCGTACTTGTGATATCAATTATTATTTCTGATGATCCATATGCAGGGGCACCTTCAGTGGCTCCATGACTATCCACAAGCAGATAATCAGAATAGCCAAGTGCTTCAAAAAAATTACGTGAAATATTTGGATATTTTGTTGCTATTCTAAGTCGTTTCTTATTCTTAATTCGAAAATCATAAATGACGTCTTCAAGATCAGTTATTGATTTTACATCTATCCAGCTTGAGGGAACGGCAACAACCACATCTGCAAACCCGAAACCTAATTCCATTAGATTAAAAATACAATCTTTAGGTTCATAAATATATTCTTCAATTAAATCTAAACCCGTTATCCCTATGTCAATAGAACCCTTTTGCAGCTCATACGAAATCTCCTTTGGAGATAAAAAAATGATATCGATATTCTCAATACCAACCATTTTACCAGTATATTCGCGTTCACCATTTCCTCTTTGGATTTTTAAACCTGAATTTAAGAAAATTTCTTCAGTATCTTTTTGAAGCCTACCCTTATTTGGGATCCCAATAATCAAATTCTCAGCCATCTAATTTTCCTGAATATAATAATCGGTCAACGTATATTGAACAACCAACTGCAGGTATTGGTTTTGTTGAACCCAATTCTTCAAAAATTTTATCATATCTACCGCCAATTGCTATTGGGTCGCTTATTGGTGTTTTTGTGTTGTTTATTTCAAAGATTAAACCCGTATAATATTCAGCTTTTCGTGATAAAGTTGTTTTAAATTGAATATTATTTAGAGGTATATTTTTATCTTTAAGGTATTTAATTCTATTTTCCAATTCAACGATTGTATTTTTAAGATCAAGAGTATAGTTATCCTCAAACTTTGATAGTTCCGTTATACAACTATTGATATCACCTGTTATTGATAAAAATTCAGAAATTTGATTGATTGTTTTTTGATCTATTTCACTGGTGTTATTTGACTCCAATTTATCCAAATAATTATTTACGATTTCATCTGGGTCCCTGCCAGAAAATATTGAAATATTTTCTTCTCCTAACAATGACTCAATAAATCTAATACTACTCAATGATCCATTTTTGTACTGAGCAATCAAGTCTTCTTGGTTTTCTGCTTCAAATTGTCTATTAATTAGAGTCTGAATTGCATCTTTAATTTCAACATTGTCAAGACCGTTCCAATACAAACGTATTATTTTATTAAACAGATATTTGCTGAGATTTAAATTTTTTAGAAATTGATAGAATATTGATACATCACTAATTGTAATTCTCAGATCAAAGCCGCTAAAGTCAGATAAAACTTCAAAGACATGTGATATAATTTCAACTTCAGATTCAATCTTTTTTTCACTGCCAAAATTTTCTATCCCAATTTGTCTAAATTCGGGACAACTGCGTGTTTTTTCATTTTTTGTAGGAAAACGAAATGCATAACCATCATAAACGTATTTATTCTGATGTATTTCATTATTTTTATAACTTATTGCAAGAGGAAGTGTGAAATCTGGACGAAGACAAATTTCTTTGCCATCAGGTGAATTAGAGAGAAGTAATCTATTTCTTACGTCCTCACCCATAAAATTCATAACGATGTCTGCATCTATCGTCATTGCAGGATTATATAATTTGTATCCCTCCTTGATAAAATATTCTCTTATATTTGCGGGATCTTTGTTAACTATTTTATTCATGTTTTTTTATTTATTTCTGAGAAGATTTCAGAAATCTTATTTGCAACTTGATCCCTATTAATCTCAAATTGAATTTCATCGTTATTTATCCATTGGTCACGATTCTCAATCATATTCGATATTTCTTTTCCTTTAATCAAATTCTTTACTGTTACTATCCCCATCTCTCTTTCATTAGTACCTTCAATAATTACGAATGGTGAGTTTCTTCTATCAGCATATTTCATTTGTGCTTTCATGCCAGAACCACCAAGATAAACTTCAGCAGCAATTCCTTTTTCACGAATTTCTGTTGCGATCTGATAATAACTTTGTTGGTATTCTTTATCCATGTTCAAGATTAAAACAGGTCCATAATTATCTTCAAATATATCTAAGTTTGCCATTTGCATAACAGTCACCAAACGACTCACGCCAATTGAAAAACCACTTGCAGCCACCTGATCCTTTCTAAACCTGGAAATTAACTTATCATACCTACCACCTCCGCCAACAGATCCTATGATGGGCATTTCATCTTTCTTTTTTTCATCTAACACAATATTGGTCTCGAATATTGTTCCTGTATAATACTCCAATCCTCTGACTATAGTCCCATCGAATAAAATTTCTTGGTTATAACCTAGTTCAGTTAGTAATTTATCTATTCCAATTAACTCATCAATGGCTATTGGTCCTTGCTCTGTTTTGGATATTATTTCTTTTGTTTGATTAATAAAGTCATTCCTGACAGTTGATCCTATTGATATAAAGTTTAGAATCTTCTCAATACTTCTTTTCGATAATTGAGCTCCTTTTGTGTAATCACCTGACTCGTCTTTCCTGCCTTCTGATAATAATTTTTCAACGCCACTTAAACCAACTCGGTCTAGTTTATCAATTGCCCGAAGTATTGTTAGTCTTCTATTTTCATCAACATCATCATCTTTTTTAATCAGTTCTATGATTGCATCTAATAGCTTACGATTTGAAACCTTGACATTAAAATTTTGTTCATTAAGGCCAAGCGATCTCATTGAGTCAGATGCCAGCATTAATAATTCTGCATCAACAATGAAGTTATCTGATCCAATAATATCTGCATCTAATTGCAAGAACTCCCTGTATCTGCCAGGTCCAGGCTTCTCATTACGCCATACGCTCCCCAATTGATATCTTTTGTAAGGTTTGGTAATTTTATCATAATTTTCCGAAACAAATCTTGCCAAAGGTGCTGTCAGATCATACCTCAGTGAAAGCCATTTCTCATCATCATCCTGGAAAGAGAATACGCCGGCATTTGGTCGTTCTGAATCTGGTAAGAATTTACCTAATGCATCACTAAATTCAAAAGCAGGAGTTGATAGTTCTTCAAACCCGTATGACTCATAGACTTTAGTAATTCTTGAAACTATATTTTTAATTTTCTGCAGTTCAGAACCATAAATATCACGCTGACCTCTAGGTAAAGAGGCTTTGATTATATTATTTGAATTACTTCCAGACATTTCAAAAATACCTAAGTGTTATTAGTAAAGTTCAAGATCCAATGATGAATTTTGAAATTATACTAGATTATTATTTTTACAAGAAAATTATTAAAATAATAATAACGCTGTATTTCATATTTTATTAGAATAAATTTCTATTTAATAAATTTTAATTATTGATATTAGAATATTTTTTCATTAATATATTCAAATTGGTAATTTTTTCTAAAATAATTAAGTAAAAGAACATGGCACCAAAATTAGATAAAATCGATCGCAAAATACTCAATCTTCTTCAAGAAGACTGTACTATGGCTGTGTCTGAAATCTCAGCGAAGGTGGCACTTTCCTCTACTCCATGTTGGAGAAGGATACAAAGAATGGAAAAAGAAGGCATTATATCAAAAAGGGTTGCACTTCTTGATCCCAAAAAAATTAATGCGGAAGTAACAGCATTTGTTGCAATTAAGACTAATCAGCATAATAATCAATGGCTTGCTGAATTCAAAAAAATTGTAAATTATTTTCCTGAAGTTGTTGAATTTTACCGCATGGCTGGAGATATAGATTACCTATTGAGAGTTGTAGTTCCAGATATATCTGCTTTTGATAGGTTTTATAAAAATTTAATTGAACGCATTGACCTGACAGATGTATCTACGAGCTTCTCAATGGAGCAAATCAAATATACTACATCTCTTCCATTAAATTATACCGAAGAGGTGGCAAATACAGATACAAACTCCTAATTAACCGCCAGTGACCGACATATGCCTATCAACTGCAGGTTTCTTATGATTTTCATCAATTATAAAATTGTGACTTTTTGGTTTTAAATTAATAGACTTATGGATCAAATTGATTATCTCTTGATCTGATGCATTAGCTCTCATCATTTTATTAAAATCCATAGAGTCATCTTGCCCAAGACACATATACATCTTTCCTGTGCAAGTTATCCTTACTCTATTGCAATCAGCACAAAAATTATTACTAAGAGGCGTTATCAGACCTAAAATACCACCAGTCTCTTTACAGTCATAATACCTTGATGGACCACCAGTCTTATAATCAGATGCAGTAAGGGTAAATTCGGTATCTAACTGCTTCTTATACTCGGTAAGAGGAAGGTAATTTTCTGTTCTATCTCCATCAATGTCACCCATAGGCATCGTTTCAATTAAAGTCATATCCATATTATTTGAGTGAGCCCATCGTATCATTGATGGGATTTCATGATCATTAACCCCCTTCAACGCAACAGTATTTAGCTTAACTCTAATACCTGCCTCTTGAGCATATTCAATACCTTCAAGAACCTGTTCTAAATTACCCCATCTAGTTATTTTTTTGAATGTATCATGATCAAGTGAGTCAATAGATATATTTATCCTTCTTATATTATTTTTAAAAAGATCAGAGGCATACTTTTTCAACTGACTACCATTTGTTGTAATTGTGACTTCTTCTAAATTTGATCTACCAATTTTTTTAGAGAGGCTTTCTATTAGCCACATAATATTTTTTCTTACAAGCGGCTCACCGCCAGTAAGTCTAATTTTTTTAATACCACATTCAATAAAAATTGATGCTAGTCGATTAAGCTCTTCAAGTGTCAACAAATCAGCCTTTGGCATAAAAGTCATATTCTCAGCCATGCAGTATACACATCGAAAATCACAGCGGTCAGTTACAGAGATTCTTAGATAATTAATAGACCGTTCAAACGGATCCATTAAGATATGTTTATTGGATGAAATGGTATTGTTTTCTAACATCATAATATCATAACAAAGTTCTTGTATTAAATAAATTCAATTTATATGATACTGCTTATTGATTGATTAAGTAAGTGAATATTATGGCAAATAATAAAGTTTTTCAAAATGCACATGATGCAATGCAAGGTATACTTTTTGATGGTATGACAATACTATCTGGAGGCTTTGGAATTTGCGGGATCGCAGAAAATATCACAGAAGAGATTAAAGCGAGTAAAGTCCAAGGGTTAACTGTTGTATCAAATAATTGTGGGATTGATGGTTTTGGACTTGGCACCCTACTTCATACTCGTCAAATTAAGAAAATGATCTCTTCATATGTTGGTGAAAATAAAACTTTTGAAGAACAATACTTAAAAGGTGAATTAGAGCTTGAATTCTCACCTCAAGGTACCTTAGCCGAAAGATGTAGAGCTGGTGGTGCCGGTATTCCTGCTTTTTATACAAAAACCGGAGTGGGAACGATCATTGCAGAAGGTAAAGAAACGAAAGTTATTGATGGGGTTGAATATCTTCTTGAAAAAGCGATTACAGGTGATTTGTCAATTATCAAAGCCTGGAAGGGTGATGAGTCCGGCAATTTAGTATTTAGAAAAGCAGCCAGAAACTTTAATCCACCAATGGCAAAGGCAGGAAAGATTTGTGTTGTAGAGGTAGAACAACTTGTTAAGACCGGAGAGTTAGATCCAGACCATATACATCTACCTGGCATATATGTTGATAGGATATTTGAAGGAAAATATACTGAAAAGAAAATTGAATTTGTAACTCTAAGAGAAGAATAGTAGGTAGATCATGGCATGGACAAGAGAAGATATATGTAGAGTTGCTGCACTAGAACTCAAGGATGGTTATTATTGCAATCTTGGTATTGGCATGCCAACAAAGGTTGCAAATTATATACCAGATAATATTAATGTAACTCTGCAATCAGAAAATGGAATGCTAGGGATGGGCCCCTTTCCCCTAGAGAATGAAGTAGATGCAGATATTATAAACGCAGGAAAACAAACAATAACAGAGTTACCAGAAACCTCATATTTTGACAGCTCTGAGTCATTTGCGATGATCAGAGGTGGTCACATTGATTTATCTATTTTAGGTGCCTTGCAAGTGTCTGAAAAAGGTGACCTCGCTAATTGGATGATACCAGGTAAGATGGTAAAAGGAATGGGCGGCGCAATGGATTTGGTTGCCGGGGTAAAAAAAGTACTCATTTTAATGGAACATACAGCTAAAGATGGACAACCTAAACTTCTGAAAGAATGTACTCTTCCTCTAACAGGAAAATCCGTTGTAGATATGGTTATAACAGAATTAGGTAAATTTGATATTACGCCAGATGGTGTGCATGTAGTGGAAATTGCTCCAGGCGTCACATTAGATGAAATCAAATCCAAAACCCAAGCGAAAATTATAGACTAAAATAATCTAACTTTTTGTAAGCTCTCTGTTAATCAAAATCACTGGCAAAAGTCCGGCTATGACAATCGTTAATGATGGTAATGCAGCGTTTTGAATATCTGATAGGGAAGCATAGGTGTATACATTCGTAGCTAATGTATCAAAATTAAAAGGTCTTAATATCAAAGTTGCTGGTAATTCTTTCATAGTATCAATAAATACCAATAAAATTGCCATAATTATAGCTGGCTTGATAATAGGAATCTGTACCTTTTTCAGTGTCTCATATTTTCCCATCCCAAGAATTCTGGAAGCATCTGCAAGATTGCTATTTAACGTTGAAAAACCTGCATCTATTGTTCCATATGACACTGTTAGAAAACGAGAAATATATGCATAGAAGACGCCAATAAGTCCACCTGAGATAATAATGCTTGATAGTGAACCAAATAGTAACAATGATGTATGATCAATAATTTTATCAATTAGTGAAAGTACTATAATTACTCCAAGTGCTAAAATTATTCCTGGAAAGGCATACCCCAAACGAGAAATACTAATTGCAGCTTTTGTGAGTATGTTTTTTGATGAGCTACTTGAGATGACGAGATATAAGGCAACTATGAGCGCAATAAACGATGATATGGCTGATAAAATAAAAGAATTAAAAAATAAGGTAACAAAGTTTGAGAATTGAATTTCATTTAATCGTTCAATCACAAAACTAAGTAGCAACCATGATGGTAGAACAAACCCTATAAATACAGGAGTTAAGCATATTATAAAAAAGGTATAACCACCTTTTTTCGAGAGAGTGAGTCTGCGTGAACTAGATAATCTAGTATCTTTGAATGAAAATGACCTATTCTGTCTCATTTTTCTCTCAAGGAATATAAAAAATCCAATTAATAAAAATATACAGAGAGTTATTTGAGTTGCCCCCTGTAAATTACCCTTTTCTAGCCACGTTACATAAACACCCACAGTAAGTGAATTAATTCCAAAATATTCAAAAGCGGCAAATTCGTTCAAACATTCCATCATAACCAATATTAAACCAATAACTATACCTGGACGAGCGATCGGTAATGCTATTCGAGTAAAACTTTGGTTGAATGAAAAACCTAATGTCCTACTTGCTTCAATTAGAGTAGTTGACTGTCTCATAAAGGCTGCTCTTGCAGTCAAAAAAACATATGGGTAGAGTACGAATGACATAAGAAAAATACCACCACTAGTAGAAAATATATTTGGAAACCAATAATCTTGAATTGTTTGCCATCCAAATATCTGGCGGAGTGAGGATTGAACAACCCCTGTATAATCAAGAAGCTCTCCGTATGAATAGGCAATAATATATGTTGGCATTGCTAGCGGCAAAAGACATAGCCATTCAAATATTTTTCTGAATGGAAATTCATATATAGTAATTATCCATGCAAGGCCAGTCCCAATTAAGAAAGTTAAGAATGATACCCCCATTAGGATTAACATTGTGGTTAAAATATAATCAGGTAAAACAGTTGAAATTAGATGAGGCCAAATATTTTCATCTGCTGAAAATGCTACAAATACAATACTTATAATAGGAATAATTAAGATTATAACTAAAAAACCAAGGATTAAATTATCAACTGTAGAGCCTGAAAAAAATTTTTTAAAGAGTTTACTCATTCAATCCAATCACAAATAATTTGTAGACATTTTGGTATCAGTTATATTCAATTATCAAAATTTACGATGTCAACTATTCTACTCGCTCTAGACCTTCTTTCAGCAATTGATAAAAGATCTGTTTTATCAGCATTTAAAACTCCAAATCCTGATACAATTGTTGATATTTCTGTTCCGCGTTTTAATGGATATTCATGATTTAATTCAGCATATATTCTCTGAGCCTTATCAGTTGTTAAAAATTCAAGAAGCTTTAATGCATTATCCTTGTTAGGCGCAGACTTGGAAATAATTGCACCAGAAATATCAATGTGTGTCCCTCTTTCATTCGAATTTGGCATGATAATTTTTACACTATTCGCCCAATCTTTTTGCTCTGGCTCTTTATCATTTAGAAGCATCTGAGCCATGTAGTATGAATTTCCAAGTGATATATCACATAATCCTGAATATATCCTTTTTACCTGTTCTCTGTCATTTCCTTGCGGTTTAATAGCCAAATTGTTCCTTAAACCTTCGAGCCAATCAATAAACTTTTCTTCACCATTATTTAAGAGCAATGATGAAAATAATGTCAAATTATATTCATGCTGACCAGAGCGTGAACAAATTCTCCCAAACCATTTCTCATCAGATAAATCTTCATATGTTAAATCATTCTCAGTCACTCTCTCTTTCGAGGCAAATATAACTCGACTTCTTGCAGTTAGTCCAACCCACATACCATCTTTATCTCTATATTGTTCAGGAATGTTCTCATTGATAATTCGGGAATTAACTCTCTGAGCAATATTTCCATTTACAGCGTCAATCAATCGCCCAATACCTACCGTTAGTAAAATATCAGCACTGCCATTGTTTGATTCACGTATCATTTTCTCAACAAGGCCACTACTAGCGTAAAGAATATTCGTTTTTATGCCTGTATCTTTTGTGAATTCATCAAGAAGCGGTTGAATTAACTGTGGCTGACGATATGAATAAATATTTACTTCATTTGTTTTTGACAGGGCTATTTCAACATTAAGAAATAAAAATAAGAATATATATAAAATTTTATGTGTAATGTTCATTCAACACTAATTTAGAATTATTATAATTTAATCTAGGTCAAAATTTGACGCCTTTAAGTATTGAAAATAAAGACTAAAGTCAAGGTTTATTTATTTTTTGATAGATTTAGCAGATGCAATTATTTCTTCTGCAATTTCTATTGCATCTTTGGGAGAGAAATCAAGAGGTAAACTTATCTCATCATTTTGTATAAATATTCTGACCATTCCTTCAGATGTCGGTCCAACTTGTAGATCAGTTTCTTTATTATGAGGCGCATTGATTCCCATTGCTTGAACTTTCTTTAAAAATGATATAATTGTTTTTATATCAATTATTATACCTTTATAATTAAATATTGGTATACAAATTATTGCTGTATATGTGCCGCTGTAGCTCAGTTGGTTAGAGCGCCTGATTGTGGATCAGGAGGTCCTTGGTTCGAATCCAAG
>JBMYRO010000004.1:0-90781 GCA_049602435.1 Hyphomicrobiales bacterium
AGATTGCATCACCAACGGTCTGAATTGTTTCCGCAGCATCATCAGGAATTTCAACCTCGAACTCTTCTTCAAATGCCATAACTAATTCAACTGTATCTAAACTATCTGCACCTAGATCATCGATAAAGCTAGCTTTTTCATCAACTTTATCTGCATCTACGCCAAGATGCTCGATAACGATTTTTTTTACACGTTCGGCTACATCACTCATTTTCTACCTCTGTTTGTTGATATAATTTCCTATTTAATTACTAATATATTTATAAATATTTAACTACAATCAAAAAATTTGTTTTTTCAATATAAATATCTACACAAAAACTAATATAGTGCCATCCCACCATTTACATGCAATGTTTGTCCTGTAATATAATTTGACATATCACTTGATAAAAAAAGACAAGAATCCGCAATATCATCTGGTGATCCTAATTTTGCCATAGGTATTCTGGATAGTATTACCTCTCTTTGTTTGTCGTTTAGTGAGTCAATCATATCCGAATCAATCATTCCAGGCGCAATACAATTAACACTTATGCCTCTTGTTGCAACTTCTATAGCAAGAGATTTAGTAAAACCAACAAGTGCTGATTTTGTTGATACATAATTTGTTTGCCCGGGATTACCTGTAAACCCTACGACAGAAGAAATGGATACTATTTTCCCACTTCTCTGCTTAAACATTTGCTTTGTGACATTCTTTGTGAGCTTGTACACAGAATTTAAATTTATATTTAACACATCAAGCCAATCTTGATCCTTCATTCTTATCAACAAATCATCTTTTTTTATCCCAGCATTATTTATTAAAACATCAATTCTTCCAAAATCCTGCAAAACATTTTCACTCAGTGCATCAATGTTTGAAAAATTAGAGAGATCGCACTTGTATATAGCATTTTCTTTGCCAAGACTTTCTAATAACGAATTAAGTTTATCTTCATTTGTTCCTGATAGAGCTATACGTGCCCCTGCTAGTGATAACTTTTTAGCAATTGCCGACCCTAGACTTCCAGTAGCACCAGTCAAAAGTACAACTTTATCTTTCATGTTAATCATTTTCCCTCTCAATCTAACGCAATAGTTTATTATTATAATTTAAATTCATCTATTTGATTTGGTTCGCTTACAGATATGGTATTTGCTTCACTATTGATCCGTTTAATCATTCCAGTTAAAACCTTTCCAGCTCCAATTTCAATTGATGTTACAACATCATTTTCAAATGCATATTTGATACTTTCTGTCCATCTTACGCGTTCAGTAATTTGCTTAACAAGAAGGTTGGGTAATTCATGCCCTGATGATACCATATTTGCAGTTACATTACTTATCAATGGGACAATAGGATCAGAAAAACTTACATCTTGAAACGCATCATCCATAATTTCTGCTGCAGGCCCCATTAAACGTGAATGAAATGGAGCACTAACCGGTAATTTAAGAGCCCTTTTTGCACCATAATTAGAGGATATTTCCATTGCTGCCTCTATGGCATCTGAATGACCACTAACCACAACTTGCCCTGGAGCATTATCATTAGCAACATCACAAATTCTATTTGGATATTTTGAAGTTATTATGGTTACGAGGTCTTCTGCTTGATTAATATCAGCTCCTATTAAAGCTGCCATTGCACCTTCCCCAATTGGGACAGCCTTTTGCATAGACTGCCCTCTTAATCTTAATAACTTTGCAGCAACACTTAAATTTAGTGACCTAACAGCAACCAATGCAGAGTATTCACCTAAAGAGTGCCCAGCCACAAAAGAAACTTTACTAAAATCAATACCAATTTCGTTCTCAATAGCCCTCAATACAGCTATACTAACTGACATAATTGCAGGTTGGGCATTTTCTGTTTTTGTCAGTTCATCCATATCTCCTTCCCACATTATTTTAGTAAGATTTTCTCCAAGGGATTCATTTACTTCTTCATATACATCTCTTGAAGCAGCAAAATTATCTGCAAATGCTTTTCCCATTCCTACAAATTGGCTTCCTTGCCCCGGAAAAACTAATAAATTTGTCATATAAGCACCTTTTTTGTTGCAATATTTTTTACTTCATTATAGTAATCAGATATTATTTTGTATCAAATATATGATTTGGCAAAATATGAATTCAGTTATCAATGACATTTTATAAAAAACTAATCTAGATAACTTTATTTATTTTAAATTATAAAACAGGATATGATTATTAATGCCATTATATGAACATGTTTATCTCGCTCGCCAAGATATTACCACCCAGCAAGTAGAGAACATAACCAAATCAATTGAAGATGTAGTCAAAAAAGAAGGTGGAAGTATTGATAAGGTTGAATACTGGGGTCTTCGTCAACTAGCATATAAGATTAAAAAGAATCGTAAAGCACACTACACAATGATGAATATAAATGCATCATCCGAAGCCTTGAAAGAAGTAGAAAGGCAAATTAGTTTAAATGAGAATGTACTCAGACACATTTCAATAAAAGTTGATAAATTTGAAGATGGTCCGTCATTAATGATGAATACTAGATCAGCAGAAACAAGTGAAGATTAATATGATACAGACACAAACAAAAAAACCTTATTTTAGGAATTCAAGAAATTGTCCATTATCTGAGCCAGACTCACCACCTGTGGACTACAAAAATGTCAAATTATTACAAAAATATATATCTGAAAGAGGCAAAATGCTTCCAAGCAGGATAACATCTGTATCAGCAAAAAAACAAAGAGAACTTGCTATTGCAGTAAAGAGAGCAAGGTTTTTAGGTTTACTACCATACCTTCAAAGATAAAATAGAAATATTGGTTGGGCATAGCCCTAACCGCTACAAGCGGGACAGCAAAATGAAACACAAACAATTATCATACTTATTGATAGCTACATTATTTCAGGGGTTACTATTTCTATATCCCTTATCCGGTAACACCGGAATACTCTTTATCTTATTTTATTTCTGTCCATTACCACTTTTCTATATTGGCTCTGCATGGAATTATAAATATCTATCAATCACATCACTGATCACATTTGCTGTAATTTCAATCTATGGCTTAAAACTAGCAATTGCATATGCCATAATCTTTGCACTACCAGCAATATATTTTAGTTATTATTTAAATCTCCACAAACAATCGGAAGATGGAAGTTTAATCTGGTATCCAATAAACTTAATTTTTTCAAAGTTAGTTATGGTGAGTGCTCTGCTAGCATTAGTAATCATATTATATTTTGGTTTTAATATACAAGAATACCAGAATACAATTTCATCAATATATTCGAATATATATCAAATACGACCAGATCTGGAACTTACACTAGAAATTAATAATCTCACTATAATGTCAGCAAGCTTACCTTCCATCTTTGTGGCATTTTGGATTGTCATTTTTACAATGAATTTATGGCTTGGCCTGAAATTATCACAAAAATTAGGAAACCTTAGAAGAACATGGCAAGGCTTCGATAAGATCACATTACCACGAATACATGTTTACATACTGGGATTTGCACTTATTATTGCTTTTCTTGGTGATGGTCTTTTAATGATAATTGCCACATCATGTTCAGTAGCATTATTAGTTGGTTACACGATTAATGGATTATCTGTAATCCATTATGTAACTGCAGCAAATAAATACAGATCTCTAATACTAACGACAATATATGTGATGATCACATTATTTGCACCATTATTTATACCTCTCACAATAGTGGGAATATTAGATTACAAAAATACGCTAAGAGAAAAATTTAAATAAAGGAGAAAAAAATGAAAATTATTTTACTAGAAAAAATAGAAAAACTAGGATCACTAGGTGATGTGGTAGAAGTTAAGAATGGTTATGCAAGAAACTTTCTTTTACCAAAAGGAAAGGCACTTAGGGCCACATCTGAAAATATTAAATATTTTGAAGACAAAGCTGATGAACTAAAAAAGAAAAATGACGCTGACATTTCCGAAGCAACAAAAGAACTACATAAATTAAATGACAACACATTTATTGTTATTAGACAGGCTGGAGAGAATGGGCAATTGTTTGGCTCCGTAACCACTCGTGATATTGCAAAAATTCTCGAAGAAAATGGTATTCCTGGAATATCAAAAAGCCAAATAATATTACTTGAACCTATTAAAAATCTAGGAATATTTGAGGTAAAAGTTAATTTACATGCCGAAGTTTCATGTGTAATCAAAATAAACGTAGCCAGAACAGAAGAAGAAGCAGAACTTCAAGAAAAAGGCATATCATCCTCATCTTCAAAAGATGGAGCTGAAGAAATTATTGAAGATGGTGTGATAGATGTTTTTGATGAAGGGGTTGATGCTAAACTTGAAGAAGACGAGATAGAAGATCCTATCAAAGAACCTTCAAAAGAAGATGATTCCAACACTTCAGATGATGCTGAAGAACTTGATCAATCTGAAAGTAAATAATTAAAGTCATAGTCAAGAAGTTTTTTAATATAATTTTTTTTTTTAATTTTGATGTGGATTAGTTTGCATAAAATAAAAAAAATATTCAATTATATTTAACACCAGTATTTATAGTTATATATATACTTAATTTCCATATACTTGGCTATGACAAACAATATTCAAAATATAAGTGGTGGTGACAAGAAAGAGTATCTACAACTACCTCACAATTTAGATGCAGAACAGCAGCTATTAGGTGCGTTACTCATTAATAATGACCTTTATGATAGGGTCTCCAATTATTTAAGAGGCGAACATTTTTATGAAAGCATCCATGGCTTTATTTATGAGAACATATCAAAACTCATACTTGGTAATAAACTAGCATCACCCGTCACGCTTAAAACAATCATTGAATACGATGATAGGTTTGCAGAGCTTGATGGAAATAAATACCTAATAAAACTTGCTGCAGACGCTTCATCAATAATCAATATAGATGAATATGGTAAAATTATATACCATTTATACACCTGGAGGAACCTTATAAACCTTGGGAATGATATAGTTACCACATCATATACTCCGCCAGTAGACCTCAATCCATTTGATCATCTAGAATACATTGAACAAAAGTTATACACATTGGCAGAAAATGAAAAATATGGTAACGATTTCAAAAATTTTTCAACTGCTCTCACTGAAGCAATTGACACTGCTGCCAGTGCATATTTAAGAGACGGTAAAACGTCTGGACTGGCTAGTGGTTTTCGTGATCTTGATGAAGTTCTTGGAGGGCTTCAACCATCTGATTTACTAATAATAGCTGGGAGGCCCTCAATGGGTAAAACAGCATTTGCTACCAATATAGCTTTTCATGTTGCCAGCAAATATGAACATCTAGTTGATAATGAAAATAATAATAAAAATAATGATGGAGCTGTTGTAGGATTCTTCTCCTTAGAGATGTCATCGTCTCAATTAGCAACTAGAATCATCTCCGAGCAAACGTCGGTTTCATCTGAAAAAATTCGACGAGGAAAGATAACAAACATTGAGTACGAAAGCCTTATTGATATAGCTCGTAAACTACAAGATATACCATTATTTATTGATGAAACAGGTGGCATTAGCATGGCTCAAGTAACTGCTCGAGCTCGCAAATTGAAAAGACAAAATAATCTAGGTTTACTGATCATTGATTATTTACAGCTCCTCACCTCACCTAACAGAAGATACAATGAAAATAGAGTTCAAGAATTATCAGAGATCACGCAATCTCTAAAGGCATTGGCAAAAGAACTGAATATACCAGTGATAGCACTCTCACAATTATCACGACAAGTTGAGTCAAGAGATGATAAAAGGCCACAATTAGCAGACTTAAGAGAGTCTGGTTCAATTGAACAAGATGCTGATATCGTAATGTTCTTATACAGAGAAGAATATTATTTACAAAGAAAAGAACCAAAAGAAGGAACTGAAGATCATATTCTATGGCAAGAAAATATGAATGAAGTTCATCAAAAAGCAGAAGTTATTATTGGAAAAAACCGTCATGGACCTACTACATCAATACCATTACATTTTGATGGATCTGTGACACGCTTTAGTGATTATATATCTGAAGAGAAACTACCAGAGCGATTTGAATAAGATAATGCATTTAAAAATATGCAAAAAGAAAAAAAAATTCATAATCCAAATAATTACTTTTCGGCATACATAGAAATAGATTTATCTGCGTTATCCAACAATTATAAGAAAATATCAAAATTTGTATCACCATCTGTTTGTGCTGCAACTGTAAAGGCAAATGCCTATGGACTTGGTCTAGAAGAAATAGCAAAAACATTAGTTGACTCTGGCTGTAGGGAATTCTTTGTTTCTGATATTTATGAGGGTATCAAATTAAGGAAGATCCTAAAAAATAAGCAATGCGAAATTTATGCACTAAATGGTCTAAAATATACCAAAGATAATGACTATGCTAAATATGAAATAATACCTGTAATAGGCAGTGTAAATGAACTTTCTTACTATATACAATCATCTATGTATGATAATAATCTACCTATTGCCATTCACGTAGATACTGGATTTTCAAGACTTGGCTTTGATATTGAAGATGCAATATCGGTTTATAAAGAAAATCTAAACGTTAAATTATTGATGTCACATCTGGCAAATGCTGATGACACAAATTCAAAATTACCTGAACTTCAAATAGAAAAATTCTTAAACATCTCAAATAATTTCATAGGAGTCAGAAAAAGTATAGCTAACTCGCATGCAATACATAGGGGACGAGCATACCATCTTGACTTGGTTAGACCCGGTATAAGCCTTTATGGATGTTCGAATCATACTCAAACACAAATTAAATACGAACAGGTTGTTAAAATGTTTGCACCAATAATACAAATAAAAGAGGTTAAAAAGGGGTCTTCTATTGGTTATGGAGCGGCATATGTTACAACAAAAGATATAACTATAGCGCTTCTTGAAATTGGTTATGCTGATGGCATACCGCGTTCCCTTAGCTCAACGAATCAACATGAAGGTGGTTCTTTCTATATTAATAATTATGCTGTGCCAATTATAGGAAGAGTATCAATGGATCTTGTTGCTGTGAATATCACTGACTGCAAGACAGATACTAATGTTGGTGATTATGTAGAAATATTTGGAACAAATCAAAATATTGATACGTTGGCAAAAAATGCTGATACAATAAGTTATGAGTTACTTACAAGATTAAACCATAGAGTTCAAAAATTTTACAAGTATGCTTAATTATATTTTTAACATACCTCATGCAATTGGCGTCAACGTATTAAAACTATTGTCACACGTAGGTAAAATATCAATCTTTTTTTATGAACTCATTTTTTGTATATTCACGCCACCAATTTACTTTAAGTCATTTTTTAATCAGGTAATTAAGATTGGATACAATTCTCTTCCAGTTATAGGATTAACAGCTTTCTTTACTGGAGGAGTTCTGGCTTTGCAAATTTACATCGGTGGCTCAAGGTTTAATGCAGAAAGTATTGTTGCATCAATAGTTGCTCTTGGAATTACAAGAGAATTAGGCCCTGTTATTGCGGGTCTCATGCTTGCAGGTAGAGTTTCTGCATCAATTTCTGCTGAAATAGCCACTATGAAAGTAACGGAACAGTTAGATGCCTTAACAACACTCTCCACGAACCCTATTAGATACCTCGTGGTACCGAGAGTATTAGCGGCATTATTAACACTACCTATCTTAGTTCTTATTGCTGATGTTATTGGAGTTATGGGAGGTTTTGTAGTCGGGACCCAAAGTTTGGGCTTTATTGAACAAACTTACATAAAAAACACATTAGATATTATCCAATTAAATGATGTCTTATCAGGGCTTATCAAAGCGGCTGTTTTTGGTTTTATAGTAGCATTTATGGGATGCTATCACGGTTACAATTCAACAGGAGGAGCCCAAGGTGTAGGAAGGTCAACAACTAAAGCTGTTGTTTCTGCATCAATATTGATTTTAGCATCCAATTACATTTTAACATCTTTAGTATTCAATAGTTAAAAATATGGAAGACTTAATTTTAAAAATAGAAAAATTAAATAAGTCCTTTGGAGAAAAAGTCATTCTTAATGATCTTAATATAAATATTACTAGGAATACATCCCAAGTAATAATTGGGGGATCAGGAACTGGAAAATCTGTATTAATTAAATGTATTCTTGGACTGATTCAACAAGATCAAGGAATAATTTCCTACGACAATACCCCATTAAATAGAGACACAAGAAAAGAAATAAACTTTTATGATAAAATTGGTATGCTTTTCCAAGGAGCGGCTTTGTTTGATAGCCTAACAGTATGGGAGAATATTACATTTTCAATAAAATCAAAAAGTAAGAGTACTTTAAAAGAAATAGCAATAGATAAGATCCACAAGGTCGGTTTAGACTCTAGTGTAATCAATCTATACCCATCAGAACTATCGGGAGGAATGCAAAAAAGAGTTGCTTTGGCCAGAGCAATCGCAAAAAACCCACAACTACTATTCTTTGATGAGCCGACAACAGGACTTGACCCAATTATGGCAGATGTTATTAATAACCTTATTAATGAAGTTATTGATAAAATTGGTGCTACTGCAATAACGATCACTCATGACATGGAAAGTGCAAAAAAAATTGCAGACAAAATTTCAATGTTATACAAGGGTAATATTATATGGTCAGGTAAACCAGATGAAATAGAACGCTCCGACAATCCATACGTTGATCAATTCATCCATGGTAGATCTGAAGGACCTATAAAAATTAATATTAAAGACTAAATCGATGATCAATACCTTATCTTTTTTTGATACAATTTTGATACTATTGCTATTTTTGTCAGCATTTTTTGCAATGTTGAGGGGCTTTACTAGGGAGACATTAGCAATCCTATCTTGGGCATTTGCAGTATTAGCCTCATTCGTATCATATACCAATAATGAAACGCGATCATTTGCTAGCAATTTGTTACAACCAGACTGGTTAGCATATTCATTACTGGTTGGAATAACATTTATTATTGTACTAATCGTTAGCGCCTTTTTATCTTCAAAAATATCAAAATTAGTTTTGAAAAGTAATATTGGAATACTTGATAGAATATTTGGTATATTTTTTGGTATTCTTAGGGGATATATATTAATCCTTGTTTTCTTTGTAGCTTCCACATGGTTCTTTAGTGATAATGAACCTGATTGGTTAGCACAATCAATTTTCTATGACTACCTTGAGTCAAGTAAGGAAAGAATTTATTCCTACTTACCTGATAACCCAAGCGAATTAATTGATAGTATTAATCTTAATAATCTGGGACAAAGAATAAATATTAACGATCTAGGAAATATTAGCAGTCAATAAATGAAAAAAATAAATACAGATGATCGTTTAAGAGAAGAATGTGGAGTTTTTGGTGTTTTTGGACATCAAGACGCAACTCAATTAACGGTCCTTGGACTGCACGCGCTTCAGCACAGAGGTCAAGAGGCCGTTGGAATAGTATCTTTTGATGGAAGTAAATTCCTATCAGAAAGGAGGCTAGGTTTAGTTGGTGATAATTTCACCAAACAACCAATATTAGATAGATTGTCAGGAATTTCTGCAATCGGGCATGTTAGATACTCTACCAGAGGTGAAACTATATTACGTAATGTTCAGCCGCTTTATGCCGATCTTGCAACTGGTGGTTTTAGTGTAGGACATAATGGCAATCTCACCAACGCTCTCCTCCTAAGAGATAAACTTGTTGCCGAGGGTGCTATATTTCAATCAACTTCAGATACAGAAGTAATCTTACATTTAGTCGCAAGCAGTAAAAAAATAAAATTTATTGATAAATTTATTGATGCCATAGGCAATCTAGAAGGAGCTTATTCTTTAGTAGCACTGACAAACAAAAAACTAATTGGAGCAAGAGATCCGCTTGGCATCAGACCATTGGTACTAGGGAAACTTGATAAATCTTATATTCTAGCATCTGAAACGTGTGCATTAGATATTATTGGAGCAAGCTTCATAAGAGAGATCGAAAATGGTGAAGTAATAGTAATAACAGAAGAAGGAATAGAAAGTTATTTTCCATTTCCAAAACAAAATGCTCGCCCTTGTATTTTTGAATACATTTATTTTGCCATGCCTCATAGTATAATTGATGGTAAGAGCGTTTATAGTATCAGGAAAGAATTGGGTAAATATCTTGCAAAAGAAGATGATATATCTCCAGACCTTGTAGTCCCTGTTCCAGATTCTGGAGTGCCTGCAGCGCTTGGTTATTCTCAGGAATCACATATCACTTTTGATTATGGGTTAATAAGAAATCATTATGTCGGTCGTACATTCATTGAACCGACACAAACTATTAGGCAATTTGGTGTTAGACTAAAACATTCTGCAAATACACATCTTGTAAAAAACAAGAAAATTATTTTAATTGACGATAGTCTTGTTAGGGGGACAACATCCGTAAAGATTGTAAGAATGTTATTTGACGCAGGCGCAAGTGAAGTTCATTTAAGAATCGCATCCCCCCCTATTAGATATAGTGATTATTATGGCATTGATACACCAGAACAAGGTAGTTTACTCGCAGCTAATCATTCTATTGAAGAAATGTGTGATTACATAGGGTGTTCAACACTAAAATTTCTATCCATCAAAGGTCTATACCAAGCACTTGGTCATAGTGATCGTGATAATGAGGTTCCTCAATATACCGATCACTGTTTTACAGGTGACTATCCAACAAAATTGAGTGATATGGAACAAATTCCTGAACATACAAATCAACTTTCATTACTAGAGGAATAAAGTAATTTGTTTAATAATTTAGATGATAAAAATATCCTAATCACTGGTGCATCTAATGGTATAGGAAGACAGATTGCTCTATCCTATGGAAAAAAATGTAAAAATCTAATAGCTGTCGGTCGGTCTCAAAGTGCGTTGGAAGATCTAGATTTACAATTAAAAGATACCAAGTGTAACCGAATTCTTGTACCTATGGACTTAACCAATTATCAATTAATCAGTGATTTACACCTAGAGCTAAAGAAGAGATTAGAAAAATTAGATGTATTGATTTTAAATGCAGCAACAATTGGAGAATTGACTCCAATAACTCACATTGATGAAAATGAATGGAATAATGCATTTTCGCTCAACGTGACTTCAAATGTCTTAATTTTGAAAATTTTTGAAGATTTAATACAAAAATCGAACAATGCTCAAATTATGATTTTAACATCAGATTTGATTCATAAAAAAAAACCATACTGGGGTATATATTCTGCCTCAAAAGCAGCAATGGAAAAAATTGCCTACAGCTATTCAAGTGAAATTTGTAATACAAATATTAAAATAAATTTAGTAGACCCAGGGATTGTCAATACCAAACTTAGAATAAAAGCTTACCCGGGTGAAGATAAAAAGAGTTTAACCCAACCTGAAGATCTTAATGAGTTTTTCCTAGATATAATATTTAACGAAAATTACAATAATGGTGACTTAATTAGTTTTGAAGATTGGAAAGGTAAATAATTTATATGAATGTTAAATATACGGGTTATTCCCTTTTCGAAAATAAAGACGTAGCGGTGATAATTTAAATCCAAAAGACTTTCTAAGTTCATTAGTCAGATATTTTTTATAAGAATCTGGAATTCCCTCAGGTGATGAAGTAAAAATTACGAACGTGGGGGGTCTTGCTGATGATTGAGTTATATATCTCAATTTAATTCTTCTACCTGCTTTTGCTGGTGGCTGATGGTTTTGAACAACATCATTCAACCAATCATTTAATTTTGATGTAGGCACTCTTTTCGTCCATTCATCATATAGATCAAATATCTTATTCATCAATATTTTGATACCAGTTTTATTCAAGGATGAAATTTTTAAAATATTATCACCACCTAATTGCACTATGTTGGTGGAGAAAGAATCTTTTATTCGTTTTTCAAAATCCTTCTTATCCTTAACCAAATCTATCTTATTTAAAACAAATAGCAATGCGCGTCCTTCAGAAATTATATGATCTGCCAATCTCAAGTCTTGTTTATCTATAAACTCTGATGCATCTACTAACAAGACAACCATATCAGCAAATTTAATCGTTTTAAATGAGTCTAGGTACGCTAATTTCTCAGATAATTCGTTGACTTTTGTTCTTCTACGCAATCCTGCCGTATCAATAATTTTTATCTTTTTTTCATTCCACTCCCAATGGATATCAATTGAGTCTCTAGTGATGCCTGCAGTATCACCAGTAATCATCCTTTCTTTTCCAAGTAATGCATTAATCAGAGTTGATTTGCCTACATTTGGTTTCCCAACTATTGCAAGACTTAATTCATCAGAGGAATTATCAGCCTTTGAGTCTTCTGAAAATGTTTTCTCTAGAATTATTTCAATTAATTCCTGAATCCCAACATTATGTTCTGCAGAAATATTAATTGGTTGACCAAAACCTAATTCAAAAAACTCATACGAATTCTTTTTAGCAATTGAACTTTCACTCTTGTTTGCAATTGTAATTACATTGACCCCAGCTTTTCGTAAATAATGTGAAAACTCAATATCTTTATTTGTGATACCAGCTTTTCCATCTACTACAAATAAACATAAATCTGATGTATGAATTATCTTTAGCGAATTATCTTCAATTGTTTGTGATAAGTGATCCGTATTAGACTCATAAACTCCTGCTGTATCAATTAACACAAAGTCCTTTCCATGAAGTGAAATCCTCTCTTCTCTAAAATCCCTAGTTAACCCTGGAATATCAGAGACAAGCGCCTTCTTCTTACCTAAGAGTCTATTGAAAAGTGTTGACTTACCAACATTTGGTCTTCCTGCTAGTACTACTCTTGAAACCATAATTAATAATCTATCTAAAAGATGTTAACTCACCATTATCAGATATAACATATAAATTATTATTTACAACAATCGGAGGAATGGACATATCGCTAAATTTATTAGTTTCAATTTTTGATATCTCCCCATTCTCTGGACTTACCACCAGATGACCACCATTTAAACTAAAGAAATGTATCTTATTGTTAATCATTAACATTGATATAAAGGCCTCATTTTTTTTAAATTCATATCCCTGCTTTAGATCCTTCATCCAGATAATCTCTCCCTTATCTAGGGTAATTGCATATAATATATTATCATCTCCTAACAAGAAGATATAATCTCCAACTAACAACGGCGTTATAGAACTTGAAATGGCTAGCTCCCAAATTCTAAAACCATTTTCAATATTGTTAGCTATTACCCTTCCATTGGAACCAACTGTTACTATAAAGTCATTATTGATAACAGGACTGGCAACTATATCTTTGATTTGTGAGAGTGAGTTCTTAATATTTTTTCTGTTAATTGTGTCAGCCCAGATTCGTTTACCACTCGATGCATCAAATACAAATATCTCTCCAGATCTATATGGAACAATAATACTATTTTTGTACATTGCCATATTACTTGACTGAATAAATCCAGCGCTATCTGAAAACCAAGTATAATCCCACAATAGGTCACCAGATTGAATATCAAATGATAGTATCTGATTGTCAACATTAAGAACATACAACGCTGAATTATTTGCGATGGGCGCTGATCTAACTGGCGAATTCAGATTTTCTTGCCATAATATTTCACCATTGTATGGATCAAGTGCATACACTTCTCCAAATCCATTAGTATAAAAAATCATACCAGAATTCGCAAATAAGCCACCGCCGAATCCAACTTTAGGCTCTTCCTGCTCTGGATAAAGCCCTTTTGACCAAATAATTGTTCCATTAGACGCATTTATTGCTGATAACCTATTCTCACTATCGACAACAAAGATTATATTATCGATAAGTATTGGCGCAATGGTAAGAAAATTATCCTTACTTGTCCCAACACCAATGTCTGTTGACCAGTTTTTTATAAAGTTTTCTGAATATGCTAAATTGCCAAGATTGTTCGAGGTATTCTTGATGGGAGCAACCCAGTTTGGATTATTTTTTGGGTTTGGAATATTTAAAATAAATTGCTGTTCCGATGTTTTTGGAAGCTCAGAAGAGAGTAATATACTCTCCCTTTGCCCGGGTAAAATATCTTCTTTGCCTCTAATGAAGCTTTCACAAGCTGTTAAAGTAAAAAATAATAATAAAATGAATAATTTATAAATATTTTTATTTATGAAGAACACAGCTTTATCATATTTTAGAGCTTAAAACTTTCAACATCATCTGAGCTCTATCAAACATTCCATTAGTTGTTTTCTCATTAGATAAGATAATTTCCAGCGATTCAATGCCTTGATCAAATACTTCGTTTTTGTATGCGCTTATTGCAAGTATTTCATGAGCAAAAAGTCCAAGTGTTTTGTCACCTAATAAATCTTCTAGTTCCGCTTTCATTTCTTCAAATGAATAACTGTCTACTCTAATGTATGATAATTTTAGTTTGGCTAGATCTTTGAGTAATGTGTTATTGGTTGTATTTATAATTTCATTATATATTTTTTCTGCCTCAACTAAATTACCTTCCGACACTAATAAATCGGATTTAAGCACTAATGCATATGATTTATAATTGTTAGTTCCTTCATTAGATAGCCTAGCTAAATTAGTTTCTGCTGATTGAAAATCATTCTGGATGATATTATCGATAACTTCAGAAAATATTAATCCTGAATTTTTTTCTTTGGATGTAGACCAATATTGGTAAAACTCAGAAGAAGCCAAGCCCAATGAGAGAACTATCACAAAAGTAAATACTGCTGCCCTATATTTGCTCCAAAGTGCTTTTAATTTGTCTTGTCGAAGATCTTCATCAATTTCATTAAACAGATTTGACATTTTAATTTCCTAATATCATTACATCTATTTATAACCATATTTATTTTTGTTTCCAATCAAAAACATTCAGTAACTTGGAAAATATTGCACCTCTTCTCTCGAAAATGTCCATTCATTATACTTTCTCATTGTTACTACAAAGGCACTAGACTCGATAAATCTTGATAATGATAATTTAATTTTTTTGTAGTCAAATTCACTCTCATACCAATTGACATCCGCCAACATAAATTGCCTTACAAATGGAAGAATTGATAACTCATAAATAGATATTTTATCCCCATGGATATAGGCCGACTCATTCATTTTACTTTCTAGTTTACTAAGAATTTTGACAGCCGCATTCCTATGTTCATCTTTTTTTTGGGGGTCAAATCTGCTTGAATATTTATACCGGTCCAGATGAAATTTAAAATCGTTATCAAAGAAATCTATTAACTCGTCAGCAGCTTCATCATTATATGGGCTCATAATATCCAATGGGTCATTTTTTAAGAGATACCACTTCATAATATCCAGACTTTCTTCAATGATTGTTCCATCTTCCTTGAGAAGGACGGGAACAGTAGCCTTTGATGATATTTTAAGAAATTCTTCTGGTTTGTTTTTAAGTGTGATTTCCCTAATTTGACATCTATGATTAGAGAAATAAATTGATAACCTTGCTCTTATTGCAAAAGGGCATCTCCTGAAAGAATAAAGTATATGATTATTATCCGTCTCTTTGTTCAATAACATTCCTCTTTTTTTGGAGCTCTAATTGCAATTTTCTCTCTTTAAACCTTTTAATGCTTTTTTCATTTTGTTTATCATAACAATATGGACAGGACATATCTTTTTTATAAAATTCACTTTTTCGATCAGTTTCTGATAATGGCATTCTACAAGCATGACACATTTCATGATTGCCTTTATTCAATTTATGTTCAAGTGAAACTCTATAATCAAAAACAAAGCACTCACCATTCCACTTACTGTCATCTTCTTGTCTTTCTTCAAGATATTTGAGTATCCCTCCATCAAGTTGGTATACATTTTTATAACCTTTACTTAAAAGGTATGATGACGCTTTTTCACATCGTATACCTCCAGTGCAATACATAGCGATTTTCTTATCTTTATTATCCTCTATAAAATTATCCGCCCAATCTGGAAACTCTCTAAATGATGCTGTGTTTGGGTAAGTCGCCCCTTGAAAAGCACCTATAGAATGTTCATAAGTATTTCTGGTATCAATGATTAAAACATCGTCTTCTTCCAGTAAATTATCCCATTCATTTGGGTTTAGTAACTTGCCAGTGAGTTTATCTGGTGCCAAATCATCTTTGCCCATAGATACAATTTCTTTCTTAAGTCTCACTTTCATTTTTCTAAAGGTTTTACCATAAGCAAGTGAGTATTTTACTTTTAGATCTTTGAATTGATTTATGGTTCTTATATATTTTAACACATTTGCAATACCATTTTGAGTACCGGATATTGAACCATTAATACCCTCTGATGCAATCAAAATAGTTCCAACAAGTTTATTTTCCTGACAAACATCAAGTAAATCGCTTCTGAAGTCAGCGAATTCATTCCATCTAGCGAATTTGTAAAAGGATGCGACAATATTTTTATTATAATTATTCATACATTAGCCTTATCTGAATCTTAAATTTTTTCGACTTAATTCTGATATAGAACTACATCCCATAAGCTTCATATCTCTAACTATCTCATCATGCATTAAATTTAAAGCTTTTTTTACACCATTTGATCCTGCCCCTGCGAGAGAATAGAGATAAAACCTGCCTCCAGAACATGCATCTGCACCAAGTGATAATGCTTTCAAAACATGTGTGCCCCTTCTTATTCCACCATCACAAATAATTTCAATCTTCCCAGATACGGCATCAACAATTTCAGCCAGTTGGTCAAATGGCGAGCGTGAACCATCTAGTTGTCTTCCACCATGGTTCGAAATCATAATAGCGGTAGCGCCAACATCTATAGCTTTTTTAGCATCCTCAACAGACATGATTCCTTTTAAACATAGTGGTTTAGACCAGTGTTTCTTTATTTCTTCAATTTTTTTCCAGTTTAATTCCTGATCTAACATTTTTGTGAAGTAGTCTCCTATTGACATGGCAATTTTTGTGCCTTCATTTAAATGAGAATCCAATTGAGGAAGAGAAAATTTTTCTCTTCCTAAATAATTCATAGTCCATTTTGGAGACATTGCGAAGCTCATTAGACTGGATATTGTGAGTTTTGGCGGTGATGTAAAGCCGGTTCTTAAATCTCTCTCCCTATTTCCACCCACGATTGTATCAACCGTAATAGCGAGAGCGTCAAAATCATGCTCAATACATTTTTGTAACATATCTTCATTTAGTGCTTTATCTTTATGTACGTATAGCTGGAACATTTTAGGACATGTGAATTTTTTACCCACCTCCTCAATACTTACAGTTGCTAATGATGAAATACCAAAATAAGTATTGAAATCTTGAGCAGCTTCCCCAACTGCTCTTTCACCATCATGATGAAATAATCTTTGCAGTGCTGTTGGAGATAGAAATATAGGTATATCAATTTTTTTACCTAAAATCTCAACTGATGTATCGATATTACTTACTGAATTAAGTACGCTTGGTACCAAATCACATCTGTCGAATGCTTGAGTATTTTGAACATATGTTTTTTCATCGTCTGCAGCACCGTCAATGTAATGAAAAATAGGTGAAGGAAGATTTTGTTTAGCTAACAATCTAAAATCATTTGTATTATGACAATTTTTCAATTTTTTGAACATATCGATCCATCTATATATTTTAATGAAAGTATATCAAAATCAATGAATTTAAAACAAAAACTCACATAAAACTTGTAGCTTTTATCATCGCGAATGAAATGATAAATAGAATCCCTCCTGTTATCAAATCAACAACTTTCAACACAAGAACATTATTAGAGAATGATGAAAACATTTTTGAGAATATTGCAACGCCATAGAAAAATATTATACTCGCAAATGTTGCTCCAATTATATAGTAAATTTTATCATGGGCAGTATATTGTAATGATGCGCTCCCAATAAGAATAACTGTATCCAAGTAAACATGTGGATTTAGTAATGTGAATGCAGCCATTGCTAATAAGCTTTTCTTCAAATTCTTCTCAAGAAAATCTTCCTTACTAGTCCCATGAGATACTGAAATTACTTTCTTGACCCGAATAAATCCGTAAAAAATCAAACATAAAGCAGATAATACTAAAAAGAGATCTATATAGAATTGATTCACTATCAGAGACATCCCGTATACACCACCAAGTATTAGTACAAAGTCAGAAACTGTACAGAATGTTGCTAGTGTATAAACATATTCATTCCTAATCCCTTGTCTAAACAAATATGTGTTTTGAGCGCCAATAACACAGTTAAGTGAAAAGCAGAGCATAAAACCTGTAAAGAAAGCACTCAGCATGAATTATAGCCACTTAATTTTTTTTAATTTAAAAAATTTGAGCGTTAATAATAACAGAATAATAATCAATGTCTTAACTGCATCAAATTGGATGGTCTTTGCCATTAACAAATAATGTAAACCTCCAATAATTACAGCCGGATAAACTAAAAAATGCACTCTTTTCCAATAATTACTTAGTTTTCTTATTGAATAATTATTTGAAGTTATTGCCAATGGAATCAATAATACCAAACTAACCATTCCGAGAACTATAAAAGGTTTTTTTGTTAAAGAAATAATAATTTCATCCCATCTTAGCTGCATATCCAGCAGGAGCCACGTTAAGAAATGAAGAGAAATATAGAAAAAACTCATAAGCCCAAATGCACGTTTATATCTCATCAGGTTAAAGGAGGTTAGTTTGGATATTGGTGTTAATGCGAGGGTAAAGATTATAAGATTGAGGCCAGTATTACCAAGTTCTCTTTCAATTTTCCTCATGGGATCCACTCCTAATCCTCCTGACATTAAGTCAATTATTAATGCGATTAGCGGTAGTAAGAGAATTAAATATAAATAGCTCGGTTTTATTTTTCTTAATAGGAGATTGATAGGTTTAGTAATATCAATATTTTTATTTATATTGGCCATTTCAATTTTTTTTATTGGAGTGATTTTTTTAATAATATTTAGATAAATCCATACCTTCATAAAGATATGCTACTTCATCATAACCATTAAAAAGTTTAGTGTCATAACGTCTTGTAAATAAATTACCAAGATACCCCTCACCTTCACCACCAATGTATCTTTCACTTGCTTGTGACCATCTTGGATGATGTACATTTGGATTAACATTCGAGTAAAAACCATACTCACGAGGGTTTTGCATACTCCATGAAGATATAGGCTGATCTTCCGTAAGACTAATCTTTACAATGGATTTGATAGATTTGAAACCATATTTCCATGGGACTACAAGACGAAATGGTGCACCGTTTTGCTTAGGTAGAGGTTGATTGTATAATCCAGTTGCTAGTATTGTTAATGGATGCATTGCTTCGTCAAGTCTTAAACCCTCTCTGTATGGCCAATACATAACTTGAGTCTTTTGCATATGCATTTCTTCTGGCCTTA
The DNA here is from genome assembly GCA_049602435.1 of Hyphomicrobiales bacterium. GTDB lineage: Bacteria > Pseudomonadota > Alphaproteobacteria > Rhizobiales > TMED25 > TMED25. The sequence goes on from JBMYRO010000004.1 coordinate 19,419, forward strand.
ATAATGTATCAAATGCCACATATTTTGCCTCTTTCTTAATCCCTACCTTTTGCAATAGATGATTAAGTTGTATCCCATTCCAAGGAATTAACATTGACCAACCTTCTACACATCTTAATCTGTATGTCCTATCAACTGTATCAATGCCAGTTAATAAATCATTCAAAGCATACTTGCCCGGATTTTCGACAAGACCAGCAATTTCAACCTGCCATGGTGAAGTTGTTAATTTATGTGCATATTTTGCAGGATCTGTTTTATCTATTCCAAATTCATAAAAATTATTGTAGTTAGTGATTTCTTCAAAGGTATTGATTTTTCTTTCAAGGGTTTCATCTGCCTGTGCAGGAGTTATTTTATTCAACGCAACAAGTGATGATAATGCCATACCTAACTGAAGAATTTTTCTTCTATTCACAAAAATGTGCTTTGGTGTATAGGCTACTTTTATTTTATCGTTTTTTATATCCATACAATTAATATAGTCATTATTTCAGATAAAATTCAATATTCTAAACTAGATTATTGTGATAATTTATTACTGCATAAATTAATTATACAAAATAGGGATTTAAAAATGATTAAAGGTCTAATTTCTCCAATTCTCAGTCCATTTGATGACAATCTTAACTTTAATCAAGAGATGTATAACGAGCTCGCAAAAGATCTTCTCTCAACTGGATGCTCTGGGTTAGCACCATTCGGTACAACTGGTGAAGCTTTATCGGTTAGTAATGATGAAAGGATGCAAGCTCTTAAAAATTTAATCAATTCAGGGGTTTCGCCTGATAAACTCATCCCAGGTACTGGTCTGTGCAATTTCCCAGATACAGTAAAAATTTCCCGTCATGCAATAGAATTGGGTTGCAGAGGTGTTATGACTTTACCGGCATTCTACTTCAAAGATGTCACTGATGAAGGTCTTTTCCAATATTATGAAAGATTAATAGATGAGATTAACCATCCAAATCTAAAAATATATCTATATCACATACCTCAAGTATCTGGCGTTGGATTGTCTATTCCACTTGTAAAAAAATTAAGATCCACATACCCAGATGTTATTGTTGGTATCAAAGATAGTTCTGGTGTTTGGGAAAACACAGAACAATTACTATCAATTGATGGTCTTATTGTATACCCAGGAGCAGAACTACCAGTAATTGATGCTATAAAATTAGGTGGGCCAGGTTGTATATCTGCTACCGCTAATTTCAATCCAACTAACATTGCTAAAGTAATTGAGTTATCCCATGATGGAAAGTGGGATCAAGCGGAAGAAGTTCACAAAGATGTGAAAGAAGTTAGATATCTCTTTCAAGATTATTCTGCGATTCCAGCCCAAAAAGCAATGCTTGCAATTAAATACAAAGATAAGAGATGGAAAAATATTAGACCACCTTTAGTTCAAATTTCAGAGCAGAGATCATCCGAGCTAGCAGACAAATTAAGAAATCACGGATTTAATTTCTAACTTATTTTATTCTTATAGTATCAAAAGCATCTAGTGCAAGATCACGTGATTCTTGCATATTAACTATTGGATAGGGATAATCTTTACCCAATGTAACACCAGAATCATCAAGAATTGATTTTGGAGCATCCCATGGATTAAATAAGTATTTCAAGGGCACATTAGCAAGCTCAGGTATATATTTCTTTGTGTAACTTCCATCAGGATCGAATTTCTGACCCTGCATAATAGGATTAAATATCCTAAAATATGGAGCTGCATCTGCACCAGAACCAGCTACCCATTGCCAACTAGCACTATTGCTGGCCATATCTGCATCAATTAAACAATCCCAAAACCATCTCTCACCATGATTCCAGTGAATGAGAAGATTTTTAACTAAAAAAGATCCTACAACCATCCGTAATCTATTATGCATATAGCCCGTTTCCCATAATTCTCGCATTCCTGCATCAACAATAGGGTAACCCGTAAGACCGTGCTTCCAATTTTGGAGGTTACTTATATCTTTTATCCATGGAAACTTATCAAATTTTTTGTATAAATTTTCGGTTTGAAGCTGCTGGTTATAATAGAGAAGACTGTATGAGAACTCTCTCCAACCGATCTCACTTTTAAAGTGATAAACATCCCTTTCTGGATATATTGAAGCATCTAATTCATCAACCATATACCATATTTGATTCGGAGAAATCTCTCCGAAGTGAAGATGTGGAGATAATCTTGAAACATTATTTTGAGATGGAAAATTTCTGCCATCTTTATAATTGACTAGGCCATCTTCAATAAAATTTTCTAATTTTTTATAAGCTGCATGTTCTCCAATATTCCACATACCATCAAATTTTTTGTGCCAATTATTTTTTGGCAAAATATTAATCTCATCTAAATCTTTTGAATTATTTGCCTTTACGACCTTTGATATGTCCGCAGAACCTAATGGATAACGAGGAGGACTGGCATTTAGACAGCCCTTTTTGAAGAATGGTGTAAATACTAGATAAGGTGTTTTATCATCTTTGTGTATTTCCCAAGGCTCCCATAAAAGAGACGCATTATGAGACTCACAATTAATTCCGTTTGATGTAAGCGAGTCTTTTATCTTGCTGTCTCGATCTATTCGCCATGGTTCATAGCATCTGTTCCAAAAAACATTTTTGATATCATATAATTCACATAACTCTTGTAAAATTGTGATCGCATCTCCTCTAAAAAAAGAAATATTACTATTGAAATTAGAGTTATGTTTATCAAGAGAATTATATAACCACCAAGCGCTTGCTTCACCAATCATGGTTTCAGTATTACTATTCACATCATCAAATATATATACAGCTAAAAAATGTTCCGATGAGGCACGGTTTAATGCTGGATTATCAGCTATTCTTAAATCCTGTCTCATCCAATAGATTGCAGTAGGTTTGTTACTCATCTTCTTCGCCGTTGATGTAAATGGTACAATTTAAATTTTGATATAATTCAGAGATACCAAAAATCCACTGACCTACTTTTGTAAATTCAAGCATCCTGTTCCGCTCAAGCGCATCGATTTGTTTTTGAGATGATTTTTCTATTTCGCTTACTAATACCAAGCAATAATTTGTTAGAAATTCATTAGCTTCTTCTACAGAATTCACTTCAGCTTTCCCATGCGAAGGACTGAAAAAAACTATTAGACATCCAATAATTATCAGGTATTTTAATGGTATTTTATTTATATATAACAATTATTTATATTATTTTCTTAATTTTTATTTTCTGTATTTATTTGAGGGCTCAAAACCGGAGTGTTCTACTGAACGTGGACTGCTAACCCATAAATTACGGTTTGGGTGCATTCCCGCACCATAAACAGCAGACACAGCATTACATCTCATGTTGTTCAATAATCTCGTATCTATCTCGCCAACTGAAGGATGATTCCCGCCGTTTTGATCAACTTCTTTTTGCCAGCTCTTCATTCTTTCAGCAAAAATAACCTCATCTTCTAATTCAAGGCATGTGAGAGTATTTTGGTTTAAATCTACTATGATGTTATCTCCATCATTAATCAACCCTATTGGACCGCCAAGCGCAGCTTCTGGACCAACATGACCAATTACAAGACCCACAGACCCCCCTGAAAATCTCCCGTCTGTCATGAGTGCAACAACTATCCCCTTCTCTCTGCATAGCGTTGTAATTCTTGATGTAGAGTCAAGCATCTCAGGCATCCCAGGTCCACCTACAGGACCTTCATACCTAACAACAATCATATCCCTATCTTCAAAGGTATCTGGATTGGTTTCCAAAGTATCAAGAAGCGATTGTTCTCCATCAAATATTCTAGCCTTCCCATGGAAAACATTATCCTCAAGTCCTCCTTCAACACCAGCTAGTTTTAATATTGCACTATTTTCTGGAGAGAGATTGCCCCCAAGTAATCTTAGACCTCCAGTTGGTTTAAAAGGAGTTCCAATTGAATAAATAACATCACCATCAGGTTTGTTTGGTCTTAATCTATCAATTTGTTGACTTAGTGTTTCTGAAGTACAAGTCATTGTATCACCGTTTAAGAGCCCAGCATCCAACATATCTTTTACAATAACCTGAATACCTCCCATTCTATCAATATCTACCATTGAATACTTTCCAAATGGTCTTGCATTTACAACAACTGGAACTACGTTTTGAGAAAGATGATTAAACTCTTCGTGGCTCATAATGTCTTTGTAAAAGTCATCATAACCAGCTGCACGAGCAAGTTCTGGAGCATGCAACATGATATTTGTTGATCCTCCTATCGCCATTGCTACTATGATGCCATTTCTTATTGAGTCTCTCGTAACTATATCTCGAGGAGTAATATTATTTTCAATTAGTTTTGATAGATAATCTATTAATTGATCAGGATATTCATTTGTTCTCCGTTCATCTTGTGATGCTGGTGATACCATGTGTAATGGTTGCATCCCAACAACAGCTATAAACGTTTGCATGGTATTATAGGTGAACATACCACCACAACTTCCATGCCCAGGACACGCCTCTAATGCAATTCTCTTTTTGAGTTTTTCATCACTACTTCCAGCTATTTGGTAACTAGAAATTATATCAATTGCCTCTCCTGTAGCGCTATCTATCCCGGGCCTAATAGATCCATCTGACATTATTATTGCAGGTCTGTTATGTTCTAAAATTGCAGCGAGAGTTCCTACTGGAGGTTTATCACACGCAACAACTGCAATAGTCCCTTCCAACCCAGAGGCGCTAAGATGTTCGCACACTGACTCATTAGTGACTTCTCTACCAATAAGGGAATACCTCATTTCTTTTGTCCCATTACGAATTCCATCAGAAGTTGCAATTGTAAATTCAGGTTGTACCAGCCTCATCTGTAGCTTCTTATCTTCTTTTCCAACTCGAGATCTTAATTGTTCATGGATTGCTAGAACCTTTTCACTCACACCCACATAACATTGAGAGTCCCCTTTGTTTCCCAAAACACCAACAGATGGTTCGTGTATTAAATCAACATCGGTATTTAACTCTCTCGCTATTCCATATGTCTGAGAGTTTCTTCCTGGATTTCTATCAATAAGAACAATTTTTGAATTTTTCATTTTAAAACAACCCCAAATAAATAGTATTTTGAAAATAACTCAAATAGAGTCTTTTAGCAAACCCAAAGGGCATTATTCTCGTTGGATTAGTCATTTTGAATGTATTCACATTCACCACCACAGCAGGGGTCTGTTACTTGCTTACAATTCAGACACTGGTAATGTGATTGGACGTATACAAAGCCTAAATTTGAATTGCAAAATGGGCATGTTTCACCATTAGGCTCTATAGCTGTTTGTGTAATTTTTTCTAACTTTTCCATTCAACTAAAAACATAGCTTCATTTCTTCTCATAAACCCTGGTGTGAATGGACCATTATATGTTGCCTTGATGGGCTTGCTTAGAATGTTGATGCCATTAGTTAGCAATTCGTTTTGTAGGATGTTGGAATGAGATAGGAAATTACTATTTGATGATCTTCCTGAGTATCTTATTACTGCATAGTATCCTTCATCCACTGTTGATAATTCAACATTTTGATCTAGAGGTATTGGGGTGTTAGTTATGTCAAAATTAGATGGCAAATAAAATTGCATTATGTCATTAGATTGTGTAACAGGTGCAGTCATTGCAATCTTTTGTGAGCCATTGTTTTGTCCAGATATATAATTGAATAATCTTCTAAAACCACTATTCTCATTTGTGTTCTTTGTCTGAACGACTATACGTTCTTCGTAGTAACGGATCTCATATTTATCATTCTGCTCAACTAATTTATATGATGGTTCTTCAATAGCCATGGCAAAGCCCAAAGGTAGAATAATTACTAGTATTAATGCTATGATGATTGTTTTCATATTTTAATTACGAATAATTGTTACGAACAGATTATTTTGTTTAACAACTAGCAACTTTAATCTTTTTTACAGATTAAATATTAATTTAAAACTTGCAATTAGCAATACGAAACCAAGTATTCGTTTTATACCAACATGTTGAAAGTAATGGATCCCTATTCTTGAACCAACTATACCACCAAGAAGTGCGAATAGTGCATACAATGGTAACTCCATTGGAACACTTTTGATAGATGTAATATTTCCCATGAGACCAAAAACTGAATTAGCTAATATGAATAGTGCTGCCGTACCGCTGGCACCTTTTGTTGTAGTCCATCCCGCAAATATAATTAGTGGTGATAAAAATATACCGCCTCCTGTTCCAGTTAAACCCGCAAGAAAACCTATTACACCACCAGTGAAAACAGCATAATAAAACTTATATTTTTTCGGCTCTTTTTCTTCATGCTGCTTTACAGAAATAAACCTATAAGATGAATACAAAAGCATGAGCCCTATTATAGGCTTATAAATATCACCTGGAACATCTATGTATCCTCCAATGAATGCCATAGGTATTGCCCCAATTAAGAGAGGAATTACCAGCTTCAAATCATAGAGCTTCGCTTTTACAAACTGGAAGCTGGTGTATGAGGAAACAATAATATTCAGTGATAATGCTGTAGGCTTGATTGTTGTGACAGGCAAACCAAATATGGACATAATGGCAATATAAACAGACGCTCCTGCATGCCCTACAGATGTGTACAATACAGCACCAAAGAAAAGGCAAATTGCAATGACAAAGTCTATCAACTCAAACATTTATCTATCTAGAAATTTATATCCATAACTGGAGAAGAATGGTGGACAATGATTTTAAAACTTTCACCAAATTCCTTCAAAACAAAAGTAAATGCAACTAAGGCAGGGGCTTCACCCTCAAAATGGTAAAAATCTAATGCACCCATAACAATGACGACATCCCCTTCTGTTATTATTTTTGGCTGATCATGTAATTCTATTTTTTTCCACGGCCTTATGGCAAATCCTCTGTCTTCGGATATACTACCACTAACAAAATAAGATAATGCCTGATTAAAGTTGTGTCTGAATATCACATCCTTTGTGAAAGTTGGTTTAAACAATACTTCGTTCTCGCTAAAGGCATAGTGGGTATTTAGGAAAAATTCTGCCTCTTCTTGAAAATCACCGTCGCGTTGATAAGTTTTACCGATAGAGATTACACCATCCGTCCATGATTTAAGAAATGCTATTACCTTTACTTGTTTATCCATCAAATCAAACAATTACTTTCTATGGTTATACATAATTATCTTACAAAGATATGATACAGCAATAAACCTATTACGATACCTTTAAAGAATGCCATCCATAACATTCCATAAGTTGAGATACCTAATTTATTTTCCCAATATATCACCATTTTCTTATGCCAATTTAACATTTTTTATTCCTCATAATATATTGTTTTATATTATTTTATTTGAATTAGTTCTTACTTTCTACTATCAAATATCTCTTTTCTATCGTCCATCCACTTATCAAGATTTTTTGAATCTTTCATTAGTTCACCCATTTTATCCATAGCATTTATATGATCTTTATCTCCAAGATTAATCATTTCCATACCATGCTCTTTACTTTGCTTGGCAATCTCTTCAAATGTTTCACCATAGAACTCTTTATCACAAGCACCACCAAGCTCATTACATTTCATCATTTTCATATTTCAGTCTCCACTTACTTCTCCACCAGATAAGTTTCTAACAACAGTTAAACCAACTGAAACAGATGGCCCTATTAACAACGCAAATATAACTGTTCCCAGACCCACAGTTCCACCGAGCAACCAACCCAGAATAACAACAGTAATTTCAATTGAAGTTCTTATAAGCGCTACTGGACGTCCTGTAATACGTTGGAGTCCCGTCATTAATCCATCTCTAGGACCTGGACCTAAGTTACCAGTTAGATAAATGCCGCTGCCTAACCCACAAATGAATATCCCAATGATTACTTGCAATATCTGTAATAGATAATTTGATGGCTTAGGTAACCATGGAAAAGCCAAATCTATTACTGTTGCAACTACCACTGTATTAATAATCGTTCCCATTCCAGGTATTTGGCGAAGTGGAATCCATAGTAATAAGACTGATACGCTAACTATGAATGTTGCCATTCCAATTGATACATCAAATAATAATGCTAGGCCTTCAGCTAAAATTGTCCATGGATCAAGACCTGCTCCAGCAGCTACGATAGTTGCTACACCGGTTCCAAAAACAATATTTCCCAATAGAACCATTAATAAAGTAAAAAATTTAGGCTTAAAGTTTAATGGGTGAGTTGAGCTCCAGCTAGTTTTTGGGACTGCTCTAATAGAGAAAAATCTTAATAATGACACATTGTTTCCTAAAAAAATTATGACTGGAACTTTATTATCACTTTGATGGTTAAGTGTATACAGAAAGAATACCTGGTTCTTAAAAAATAAAAATATATATTCAGTATTTCCTAATGATTAAGTATCTGACTTAAGAATAGCTTGGTTCTATCTGACTCAGGGTTATTAAAGAATGATTCAGGATCATTCTGCTCTACAATCTGTCCCTCATCCATAAAAATAATCCTATCCGCTACTTTGTTTGCAAAACCCATCTCATGTGTAACAACAATCATAGTCATACCAGAGTCAGCAAGCTCAATCATTGTTTCAAGAACTTCCTTAATCATCTCAGGGTCGAGGGCAGAAGTTGGCTCATCAAAGAGCATAACACGTGGCTGCATACATAAAGCCCTAGCTATTGCAACCCTCTGTTGCTGACCACCTGATAGTTGACCTGGATACTTGTCAGCTTGATCAGGAATGCGAACCTTTTCTAGAAGCTCCATAGCCATTTGATTGGCCTCGTTTCTTGACTTCTTTCGTACCCAAATTGGAGCAAGTGTACAATTTTCAAGAACGGTCAAATGTGGGAACAAATTAAAATGTTGAAACACCATTCCAACTTCACTTCTAATTTCATTTATGTGTCTTAAATCATCATTCAATTCGACTCCATCCACAATAATAGTGCCTTCTTGATGTACTTCCAATCGATTGATACACCTGATAAGTGTTGATTTACCTGAACCAGAAGGACCACATATTACAATTTTTTCTGTTTTATTTACGGAAAGATCAATATCTTTTAATGCATGGAAATTACCATACCATTTATTTAACTTATTTATCGAAATGATTGTAGAATCATCATTCATAGTTTCTGCTTGATTATTTGTCATTCTACTCTCTCCTATCAGTTATCAGTATCTAATTTCTTCTCTAATCTTTGGCTATACATGGACATACCAAAACAGAATATCCAAAATACTATTCCAGCAAACATATAAGCCTCAATATCATACCCATTCCAATCCAGGGAGCGGGATGAATTTTGAGCTATTTTTAACAAATCCATCAACCCAATAATCGATACAAGTGATGTATCTTTGAATAAAGCTATAAAAGTATTCACGATTGATGGAATCGAAATCTTTAGAGCTTGCGGTAATATTATAAATATTGTTTGCTGCCAATAACCCATGCCAAGCGCCATTGATGCCTCGGATTGACCTTTATCAATAGCTTGAAGCCCTCCTCTTACTGCCTCGGCTGTGTAAGCTGATTGGAATAAGGTAATACCAATCATTGCACGAACCACTTTATCGAACTCTACCCCAGATGGGAAAAACAGAGGTAACATAACGGATGCCATAAATAATATTGTAATTAAGGGCGTTCCTCTCCAAAATTCAATATAGATAATACTTAGTGACTTCACGACAGGCATCTTTGACCGTCGGCCAAGCGCTAAAAGGATTCCCAATGGCAAAGCTAAAATTATACCAACAAAGGCAAGCGTAAATGTCAGCAACAAGCCTCCCCATTGACTTGGATCTGAGTCAGGTATTCCAAATACACCTCCACGTACAATAAGCAAGAAAAAAACTGGAAATATAGTAAGAAGAGTTATTAGTAACCACTTTTTATGTGGTGTCTTATCAATCATTAATGGGATTAATAATCCAAAAAAACCAATGAATGCTACAATTGGCCTCCACATTTGATCTGGATTAGTCGCAAAATATAAACCAAACAACAGTTGGTCAAATCTGACCTTAACAAATGTCCAGCATGCACCCGCTTTATTTTCATCACAGACGGAGCGATCAGATCCTGAAAAATTTGCATTGATAAATGCCCATTCAATAAATGGAGGAATGTAAAGAAATATCAGATAGAAAAATAATAATGTAATTAGGGTATTTGAGACCGACCCAAATAAATTTGTTTTTACCCATGCCATCCATCCAACAGTATTTGAAGGTGGCAATCTATCAGGTAGCTTTTCAAATTTTATTGTTTTTGATGTCATCATTACCGCTCTGATAATTGAATTCGTTTGTTATAAATATTCAATACAAAAGAAGTGAATAAGCTACAGCATTCAAAAAAGATAATTGTCATTGCAATAATGATTAAAGCTTGTCCAGTCTGATTTAGTGAAATATTGGCCCATACAGCGACTACTTCTTCATAACCAACTGCCATAGCGAGTGAAGAATTCTTTGTAAGGTTTAAGTATTGGCTAATTGTTGGAGGTATAATCACACGTAATGCTTGTGGTATTATGACCATTCTGACCATCTGAGACCGGGATAAACCAATTGATCGTGCAGCTTCAATCTGACCTTTTGATACAGACGCTATACCAGCACGAACGTTTTCAGCAATAAATGCCGATGTATAGATTGTTAGAGAAAACCACAGAGAGAATAATGGCAGTGGCAATTGTGCACCACCCTTGAAGTTAAATTTCCCAAGAACTGGAACCTCGACAGTCAATGGGGCGCCGAGTGCATAAAACATGATTGTCGCAAATAAAATTATAAAAACAAGTGATACTGAAAAAATAGGAAGTGTTTTTCCTGTTTCAAAAAATCTTTTCTTTGCCCATTTTCTAAAAAAATACACACCAATAAATGAAAAAAGTATTGCTACTAGCCAAATGTTAAAACTAACACTGTTTTCAATTATCGGCAGAGGAGTTTGTAAGCCTCTTCCATTGAGATAAAAAACACCTAATTCAAGAGACTGTTTGGGTGGTGGAAGAAATGCCAAGAAAATAGCAAAATTCCAAAACATTATTTGCAGAAGAAGAGGCATATTACGGAATATTTCTACGTAGACCAATGAAAATCTTGAAGCTAGCCAATTTGAAGATGACCTCATTATGCCAATGATGAAACCAAGGAATGTTGCAGCAATTATACCAATTATTGCCACAAGTAATGTATTTAAAACACCGATATAAAATACTTCAATATAGGTTGTTTGGCCTAATTCGAAATCTAAGAATGGGCTAAAACCAACTTTAAATGGAGCAACCTGATCGAAAAAAGATGTGCTCGTTCTGATGCCTCTCTCTTCAAGATTAAAAATTGTAGATTGATAAATTGATAACAAGGCATAACAAACCACAAATAGGAGTAGGCCTTGGATAATCGCAGAACGCAATTTTGGATTCCTGTGTAATGGAATACGATTTGGACTCACAGCTTATACCAAATAGAAAAAAAGCCAAAGGCACTTGGCCTTTGGCTTTATAAATGTTGAAATTAACGGATTGGTGGTGAGTAAATTATACCGCCACGTGTCCATAAGTCATTAACTGAACCTGCTCTTGCAATACCTAGAGGCTCTACAGTTCTTTCATATATTTCACCATAGTTTCCAACTTGTTTAATTGCTTGGTAAGCCCAATCTTGTGATAGGCCGAGTGATGGACCAGTTTCACCTTCTGAGCCAACAATCCTGCCAACACTTGGATTAGGAGAGTCTGATCTCATAGCATCAACATTTGCAGATGTAATACCTAATTCTTCTGCGTTGATTAATGCGTGTAGTGTCCATGTGACAATGTCCATCCATTGGTCGTCACCCTGACGTACAACTGGGCCTAGAGGCTCTTTTGAAATAATTTCAGGTAACATTGTCCAATCACTTGGGTTAGCAGTTTCTGAACGAATAGCTGCTAATTGAGACGCATCAGAAGTTATTGCATCACATGCACCACCTTCAAGACCTTCTCTTGTTCCAACTGATGTAGAATATCCAACTGGTGTATAGTCTAGATTATTATTTCTAAAATAATCTGCCATATTTAGCTCAGTTGTAGTACCAGTTTGTAAACAAATACTTGCACCATCAAGATCCTTTACTGATGAAAGTCCATCAGCTTTTGCGACCATAAAACCTTGTCCATCAATGAAGTTATAGTATGTAAAATTAACACCGAGAGTTGCGTCTCTTGTAAGTGTATGTGTTGTATTTCTTGACAATACATCAATTTCTCCAGCTGTAAGCGCTGTAAAACGTTCTGCTGCTGTTAGGGGAACGAAGACGACTGCGTCTTTATCACCAAGTACAGCTGCTGCAATAGCATCACAAATTGAGGCATCGATACCAACCATTCTACCAGCATTGTTTGGAGCTGAGAAACCAGCAACACCACCATCAACACCACAACGTAGCTCACCACGAGCTTGAACGTCTTCAAGTGTTGTAGCAGTAGATACACCAGTGAAAGCTAGTCCCATTAGGGCTATTCCACTTAGCAGTAAACTAATCTTTTTCATATTTTTCCTCCCTTTTTATTGTGTCGGTAAGATAAAATTTATGATATTCACCGAGTTTAAAAAATAAAAAAAGTTCAACCTTGTTAAGATATTATTAATATTTTGCCGTGGCAAGAATATTTGAAAAAAAAATAAGCTCAAAAAGCTGAAAGAGCGAGATAAAGAGCTGCCAAATACATAATTGAACCGGCAGTTTTATTTAGGATTTTAACAGAATATTCTGTTTTCAATAAAAGCCTTGCACGTTCAGCAAAGCCCGTAATGAGCATTAATCCCAAAAAGAGAGCAATAAATGTTAGGAAGGATACTAATACTATATCTTCAGCAGTTAAATTACTTAAATCCATAAATGTTGGCAGAAAAGCAATATAAAAAAGCATAACTTTAGGGTTAGATAGAGAGATAAAGAAACCTTGAATGAAATTATTTATATGAGATTTATGAGGATGATTGTGACTCATTAATTCAATGTTGAGAGGACCATTCCACATCTTCCAACCCAGGTAGAATAAATAAAGTGCTCCAAGTATACTGATAATATTAAATAAATAAATCCAATTTGAAGCTAATGCGGCTAATCCGAGACAAACAGCTACGAGATATAATATATCACTAACAATCATACCAATGGCTAGATATAAACATGCGTATGCACCTGATGTTAAAGCGCGTGCCAATAACGCAAATACACCGGGACCTGGTGTTATACCAAATATGAAGATAACAATAAAAAATGATATTGAACTACTTAATGACATTCCTGATCGCAAAATTTAAACATTAACTATGAATCCTAAGCATTTACTCCAGCAACAAATCCAGATGACCAAGCCCACTGGAAATTATGCCCACCAAGATGGCCCGTGACGTCTACCAATTCCCCAACAAAATATAAACCAGGGTGTTTTTTTACCATCATGGTCTTTGATGATAATTCATTTGTATCAATACCACCCAAAGTTACTTCGGCAGTACGATAGCCCTCAGATCCATTAGGATGGACAACCCATTTGTTAATTTGCTCACTCAATTGTTCTAAAACTTTATTTGAATAATCCGAGATGACTCCACTTATTCCATTTTCAGCGCATATACTTAATGATAACCTTTTTGGAATTATCTCCGCTATTATGTTTGATATATATTGTTTTGGTGTGCTCTTCTTTCGTTCAATCAGAAAGCTAAATGTATCCAAATTTGGAGCTAAATCTATGGAAATATTATCGCCTAACTTCCAGTAGGATGATATCTGAAGAATTGACGGTCCACTCAAACCTCTATGAGTAAACAACATTCCTTCTCTGAAACTTTCCTTACCATGAGATACAAGAGCATCTAGAGATAATCCTGATAGTTCTTTGCATTTGCTCAGCAAGCTATCACTAAATGTTAGAGGGACTAGAGCCGGATTTGTATCAACTATTTTTATCCCAAATTTTTTTGCCAGCTCGTAACCAAAATTTGTTGCACCCATTTTGGGAATTGATAAGCCTCCCGTAGCAACAACAACTGATTTTGATTTTAGTGTTTCAACTCCAATATTTACACAAAATAGCTCACCCTCTTTAAAAACCTCATGAACATTCACCTCATGTCGTAAGATGACCCCGGCTTTCTTTGACTCCTCAATTAACATATTGATAATCAACTTAGAACTTTCATCACAGAACAACTGACCCAATGTTTTTTCATGAAAGCGTATGTTGTGTTGCTTAACCAGCCCGATAAAATCTTGGTTCGAATATTGACTCAAGGCGGATATCACAAAGTTTGGATTTTCTGATATAAAATTACTCTTATTGGTATAGAGGTTAGTGAAATTACATCTACCACCCCCAGATATTCTTATTTTTTCTCCAAATTTTTTTGAACGCTCAAGTATGATTGTCTGTCGTCCCCGCTTTCCTGCTTGGATAGCGCTCATAAATCCTGCAGCACCGCCACCAATTACGATTACGTCAAATAAATTTCCCATCCCAGGCCAATTAAATTAATAATGGGGAGGTTTCTGATTTGTACTTTCAATATTATTTTCCAAATCAATAATTATATTTTTTAACTTATTTATTTCTAACTTCAGAGAATTGATTTCTTTTTGCTGAGAGTAAATCTCGCTGCTAAGCTGCGATACCTCATTTTGAAGATGTGAAGTAATTTCTTCAAGCTTTTTCATTCCATTATTCATGTATTATTATTCCCATTCAACTCTTATAGTACTTTCTAATTACCAACACAAATATGAATATTAATAAAAATAAGCTATTAAATTCTTCATTCAGTCTGTTCAGATTGTTGCAAAGACCATAAATTACTGTATCGTCCCCTCATTTTTAAAAGTTGATCATGATTGCCCATTTCAACAACACGTCCATTCTCAAGGAAAACAATCTGATCAGCATTAGCAACTGTTGAGAGACGATGAGCAATCATAATGACGGTACGACCCTCTCCAGCGCGTTCAAGGGCATCCTGAATTTCGTGTTCTGTTTCACTGTCTAGGGCACTTGTAGCTTCATCCAGAAGTAATATTGGTGGATCCTTTAGAAGAGTTCGCGCAATACCAACACGTTGTTTCTCACCACCCGACAACTTTAGTCCGCGCTCTCCTACCAATGACTCATATCCTTGAGGGAGTGACATGATAAAATCATGTATCTGTGCATCTTTTGCAGCTTGAACAACTTCATGTTGCGATGCATTTTCACGACCGTAGGCTATATTATAGAAAATTGTATCATTAAAAAGCACTGTATCTTGTGGCACCACACCAATAGCACGATGCAGGCTATCTTGCGTTACATCCCTGATGTCTTGTCCATCAATACAAAGTGCACCTTCATTAACATCATAAAAGCGAAATAGAAGCCTACCAATAGTAGATTTACCGGAGCCAGATGGACCTACAATTGCCACAGTGTTACCCGCTTTTACATCGATATTTATTTTATTTAGTATTGGTCTTTCACTCTCATAAGAGAATTCTACATTTTTAAATGAAACCGAGCCTCCCTTAACAGAAAGCAATCCAGCACCAATTTTATCTTTTACCTCAGTTGGTTCTTCAAGCAAATCAAACATTTGCCTCATATCTACAAGTGCTTGCCGTATTTCACGATATACTGTTCCCAGAAAATTTAATGGCATTGTAATTTGGATCATATACGCATTGACAAGTACAAAATCCCCGACCGTTAGCACTCCAGATTGAACACCGGCGGCAGCTAAGAGCATCACTCCTACTAATCCTGCAGTGACTAAAACCGCCTGTCCAATATTTAGAAATGCAAGTGAATAACTAGTTTTGAGGGCAGCAGCTTCGTAACCTTCCATTGCTTTATCGTATCGCAAAGCTTCTCTTTGCTCAGCATTGAAGTATTTTACTGTTTCAAAATTTAAAAGACTATCAATTGCCTTCTGATTGGCATCGGTATCTTGTTCATTCATCCTTCGACGTAATTTAACACGCCACTCAGTGACAAAAAAAGTAAACCAAACATAAAATAATATAGTCACAAAGATTATTGCACTGTAACGCCAATCTTGAAGTTTCCAAAAAATTGCGCCACTGATTAATAGCAGTTCAATAATAAGCGGTATAGTTGAAAAAACTAGGTATCTAAGCAAGAACTCTACACCTTTGACACCTCTCTCTATAATACGGCTTAAACCACCAGTTTTTCGAGTTATATGGTAACGCATAGATAATTTATGAATATGTTCGAAGGTCTGAAGAGCTAATCTGCGTAATGCACGCTGCGCAACTTTGGCAAATAATGCATCACGTAATTGTTGAAATCCGCTTGTCATTATTCTTGCAAAACCATAAGCAATAGTTAGACCGAAAGCTCCCAATACAAAGTCTGATATATTATTTCCTGCTAACTCATCTACGGCCCATGCCTGTAATAATGGTCCAATAATTGCAATTATTTTTGATCCAACCAAAGCGAGCAGAGCAAATACCACTCTTAAGCGAAGTTCCGTATCACCAACTGGCCAAATATATGGGGAAACCTGTTTAGTTATTTTCCAGGATGCCTGAATTTCGCTGTTTTGCATTAAAATTTAACCTTACTAAATAGATAATTTTATTGTGACTTGTTACCTGAAACGAATAGTTCAGCTGGCAATCGGATATGATCTCGACTGATATCAGTAATCCGGTTGACCCCCATGATTGCCATTGTTCTTCTGATTTCGGACTCTAAAATTTCTAACGCCTTAGTAGCTCCAGCTTCTCCCGCAGCTGCAACACCATAGAGCGTTGCTCGACCAACAGCAATAACATCTGCCCCAAGAGCTATTCCTTTTAGCACATCACTCCCTCGACGTATACCAGTATCGGCGATAATAGTAAGTTTACTTCCAACAGCATCTGATATTGCTGGAAGTGCGTCCCACGCTGTAATTGCACTGTCGTTAACATTGCCAGCATGATTAGATACAAAAATACCATCTACCCCACATGACGCCGCCATTAAGGCATCATCGGGATGGAGAACACATTTTATCAAGAGCTTTTTAGGCCAAAAATCCCTCAATCGTTTTACAAACTCCCAGTCCAAGGTTTCATTTCGATTCAGAAATCCTTTAGTTGAAGCAGAAACATAGGTCTTCGCATTTTCCTTTTCTTCGTCTGGTATATGAATATTTGAAAATGCAGGTAAACGACCTTCTGCCAGATAATATTTTGCAAGCGTACCAAATAACCACCTTGGGTGCATCATAACATCTAATGCGGTGCGGGCATTGATGTTAGGAGGGAACTTGAGCCCGTTTCTTATGTCAATTTCTCTATTGTTATAAACAGGGGAATCGACTGTTAGCACAAGTGCCTCATATCCAGTATCCAGTGCTCGCTTAGCTGTTACGAATGAAGCCTCTATATCTTGCCAAACATATAGCTGAAACCATTGTGTGCCCCCACCGTTTTTATAAATATCTTCCATAGGCGTGTTGGAGGTGCTGGCTAATGTGAAAGGTATATTTGCTTTTGCAGCCGCTTTAGCAAGTTCTGTTTCACCACGGTACCAAACAAAACCAGCGGGTCCTGTAGGGCCAATAATCATTGGTAATGAATGGTCTTTCCCAAATAGATTTATACCGGGATCTCTTTTAGATACGTCTCGCAGCATCCTTGGCATAAGTTTTATATTATCCAGTGCCAATCGGTTAGCACGCATATTTACTTGATCTTCACTCCCTTTATCACAAAAATCAAAGAGTGCTTTTGTTAGGCGCTTTCTCGCTAACTCTCTCAGATCAGCTATATTAAGCACATTCCCTTTAAGATTAGACATATAAAAATCCTCTAAATTTCATTTCTAAGCTACCAACCACTGGGCTGCTTTTTCAGCCATCATCAAAGTAGGGCTATTCGTATTACCACTTGTAATGCTTGGCATGGCGCTTGCATCTACTACTCTCAGAGAATTTACCACACCGCCACGTCCATCACGCACACGTAATTTGGAATCCAGTACAGCTAATGGATCATCATCGGATCCCATGCTAGCTGTTCCAACTGGGTGGAAGATAGTGGTAGCGATGTCGCCAGCTAAACGCGCCAGTTCCTCGTCACTTTGATACTGCTCACCGGGTTTCCATTCTTGAGGCTTGTACTTTTCCAAAGCAGGCTGGGAGACAATCCGACGGGTAACACGCAAGGAGTCTGCTGCCACTTTTCTATCTTCCTCAGTACTCAAATAATTGGGCACAATATCAGGAGAAGACAAAAAGTCTGGGCTCGTAATATTTACTTCGCCGCGACTACTTGGATTGAGATTGCAAACGCTCGCAGTGAAAGCTGGGAAGTCATGCAATGGCTCACCAAAGGCATCTAAGCTCAAAGGCTGCACATGATACTCAATATTCGGATAAGTTTGATCTGCACTACTCCGTGTAAAAGCACCTAACTGTGATGGAGCCATGCTCATAGGGCCACTGCGCTTGAATGCATACTCCATTCCGATCTTGGCCTTGCCCCAGAAACTATTTGACAGGGTATTCAGTGTATTTACCCCTTCCACCTTATAAACGGATCTAATTTGAAGATGATCCTGAAGATTCTGTCCAACACCCGGTAGGTTCACGATAGTTGTAATACCAAACTTTTGCAGCAAATTAGCTGGCCCAATGCCAGACAGTTGGAGGATCTGAGGTGTCCCAATTGAACCTGCGCTTAATACAACCGCTTTATGTGCATTTATAGATATGCGACCATTTGGCAAGGCTATGTCGACACCGCTACAATGTGATTGTCCATTTGAGTCTGATGTTAACAGTAATTTGGCAACCTGCGCATGAGTCCATACCTCTAGGTTTGATCGTCCCATTATTGGACGTAGAAATGCTCTTGTGGTGTTCCATCTCAACCCACTCTTTTGATTCACATCAAAGTAGCTAACCCCCTCATTGTTTCCACGATTGAAATCTTCTACTTGCGGTATGCCAGCCTGAACACATGCTTGCGAAAATGCGTCAAGTATATCCCAACGTAAACGTTGCTTTTCTATACGCCACTCACCGCCTACTCCATGGAATTCGTTGAACCCTCCATGATAATCTTCATGCTGTACAAAAAAAGGCAAACAATTGTCCCACTTCCAATCATCATCTCCTGTCTTAGCAGCCCATTGGTCAAAGTCACGAGCCTGTCCCCTCATATAGATCATCCCATTAATACTGGAGCACCCACCCAGCACTTTACCACGCGGATATCTTAGACTTCGCCCATTCAATCCTTTATCTGGCAATGTTTTGTATAGCCAGTCTGTGCGCGGGTTACCTATGCAATACAAGTAACCCACAGGGATATGAATCCAGTGGTAGTTATCTTTGCCTCCTGCTTCAAGAAGAAGAACACGCTTGGAAGGATCTGCACTTAGTCGGTTAGCCAGTAAACATCCGGCTGTTCCAGCACCTACGATAATATAATCAAAATTAGACTCAGTCATAAGGTTCCATTCACGTTCATGCTAGCAGGCAATCAAGAGGATGTCCATTTTCGAATCTGGGCTCTAAATGACTTTCGATCCACTCTGGCGTGACTTCAGAAATGATAGAAGGACTCCACTTTGGATTTTTATCCTTATCTACCAGTAGTGCTCTCACACCCTCATAAAAATCTGGGTGTACACAGCAACCAATTGATGCTTGTAGCTCTAATCTAAAGGTATCTGCAAGTGATAAATGTTGAGCCCGCTTTTGCATTTCTAAACCCAGAACAGCAGATGTTGGGGATCCTCTCATAAATGTCAATGCTGCTTGAGCTAACCATGGATCCTCATCCCTACTCATATCTCTTAGGCGAGCTGCTATCTCATGCAAACCATCGTCACCAATTACTTGGTTAATACGTTCAAAATGTTTCTTTAATTGAGATTCAGGAACTTGAATTCCCTTGGAGAGGCTTTCTAAAATATTCGTAACTTGAAGGGAGTCTTTCTGCCTATTACCAAACCATGATAATGATTTAATCACCTCAATGAATTGAATGTGATGCTCATGATCTAGCATATGGTCTGCCAAACCAGCGAATAAGGCGTCGCCAGCATTAATATTAGCTCCTGTTAAAGCCAAAAAGCTGCCAATCTTTCCGGGTAGTTTTGGAAGAAACCAACTACCACCAACATCTGGATAGAGGCCAATAGTAATTTCCGGCATAGCCATACGGGTCTTTGGTGTGACGACACGATGAGATGCACCGGACATCAACCCAATACCACCTCCCATGACGACTTCATGCCCCCAACAAATGATTGGCTTTTTGTATGTGTGTATACGGTAATCAAGTCTGTATTCACATGTAAAGAAGTCTTCTGCAAATTGTGGCACTTCACCTTTTGCTGTCTTTTTAATTGCATTATAAACGCCCACAACATCGCCGCCTGCACAAAAGGCTCTATCACCAGTGGCATCTAAGAGGACACCAACAACTTTTGGTTCATTAGCCCAGGCATCAAGCTGTTGATCAATCAAATCCATCATAGATAATGTCAGCGCATTCAATTTATCAGGAGAATTAAGTGTAATTCGGCCAAATAATCGACCGCAAGCAGTTTGTATATTATCGAATAATACAGCTTGATTATCAACTTTAGCTTCAGAAAAATACTTACTCAAAAACAACTACTCCCACTCAATAGTACCACTCTTAGAAAACCCTTTTATATCAGTGCTTTCAGGGCGATAAAATTTACTTAGTTGAAAGTTAGTTGCTGAGTTTTGCCCCTTTTCTCTTATTTTCAGCTGTTTTTGATTCATGTTAACTAAGATAGTTTAATAATTTAACTTAACTGTTTATGGAACTAATTTATTTCCTCAAGATTTCTCATATATTTTATTTCTTGAGGATCTAAATTTAATTTTTTAACTACTGGATGATTTTCATCAATCAATCTCCAAAAAGGAATTTCTTTCCCATGTTCTTCAATTGCTTTCCTGAGAAAGATTCCTGTTGAAACTGGACAAGAATTATCCGCGTCCATTTCTTTTGCCAAATCTAGTCTCATTTCTTTTGAAGTCTTATGTGTGCCTTCTGGAATTTTCTTAATGTATTCAGCTATCTTTTCTGGAGAAGAAATAAGCATTTTCTGTCCAGCTTTTAAGTCTGAAAAGTTTTTTTCAAGAATTTTTACTATATTTCTAGACATTTTTACCTTATTCCCACTCGATTGTGCCAGGTGGTTTTGATGTAATATCATAAACGACTCTGTTTATTCCTTTGACTGAATTAATTATTTTATTCGATAAATTTGCAAGAAATTCTGTATTAAAATGATAGATATCAGCCGTCATTCCATCTACAGAAGTAACTGCTCTTAATGCACATACATATTCGTATGTCCTAGCATCCCCCATAACGCCAACAGATCTAGTGGGTAAAAGTACCGCAAATGCTTGCCATATTTCATCATACAAACCAGCATTTTTTATTTCATTTATATATATTTCATCTGCATTACGCAGAATTTCCAGTTTTTCTTCAGTAATTTCACCAGGGCAGCGTATTGCTAATCCAGGACCCGGAAAAGGGTGCCTTGCAATGAATGACTCAGGCAATCCAAGTTCTTTACCAAGTAACCTCACCTCGTCTTTAAATAATTGCCGCAGAGGTTCAACTAACTTTAAATTCATCTTCTCAGGCAATCCACCTACATTATGATGACTTTTAATGGTAACAGAAGGACCACCTGTAAAGCTTACACTTTCTATGACATCAGGATATAGTGTTCCCTGTGCCAAAAATTTAACATTTCCTATTTTCGCTGCCTCTTCATCAAAAACATCGATGAACACATTTCCTATAGTTTTTCTTTTTTGTTCAGGATCTACAACACCTTTGAGTTTATTTAAGAACAACTTTGATGCATCCACATGAACCAATGGAATGTTAAAATGCTCTCTAAACATCCCAACAACCTGTTCAGACTCATTTTTTCTCATCAATCCATTATCTATATAGATACATATTAATTGATCGCCCAATATTTTGTGCAATAGAACCGCAACAACAGATGAGTCAACACCCCCTGACAAGCCACATATCACTCGGTCATTTTTAACCTGCTCTGTTATTATTTTTTTTTGAACTTCAAAAAAACTGGCCATAGTCCAGTTAAAACTAATACTGCAAATATCAAGAAAATTTTTAATTATTAGATTTCCGTTCACAGTATGGAAAACTTCAGGATGGAATTGCAATCCATAGTATTTCTTTTCATCACAAGAAATTGCTGCAAATGGCGCATTATCGGTTTTTGCAATAACATCAAATTGCTCTGGCAATTGAGATACTGAGTCGCCATGGCTCATCCAGACTGTATAATTTTGATCCTTTTCCCAAACCCCCTTAAATAATGGTGATTGTTGGGTTATTAGCAGGCTTGAGTTACCATATTCTCTTTTTCCAGAGTTAATAACTTCCCCCCCTAGTTGATTGACAATGGTTTGCTGCCCATAACAGATACCTAATATTGGCTTACCAAGTTCAAACAACCAATTT
This sequence comes from Hyphomicrobiales bacterium, assembly GCA_049602435.1. Lineage (GTDB taxonomy): Bacteria > Pseudomonadota > Alphaproteobacteria > Rhizobiales > TMED25 > TMED25. Next base: position 41,990 of record JBMYRO010000004.1, read on the forward strand.
GGTGCTTGTGGAGAACCTTCATGTATTACGCTATAAGGCCCTCCTGAAAAAATTATCCCAGAGAGATTTTCAATAGCATCCTCTTTATTAATATTATTGAAAGGCACTATTTCTGAATAGACACCAAATTCTCTCACTCTTCTGGCAATCAACTGTGTAAATTGACTTCCGAAGTCTATGATTAGTATTTTTTCTTTATTTTCAGACATAATTTTATATCAAGCTAATCTCTCAAGAATTGCAACAAAAAAACCATCCGTATTGTGGGTCATTGGGGACAATAATAATGTATCCTCATTATGAGACTTAGCATTTTTAGGAATATTATTTTCATCGTATTTCCATTGAGTCTGATAGTTTATTAATTTAAAAGTAGAGTCGCCACTCAAAAAGTCTGAAATTTGGCCATCATTCTCACTGTCAAATACAGAACAAGTCACATAAATTAACTTACCGCCAACTTTAACAAATTTACTTGCTTCACGAATAATATCGTGTTGCGCCTTAATATTTTCATTGAGTTTTTCTTTGCTTGACTTCCATTTAAGATCTGGTTTTCTTCTCCATGTTCCTGATCCAGTGCATGGTGCATCAACAAAAACAACATCAAATAAATTACTATTTTGAACATTTTCTAAATTTACTTTGATTTGATAGTTTTTTATCCCTAATCTTCGCATCCTTGATGGCACATTTGATAATCTGGATTCATCGATATCATGTAAAAAAATTTGACCAGTGTTACTCATCAGCATGCTTAGCACAACTGCTTTACCACCATGACCTGCGCAATAATCTAAAACCTGTTGACCAGGAGTAACACCAGATAAGATACTTGCTATTTGAGATCCTTCATTTTGAATTTCAATATGACCCTTTGAATAAGCAAGCGTTTTTTCAAGATTTGGATATTTATGAGAAAGTCCAGTCGCTTTAAATCTTAAGCAGAAGGGGCTGAGGTGTGTTTTGATTGGCACAAATTTTTGAAGTTCACCTTCAACTTTTGAAATATTCGTTTTGATGGAATTCACTCTTATGTCTAAATCAGGCATATTTGATAAATGTTGCAGCTGTTCAGCTTGATCAACATCAAATGTTCTCTCATACTCACTTACAGCCCACTCAGGTAAATCATTTTTTATCCAATTTTCTGCATTTTTTAGTTTTTCTTTTGCCCCCTCTACTTTAAAAACTTCTTCATCAGATAGTGAGTCTGGGGCATGTTTTTCATTGTTAAATAAATTGTATAAATTATTGATATCAAATTGAAATTCACTAATCATTGTTCCAATTAATATTGCTCTAGGGCTATCATCAGACATAATATAACTGGATGAACTTTTCCTTCTCAACGAAGCGTTTAAGATGTTTGTTATTGCTGCCCTATCTTTTACCCCAGCATACCTATTATTCACACCCCACTCCTTCATCACACTTGGAACGGTTCTGTGCCTATTTAAGATCTGCTCTAAAATTTCAATTGCTGATTGTATTTGTGACGCTAGTTTCAACGTACTGATGGGTAATTAGGTGATTCACGTGTAATAAGCACATCATGTACATGACTTTCTTTGAGGCCTGCACTTGATATTTTTTGGAAAACGGCATTTTTTCTGAAATCGTTTAGAGTCTTGGCCCCCGTATAACCCATTGAAGCTCTTAGCCCACCTGTTAATTGATGAATTACACCTGACAGAGGACCTTTATATGGAACCTGACCTTCTATGCCCTCAGGTACTAACTTATGAGACTCCTTTACCTCTTCTTGAAAATATCTATCAGCTGACCCTCTTGCCATTGCCCCCAACGAGCCCATTCCTCTATAATATTTATAACTTCTACCTTGATATAAGAATATTTCACCTGGGCTTTCATCAGTTCCAGCAAAGAGAGAACCTATCATTGCAGCACTTGCCCCAGCAGCAATCGCTTTAGCAAGATCACCTGAAAATTTTATTCCTCCGTCTGCAATCAACGGCACTTTTACTTTGTTTAGATATTCAGCAGTTTCCAATATAGCACTGAACTGAGGCACACCAATACCAGCAACAACTCTTGTTGTACATATCGAACCAGGCCCAATGCCTACCTTGACTGCATCAGCACCAGCATCAACAAGTGCTTTAGCCGCTTCTTTTGTTGCAATATTTCCTGCAATGACTTGTATATCGTATTTCTTTTTAATATCCTCCACAGCCTTAATGACACGTGAGGAATGACCGTGAGCCGTGTCTACTACTACAACATCCACGCCAGCATCAATAAGCATCTCAGTTCTTTCCATTCCCTTTTTGCCTACAGTAGTTGCTGCTCCAACAATGAGCCTTCCAAACACATCTTTGCTAGCTTCTGGATAGAGCTTTGCTTTTTCAATATCTTTTACAGTAATCAAACCAATACATTTATAATCTTTGTCTACAACGATCAACTTTTCGATTCTGTATTGATGCAAAAGGGCTTTAGCTTCATCAGTTGTAACATCTTCTTTAACAGTAATAATTTCATCTTTTGTCATTAATTCACTCACAGGTATATTGAAATCTGTGACGAATCTGACATCTCTATTTGTTAATATTCCAACAAGCTTGTTATCTTTTGTTATAACTGGTATCCCTGAAATTGAATTTGATTGCATTAAATTAATTGCTTCTTTGAGTTTTGCGGTTTGATTAATGGTTACAGGGTTAACAACCATCCCTGATTCGAACTTTTTAACTTGAGCAACTTCAGCAGCCTGAACTTCTGGTTCTAAATTCCTGTGAATGACACCTATACCACCAGCTTGAGCCATTGCTATAGCTAATTTGGCTTCTGTAACAGTGTCCATAGCACTTGATATTATGGGAATATTTAATTTTATAGATTTTGTGAGGTTTGTAGAGATGTTTGTCTCGTTCGGAAGCACACTTGATGCACAAGGTTTTATAAGAACATCATCAAATGTAAGAGCTTCAACAAACATATTTATATCTATCATCCATTTCAGTTTATGAAAAGGCAAAAATTCATTACAAAATTATTTTCTGTAATTTAATCCCACAACATATAACTCAGTAGAATTTGCTCTGCTTGATTTAGGTTTTATATGTTTCACATTTTGGAACTTAATTTTCATTCGTTTCAGAATATCACTTTCTGTTCCACCACGAAAAACCTTCCCAACAAAAACTCCTCCGTCTGCAAGCAGATTCTCTGCAATATCTAGCGCATTCTCCAATAGGGCTATAATTCTAATATGATCGGTGGACTTATGACCTGTAGTTGATGGAGCCATATCTGATAGTATGATGTCAGCTTCTGGCTTTATCATTTTTGCCTTGATTAGATCTAGACTATCCTCTTGAAAAATATCTAATTGCATAGAGTCAACCTCTGACAGAGAGTTTATTGGCAATATATCTACTGCCAACACTTGCCCACGTTGTTGTCCTTTATTTACATACTGGGCAGCAATTTGGCTCCAGCCACCCGGAGCTGCGCCTAAATCCAGAACGCATTGCCCTGGTTGAAAAATATTAAATTTTTCATGAATTTCTTGTATTTTGAAAGCCGCGCGTGACCTGTAACCAAGTCTATTTGCTTCTCTTACAAAGGGATCGTTTAATTGACGCTCTAACCACCTTGTAGATGATAGCTTTCTTCCCTTGGCAGATTTTACTCTTACTTTTAAATTTGCATCTCTTGTCATTGGAAAATATTCCACTCAGTTTTTTATTGGCAACCTAGAGTTAATTTCTATGCCAAAACCAGATAAACCAACAAAATGACTTGTTGTTGATGAGAGCAACTCAATAGATGATATATTTAAATCTCTAAGAATTTGAGCGCCAAGACCTATGTCTCTCCATTGCTCTTCTCTGATATTCTCACTTCCTGATTTTTTATTCTCTGCCTGCACTCCAATGGCACCTTCCCTTAGATAAAGTATAACACCTCTGCCCTTATGGTGCAGATGATTTAATGCAGCTGCAATCAGATTATCTTCTTGAAATACATCTTTAACAATATTCTCTCTATGAATTCTTGTTGGAATATTATCCCCATCTGAAATATCACCAAAGAGCAATGCTAAATGCTCAACATCATCAAATATTGTGTTGTAGGTAATTATCGTTGCTTCGCCAATTGACGTATTTATATTTGTTTCACTAATTCTTTTTACAAGTTGCTCTCTTTGCTCTCTGTATTCAATAATGTCCGCAACCGAAATAATTTTTAAATTATGTTCTTTTGCAAAATTAAATACTTCTTCACCCCTTTTCACGGTCCCATCGTCGTTCATTAGTTCTGATAATAACCCTACAGGAGGTAAACCACCCAATTTTGCCAAATCACTTGCTGCTTCCGTATGTCCAGATCGCATTAAAACCCCTCCTTCCCTTGCGATTAGAGGGAATACATGACCTGGCCTAACAAAATCATTAGGCTTTGTATTTTCATCTGCCATTGCCCTAATTGTATTTGCTCTTTCAGTAGCTGAGATGCCTGTAGTTAACCCCTTCTTTAAATCAATCGAAATAGTAAAAGCAGTACTTAGAGGTGCATCATTGTCTGATACCATTGGGTCAAGATGGAGTTTTCTAGCTATATCTTGAGGAGCTGAAACACATAATATTCCACTTGTATGACGTATTATGAATCCGGTTTTCTCAGGCGTAGCCAATGATGCAGCCATGATCAGATCGCCTTCATTTTCACGATCATCATCATCTACTACTACAACCATATTTCCCAGAGTTATTGCCTCTATAGCATCTTCAATTTTATCAAATTTCATTTTTTTTCTATTTTTCTTTTTTTATAGAGCTTTTTGCAAAGTTTTCATATAGATTTCTTAGTTTAAGCGTGAGATTTCCTGGCATACCATCGTTGATCATTCTGTCATCAATCGAAATAACAGGCATAACAAATACAGAAGCACTTGTATAAAAGGCCTCATCCGCATCATATGCCTCTTCGATGGTAAATGGCCTTTCATCGAAAGATAATCCTTCGAGCTCAAGCAATTTCAATACTGCTTGTCTGGTAGTTCCTGATAAGATCTTTTCATTATTTTTTCTACTAATTAATTTATTATCTTTAATTATAAATGCATTACTAGATCCACCTTCTGTGATATAGCCATCCTCATACATCCAGACTTCATTACAGTTATTTTCATGCGCGACCTGTTTAGCTAATACTTGTGGCAATAAAGCTATCGATTTAATATCCCGTCTTTTCCATCTCAAATCTGGGAGAGTCATAACTTTTGCATTAAGTCTATCAATTGGAAGCTCCATTATTTGTTTGTGATGAACAAACATGATTAGACTTGGCGATTGACCCTCTGGAAATTCAAATTCACGACTTTGACCAATTCCTCGGGTTACATGAAAATATAGCGTACCTTCTTTTAATTTGTTAATTTCAATTAGTTTCTTTTGGACAAGTAATAACTCATCTAATTCTATAGGCAGTGTTAGTTTGATCTCATTTAGTGACCTCTGTAGCCGTAAGATGTGTGACTCATTGTCAATGATAACTCCATCATAAACACCTGCAACCTCATATACTCCATCTGCAAATAACAAACCCCTATCCATGATAGAAACTTTTGCATTTTCTATTTTCTCATAAGCACCATTTACATAAGCAATATTTGTCATAGTTTTAGCTCAAAATTGTTCATAAAAGTCAGAAAAAACTTATAATAACAGTTATAATAAAATATATTGTAAATATATTTATCACTATGATAAAAAAAATACATCATTAATTCAAATAGGGTGCATGCTTTGACTAATAAATATAAAATAAATGTAAATGGACAAACCCACGAAATTGAGTCCGACGAGGATACACCATTATTATACATTCTCAGAAACGACCTAAAACTTAAGGGTACAAAATTTGGCTGTGGAGATGGGATCTGTGGAGCCTGTACAGTTATTATGGATGGGTTACCTATATTCTCGTGTGACACACCAATATGGTCAGCAGATGGTAAAAATATTGAAACAATCGAAGGTTTGTCAGTGAATGGGATTCACCCTCTTCAGGAAGAAATGATAGACGAACAAGCAGGGCAATGCGGTTATTGTTTGAGTGGTATAACAATGCGGATAAAAGCAATACTTGATAAGAATCCAAATCAAACTGTCGATGAAGTTGCAGAACAGTTAGATAGAAATCTTTGCAGATGTGGCTCTCAATCAAGAATATTAAAAGCAGTAGAAAATTACATAGAGAAGGTATCCTAAAATGAATATGTTTCCAAACTCTCTCGACTCAGCACCAAATGTTGATAATTGGTTCACATTCAAAGAGAATGGTAAGGTCCGAATGGTTTCTGGTAAAGTTGAAATCGGACAAGGGATAAATACTGCTTTTATGCAAATTGCAGCTGAAGAACTCGACATCAACCCAGAGAGAATTGAGATCTCAGCTGGAAACACTCAAGATAAACTCGATGGTGGATGTACATCGGGCTCTCAATCAATGCAAACAGAGGGAATCTCGTTACGTAAAGCAGCCTCTGCAGCACGAATGGTTATGCTAGAAAGGGCTGCGGAATTATTACAATCCGATGTAAATAATTTAAAAATTGAAGATGGTGAAATATTTTTAAATGGCGCCCCTACAGAATTAACTTATTGGACATTAGCAAAAGATATCAAACTAGATAAAAGTGTTGAATTATATATGAAGCCAAAAACAGCTGATCAAAAGAAGCTGATGGGCAAACCAATAAAAAGGGTTGATTTGAAAGATAAGATTCTAGGGAAACATACATTTATTCATGATCTAGAGTTTGATGGAATGCTGCATGCAAGGGTAATAAGACCTCCATCAGCTGCATCAAGATTGATCAAAATAGATACAGATAGCATCAACAAACTTCCAAACTTAAAAAAATTAATAGTTAATGGTTCATTTGTCGCTATTGTGACTGAAAAAGAACACCATGCTGTAAAGCTTGTCGAGAAAGTAAATAATTTATGTGAATGGTCAAATATTAAATTGAATATAGGAGACCCATTAGAACATATAAGAAATACAAATGCACCTTTTACGCTCAGCTTAGACAAAGGTGATGTTGAAAGCGCAACTGGTTCGGATATATCTACAGAAACCTCTAGAAATTATCTGTGTCATGCATCCATTGGACCATGTTGTTCAGTTGCACATTGGGGAGATAAGAAATTATCTGTTTACACACATAGTCAAGCAGTATTCCCTATGAAAAGAACCTTATCTTCAATTTTTAATAAACCTGAGGATGATATTGATGTTCAACATTACCACGGATCTGGTTGCTATGGTCACAATGGTGCAGATGATGTGGTTTTAGATGCGGTACTGGTTGCAAAAGAGTTCCCAGGAACACATGTAAGAGTTGTATGGTCCAGGGCTGATGAATTATCATGGTCACCTCTTGCTCCAGCGATGATAACAAAAATTGATGCCAAAGTTTCTAATGACTCAAGAATCAATTCATTTGATGTTCTTGTAAAAAGTCCACCACATGTAAAAAGACCGAGTGGAAAAAATGGGGAATATTTATTGGCTGCAGAACATATATCATCGCCGATTGAAGCCCCAAATCCTATAGATACACCGCTAGAAAAAGGAGGCGCAGCAGATAGAAATTCGATGCCGCTCTATGATATTCCAAATATAAGAATAAGAAAACAAATCGTATATGATATGCCTTGGAGAAGTTCTGCGATGAGAGGTCTTGGAGCTTTCGTCAATGTTTATGCAATTGAGACTTTAATGGATGATATTGCACACTCGCAAAGCATAGATCCTCTTGATTTTAGGCTTCAGCATTCTAAAGACCCAAGGATCACGGCTGTACTTGAAAATGTTGGTAAATTATCAAATTGGGGATCAAATAACCCAGGAACCTACAAAGGGCTTGCTTTCTCAAGATACAAAAACTCCGGCGCATATTGTGCTCTTGTTGCTGAAATTAGGGTTGATGAACATATTGACTTACTCAATGCTTGGGCAGTTATTGACGCGGGTGAAATTGTAAATCCTGATGGAATCAAAAATCAGATCGAAGGTGGTATTATTCAGGCAACTAGTTGTAGTTTGATAGAAGAAGTAAAATTTGATGAAGAAATTATCCTTGCAAAAGACTGGGAGACTTATCCAATAATAAAATTTAATCAAACACCTAAAATTACCGTAGATATTATTGATCGTCCTGAAGAACCATTCCTTGGAGTTGGTGAAGCTGCGCATGGACCAACTGCAGCGGCAATAAGTAATGCTCTCTATTACGCACTAAATATAAGAATAAAGCAATTACCTATTACTCGGGATAGAATAATTTCAAGTGTAAATGGTTAATCAACCAGCGGCTGTAAAACCACCGTCGACATATATTGTTTGCCCGGTGATAAAATCAGATGCATTTGATGCCAGGAATATTGCAGCACCTAAATGATCAGATGGGTATGCAAATCTACCCAACTTTATTCTCGATAAGATACCCTGCGCTCTCTCTGGCATGGATGCCCAAGTCTTTTGAGTGAATTCTGTAACTGTCCCTGTTGGTGCTAGTGTATTCACGCGAATTCCAGCAGGTGCCCACTCGGTAGATATCGCTCTTGTCATATGTGCAACACCAGCTTTCGCCATACAGTATGGTGCTTTCTTTGCGTCTGTGGTGTAACCCCAAGTTGAACCGAGATTAATAATTTTGCCATATCCTTTTTCAAGCATGATTTCACCTATTTTTTGACAGCAAAAAAAGGTTCCTCTCAGATGTGTTGAAGTAATTAAATCAAAATCTTCTTGCGTCACTTCCACAATTGGCTTGGTAAAACCAAACCCAGCATTATTGACAAGAACGAGATCTTTATCATCAGTTGATAATTTTTTACGCACAAAATCTGCTAATTGTTGGATTTGTTCAACCACAGTGATATCATTGACCAGGATATCACACTTCCCACCATCATTTTCTACTTCATTTTTAAGCTCTATGAGCTTACTTTCGGTTCGGGCAGTTACGATTATCTCTGCACCTGCAGCAGCAAATGCGCGAGCAATTTCCTTACCAATACCTGTGCTGGCTCCTGTTATAACAGCAAGCTTTCCAGATAGACTAAAATCTGGGGAAATTGAACCAACTTTATCCACCTGATCTCCAGTCACAATTATTACCTTGTTCTGCCTGTAGATACATCATATGGATGGACATCAATCACAAGACGTTCATCGAATGGATATGTAGTGTATATATCTACACCATCAGCTGTAACTATATGGTCATTCTCAAGCCTAAATCCACCAACACCCTTTACACCAGCGTAAGGCTCAAGATTAAATTGCATACCTTCCTTTAGTACAACAGGCTGATCTTTCGACGCAGGTGAAAAATATGGTGCCTCCCATGGATTAACACCTGATCCGTGTCCCAGACTATCTAAAACATAAGGATCGGCTTGCGCAAAAACATCTGCATTTGTTGCTCCTGGTTTAACAGCAGCGCCGGCATTAAAGAGAGCATTATAACAGTTTTGATGAACTTTTTTCATTTCTTCTGTTGGTTTCACATTTCCACAAATCCAAGTTCTTGTGAGATCACCGTAATAACCATTAAAGCATGCCCCAATATCAATAATAACAGGATCACCATTTCTAATAATTCTATCTGATGTAAATCTTCTATATGGAGCAGTATAAGGCCCAGATGCTACAATATTTGAACATTGGGTCCACTCAGATCCCATAGCTGTCATTGTTTCCCATGCAACCGCAAGTACCTCACATTCTTTGACACCTGGCTTCAAAAAATCAATAGCATTATCCATTGCAGCCTCTGTCATTGCATTAGCAATCTTTAGGCAATGAATTTCATCTTGAGTTTTGATTTCTTTTGCACGCATCAAAATTCCTTGATACCCATCAACAAATTTTGAATCTGGAAATGTCTCTTTGATCGCATTTTCCATATTCAGATCCCATATATCAATACCTATAGTTTTTCCTTTTAGAGATCCTATGAAACCTTCAACTTGGTCAGCCCAGCGCTTCATACCCACTTTTTCTCTGAAGTTCGCTCTTGGTTGTATTTGTTGCTCATCCAGCCATGGCATTCTTTGCTTACAATGCTCGAAGTCCATTGTCCATAAAATTGGATCATGTCCTCTTGCAAGCACAACGACGGCATTACCCATTATAAAAGCAGGCCCAAGGTGATGCCTATAACCCATTAGATATCTTGCATCCTCAGTACGAAATACAAATAAAACATCCGCTTCAGAGTTATTTAAAGCCTCTTTCGCACGATCCAAACGCTCTCTGAGCATTCTTTGTGGGTCAAATCTATCTTCCCAATCTACGGGTATAATACCAATGTCTGACATGAATTAATCTCCTAAGTTCATTTTTTTTTAAAAATTATGATTTGATATTACAACGACAAATATCAAATTTACAATCGAAAATATAAGTATAATATGTGATAATATATTATAGGGAAAAGTAAACAATAATTTAGTATTTTAATTGTTAGCAAAGGGATGAACATGGATAATGGAATATGGGCTACTTGGTATAATTTAGATCAAAAGAAACGGGAAGACCACATAGAGTGGTTGCATAATAGGTATCTTCCAAAAATTATTACTCATGATGGTATCGCATGGGCTGCACATTATGAAGTTGATGAACTAGATTACAAAGATAGAAGAGATAAGATTCCACATACAAAAGAAAAAATTCCTCAAGGTACCCAATTCATCTGTCTTATAGCTGCAACATCACCTCATATATACTATCAAAAAAATTCACCTTTATTTCCTGAAAATCAATCAGATGAGACAAAGAAGCGTCTCTCCGAAAGAGAAGAATCACGAACGGCAATCTTAATAGAAGAAGAGAGAGTTACAGGGCCTGATTATCGAATGGTATCCCCTGGTGGAGTCCCCGCACAAGCCATTCAAATGGGAAGTTATAACATGACTAGTGTTGAGAATGAAATTGAAATTGGCAAATGGTATGCTCAAATAAGACTGCCATTCGTATCAGAAGTCAAAGGCGCAATAAGAGCCAGAAAAATGGTCTCAACGGTCGGTTGGGCAAAACATTCAGTTCTTTATGAATTTACATCCCATGAAGATAGAAGAAATAATATAGTTAGAGAATTTGATCCATTTAGTAAAAAAACTATCGGTGAAACCATTCACGCGCCAGGATCACCAAGCATTGGCCACAGAATTTGGCCACCTGTAGACAAATAATATAAATTTGGAGGTAAAAAATATGATTTATAATATAAGAACGTATAACTGCGTTCCTCGAATGCTGAACAAATATATAAAGATCTTTGAAGATTACGCTATGCCCGTGAATAATAAACATGGGTTTAAATTAATAGGGTACTTTATAAGTGATATTGGACCACAAAATCAGATAGTTCACATATGGGAATACAAAGACTTGAATGAATTCAATGAAATGAGAAAAAAAAGAGCAGCTGATCCAGCTTGGGCAGATTTCAGAGATAGAACTGCAGGAATGATTGCTGACCAAGAAGATAAGATTATGACAGGTACTCCGTTTTCTCCACTTAAATAATGGAAGAAATAAATAATTGGACTGATGCATTTCCTGGAAATTTCCAATGGTCAAATGCAACACTTGTTTGTAAGGGTATGGCACCCTATGGTGCTGTTTCTCTGAATGAAATTGAGACAATCATTAATTTACTAAAATTGACTAATATGTCACCTTTAGATTGGGTTGATGTATGGAAAAGTTTCGCTCAAAAAAATATAAAAAATGCGGAAGAATATTTTCATAACAATAATCTAAAAACAGCCGGTCTCCATTACTTACGTGCTGGTAATTACATGTATACGGGGGAAAGGTTCATTCAACCTGGACCCGAAAAATTAGAAATCAGTAAAGTTGCATTTAACGCATATCACAAAGGTTTTGAATTAAGTTATCCGGATATCGAATACATCAAAATACCTTATGAGGAAACATACCTACCTGGATTATTTATACCCGCAAATAAAAAAGAAAAGAGTCCTTCACCTACAGTATTAATATTCAATGGCATGGATAATTGTAAGGAAATGAGCGCACTTTTTGCAGGTTTGGAATTTGCTAAGAGAGGCTTTAATACACTTGCATTAGACGGTCCAGGGCAAGGTGAAAGTTTGAGATTACTTAATATAAAAGCAAGATATGATTATGAGGTCCCAGCCTCCTCGGCATATGAGTATTTAGTAGCGAGAAATGATGTTGATAAAAATAAAATTGTAATTATGGGGTATAGTTTTGGAGGCTATTATGCATCTCGAATTGCAGCAAATGACAATCGTTATTGTGCCGGGATTGCGCTCACTTCTGGACATTGGGATTTGTATGAATTCCAAAAAAGTATCTTTGATAAATTAAAATCTTCTTCAAAATCCACTGCACAATCAAATTTCCAATTTCAATGGGTTGTTGGCGCTGAAAGCATTGATGATGCTCTTGAAAGATCCAGAGACTTTTCTGTAAAAAATAATGCATCAAAAATAAGAATTCCATTTCTGATCACCCATGGAGAAAATGATAGGATAGTACCGGTAAAAAATGCTTATAAATTTTATGAGAACCTCAAAACTTCAGAAAAAGAATTAAGAATTTTTACTAAAGAAGAAGGTGCCACAGAACATGCGCATGTTGATGATCGTCAATTAGGAATTAATTATGCTGCTGATTGGTTAGAGAAAATTATCTGAGGAATTTATTAATGCCCATACCTAATGCTCCATATTGCCAGCCACCTGATAGAAATACATTAACTCCATCTTTTAAATTACCTACAAACACATGTGACACACATGTACATGTATTTGACTCTAACAAGTATCCTTATCAGGAAAACAGAAGCTATACGCCACATGAGTGCAATTTAGACGATTTAGCAAAAATGCATACAAGATTGGGAGTTGAAAGAGCTGTTCTTATTCAAGCAAGTGTTCATGGAATTGATAATTCAGCAGTTCTTGAAAGTTGTGAAAATGATCTAACAAAAAAAAGATGCGTAATAGCTGTTGATAAGAGTATTAATGAAAGTCAAATTGAGAACTTTCATAAAAAAGGAGCAAGGGGGATACGCCTAAATCTTGTCGATAAAGGTGGCATGCCATTTGAGTCTATTGACCAAGTATATAAATTATCAAAAATTCTCTTAAATTATGATTGGCATATTGAGTTTTTAATTCATGTTGATGATCCTGAGATAAAATTGAAAGCAATATCAGAGAATATTCATGTTCCAATTGTATTAGGTCACTTTGGCTATATGAAAACTAAAAAAACTATTAGCGATGAGAAATTTCAAGAATTTCTTGATGTATTAGAGAATGGTAATTGTTGGGTAAAGTTAACAGGACCTTATAGAATATCTAGTCAAACGGAGATTCCATATAATGATGTTACTCCTTTTGCAAAAGAGATCATCAACAAAAACTCTGATAATGTGATTTGGGGTTCGGATTGGCCTCATGTAATGTTGAAACATGAAATGCCAAATGACGCTGAGTTAATTGAAATACTTCCTAATTGGCTTCCAACAGAAGAACTACGCAAGAAAGTACTAGTAGATAATCCAAGCAGGTTATATGGTTTTTAACTTTTAGATCTATTAAGAATTAAATCGGCAGCTTTTTCTGCAATCATTATAACAGGAGCATTGGTATTACCTGATGTAATTGTTGGCATGATTGATGCATCAACAATTCTTAATCTTTTAACACCATGTACATTCAAATCATAATCAACAACACAATCTTTTGAATTCCCCATTTTACATGTACCAACTGGGTGATAACTAATTCCTCCTTTTGTTGATAAAAAATTCTCTATATCATTGTCTGAAATTACATTAGAGCCGGGAGAATATTCTTCATTTATGAGATTTGAAATGGGTTTGGATTCCATAATTTTACGTGTAGTTTTTATAGCATTAACTAATAATTTCCTGTCTTCTCTATTTGAAAAATAATTCATATGAATCTCAGGTTGAACAAGGGGGTTTAAACTTTTTATATTTAATTGCCCAATGCTTTTGGGTCTAAGCAACCGAATGATAATTGAAAAACCAGACCATTTATGTAACTTTGAACCAGCCTTATCCCCACTAAAAAGTATTAAACTAATATGCAAATCAGGTCTTTTAAGTGATTGTTTTGACTTAATAAAGCCAGCTGATACAGAAGAGCCCATATTTAAAAAACCCCTTCTAAAGAAGATATATTTTAACCCCTCAAATATTGATTTTATAGGACTTATGAGAACGTCATTTAGTGTATTTTTAAAATTAGTTTTATAGACTATTCTGCCATTGTAATGATCCTGTAGATTTTTTCCAACCCCCTCAAGTACTGATACTTCTTTTATACCAAAGCGACTCAAAACATCCTTTGGTCCGATGCCTGATAATTGTAATATTTGAGGTGTATTAAATGCGCCCGCCGATAGAATAATTTCTTTATTAGAGAAATATTCAAATTCTTTACCTTTACGAATTAATTTAATACCTGTTGCCACCTTATCTTGGAATATTATTTTTTCCACGTGTCCATGCGTAATAATGGTTAAATTTTTTCTTTTTCTTACTCCCCTCAAAAAAGCATTTGATGCACTAGACCTAATACCCTTTTTTATCGTCATTTGCAGATGCCCAAAACCTTCTTGAGTTTGACCATTGAAATCCTTGTTTATTGGATAACCACAATTTACCCCTGACTCAACAAAGCTTTCAGCTAATAAGTGGGTTTCAACTGGTGATGAAACAGATAACTCACCTTCAGTGCCATGATATTGATCTCTTATATTATGATTATACTCACTTTTTTTAAAATAGGGCAAAACCGAGTCATAATCCCATCCATATTTCTTTTCGGGATCCCACGTATCATAATCTTCTTTCTGCCCTCTAATATATACAAGGCCATTAATTGAGGACGAGCCTCCTATCACCTTTCCACGTGGCTGGAATATTCTTCTTTGCCCTGTATTTGCATCTGGTTCCGAAGAATACATCCAATTTACTTTTGGATTTTCGAAATGTTTTCCATAACCAAGTGGAATATGTATCCAAGGATTAAGGTCCCATCCACCGGCTTCAATTAACAGAACAGAATGTGAGTTGTTTGCAGATAACCTATTTGCCAAAACACAACCAGCACTCCCAGCGCCAACAATAATATAATCAAACTTTAGACCCATTAAATTACCTGTAAAAAAGTGGATTTAATGTTATTATAAAAAAAAAGAAATAAAATAGAAGGTCAAACTTATGCTTCTGTCAATTGAGTCACTGCTTTGGATGATTGTAGGAATTTTAACTGGTTTTTTGATTATTATTTACAGAAGAAAAAAATAATCTATAAATCATAATTCCCATCTATAACTTTTCCGACTAACTCTCCCGTAGAATTATCAAAGATGCTGACTGTTCCTCGCCCATTTTTATTTGCAACCTTACACCACCCACCAATTGCAGCCACCTCTTGAGACTCAAATAATTCCTCTTCCCATTTTTGTTTATCAACGAAGAAATAATACTCTGATTCACTATTTTTGTTATGTTTAATAATAATTCCAGAGGTTACATATTTTTCTATGAAATTTGAATGTATACCAGATGCTGCCTTACATAATTTTATTTTTCCTAATGAAGGATTTTCTGTTATGCCTGGAATTCTATAGCCTACAATACTGCTGGTAAATGAGAAGATTAGCATAAGTGTTATTATGACAATAATTGTTCGCATCTTTTATATATGGTTCTTTAATTTGAGGATTTCAATTTGATTATTGAATTGCTTTATTTACTTCTGGAATAACCTTTTCTGCCATTAGCTCCATCGATCTTTTAGCTAAGCTTTCATCAACCCAATCAACGCCGCCATACAACAACTCACCAAAATCACCAACCTCTTCCCTAAATTTAAGGATTTGATCTACGACCTCATTTGGATCTCCGCAAATTACCAGCTGATCTAGTATGTGATCTAAATTTAGTTGGTCATCCTGAATACTCTGATCCTCCTTGAATACACCTAACCTACCGCTTCTCTCAAGCTTACGGTATAAATGATCGTAAAAGAATCTGTATGGACTATTACTATCAGACTTTCCGTAGGTTTTAGCTGTTTTAGCATCATCATTTACAAATATCGTTCTAGCGACCCTCCAATCAGAAGTATCAGCGGTTATACCAACATTATTCTTGCCCTCTTTATAATTCTCCCAATGAGTTTTAACCCATTTCGGCAATAAAAAGTGAGCAGATATAGGATGAAAGTCTTTTTCACCCATCGCTATAACACCCTTAGAATATGGCGCTACAACAGTGCCAACAATCTCGGGCAATGGCTTTTGATATGGTTTTTGTAAATAGCCAACTCCAACTTCTAAAAATGTTGTCTCAAGCGATGAAACTTTAAATCTGTTATTAGGCAAATCAATATTATATGGTGGATCATTTTTCCAAATTTCAAGAATAACATCAATTGCCTCAGCAAAAATTTGACCGCGATCTTCATTAATAATACCCAGCACTTCTGCGTCACATCTTAATGCGCCAGGACTAATTCCAAAAATAAAACGCCCTCCAGATAAATGATCTAACATTGCTGCATGAGAAGCAATTAATACTGGATGCATATGTGATAAGTTTGAAGTTCCAGTTCCTAGCTTTATTTGTTTTGTCTCAGAAATCAAACTTGATAGAAATATCATACTGTTAGTAATATTTTCGGATTTATCTGTCAGATGTTCGCCTATAAAAACATCATAATAACCAAGCTTGTCAGCAAGAATCACAGCTTGCCTGTCTTCTTGAAGTGAGACCTCCCACTTCTTTTCTTCGGGATGTACTGGCATTGTGAAAAATCCGATTCTCATTTTTGAACCTTTAAGTTGCAGATGTACAAATTATTTTTTGATTAAAATATAATTTATTTTTCAAAATATATCTATAAAATATAAATTGTAATTTTGGGGGGTATGTAATGCGAAATGTAATAATAACTTGCGCTGTTACAGGCGCAGCTGACCACACCCACATCAACCCTGCCGTTCCAATAACACCCGAACAAATAGCAAATGAATGCCTCGCTGCTCACAAAGCAGGTGCAGCCATTGTACATATTCATGTTCGTGACCCTGATACAGGTAAGCCGAGCATGGAAGAAGATTTATATAGGGAGGTTGTTGATCGAATTAGGCAAGTCAATGATGAGGTCATAATCAATCTAACAACAGGTCCAGGTGCCAGAATAGTAATAAACGACCAAGAAGAGCCAACAAATTTAGGAAAAGGTACAACGCTAACCTCACCAAGTAATAGAGTTATACACATTGAAAATATCAAGCCTGATATTTGCAGTTTAGATATTGGTAGTTTTAATTTTGGGCCACATATCTTTGTTAATACACCTGATCTAGTTACTGAAATGGCCAAAAAAATAGCTAAAACAGGTGTCAAACCTGAACTCGAAGTCTTTGACTTAGGTGGGCTGAGGCAAGCAAAAGCTCTAATCAAACAGGACCTTGTTAATAAACCGTATTTATTTCAAATATGTCTAGGGATTCCATGGGCAGCAGAAGCAACACCTGAAATTATGATGACAATGCGGAATTTATTACCTGAGGATTCAGTTTGGGCATCTTTTGGGATCTCAAAAGATCAACTTCCTATGGTTGCACAGTCAGTCATTCTGGGTGGACATGTTCGGGTTGGGCTAGAAGATAACTTATATCTATCAAGAGGTGAACTAGCCCCTGGAAATGCATCGCTTGTTGAGAGAGCGGTAAATATTATAAACAATATGGGATATAATGTTGCTTCACCAAATGAAGCAAGAGAAATTCTCAAGATTTAGTTGTGAGGTTTAAATGAAAATTATTGAATATAAGAATTTTGAAGCACGTCCTCTAGCAGGTGCACTCGGAGCCGAGATTTTGGATATAAATCTCAGCAAAATAAACGATGAAACATTTGATGAAATTTATAAAGCATTTATCGATTACCAAGTCATAGGAATCCCAAATCAAGAGCTTTCATCTGATGAATATTTAGAATTTGGAAGAAGGTGGGGTAAAATACACCATTACCCATACATGAAAGGGCTTGAGTCTCATCCAGAAATATTAGAAATTTTAAAAACTGAAACAGATACTTATGCATTTGGTAATGTTTGGCACTCAGATGGTAGCTTTACAGAAGTTCCACCAAAAGCAACAATGCTTTATGCTCAAGAATTACCTCCTGCCGGAGGAGATACTCTATTTGCTGACATGTATCAGGCATATGATACTCTATCTGATACAATGAAAAATATCCTAGATAATTTAAAAGGCCTCTATGTTGGTGATCAACCGCTAGCTCAGTTTTCGGGGGCAAAGAGTATGAAACAAAAAGATCCTGGGAAAACCCAGGTTAAAACATATCATCCAATTATCAGAACTCATCCAGATAGTAAGAATAAGGCACTATACATCGGTGGTCATACAGTAGAAATTGAAGGTATGTCTAGAGAGGAGTCCTTGCCTATTATCAATTATCTAAAATCTCATTCAACCCGTCCAGAGTTTATCTGTAGATTTAAGTGGGCGCCTGGTTCTATAGCAATTTGGGATAACAGATGTACTCAGCATTATGCAGTTGATGACTATGCTGGTTTCAGAAGAAGAATGCATAGGATAACAATCCTTGGTGAAGAAGCACCATATTAAAATTATTGAGGGAAAAATGAAAACAAGAGCTATCGCTATGGTATCCCCAGAACAATGGGGTGCATGCAATCCATTGTCAAGAACCATGCTTGAAGACTCTGGAGTCAAAATAATAAGAAATGAACAGAAAAGACTCTTAGTCGAAGATGAAATGAAGGAACTTATAAAAGGCTGCGATGTTGCTATTTGTGGCGCAGAACCAATGAGTGCAGCAGTTATGGACCAATCCCCGGGGTTAAGATTTATTGCAAGATGTGCTGTTGGCTTGGATAGTATAGATTTAAATGCCGCTCGTGATAGGAATATAGGCGTATCATATGTTCCGGGAGCTAATGCTGATACTGTTGCAGAATTGACAGTAAGTCATATTTTGACACTAATTCGTGGTGTTCAGCTTGGTGATAAACTAATGAGAGAAGGTAAATGGTTTAGGGTACTAGGTCGAAGCTTAGAAGAACTTACAGTAGGAATAATTGGGATGGGAAGAATTGGAAGAAGAACGGCAAAATTATTGTCTGCATTTGGAGCAAAAATAATTGCCAATGATATCAATCCTGATGAGTCAATTAATGCATATCTTCCTGTTGAATGGGTGAGTAAAAAAAGATTATTGAACGAGTCAGACATCGTTTGTCTTCATGTGCCAAAAACTCCAGCTACAATCAACATCATTGACACAAATGACCTTGCTGAGATGAAAAGTGATGCCTTCTTAATTAATACTGCAAGAGGTGGTCTGGTAAATGAGCCCGCTCTTCTAAACGCACTCACAAATAGTATAATAGCTGGAGCTGGACTGGATGTTTATGAGCAAGAACCCTATCTTGGTGGACCCTTGTCAAAGCTTGATAATGTAATCATGACTTGCCACATGGGAGCAAATACTCGTGTTTCAAGGGCACGAATGGAGATTCAAGCAGCCGAATGCTTAATTGCATTTTTAAATGGAGAGCATATACCTAGAATTGTCCCTGATAGTGAATATGACTTACAAATTGCAATGAAGAACCTCTAAATGAGAATAATATTTATTGGTGCTGGGGCTGTTGGTTCATATTTGGGTGGTTGGCTAAGCTATTCAGGTAATGACGTAACAATCATAGATCCATGGGCAGAACAAGTTGACTGGGTGAACAAACATGGAATTGAAATTTCAGGTCCCCACAAAACATTTGTTGCAAAACCAAGAATGATACATTTACATGACTCAGAAACAGTTGCTAGAGAGGAATTATTTGAATTAGGTTTTATAGCAATGAAAGCCTACGACACCGAATGGTCAGCGCAATTTATTAATAAATTTATCCAACCGGAAGGAATTATCATATCAGCACAAAACTGCTGGCCTGACCCCCTAATTGCAAACATAGTTGGTATTCATAGATGCGCAGGGCTTGTAATGTCAAATATTTCAGTTGAATTATATACCCCTGGAAAAGTTTCCAGACCGGGTCATTCACTTATGCGCGATTTGGGTCATGATGTTTTTCGACTTGGTTCTCATGATGGTAAAAATAAAAATATACTAGAAAAAATAAGAAAATTACTGGATGTTATCGACTCTTCAATAATTACAGATAACCTTTGGGGTGAAAGGTGGGCTAAACTGTGTCAGAACTGTATGGGAAATCCCGTTGTTGCTATGTCTGGTTTAGGTACTGCTGAATTGGCCTCGGATGATAAATGTAGGAAGCTACAAATCAATTTAGCAAGGGAGTCTGCAGAAGTTGGTAAGTTACTTGGTTATTCATTCGATGACTTTGGAGGTGCAAAAACTTCTCAATGGATCAATTCTACAAAAGAAGATGTTTATCAGGAACTTGATAGCATCATAAAAGGTAGATCCAATGGCCCCAATAGAAGGCCTTCAATGGGTCAAGATATATTCAGAGGAAGAAAAACTGAAATATTGCATATGAATGGACATGTTTTTGATAAAGCAAAAACGCTCAAACTCGATACACCTTATTCACAAAAAACAATAGAAACGATTCTCAATATAGATCGAGGAAAAATTAAACCATCAATTGAGAATGTTTATAAAATAGTCAATCAAATCAGTTAAATTTTTACTATAAACCATCAACGTCATCCCTTTTGGGATTTGAGTCAGCCATTGGATCTCCACGTTCTTTGAGCACTTCTAGATATTGCTCAGTCGCATGAGCAATGCATGGCCATCCACCATACATTCCAACATGAATCATTACCTCACAAATTTCTTCATGGGTTATACCAATATGATGCGCGCTTCTGTAGTGTGTATGTGTCCCATGAGGTCTGGATAAAGCAATATTTGCAGCAAGCGTTATTAATTGCCTTTCCCTAAGAGAGAGGTGCGGTCGGTTCCAAATTTCACCAAACAAAGTACTAACTGATAGCTTATACATATCTTCTGATATTTTTCTTTGATTCAACATGGTATCTTCCCGACCCATCTCTTTCATCTTTTTGAGACCTTTTATATAATTATCGTCTTTGGTCATGTTCCCCCCTTAATCATTTAATTTTCTTTTGAATTTTGTTTATATCAATATAATCTTATAAAAGATTATAACGGTAATTCAGAAAATTAAATCATTATGAAAATTAATCATCAAGAAATTGGTATAGGAATAGTTGGATGCGGGAGGATGGGCAACCTGCGAACCTCAATTTCTAAAACTCATGGTTCAGTTAAATACATTAGTCTGTCAGACACCATCAGAGAAAAAGCTGAAGCCCTAGGGGAAAAAGTCAATGCTGATAGGGTTTGTAAAACAAATCAAGAGGTTATTGATGATGAAAATACTCATGCAATAATTGTCTCAACAAGTGAACCTGAACATTGTGATCCTGTGATAAAAGCACTTGAAAATGGCAAACCTGTCTTGGTTGAAAAACCAATAGCATTAAATCTCAATGACGCACAAAAAATGGTTGATGCTGCAAAAAGAAATAACACAAGCTTACATGTTGGTTACACTTTAAGATTCAATAGACATTTTCTGATTGGTAAACAGCAAATAAACGAAAACAAAGTTGGAAACATTATTTCCTGTGTGGGTAGATTCTATAATACCCAACGTACGGGAGCAGAAATCTTAAAAAGATCGAAGCACATATCATTTGTGAATGATGCACTTACATATCTTGTTGATCTATTTGGATGGTATTTAGGAAACAAAAAACCAAAGGAAATTATCGCCAAGGGTCATGGAACAATTTACAGAAAAGATGGATTTGATGTAGATGAAATAGCAGCAGCGATTATTACATATGACGATGGTACTATTGTGAATTTAGCTATGGGTTATGCGCTACCTAAAAATTATCCTTCACACGGAAGATTAGTCAGAGCAGAAATAATCGGAGAAAATGGTGTTCTCTTATTTGATGATGATAGAAAAGAACATATCGGCTTTTCAGATGAAGGTATGCATCATTCTTACGTAGATAATCATACAGAAATGGCTCTACTTACAAGTAATGCCTCTGGTAACTGGGCCTTAAATAAATATTGGGGGCCTTTTGCTGATGAGACCCGATCATGGCTAGACTTTATTTCACAAGGAATTGATTGCCCAAATACAACGGGCGTTGAAGGCTTGCAAAACCTAAGGCTTACACTTGCCATTGAGGACTCAATTAAATTAGATAAAAAGATAAGAATAGAGGATTAAATGAAAGTTATAGATATTCATGCGCACATACTACCCGCATCATTACGTAAAGCTTTTGAAAATGGCGAGCCATGGTATGGAACTAAAATTGAGCGAAATTCTGAAGGTAGAACAATCCTAACAACAGGTAGTCGAAGAAACGAAATGAGCACACCAGAATACTGGGTCCCATACGAACAACGCATCACATTAATGGATGAGGCTGAAGTAGATGTACAATTATTATCTCTCAATCCTCAATTACTTAGAGACAGTGATCCAATTGATGTAGCAGCTAGTGCATGCCAAAGTGTTAATGATGAAATTGCAGAGGCAGTAAGTGCAAGACCAGATAGATATCAAGGACTAGGCACTATCACCCTAAAAGATCCTGAGAGAGCGTGTAATGAACTTAACCGTATAATGAAAGACTTAAAACTACATGGAATAATAATTGGGTCTCATATTGACCATACAAATTTAAATCAGAGCCATTTTTTTGATATTTTGAAAGAAGCAGAAAAACTTGGTGCATTTATCTTATTACACCCACTATCAACTAGAGCAAAGCCAATACTTAATGATTATCATCTGATAAATCTCATTGGAAACCCAATGGAAACAACTACAGCAGCTGCAAATCTTATATTTTCAGGATACATGGAAAAACTTCCTAATATTAAGATCTGTCTATCCCACGCTGGTGGATATTTACCCTTTGCTATTGGGCGTTTTGATCATGCCTATAATACCAGAAAAGACGTTAGTGATAGTCTGAAGAAAAAACCATCCGAATATTTAAAGAAATTTTATTATGATACCATCACACATTCTGATGTTGGTTTAAAACAAGTGATAGACATTGTTAGTTCAGAAAATATTTTATTGGGCACAGACTTTCCAGCAGATATGGGTGTTAAAAAACCACTCGAATGGATAAATAGTACCGATTTAAAATCTGATATAAAAGAAAAGATTTGTCATTTGAATGCAGAAAGAATTTTAGCAATTCATTAGAGATCAATTATTTCATTTATGGTTCTTGCGATTGCAATAGACTCTTTCATTGTTGAAATTTCTTGAGTTTTATTTTTATTCACGCATTGAAGAAAATACTCAATCTGATCAATATATAAATTTTGAAATTCAAAAAATTTGCAAAGATCCATACTCTTATCCTGATATTTTAACTGTAGGGGTAAATTTGGTTGTATTGATAAGAAACATTCAAATTCCTCGCTGTTAAATTGTACATATTGAATAAACTCAGAAGATATAAGATCTGCTTCAATTTGCACTTCTACATTGCTTTTTGTAACAAGCTTAATATGAACATAATCTTCTGCAAGTTCGTCTGTGTCATTCAGTGTTTTTATCCTGTGCTCTAAATATATTTTTTTACTTACATTTTTTATTTCTTTAATATCACCAAAATACCATTGAACAAGGTCAATAATATGTACAACCATCTCATTAATTACACCGCCGCCTAATTTTTTTGAAAATTGCCAGGGAGCATTGGATCCAGGGCTAGCAATCCTAAAATAAGCTTTTTGAATAGTATTGCTATCAGCATTCTCAATTAATTTTTTGGCATGTATATGTGCAGGAGAAAATTTATATATGTAGCCCCCCATCGCTACTAGTTTCTTCTTGGCAATTGATTTTTCATACTTATGTAGTTTATCTATATTCTGTGAAACAGGCTTTTCACAAAGAAAATTTTTATCTTTCTCTATTAAGTTATCAATTATTAAGTCATGAGTTTCAGGTGGAGTACATATTGAATATGCAGTTATCTCTTTACTATTTATGATTTCATCATAAGTGAGATGTTTCAGACTATATTCCATTGCTAATTTCTTAGCTTTATCTTCATCGACATCTGATAAGTAAATGTCTTTTATTCCATTACCTAAATAGCCATTGATATGTTTTGGTGCTTGTCTCCCACACCCAATTATTCCAATTTTATTCATTATTCTTTTCAATCAAACAAAAGAGAGAACTAATTTATTATTTTATAATTCAGTTATTCTAATACTTATGTTACTTTAAATCTTCGCAAATATAATTGAAACATTAAATTAAATGTTTATTTGATTTATTATGAGTGAAAAGAAAATTACATTTATTTCGAGTGAAACTAAACAAGCTTCTGATGCTAGAACAAAGCTTGTTGCGTTATATGGTAATTCAGAGTTATCCAAAGCTGATGTAATTGTTGCATTGGGTGGTGATGGTCTGATGCTCCAGGTACTGCACCAATTCATCGAAACAGAGATTCCAATATATGGCATAAATTGTGGTTCTGTTGGCTTTTTGATGAATGAGCTTAATTATGATGAATTACTAAATAAAATAAAAGACTCTGAAATAACAACAATCAACCCTCTAAAAATGACGGTTACTGATATTAACAATGATAAGCATACAGAAATTGCGATTAATGAAGTAGCACTATCGAGAACTACTTATCAAGCCGCAAAACTAAAAATTTCTATAAACAATAAAGTGAGACTCAATGAATTAATTTCAGATGGTCTCCTAATTTCTACTCCTGCAGGAAGTACTGCTTATAATTTATCAGCAGATGGACCTATTTTACCAATTAATGCAAAACTTATGGCTATGACACCAACAAGTCCATTCAGACCAAGAAGATGGAAAGGAGCTTTGCTTGATATAAATTCAATTGTTGAAATTGAAGTTCTTGATCCTGATTTCAGAAAAGTCAATGCAACTGCTGACAATCATGAAATTAACAATGCGAAAAACATACTAATTTCAAATGATGAATCAAAAAGATTACACATCATGTTTGACTCAAACCATAACCTTGAGGAAAGAATTATTAGAGAACAATTTATGTCCTAGTTCGAATAGTCTGGAGGTAAAGCTCTATTTTTTATTTCTGAAATAGCATCTGTTAGACTAAGAGTTTTCTGTTCTGTATTACCAAGCTCCCTGATGGTAACTGTTTTGTCCTCTGTTTCCTTCTGACCAATAACAAATAATAATGGAATCTTTACAGATATATGCTCTCTAATTTTATAACTAATTTTTTCGTTTCTCAGATCAACTTCAGCTCTTAGATCGTTCTTTTGACAATGTTCTAAAACCTCTTTTGCATAGTCGTCTGCTTGGGAACTGATTGTTACTATTACAATCTGCGTTGGTGAGATCCATAATGGCAACCTACCAGCATAATGTTCAATTAAAATCCCTGTGAATCTCTCAAGTGAACCAAATATTGCTCTATGTAACATAACAGGAACATGTTTTTCACCATCGCTACCTATGAAAAATGAACCTAAGCGACCGGGTAAGTTAAAATCAACTTGTAGGGTTCCGCACTGCCAATCCCTTCCGATTGCATCCCTTAGTACATATTCTAATTTTGGACCGTAGAATGCTCCTTCCCCCGGATTTAATTCATATTTTTGATTAGTTGTTTCAACGGCATCAATAAGTGCCTTTTCTGCTTTGTCCCATATAGAGTCGTCCCCTACCCTCTTTTCAGGTCTATCTGAGAACTTAACTACAATATTATCAAAACCGAAATCTTTGTAGATAGATAATATAAGTTCATGAACCTTTACGCATTCTTCCTTGATTTGTTCTTCGGTAAGAAAGATGTGTCCATCATCCTGCGTAAAATGCCTTACCCTCATTAGCCCATGCAATGCACCAGATGGCTCATATCTGTGAACCTTGCCAAATTCAGCATATTTTATTGGTAATTCACGATAGCTTTTCAAGCCATTTTTAAAAATCTGGACGTGGCCAGGACAATTCATGGGCTTTAAAGCAAATATTTTCTCATCAGGTGTTGTACTAGTGAACATATTTTCACCAAATTTTTCCCAATGACCTGATTTTTCCCATAAAGATCTATCTAACATATCAGGAGTGTTGACTTCTAAGTATCCTGCTTTTTGACCTTTTCTTTTCATGTAATCAATAAGTTCTGTAAATAGTGTCCATCCCTTTTTGTGCCAAAATACTGATCCAGGTCCTTCTTCCTGAAAATGAAAAAGATTCATCTCACGTCCTAGCTTTCTATGATCTCTTTTTTCAGCCTCTTCGAGCATGTTAAGATATGCATTCAATTGATCACTGCTTGACCAAGCAGTTCCGTAGATTCTCTGTAACATAACGTTATTAGAGTCACCGCGCCAGTATGCCCCGGCTATTTTCATTAATTTAAATGCCTTGCCTATTTGCCCTGTTGAGACCATATGGGGTCCACGACATAAGTCAAACCAGTCACCTTGTGAATATAATTTTATAGTTTGATTATCTGGAATGGTGCTAATCAATTCTACTTTATATTCCTCATTTTTGTCTTTGAAAATCTGTATTGCTTCATTTCTTGAGACTTCTTTTTTCTGAAACTGTCTATTTTTTGAAATTATCTCATGCATTTTCTTTTCAATTTTTATGAGATCTTCAGGTTTGAATGATTCTTCACGATAAAAATCATAATAGAAACCATTTTCTATAACTGGTCCGATTGTAACTTGTGTTTCAGGAAAAATTTCTTGAACCGCTTCAGCTAATACATGAGCGCAATCATGACGAATTAATTCAAGTGCATCTGGGTGCTCTTTTGTTATTAATTCTATTTTTGAATCATTCGGTAATAAATCAGATAGATCTGATAATTGACCATCAATTTTTACTGCTATTGTCTTTTTAAAAAGGGAGTCAGATATGGACTTTGCAAGCTCTGCTGCTGTTATTTGACTCTCAAATTCCCTCTGGGATCCATCAAGTAAATTGTATTTGTACATCACTTTAACTCAATCTCTGTTACAAATCAGGTAAGTATTTGTATTATTAATAGTAGGATTTTATTTTTATTCAAATACTTTTTTTAATTTATAGGTCCAAGGCTTGTACCAAACACAATTATCAGGTAGTTCATCAGGAACCGGATCATATCCATAACCAGATAAGGGGTGACATCTCGTAAATCTATAAAAAAACAACCATCCTCCGACCCAAATACCATATCTTTTTATCGACTCGAGAGCGTAGTTAGAACATGTTGGCAAATATCTGCATCTATTGCCTAAAAAATATGAAAATGTGTATTGATATAATTTTATAAGTATTAGAAATGGAAAAGAAATTATATTTTTGAGCATTTAAAATCTTGGCTATTTTAGTTTTTCTATAGCTTCATTCACAGCTTCAAATGTCAACATAGTAGATGAGTGTCTGGATTTATAATCTTTCACGGGTTGCAAGAACGCCAAATCAGACCATTTTCCCGCTGGAGGTGGCCCATCATTTTTTAACATATTTAACATTATGTCGGCAACTTCAGCTAATTCTTCCTTGGATGAGCCTATTACATTTTTAGCCATTATAGATGATGAAGCTTGACCTAATGCACACGCTTTTACATCATGAGCAAATTCTGTGATGATATTATCTCTAATTTTAATATCCACTGTAACTTTTGAACCGCATAGTCTGCTTACTTTTGTCGCAGATGAGTCAGGGTTATCCAACCTACCTATGTGTTGAATATTAGATGCAAATTCAATTATTTTATTATTATAGATATCGTCTAACATTATTATTAATCACTGAAAATCTCATCTAAATTTGTATTTTAATAGTAGCATTCATATATTGATAATTAATAAATAATAACATATATTCAACTTTTAAATACTAAATACATACAATATCAAATTACTGGAGTAAACAGGATGGACAAAGACCCCAAAGTTACCAATCTAAATATGGCTCCTTCTGTTCCCTCTAGAGAAGAAGCAGAAGACGCTGTTAGGACAATCCTATCATGGATTGGGGAGGACCCAAACAGAGAGGGTCTACTTGAAACCCCAAGAAGATTCATTGATGCTTATAAAGAATTTTTTAAGGGGTACAATGAAGATGGAGTTCAAGTTCTATCAAAGACTTTTAGTGAAGTTGGTGGTTATGATGACATAGTACTTTTGAAGGATATTTCTTTCAATTCGTTCTGTGAGCACCACATGTGTCCATTTATTGGCAAAGCACACGTTGCCTATCTTCCTTCACACAAAGTGGTTGGTATTTCTAAAATAGCAAGATTAGTAGACATTTATGCACATCGCCTGCAAACACAAGAAACTATGACAGCAGAAATAGCTAATGCAATTGACGAGTCATTAAATCCGCGTGGTGTTGCTGTAATTATAGATGCAGAGCATATGTGCATGTCCCTGAGGGGAGTAAAAAAAGATAAGGTGTCAACTATCACAACAAGATTCACAGGTGAATTTGAGAAAAACGAAGCCTTAAAAGATAGATTTATGAAACTAACCAATAATTGACCAGAGGCACGAGATGTCATTAAAATTTGGTGAAAGAAAGAGTGTTTATGAAGTAGAGGAAGGTACAATCCTCGCTCCAAAATTTGATCATAATGGACTAATACCTGTTATTACCACTTCAGCAAAAAACGGTGAAGTATTAATGCACGGTTACATGAACAAAGAAGCCCTTCAGCTCTCAATAAAAAACAAAGAAGCTTATTATTGGAGTAGATCAAGAAATGCTCTCTGGCACAAAGGAGCGACTTCAGGACTAACCCAAAAAATACAAAGTATTCGTATTGATGATGATCAGGACACTATTTGGTTAATTGTTGATGTTGAAGGATCAGGTGCAAGTTGCCATGTTGGGTATAGATCATGTTTTTATAGATCCATAACTCTAGATAACGAAAATAATGTTGAACTCAAGTTTGAAGAAGATAAAAAACTTTTCGATCCAGAAATTGTTTACAAAGGGCAAGAAAACCCAACAAAACTATAGGTCAATATCTAAAATTGCCATGTTAAATGAATAGGAAACTTCTCCGTCTTCCTCGTCACGAAATATCACACCGATGAATTCATCACCGACATAAACCTCCATTGAGTCACTTTTTTGTGGCCTATCAATAACATTTATGACATCAGTTTTGAATTTGTCTCTGAGATAATTTTGAATTTTATCTTTTTCTTTATTATCCATTTTATTTTATCTTATTATCCTGGCTGGGTAATAATTGATCCATGTTTTGTGCTGGATAGTCCTTATCGTTATTTGCAATAACTTTTGCTGGCACACCAGCAACTGTTGTACCATCAGGAACATCATGCAAAACCACACTTCCTGCTGCAATTCTTGCAGAAGAACCAATGTTTATATTTCCAAGAATTTTTGCGCCGGCGCCAATTAAAACACCACTTTTGACTTTTGGATGTCTGTCACCACACTTCTTTCCTGTTCCACCAAGGGTTACATCATGCAATATTGATACATTATCATCAATCTCAGCTGTTTCACCAATCACTATACCGGTGGCATGATCCATAAATATACCCCTTCCAAATTTAGCTGCAGGATGAATATCAACTGAAAATATACGTGAACTAACACTTTGTAAATAATATGCTAAATCCTTTCTACCATCATTCCATAACCAATGTGCGAGCCTATGAACTTGTAATGCTTGAAAACCCTTGAAATACAAAACAGGTTCTATGTATCGATGACAGGCAGGGTCACGATCAAATACTGCAGCTATATCGGATCTAATTATTTGTTTTATGTCTTTATGACTATTATAAAAATCATCAAATAGTTCTTCAAGTAACCTATCTTCAAGATGAGCTGTTTCAAGCAATTTAGATAAATGCAAAGATAAAACCTTCTCCAAGCTCTTGTTTCCCAGAATAAGTGAATACATATAACGAGTGATTGCTAAATCAGCATCTGAAGCATCTCGCGCTTCTTCTTTTATATTATCCCATATGGGATCAATGCCAGGTAACTTATTTAAGCTAGTTTTAGTGTTATTATTTTGGACCATAGTTCTACCATTTATTGTAGCTGAATTTAAATAATTATAGAAAATTTCAAATTTTTTATTTAATAATATATTTAAATAGATATTTAATCAAATTTGTTCAAATAAAAAATATATTATTTGTTACAAGGTACACTAATTATCTCAAAGGGAGATTAAAAAATGGCTGAAAACCCAACACCACATTTTCAAAATACAGATGGTCACTCCGAAATTGAAATACCAGTTAAAAAATTTAAATGTATAGGTGCATATCCGCCACATGATCACCCACATATTTTTTTAGATATGGGCAAAAATAAAGACATCGTATGCCCATATTGTTCAACAAAATTTAAACTAAATGAAACTTTGAGTGCACACGAAACCATACCTACAAATTGTGTGGTTGAGCAGTAACTTATCTGATTACATGTATCATATTATAGGCTCAGGGATTGCTGGTTTAACGTGTAGCCATATACTCTCAAAATCAAATATTAGTCATAGTATCCTCGAAAAGGAGACTAGTTCACCAGAGGATCATTATGGCATTCAAATAACACCTAATGCATCCAATATATTAGCAAAGATAGGACTTCTCGATAGTATCCTACCAGACATGCATGTTATAAATAATATTGAAATTATATCCCTCAAAAACCTAAAAATATTAACCAGACTTCCGGTTAATGAATTTGTATTGAATAATAACCTATCAAAATATTATACAATAAGTAGAAAAATACTATACGAGCACCTCTTGAATGCTGTTAATGAAAATGGAACTAACATTGAAAATAATAGAAATATTAGTGGTATAATAGACCATGGAGGCCATTTTGAGATAAACTATGATGATAATAATACCAAAGAATCAAGAGGAATAATTATTGCTAGTGGATCCTCAAAAAAACCATTATTCAAAAACATAGACACTAGACAAACTTCAAGTAACTTTCTCACACTCAGAACAGTAGCTGAAAAAAAAGAATTTCCATTCCCAGTAAAGCATGATTCTATCTATGTTTTTTTGTCAAAAGATATGCATCTAGTAGCTTATCCATTTTTTGAAGATAAAATAAATATTGTAGTTATAACAAAGAAAAATAATCTTAATTTAAACAACATTTCTATAAATAATTTTAATTACGCAGAGAATACCTTCCATGATTTTCTAAATTCAACTAATTGGACTATTTGGAACTTGCATGACTATAAAACAAAACTTTTTTTAGATAAGAACAGACCAATTTTTGTTATTGGAGATGCTGCACACACAATAAAGCCCCATTTAGCGCAAGGAGCTTCTATGGCAATTGAGGACGCATATTCACTTGCCATATCAATTTCTAATAATAGTGCCCCAAAAAACATCCACGATTTCATGGAAAAAAGGAATGCTAGGATTAAAAAGGTTATAAGAAGATCATCTACAAATAGATTAATCTTTCATGCAGAACAACCTGTTTCCTATTTTAGGGACATCTATTTGAGGAATACAAAACCCATTTCACATTTGAATAGTCTAAAATGGCTGTATAAGTATGAAATCTGATTGGTGCGGACGGCCGGACTCGAACCGGCACGGAGTAACCTCCGAGAGATTTTAAGTCTCTTGTGTCTACCTATTCCACCACGTCCGCTCATAATTAATCGTCA
This sequence comes from Hyphomicrobiales bacterium, assembly GCA_049602435.1. Classification (GTDB taxonomy): domain Bacteria; phylum Pseudomonadota; class Alphaproteobacteria; order Rhizobiales; family TMED25; genus TMED25. The sequence continues at coordinate 73,880 of JBMYRO010000004.1, forward strand.
TCACCATTACACCCCCTCAGGATTTATTGGTGGGACAAATTGCAATTCAGTATCCCATGGAAAATAGATCCATGTATCCTGACTAACTTCAGTAATGTATGTATCTACATTATCAAGCCCTTCAGGCTTTGCATAAACTGTAGCAACATGCGCATCTGTTATCATTTTTTTGACAACTGCCATAGTTGCACCCGTATCGACCAAGTCATCTATACACAAAACAGAACCAGATTGAATATTTTCATCTTTCAGCAAGTTTTCACTGATTTTTTTTAAAACTTTGATCTCACCCCTCAAATTTTCAGTTGAGTATGAGCTAAGACATACTGTTTCAATTACTCTTATATTTAACTCCCTAGCAACAATAGCAGCAGGCACTAACCCCCCTCTTGTTACGGCGATAATAGCTGACCAGTTTCCTTTATCTGCGAGCCTCCAAGCAAGTGCCTTTGAGTCTCTATGAAACTGATCCCATGATACAGGGAATAATTTTGAACTAGTGTCAGAATTCATTCTAAATTATTTCTCCAATTTCAGCATTCCCAATGTTTGACAATTTGTCTTTGATTATAGTTGCTACTGATTTAATATCATCTATATTTTTACCCCTACACACAACATTCGCTCCATATCCACTCTCGTTATAGTATGGATAGGAACCAATAATCACAGAAGTTGTTTCCTTTTGAATTTCTCTCAAAATTTCTGCAAGATCACCCTCCTTTATATTTGTATGTATATTACAGCTTAAAAGCTTTTGACCTGTCTCCATTCTTGTGATCACTACATCCAACATTGCCTGCATAACAGAAGGAACACCAGCCATGACAAAAACATTACCAATATTGAAACCCGGTGCTTTTGATACACTATTCTCGATTAAGGTTGCGCCATGAGGTATTCTAGCCATTCTTCTTCTGGACTCGTTTAAATCTTCGAGAGGAATTCTTTCCAGAAGCATATCAATTGCTTCTTTGTTCTCAGATATTTCTACACCAAATGCCTTTGCAACACAGTCAGCTGTTATATCATCATGAGTTGGTCCAATACCACCTGTTGTTAAAACATATGTATATTCATTTCTTAGGGAATCGAGTGCTTGAATTATCTTTTCTTCTTTATCGGGCACTATACGAACTTCAGATAAGTATACACCAACATTTGTAAGACAATCTGCAATGTAACCAATGTTCTTGTCTTTAGTTCTACCTGATAAGATTTCATCACCAATGACTAAAATAGCTGCAGTGATATCATTCATAATTCATTCCTTACTAAATATATCTCTTGTAGTTGTTTATATATTATATTGAGTATAATAAAAATATTTTTTAATATACAAAAATATTAAGTAATCAAATACAAATCAGATAAATTTATTATGCACTCATATATCAAAGCAAATCTTGCACCAAACAAGAATATCGGACTCATAAAGTTACATGATAAAGAGTCATTCAAAAAGATGAGAAAAGCAGGACAACTTGCTGCAAAATGTCTCAAATACATTGAAGAATTTATCAAAGAAGATGTAACAACTGAATACATAGATGATTTGATATATAATTTCGCGCTGGAGAATGATGCAACCCCTGCCACATTATATTATAGAGGGTACCCTGCATCCTCATGTATCTCGTTAAATAATGTTATTTGCCATGGTATTCCAAGCAATAAGAAACTGAAGGATGGTGATATCTTAAATGTTGATGTCACCCTGATATTAGATGGATGGTATGGTGATACAAGTAAGATGTTTAAAGTCGGTAATATCAGCAGAAAAGCTGAAATTTTGGTTGAAATTACTCAACAATGCTTGGATGAAGCCATAAAAATATTAAGACCAGGTATTTTCACTGGTGATATTGGAGCAACTATTCAAGAAATAGCTGAAGGAAAAGGTTTTTCAGTTGTTGAAGATTTATGTGGACATGGTATCGGAATGATATTTCATGATCATCCGAATATACTTCATTTTGGGAAAAAAGGTCATGGCTACGAGCTAAAGGAAGGAATGATATTCACCATTGAACCAATGATAAATGCTGGGAAAAAAGATATTAAATTGTTGTCAGATGGATGGACTATAGTAACAAAAGACAAGTCATTATCTGCTCAATTTGAACATACTGTCGGCATTACTGAAAATGGTTGTGAGATTTTCACTCTTTTATAATAAACTACCATTTTAGAGCTGCTATTTTAGTTTATTATAGCTACTCTTTGTATCAACATCAAATGATACAGCTTCACCTAAGTTAACTTCAACTGATTTTTCTTCATATTGAGAAAGAAGGTGCCTTCCACCTTTATCTCCTGTAATTTTCGATAATTCTTTAAAATATTTTTTATCCCAAAGGACTGGATTTCCTCTTTGCTCATTTGAAGTTGCAATACAAATTTCATTTCCAATTTTTGGGTTATAATAGTCAATTAGTTTGTTAATTTCATAAATGCCAATCAATGGCATATCAGGCAAACATATCATCGCGGCATCTATATTAGTGCTTAGAGCATTTATTCCAGCCCTTAAAGAAGTCGACATGCCATCTTTGTAATTAGGATTATAGATAAAATTTACATCATATTTTTCTAATTCGCTCTGAATTAAATCTGACTGATGACCGGTTACAACAAGAATTTCTGATACATTTGATTTTGATATATTTTCTATGTAGTTTGCAATAATTGTTTTTCCATTAACCTCTAATAATAATTTATTATCTTCACCCATCCTTTTTGATTCACCAGCTGATAAAACAATCGCAGCTATATTGGCTTTTTTAGTATTTATATTCTTAGAAATTCTTTTTCTACGAACAGCAAAATCAATATCTTTTAAAAGCCCCCCTACACCTAAGGAGTCAATAATATCCTGATCAATTTCAATACCAGCATGTAGTGAGTTCAGGTGCCAATCTAGCCCATTTAATGCATCACTCCTAGCTGAGCCAGCTGCTACCAAAACTTTATGATTATTGATATATCCGCTCAATGTAAGGTTCCCAGGATCAAGCGGCATTCCATATGATGTTACCTTTCCTCCCAATTCACCAATAATTGATGGAAGGATATCACTGATATCAGCAACAGATGAAGATAAGAAAAATAAGACACAATCGATACCCATCGTTAGTTGTTTTTCAAGTGCTGACTTGATTGCTTCTATATCATGATTAACTACAATCTCATCCATGATAGTCGAGTTATAGTCACTAACGCGAGATTTGATTGATTTCTTTGTTTTTTCAATTATATTTTTTTTCTCATTAACACTTTCAGTATAAATTATTCCAAATTTTAATGATTTGAATGGCTTTAATTGTATGATCTTATTTGTATTGAGAAAGTTAATGATTTTCTCAAGATCAGCCTTATTTATTGCGTATGATATAATCTTAACACTAAGAATATGATCCCCGTCATAAACAATATCATGATTATTAAGTGTTGAAACAGCGATGTTGCCTGATAGGCGGTTTAATTCAAAAACTTTTTCTTCATCTATCTCAATTAAACCATCATATTTAGATGTGATATTGGTTTTCCCTGAATATGTTGGTGATAGAGCAACCCCGTCTACACAAATTGCTTCTGCAATTTTTTTTGAAGCATAGTTTTCATCGAGATCATCATTATCAAATATACCAACATATATATGTTCAATACCATCTTGTAGTATTAAATTTATATCTTCCTGTGAAATGATTTTCCCTTTTCTTATACGACCAACTTTTAAGAAGATAGAATGCGCCAATATATCGCCGAGTGTTTCAGCACTATTTTTCTTTACGATTTTCATGACAAATTTTTATTTTCTTAATGACAAAATTATTTCACTAATTATTGAAAGGGCAATCTCTGATGGAGAGCGAGCACCAATATCAAGGCCTATTGGAGCATGGATTTTCTGGATTTCTTCATTAGAAAACTTTGTAGACATTCTCTCAATTCTAGCTGCGTGTGTCTTTTTTGATCCTAGAGAACCAATATAGAAACAATCCTTTTTTAAGACAAAATCTAATGCAACATCATCAATTTTGGGATCATGCGTTAGCGTAACAATTGCTGTCCTATTATCTATGCCCATATTTTCCATGACTTCATCTGGCCAATTGTTATAGATTTCTGTGTTTGGAAAACGATCTTTATTTGCAAATCCTTCTCTTGGGTCTATTAACTTACAATCAAAGCTCAGATTTTGAGCAAATTCGACAAGATATTGTGCTATATGAACAGCACCGATAATAATTAACTTTAGCGGAGGATTGTAAACATCAATAAAATAATTATTACCATTTACATTAACAAGTTTACTTGTGTCAAACCTTATACATTGAGAAATCTCTTGATCAAGTTCTTCAATTTTGGAACTCTCTCCTTTTAGCAAAATAATTTCTTCTGCTATGTCGATATTGGTAAGACAAACTACTGATTTTCTTAGTTTCTGACTTTCTAATATTCTCTCTAGATTAGATTTTTGCATAACTTAATTTAATTCACTAATGTAAATTTTTATTGTACCACCACAGGCTAAACCAACTTCCCAAGCCATCTCATTTGAAACACCAAATTCAAGAACTTTTGGACTTCCGCCATCAAACAATTCCATGGCCTCATTAATAACAGCCCCTTCTACGCAACCGCCTGACACAGAACCTTCAAAATTTCCATCTTGATCAATAACTAATTTGCTGCCAACTCCTCTTGGAGCGGAACCCCAGGTTTGAATGACAGTTGCTAATGCAACTTTTTTACCATTCTTCTTCCAGTTATTAGCTATGTTAATTACATCTATATCATCAGAAAGCATGGTTCCCTCATTTATGTTTTACAGGTCTTGGTATATTTTGAAATATAGGCACTTAATTCTAAGCTAGCTCTAATATAGACTCTTCCAACAACACCTTGACGAGATTACCCCTGTATTTTGCTGAAGCATGAATATCACTATTGTAGTTTGTCGTATCAGCATTAAAATCATTTAATACATCAACACTAAAATTATTTTCTAATTTCTTTTCCAAGTCATGTAATCTGAAAGCTGTTGTTGATGCACCCGTTATGGCAACTCTTATTCCTTTTTCGTATATTGCTATGAAAACTCCAGCCATGGCATAACCTGATGCAGGATTTCTAAATTTTTTGTAAACAGATTTTTTTGGGATTTTAAAATCAATACTGGTAATAATTTCATCAGAATTTATTGCCGTTTCAAACATATCAAGAAAGAAATCATCAGAATTATATGAATTTGATGAAGTATTAATTTGAGCATCTAATGCAAGAACAGCCGCAGGATAATCAGCTGCTGGATCAGCATTAGCAATTGACCCACCTATCGTTCCACGATGCCTAACTTGAGGATCCCCTATTTGTGAAGCCATTGAAGCTAAACCAACTATTTCACTTTGTACATCGATAGATGCTGCAACTTGGCTATGAGTGCATAGTGCGCCGATGGTGATCGCATCACCATTATTTTTGATTGATTTCAAACCATTAATATTAGATATGTCTATTACATCCGTTGGCTGGGAAAGCCTTTGTTTAAGTGTTGGTATTAATGTATGTCCACCTGATAGTATCTTTGGATCCTCTGCCGAGGATAATATTGCAATGGCATCCTCTATTTTATCAACTTTGTGAAATTTAAAATTATACATTTTTTGTCCTATCTATAATGTTTTAGGCAATTGCTTCCTGAACCGCTTTGATAATATTTTTGTAACCAGTACATCTACATATATGTCCTTCAAACCATTCCCTGATTTCATCTTCGGATGGATTTTTATTTTTTTGCAAAAGATCAACAGCACTCATTACTAATCCTGGAGTACAGAAACCACATTGAAGAGCATGATTATTTTGAAAAGCTTTTTGTATTGGATGTAAATTATCACCATCTGAAAGCCCTTCTATAGTTGTAATATCTTTGCCATTTACTTGCATTGCTAATGTGGTACAACTTTTTACAGAGTCGCCATTAACGTGAACAACACATGCTCCACATTGACTTGTGTCACATCCAACGTGTGTCCCAGTTAGACCAACCTTTTCACGTAAGAAATCAACCAATAAGATGTTGTCATCAATAGTCTCTGAGTATCCTTTACCATTAATCTTGATATCTATTTTTGCCATTAATTCGATCCATAAGCTTATTTGTTATAAAAATACAGGAATGATAAAACAAATACAATGATTGCAAATATTATCTTATTTTTTCTAGTTGCAAACAAACCACCATTATTTTGTTTAATATCCATTTCTACTGCCTTCGATAAATCATCAGAGTTTGTTGATGAATTAAAGTAATTTTCTAGATTATTGAAGAATTGATCAGCTAATGTCTTTGACGCACTTTGGATCAACCTTTGCCCTACTTGAGCAAGCTTACCTCCCACCTGAGCATCAACATCGTATACCAACTTTGTTGTATTCGCATCGCTATCTGTTAAATTTACAACCGCTGAACCTTTTGCAAAACCTGCAGTGCCTCCAGATCCTTGACCGGTAATCTTATAGCCATTTGGTGGATCTATATCTGACAAATTGATCTTACCTTTAAACTTGGCTTTAACAGGACCAATTTTTATCTCAACAGTTGCTTCAAATTCATCCGCAGAGGTTTGTTCCACACTTTGTGCACCAGGTATTGTCGCTTTTAATACATCCGCACTATTCAGAGCTTCCCATACTTGCATTCGCGGTGCCTGAATTATATTTTCACCATTAAGTTTCATTTAATCTCCAACCTTGTTACATTATTATTATTTGAATAAAAAACTCAAGAATTCTTTTTGTATAATTAAAAAAAATAATATAAAAAAACTAACTTTTATATAATATCTAAAATATACACATACGATAATAGTTTAATAAAAAAATGATTGATAGGTATTCTAGACAGATTATGACAGACATATGGTCTGATCAGACAAAGTTCTCCATTTGGTTAGACATTGAGATCAGCGCACACGAAGCATTGGAAAAAAATGGGCTGATTGAGAAAGGTTTAACAGAAAAAATAAAAGAAAAAACTCGAAATATTCGATTTGATACGAAAAGAATATTAGAAATTGAAAAGAAAACCCAGCATGATGTAATTGCGTTTCTTACATTCATATCTGAGACAATAGGTGAAAAAAATGCTCGTTATTTACATCAAGGAATGACATCCTCAGACTTACTCGATACTAGCCTATGCATTCAACTTAAAAGAGCATCTAAATTAATAATTGATAATTTAGATAATCTTCTCAATGAACTATCTATCAAAGCTCATGAACATAAATATCTCCCAACAATCGGAAGAAGCCATGGTATTCACGCAGAGCCTACAACAATAGGGTTAAAATTTGCTCAAGCATATGCTGAATTTTCAAGAGCTAAAGATAGAATGATAAGTGCAGAAAAAGAGATATCAATTTGTGCAATATCAGGAGCTGTTGGTACATTCGCAAATATAGACCCATCAGTTGAGAACTATGTTGCAAATAAACTTGGGTTATCAAGTGAAACAATTTCAACTCAGGTAATTCCGAGAGATAGATTTGCATATTTCTTTTCTGTTCTAGGGATCATTGCAGGCTCAATTGAGAGACTGTCCACTGAAATAAGGCATTTACAACGAACAGAAGTTGATGAAATGTCAGAACAATTTCAAAAAGGACAAAAAGGTTCCTCTGCAATGCCACATAAAAGAAATCCTGTACTCACAGAGAACTTAACGGGTATCTCAAGATTGATTAGAAGCAGTGTTATACCATCACTAGAAAATATAGCTCTGTGGCATGAGCGTGATATTTCACATTCATCAGTAGAACGGGTAATCGCACCTGATACAACAACCTTGATTGATTTTGCATTAGCGAGGCTCACCAATGTAATCAAAAATATAGGTGTAAATAAAGAGAATATTGCAGAAAACCTTAATAAGTTAAATGGATTAATTTATTCACAAAGAATATTGCTACTTTTAACTCAAAAAGGTCTGAGCAGAGAAGCAAGTTACGAGCTTGTTCAGAGGAATGCAGCTATTTCTTGGGAAAAACAAACTAATTTTCAAAAGATAATTGAGTCTGATCCTGAGATATCTAAGTTGCTAACAAGAGAAGAAATTTCAGATCTATTCTCTCTTGAATACCACCTGAAAAATGTCGATTACATTTTTAACAAAGTATTCGCAAGCAAATAATCATTGGATAACAATCATGAAAAAAAATAAATTATATGAAGGCAAAGCAAAGATACTATACAAAGGTCCAGAACCAGGGACGCTCATTCAACACTTCAAAGATGATGCAACTGCTAACAATAACGAAAAAATGGAAATTTTTGAGGGTAAAGGTGTAATTAATAATAGAATATCAGAACACTTATTTACATTGTTATCTTCCATAGACATACCGCATCACTTTATCAAAAGACTTAACATGCGTGAGCAATTAATACATGAAGTTGAAATCATACCACTCGAAGTTGTTATTAGAAATATAGCTGCAGGATCCTTAACAAAAAGATTAGGAATTAAAAGTGGTGAAAAATTAAGCAGAACACTAATAGAGTACTATTTTAAGGACGATATCTTAAAAGACCCACTCGTAAGTGAAGAACACATCCTAACATTTGGTTGGGCAAACCAAAATGAACTAGATGAAATCTCTTCCCTTGCCCTCAGAATTAATGATTTTCTTGTTGGTTATTTCTCTGCACTTAAGATCGAATTAATAGACTTCAAAATCGAGTTTGGCAGAATGTATAAAAATGATGAGATGTATATTGTTCTAGCTGATGAGATTAGCCCTGACTCTTGTAGGCTATGGGACTTTGAGACAAAGAAAAAACTAGATAAAGATGTTTTCAGAGAGAATTCTGGATATCTACTAGATGGCTATAATGAAGTGGCAAAAAGGATGGGGTTATTAACCGAAAATAAAGCTTCAAAAAATAGCAAACCAACATTAGTCAAGGGATGATAATGAAGGCAAGGGTATTTATAAGACTGAAGAGTGAGGTTCTTGATCCACAAGGACAAGCAATAGAAAGCTCTCTAAAAAATCTAAACGAAAATAATATTAAAAATATACGCCAGGGTAAACTTATTGAAATGGATATTGATGCCAAGAATGTTGAGGAAGCTACGAAAAGTATTGAAAATATTACGGTGAAACTTCTAGCAAATACGGTGATTGAAGATTACAAAATAGAAATAGAATAATATGGAAATCTCGATAATACGTTTCCCGGGTACAAATTGTGAAGTAGATACCTATAATGCTGTAAAGAAAGTATTAGGTATAACCTCAAAAATACTTTCTTGCAAAGACACTACTATTCCGAAATCTGACCTAATCATAATACCTGGTGGTTTTTCTTATGGTGATTATCTCAGATCTGGGGCTATTGCGGCAAGAGAGCCAATCATGAGTGATTTAATTAAAAAAGCTAAAAATGGTGTAAATATACTTGGTATATGCAATGGCTTTCAAATCTTAACTGAATGTAATCTACTTCCAGGTGCGCTATTAAAAAACAATACTTTAAAATTTATTTCCAAAATTACTAACATCCAAGTCACAAGAAACGATACGTTCTTCTCAAAAGATTATGATAAAAATCAATCTGTAAAAATTCCTGTGGCACACCATGATGGTAACTATTTTGTAGATCAAGAGACACTCAAAAAAATTGAGCAGAACGAACAGGTTGCTATGAGGTATGCCGAGCCAATTAATGGTTCATTAAATAACATTGCAGGACTGTATAATGATAAATTTAATATCTTGGGCATGATGCCTCATCCCGAAAGAGCAATCGACACTCAAACAGGAACAGATGACGGCATTAAATTATTCCAATCAATGTTTAAAAGTATGAGTTTATAATGCCTGATAAAGATATTTATCAATCACATGGTATAAATGATGACGAAAAGAAGTTACTTCTTGAGTCTTTAGGTAGAGAACCAACTATTACCGAAATTGGAATTTTTTCCGTAATGTGGTCTGAGCATTGTTCTTATAAATCATCAAGATATTGGCTTAAAGAATTACACACCTCAGGTAAGCAAGTTATCCAAGGCCCAGGGGAAAATGCTGGTGTCGTTGACATTGGAGACAATCAAGCAGTAATTTTTAAGATGGAGAGTCACAATCACCCCTCATTCATTGAGCCTTATCAAGGTGCAGCAACAGGTGTTGGTGGTATAATGAGAGATGTTTTTACAATGGGAGCAAGACCTATTGCATTATTAAACTCTTTGCGTTTTGGTGAAATAAATCACCCAAAGACAAAGTATTTATTATCCGGAGTAGTTGGTGGTATCGGTGGCTATGGAAATTGTGTAGGTATACCAACTATATCTGGTGAAACAGGTTTTGACAGCTCATTTAATGGGAATAATATTGTAAACGCAATGTGTGTAGGATTAACCACCCATGATAAAATCTTTTATTCAAAGGCATCCGGAATTGGAAATCCAGTGGTATACGTAGGAGCAAAAACGGGACGTGATGGCATACACGGAGCCACAATGGCATCGGGTGAATTTGATGATGAATCAGAAAAAAATAGACCAACAGTTCAAGTGGGTGATCCATACGCAGAAAAACTTCTTTTAGAAGCATGTCTAGAATTAATGCAAGAAGATGCAATTGTTTCAATACAGGATATGGGCGCGGCTGGTTTGACATCATCTTCCGTTGAAATGGCTGATAAAGGGCAAGTTGGAATTGAATTAAATTTGGATAAAATACCAACAAGACAAAAAAATATGACTGCTTATGAAATGATGTTGTCTGAGAGCCAAGAAAGAATGCTTATGGTATTAACACCAGAAAAAACTCAGCTAGCAAAAGAAGTTTTTGAAAAATGGGGGGTCGATTTTGAGATTGTTGGGCAAATTACTGACACAAACAATTTAGTCGTTAAACATAATAATAAGGTAGAGGCTAATATTCCAATTACATATTTAACTGATAGTGCACCAATATACAAAAGAGATATATCACCGCGAAAACAAAAACAAAAATCTTCTGTAATGATTAATCAGGATATTAATATAAAAGATGCCATACTGAATTTATTAAATTCACCAAATCTATGCTCTAAAAAATGGATATGGGAGCAATATGATAGATCAATCATGGCAAACACATTGAATCCAGCTGGTGATGATGCTGGAATTGTTAGAATTGAGGGTACAAAAAAAGCAATTGCAATGTCATCTGATGTTAATCCAAAATATTGCACTGCAGACGCCAAGAGAGGTGCCAAACAAGCTGTAGCCGAATGCTGGAGGAATATAATTTCCATGGGAGCACAACCTCTTGCAATAACTAACTGCTTGAATTTTGGTAATCCAGAAAAACCGGAAATTATGTATGATTTTGTAAAAACTATTGAAGGAATTACAGAAGCATCCAAAGAACTTAATTTCCCTGTTGTTTCAGGTAATGTCTCCCTCTACAATGAGACTAATGGTAAGGCAATAAATAATACACCAACTATTGGAGGTGTAGGTTTAATTAATGACATTAGTTTTCTAGAAAAATTCGGACATATTAGAGAAGATGATCAAGTTTTCTTAATAGGAAACAAAGGTAAAAATTTAAGTTGTTCTGCTTTTGAAGAAGTCATTATGGGGAGAAACTCAGAGGATCCTCCTGACGTAAATCTTAAAACTGAAAAAATGAATGGTGAGATCGTGAAAAAACTCATCAACAATCAGATTTTATCTAGTTGCCACGATATTTCAGATGGTGGCCTAATAATTTCGATTTGTGAATTATTAATTAAATCAAATATCGGCGCTGATATAAAAATCGTACATAATGGTAATATATTAGAAGAATTATTTGCTGAGGATCAATCAAGATATATTATTTCTGTTTCATCAAGCAACCAAAGTCAGATGTGTGAAATACTAAATAATGCGTCGATTCAATATCATCACTTAGGAAATATTACTGGCAGTCAATTGAAAGTGAATGATAAAATAGTTATATCTTTAAGTGAATTAACTGAAGCATTTGAAAATTTAATTCCTGAGTTAATGGCAAGTTAAAGGTAACATTATGAGTATGAAATCATCCGAGCTTCAATCATTAATACAAAATGCTCTTCCTGATGCAATCATAGAGATAAAAGATCTTGCTGGTGATGATAATCATTATTCAATAACGATCAAATCAGAACAATTTAAAAATAAATCACGCCTTGAACAACACCAAATCGTTTACAGTGCTTTGCAAGATAAAATGGGGACAATCTTACATGCACTTCAAATCAAAACCATTTCAATTTAGTGAGGATAAAATGGACCAAGATATTAATACATGGATTAGTAATAAAATAACTTCTTCTGATGTAGTTTTATTCATGAAAGGAACTCCTGAAATGCCACAATGTGGATTTTCAAACCAAGTAGTTCAAATACTTAACTATCTGGAAGTGGAGTTTTCTTCTGTAAATGTCTTAGAAGATGAAAATGTAAGAAACGGAATTAAAGAATTTACAAATTGGCCGACCATACCTCAGTTATATGTAAAAAATGAGTTCGTTGGCGGCGCAGATATTGTTAGAGAAATGTTTGAAGAAAACGAACTAAAACAATTCTTTGCCGACAAGGGTGTTAAGACAAACTAATTATCTTGAATAGAACTCGATCACCAAATTTGGTTCCATTTGAACCGGATATGGCACATCGTCTAAGTTTGGCACTCTTTTAATTGTAATTTTGAAGCTGTTTTGGTCGAATTCAATATATTCCGGTATATCTCTTTCCTGACTCTCAATAGATTGCAACACCATTGGAATTGTTCTTGATTTTTCTCTAACCTCAACAACATCACCAATTTTTAGTCTATAGCTACCGATATTTGTTTTTTTGCCGTTAACAGTCACATGACCATGATTAACAAATTGTCTTGCAGCAAAGACAGTTGGGACTATTTTGGCTCTATATATAACAGCGTCTAATCTACGCTCAAGCAGACCAATGAGATTTTCTCCTGTGTCACCTTTAACTCTTACGGCTTCCCTGTAACATGCCTTGAATTGCTTCTCAGTTAAGTTACCGTAATAGCCTTTTAATTTTTGCTTTGCTCTAAGTTGTAATCCATAGTCAGATGGCTTACCTTGCCTTCTTTGACCGTGTTCACCTGGTGCATAACTTCTTCTATTGACTGGGCTCTTTGGCCTGCCCCAGATGTTCTCACCAAGTCTTCTATCAATCTTATACTTGGCATTTATTCTCTTTGTCATTCTAAATCCTCCATTTGGATCCGCCCTCCTAAGCAATAAATTGCTGACAGAATTTTGATATTTAAATCAATTCGCGGGTTAAAAATATAGATATCACTACAATCAATGTATCTTTGTGTCAACGATTAGTTGTATATGTTTACTTATTTAAAAATTTTTTGAAAATTCCAAATAAAATTTTAATGTCTTTTTGTGTTAGGTTTTGCCGTTGAAACATACTTCTAATATTATTCAACATAATGTTCTTTTTTTCCGGAGCGCTAAAAAACCCTTTATCGGAGAGAGTCTTCTCTAAAAACTCTAAAAAATGAATATATTCTTCTTTATTAGCATTTTTTGTCTTATCCTTTGCCAAACCTTCGTATCTGCCTCTATCGCTCTCAGTAACTCTCCCAAGGGCTCTAATATCACCACCTGAATAGTACTCATAGACAATTACACAAACTGCTTGAGCGAGATTCAAAGATGCAAATTCTGGATTTACCGGTGCTGTTATTATCTTGTCTGCATAGGTTAACTCTTCATTTGATAATCCAGACTTTTCCCCCCCAAATAAGATACCAACTCTCTTACCTTGTTTTATGTTTTCTCTCATATCATGAGCAGCTGATCTAGGACTTAAAACCTCTTTGATCAAATCTCTTCTTCTTGCAGTAGTTGCGTATACAATATCTAGGTCTCTAATTGAATCTTTAACTTCATCAAATATACCAGCATTATCAATGATTGCCGATGCACCGGAGGAGGAACTGTAGGTCTCAGAATTAAGCCATCCACTTCTCGGATTTACAACTCTTAATTTATATACCCCAAAATTTGCCATAACACGAGCAGTTGCACCAATATTATTACCCAACTGAGGCTTGGATAATATTATTACTGGTGAATTACTCTGTTTCTCAACTTTATTAGCTATTTTTTGGATCTTTTGAGGCATAATTTTATTAAATTCATTATTTGATATTGACCTAGAAACATCTATTGTTATAACAAATATAATATAATTTATATATTTAAAAACGCTTACAAGAAATAAGGTAACCAAATGATTGATCTAATTAAAATAGCAGAAACTGAAGCAGCTGGAGGAAATCTCGAAGAGATATTTGATGGTATATATGAAAAGGCAGATTTAAGACCAAATGGATATCCAGATGCAATAGTCTGGAAAGGTGGTAATCATAATTCCGATATCAACCCAATAGCTCACTCATTAACAGATGCCTTCGCATTATTAGGAACTGTTTCAGCAATTGATGTATTAGGCTTACCTTTTTATGCACTACCAATGTGGTCACAAATTAGACATGATTTAAAGCTAGCACCTTTGAGTTGGTTTGGTAATATGCCAATAACATCAATAAAGTGGTCAACTGCTGGGGATGCATATGTAAGAGATGAAGATGGTTCTAAAGTAGTTGTTATGGGAAAATCAGGTAACGCACCACTTAGAACTCAAGCTGGCGTCTACTGTAATGTCCGACCATATGGACCCATAACTGTTGTTAGATGTATGCCATGTTTACCATACTCACAAGATAAGAAAGTATTTAATGTTGACGAAAAAACAGGGATAATCCATTCCGAAATGAATACCCCTGGCATTCAAATGGCCCATGCCGCAAGGTTATTCCTAAAAATGGTAAATGATACTAAGAAACTTGGAAGGGTAGCGTTTAAACCAACACAAGCGATGGAAGATGGAATAAATGCAGGATTACTTACTTGGCTTCTTGAAGGTACAAAATTCAATGTTGGCAGAAAATGGGCAGTAAATGCTTACGATGAACACAAAGAAAATATCGATAAAATAATTGCATTACTTCCCAAAGATTTTAAAGCTGGTATGGATCAATGGTCAGGTCAAATTGAACAACATATTGCTGATACAAATTATGGCTTATTACTATGGGATTTGATCAACCATCAAGACTGTATTGTACTAGCAACTGATCTTGATGGTGATAGATTAACAGACTTACTGGCAGATGTATCAGACCCGCTCAGATATTTTGGAAGTAAAATACTTAAAAAGGTAAACTCCACAGCTCATATGGACTACCTTTGGAATGAAATGGGGTATACGACAGGGAATGGTCGGGATATGACATCTGTTATGTATAGAATGGATGGACCGCCAATACATGAACAAACACTCGGCTCTGCTGATGCTATGTTACTCAGACTTCTGGATGGGGATGAAACAGTTGGTGGAACTAAAAAACCATATGACCCAAGAATACATTTTGTTTTGATTAGAGATGCCTATTTAGACGCAAACCCGGGTAACGAAAAACTTAAGACTTGGCTTGATGATGCCCTCAATAAGTTTGATAATATATATACAGCAGATAGACCTGGATTTATTGATGGGTACAAAAAACTAAAAGATGCCATCAAGCCTTGGGCTTAAACTATAAACTAAATAAAAAAGTTATAACTTTTATTATTAATATGGCTGCAGCAAATATACCTGCAGCCAACAAACAATATATAAATATATAAATTGCTAGTGGTCTAAAGAAATTCCTTAAGAAGGAGTTCATCAAACTTAAAAAATAAGCTAGATATATATTTTATCAGCCAAGCCATAGCAAAGTATTGCCCATAGTAGTGCTAGAACACCTGTTGAAATATATCCTTCCCTAGTTGCACCATCAGTTAATCCAAGTTTATCAACTTCATAACCATAAAATGATGCTGCTGAAATCAAGGTCATACCAATAAACATGAAATTAAAAAATGCCCATGTTGCTTCAGTACCTCTGAACAGTATATACAATTGCATAAGAACTGATGCAGAAATTATTGCACCTGCAAATCTACAAAAAAATGATGCTTCAATACTAACATTATATTTTGCTAGGAATTTTTCAGTTCGGAAAAGACAATTAAATCCATAAAATGAATTCATTGCTAAAACTATTAAAAAAATAATAAAATAAAAAACTCCATTAAAATTTTCTATCATGCTACCCCCATAAGAAAATACACTATTAGATGTTAACAGTGTATTCTTTATATATTATTAAAAAATTATTTAGTGATTGTGCCCACATTCCTCTAATTTATTTGCAATGTTTTTTAGGATGCTAAAATATTGATCTTTACCAGCAGGAATGTTTACTCCTAATGGATCAAGAACTCCCATTTTTACATTTGTGTCATCCGCTATAACCTCGATAATCTTTGGATTAAATTGTGGTTCAGAAAATATACAATGTATGTCGTTATAGGATATCAAATCTCTTATTTCAGTGAGCTGATGTGCACCAGGCATTACATCTGGGTTTACAGTCAGGGCTCCAGCTGATGGAACATCAAATCTATTCTCAAAATATTGATAAGCATCATGAAATGTAACAAAGCTGACATAATGATTTAACTGCTGATTAATTGTCCTCTCCAAAGCATCAACCTCATCTATAAAATTATCTCTATTCTTTTGATATATATACCTATTATTTGGGTCAAGTTTAGATAATTCAATCGTAATTTGGTTTGCTATTACCTTTGCATTAAAAGTATCCAGCCATATATGCGCATCATACTCTCCATGTTCATGAATGTGTTCATGGTGATGTTCTTCATCTTCGTGTTCATCATGATGTTCTTCATCTTCGTGTTCATCAT